>NZ_JBLWXG010000007.1:0-193485 GCF_048267565.1 Pseudophaeobacter sp. | reverse complement strand
GCCACATTCAGGGCGACATTCTCGACGTGATGCAGGGGGATTGGGATCTAATGGCCGTTATGCACCCGCCTTGCACCCGGCTCTGCAATAGTGGCGTGCGGTGGCTGTCCAAGGCTCCTACGGGCCGCAGCCTGCAGGACATGTGGTCCGAACTGGATGATGGCGCCGCGCTATTCTCTGCTGTCTGGAACGTGCCTCACATTCCCTGTGTCGCAGTTGAAAACCCGGTCATGCATAAACATGCAAAAGAGCGGATCCAGAACTATCAGCGCCCAGCGCAGACGGTGCAGCCCTGGCAGTTTGCGACAGACCCAAACGGCCCCGACAATGAGCGCAAGAGAACCTGTTTCTGGTTGCGCAACCTGCCGCCTCTGGCAGCTACCGGCACCCTCGATGGTTCAACGTCCCGGGACACTGTTCACAAGGCGAGCCCAGGCGCAGAGCGCTGGAAGCTGCGCAGCAAGTTCTTCCCTGGCATCGCCGCCGCGATGGCTGACCAGTGGGGCAGCCACGCCGCACGTATGGAGCAGGCCGCATGAGTACCCTGCACCTCCCCATGAAGGGCCTCTACTTTGACCAGATCAAGAGTGGCGAAAAGGTCGAGGAATACCGGGAAGCAAGCGCCTACTGGGCAAAGCGCCTAGAGGGCCGGTCATACTTCGATATTGAGCTGACCAAAGGCTACCCGCCCAAGGACGATGCCAGCCGCCGGATCAAGCGCCCCTGGCTTGGCTATCGCAAAACCACCATCACGCACCCGCATTTCGGTCCCGATCCGGTCGAAGTCTATGCGATCCGAGTGAACTGAAACCACACCTATTAAATGGAGGCCAACATGATTGATTTCTCAGAGACAAAAACAGGCGATAAGCTCCGCATAACTGGAATGGGCGCACCAGGCTTTGCACAGCTAGGCGACACCGTGACCGTGAAATCCTGCAACGGCAAAAACCGCTGCGACGTTGTTCACGATGAGACGGGAGAAGAAGCCTATTTCGCCCTCACCTGCGGCGCGCAGCGCCTTGAACGCACCTAAGCCAATTACCGGAGGCCAAAATGACACAGCAACTAATTGCCGTAGACGCTGACGCCCTTTCACGTCTCCAGGATGAACTGACCGAGATCAAGATGCTACTCCTATCGTCCAATATCAGTCCGCCGGCTAAGTGGATCACAGTCGCAGAATACGCCCAAAAGGCGGGAAAGTCAGAAGCGACAGTCCGCCGCTGGGTCAGAGATGGAAAACTGGAACGCAACAAGGGTCTGGTCAAAAACCTCGATAGCTAGGTGCTGGTCCTATCCTTCACAATTCCATGCCCGCCACAGATGAATGGCTATGGCCAGCCCGGAGCAGGAATTCATGCAAGGCACAGCGAAGGCCCTGCTGCAGGCGCAAAACCGTGAAATTATCGATTTCAATACTTGCTGTCAGGTCTAACACTGTACTGATCACTCCTTAGTGGGCACGGCAGCTTTCAAGGTTGTTCTGATCGGGCAATGCGACGTTTGCGCTTTTCGATCTTCATCATCACATGGTCCAGTGCTTCAAGGTTTGGGGTAGTTTCTGGGAAGTTGTAGTAACCAGTGTCATGAAACAGAACATAGGCAGCAGCGTCATAATGAACGGCGGCGTCTTTCTCATTCTCAAAAGTTCCAACGCTCATGGAACCAAGATGTCCCTTTATTTGTGTTTTCCAAACAACTCCCCCGTTTGGGCGCACAACCCTTATGACGCCTTTGAACTTCGATGACGTGTTGCGTTTAGGGCGCCTGTTTTGCATAACCGCTCGCCGACTTGCACTCAGAGTAAGATTGGACGCCCTGCAGTCGAATGTTACCTTGTTCATAAAACTGATATGTTTAATTTCATCAAGACTAAGCGCTGGTTGTTCCAGCCACCTGACGAAACGCTGAAGAGAAACTCGTTTTCCGGCAATGTTGGCCGTCGCATATATATGATCACCTCCAGCGATAACCGCATACCATCGATACTTAGAAACCTTGTTCTTATGCTTAGGGTCGATGATTACTTGCAGGTCGCGCGAGGTATAAACCAGTTCGAACTCACTAGGATCCAAGCATTGAGTGATTTTATAAACATCTGATTTCAGGGAACTGATCGCGTTTTTGTTCGATTGATGCGTCATCGCATGCAACTCCTAGCGAAAGGGAGGCCACCGTCAGCACAGTTTGGCTGGGTAGCTGGTGGGTCGATTAATCACCGTAGCCCCTGCCGTGATAGCAGTCATTAGTTGGAAGACAAAAAATCGACAGAAAGGGCTCGAAGCAGACTTGCAGCAACGGTGTCGAAGCAAAGCCAGAAGCACCCTCCGCCGCCTTATGACGGCTGTCAGCCCAAAGCGAACCAACTGCCAAGGCGTAGGAAGCGGATCTCGGCCGGGCTGGCACTGGACGACAGCAGGGTGCCGACCATCCAACGCCGGTGCCCCCGGCGTGACGAGCAAAAAGGGACCGGCCTTGAACCCACGTTGTTACGCTTCACGCCCAATTTCGGCCTGGTTGCAAAGACAACATGATCTCCCTGCGCCATTGGCTGAGCGTCGCACCTAGTTCATAGTCGAGACATAGGACTTTCTTCAGTCCTTTCCGGGTCTGCGAAGGCAGTTCTGGCAGTAAGGGACTGTCGCCCTTTCAGGACGATGGAAATCGGAAACTTGTGCATCAAGCCCGCCAAAACTACATTTTTATAGGTTGTATCAGTATGGGGGGGGACGTATTTAGTCAATTTAAGCCTTGGGAATGGCGTAAATTTATCGATATTAATAAAAGGTGAGTGTAAAATGAGACCTCCAATGAGACCAGGGCGAATAATTGTGCAGCCAACGAGTAATTTACCCCCTCTTCCCGAGAAATTGTTCAGGTTTCGAGGGTTTGCACGTGAAGAATACATCAAAGAGGAACTGGAGGCTGCAAAGTTGGGAATGGTTAGATTTAGCGATCCATCGAAATTTAATGACCCATATGACTGCGTTCCCGCAATGCACCCATATTCAAACGCCCCGCCATTCCACTTATAGAGAAATACATGAATCGAGGTTACTGTTCTGAGGTGGACAGGGAAATGTATATTGAATTAAAGAGGCGCGTTGATCGCGGCGAAGAACTGGAAGCAATAAATATATACATAGAGAGGTTGATGGCGTCCCTTAGCAGTCAGATTGCTTGTGCTTGCTTCGTGGAGGATTGGCAAAATATTGCCATGTGGAATCATTACGCTAACGGGCACTCAGGCGCGTGCCTTGAATTCACACGAAGTGATGAACTCGAACGGCCATTGATTGGTGGTATGGTAATGTCTCATTACCATATAAAGCTAAACAAAGTAAAATACGAGACAACCCCCTTCTTGTATGATTTGGAAGACATATTAGCCCTTCATTTTGATACATATGAACACTCACCCCAAAATAACGGAACATCATTCACAGAATTCATTAATAATTCATTTTTCAAAAAATCAACACACTGGGCGGGGGAGAGTGAATGGAGGGCTTTATTAAACTATAGAGAGGATATTTCCGATTCTAATTGGTATTCTGTGTTTCCGGGGTATTGTTTGACAAAGGTAATCATTGGCCCCCTCGCGAGCGATGATCGAGTTGCAAAAATTCGAAAATTATGTGATGCAAACAATATCCCCGCATTTCGCACCATTGCCTTTCGAATTAATTATGGGCTTTCTTTGTCTCCCGCGCATCTGACAAGAAATGAGGCGTATAGGGCAGCTCTTGATAGTGGGGTAAACGAACCTAGAAAAGGTTAGGGTAGTAACGAGGTGGCGGTAGCTCTGTTGCGTGATTTGGTTTGGGAATTTACTTAAAGAATCCAGCATGATAGCTGGTTCTCATGAGTATATCCCCCCCCCCTCTATCAATGACCGCTTTTCACGCTGCGTCGAAGCAGTCGCAGGCTGAGATCCCAGGCCAAGAGACAGACTTTGCAAAGGTTGCTTTCTTGGCACAGCCATCGTTGCCAGCAGTCTGCCTGGGCGGCGCAAATCCATCTTGTTTGCGGATGACTGCTGTCAGCCCAAACCCGACCTTCGACCGGGTCGCGGGGATGGACCGAGACCTTTACGCAGACAGCCCGGCAAGGACATGCACTATCTGCACCTTGGGATGTAAGCTAACCTTCATTCCGAATGCGAACTGATGTTGATGATTTCTGTTTTCGTCGAGGAAAGCACTTCTGGTTGCTCGTATTACACCAGCACCCGAGTTAAACTTCTTCATACTCCGACTGGTGTTTCGCCTCTTCAATAGGATCGTTCAGGTAGGAGATCAAATCCTTCAGAAGAATAGCATCCATAACGTGGTGCCCATGCTCATCAAAAAGGCCGTGAGTTACACCGTGGTATTCCCGGTTTTCCCTACCATCTTCCAATAGATACGATCTAAGCTCAAAATACTTGGTATACTCTGTACCTGCTTCCCAAGCGACGAGCAGGTCAATGTCGGCAGCCTTCTTATCTCCAGTAGTCATGTCGGTTATTAGGCCATTGATAGAGTATTTGTACTCTAACACTTTTAATTCTGTTGAAACGAAGCCTTCTGGTTTGACTTCTCTAAATTCGTCTAAACTGGTTGCATGCACCCCCAGAGGGTTCGTTTCTTCATCGTAGGTGTGGTCATCGTAGTTGGGGCCAACTCGAATACGGTAGGCGCCGTCATAAGTCATCATCTCATGCGTTCCGACGATCTTTATGCCGCGTATCACACCTCCAGCGACGAGCTGATTGAACAACGCTATCACGTCCTGTTCTCGTGAAGGTTCAGAAGTTACAGAAATCTCGTTTATCGGCAGGAAGAAGTTCTCATTCTGGAGAATGAGTGGCGCTTCGTTTTCCCTTTGCTCAAGCCCCTTCTTCCAATTTGCGACTTTGTCACCAAGTAAAAGAGATTTCGCTTTCACATCTTCTGTTCGGAGGCAGTCGCGCACCTTAGAGAAAGTGTCTTGGACAACGCTTGTAGCCAACACTTTGGCAATGTCGACAAAATCTTTGTCGAATCCTTTCCGGCCGTAGTCGACGACACATTCCGTGAAGTGAACAAGAACGTGAGCTTGATTTTGCCGACCTGTGTAGCGGGTCAAAGGAATTTGGATCAATTCACCTTGGGGCATGTTGTCTGTTGCCATCTGAATACCTGGCCCGAGAACTCCGGCGTTCCGCCTGTACCCTATTTCTTTGGCCAGCTTATCCCAGACGCCCGCTCCATACATATATGACGCAATAATTCTCGCATTATGTTGCCTGATGAAGTCTTTCTGGTCGGGATCCAACTTGGGTAGGTTCTCCAAAATGGCATCCCTATCCCAATCGACGAATACGGCTTCCAGGTTCTTTAACTTCGCGGGAAGCGTGACACCGGCTCCTTTGGACTTCGCAAGTTTTTCAACTTGCTCAATGATGTCGCCATATGACAACACGCGCTTCATCAGTTTGTGCGGCGCCAGATATCCGGTCCCAACCTCTTCAACAACGTCTACTTTTCCTTCAAACGTAATTAGCCTAAGCGATATTTCGACTTCTGGGTCACTATCAATCGCCCCCAGTGCCGTTTTGACTTTGAGGACCTTCAGCCAGGCTGCTGCACTTTTTATTTGCGGCCAGCTAAGGTTTGAGGGTTTGGTATCTTTGTCAAACCGAATGTTAATTGAAACGCCACTGTCAAAGCTCTCAAAAAATGGATCAATTGATGATTGAGTGCATGGGAAAACTTGTGGGTTTGAGGCTGTGCTGGTCGAGTGGAGCCAACGCCTCGCGTTTTCCATTTCTCCGCTTGCCGAAAAATGTTTGGTCTTACTGTGGATCCGAATGTAATTGTACCCATAAGCGAGGAAGGTTGCACCTACACCTTTACTGCCTCGCTCGCCCCCATCCTTGAAAGATTCATTAGGAGCCAAGAAACGTTTGAAGGCCATTTCATCCAAGCCGACTCCATTGTCAGAAACAGCGATCTGATTTGATTGTTGATCTACGACAATCGAGACTCTTTTTGTGAATTTTTCTCCGCTCCGCGCTCTATTATCCACGGAATCCAGAGCATTCTGAACTAGCTCGGCAAAGGGATCATACCAACTGACATAGGAATGAAGAATCGCGTGGATCGATCTTTTGGTTCGCAAAAGCTGCCGACCCTCATCGACCTCTTCAACAGCAACTTGCAGTGGATCAAATTTACTAAAATCGCTCAATGTATTGACCTTCCCAAGAACAAGATCTGGATAAGTTGCAGGCTAACCTTTGCTCGGAGATACTAAGGTTGTGCTTTCAGTTCCACAACTACCGTGCGTCTCACACCTTCTACGCCCAGGCAACAACAAAGCGCAAATTCCACGCTCCTCTGATTTCATGGGTTTCATGGCCGCCAACGGCGCATCAGGAGAAGCTGCAACGTGACGTGGGCCGACTGAGTGAGCGTCTTCTGTAAGACTGATAACACTGCTTCGCTAAGTCTGCTTCCTGCGCACAGCCGACATAGGTGACAAAACTTTTGGCACCTAATCCAGGCGCTTGGCCAGCTCTTCGGCGCTTTCATTGTAATAGACCCGCAACTGCCGCAAATCCGTGTGCCCCACCATTCGGGCAAGCGCTAGCACATCTAGCTTGGTTGACAGTGCAGTAATGGCGGCATGACGGGAATCATGAAACGTCAAGCCCGAGACCGCCGCCCGATCCCTCAGCTTTCGAAACAAGACATCTAATTGACGCGATGAAAGGCCAAACACCGGATCAAGATCCGGCAACGCCCTTAGCAGCTCAACAGCCCTGGTCGACAACGGCACCTCGCGAGGCCTGCCGTTCTTGGTATGCACCAAAAGAGCCACCCGCCGCTCCAGGTCCACCCGATCCCATTCCAGCCCCGCAATCTCGCCAGCACGCATGGCGCTTTCCATTGCGAACTTAAACGCATGAAAGGCCCGCGCCGTGGCTTTGCTCAAATCCTCCCCCGCACTAATTTGCATTGCCTCAATCTCCGCAGAGGTCGGCAATCGATCACGCGGCTGAGGCTTGGAGGGCTTACGGACATCGCTGATGGGGTTTATTGAAATCAGCTCCCAATCGCGCCGCGCGACAGTCAGAACCGAGGACATGAGCTGCATTTCCCGAATGACGCTGGCCGGGGCGACCTCCTGCAGCCGCAGGTCTCGCCACTTGGCAAAATCCTTCGCAGACAGTTCCTCCAGGCGAATTTTGGCAATAGGGTCTCGCCCAAACTTCTCCAGCCTGATGACTTCCCACCTGTGACCGCGTTTCGATGGCGACACCTCGCGCGCATAGCGGTTGAACACCTCACCCAATGTCAGCTTGGCAGCGATCTTATCGCCGTGCAGTATCTCATATTCCGCCCGAGCAGCCCAATCTTTGGCCTCTTGCTTTGTCAGAAATACCTTTGACTTTCGGATACCATTGCGGGCAACCTCGGCCCGGTATCCTGATTTTAGCTTACGAATAGACGCCATGAATTACGCACCGTGCGGAAAATATGCGTAAACGAATACACATTCCTGCACATCATGGCCAGCCAACCAATGCCGCCAAATCTACAAAGCTCTTATTTTGTAAGGAAAAACGTTCAAAACCGTTCATATCGGTTTAGATGTTGGTGCGGTCGAGAAGACTCGAACTTCCACGGGTGTTACCCCACAGCGACCTCAACGCTGCGCGTCTACCAATTCCGCCACGACCGCACTGTCTAGGCTTGGTGAGGGCGTATTAGACGAGCAGCACCCAGATGTGAAGAGGCTAATTCAACCTTTGTGCAAGTTTTGGCGAAAAGAAAAATCAACGGCCGGACAAGACAGCCGACCGTTGATTTATCGTATCAGATCTTCCGAGAACCTCAGTCGGAAGAAAAGGTTGGCAATGCCGAACTGCTTGCTGCTGCGGGGACTGGCTTCACCATAGCGCCGCCGCTCAGGCCAGCAGAGGCCGCCTTGATCAATCCGGAGCGTTCAGGCTGACCCGGAGCAAACACCGGCTCGGCACCCGCCTCAAGCGCGGTGAGCGCCAGCCCGTACCAATCCTGCGCCTGGGCTGTGGATTTCGCCACCCCAAACCCCTGCGACAAATGATGGCCTAGCAGTTCTGCATAGGGGCGCTGACCGATGCCAACCATGATCAGGGCCGCCCCAAGCGCGACCTCCATATTGTCGCGGCGATAGCCAGAGAACATGCAGATCCCGGCAGTATTGGCCAACTGCTCAATCGACATGTTGGATTGCAGCACGAACTTCTGCACCTCACCAACCAGAGCCTGGCTCGAAGACGTGCCAAGCTTGGCCAGGAAGGGCTGCACCGCAGGCCCAAAGGCATCACATTGGCTATCGACCTGCGCCTGGGTGACCCCGCCCAGCTTGGCGACCATGCCTTCACCGGTATTGATTGCATAAGACCGGGCCAGGCAGAACTGCTCTCCCAGGGCCACTTCGGGGTCTGTCATGGTCGCCGCCGTCATGTAGCCGCCATTAGACCCGGTGAGCAGGCTGAGCTTGCTGCAATGGCTGGCCAGCGACAGGGTCGCGGCGGGCGCCGCCGGGGCGGCAAAGAGCTGGATGCCCGCAAGCGGCTGCGCCGGAGCTGGCGCGGGGGCGGTCGCAACCGCAACCGGTGCGGGGGCCGCGGCCATCACGGTGCCACCTGGCGCTGGGGCCGCCGGGGCGGCAGCGCTGGCCATCTGGGTATCTTCGTTCATCCGGCAGACGCCCTGATGACAAGAGAAACTCGCCGTGGTGACACCACGTGCCATGAAGTCATTGCGCTGATAGCCCTGAGGCGTCGAAGCAAAGACCATGACTGAACAGTGCGTTGCCCCACACCAAAAGGAACTGCCCGAGACAGAGGTATCAATCATGTAGTCGTTTTTGCCATCGCCGTTCAGATCGGCCAGATGCATGAAGCCAGAGCGCTGCAACAGCTGTTCGGCACTGGGTTCGGCACTCGCGGCGATCTCATCCACCGCCTGGCTCACCTCGATGGGCATGCCGCCGTATCCCGATCCGCTATAGCTCAGCCCGGCGCTGCGCACCCCTGCGGCCTCGTCGCGCCAGACATGCAGCAGACCGCGCACGCCTTGATTGCCCTGCATCGCCTTGATGACCTGTGGCCCGCCAATCTGCGCGCGACTATAGGACGAGACTAGGAAATCGCGCTCATAAGGAGACAGTTTGCCGGTTGTGGGAAAGCCCATAAAGGCCTGATACTGCCCAACTGCGGTGCGCGACTTGCGCCCCATGACCCCATCGGGCGTGCCCGCAGGAAAGCCAAAATAGTTGAGCGAGGTCTGGGTTTCACGGTTTTGCTCCCGCGCCGCGGAATAGGTGCTCGACGTGCTGCGCCGCGTGGTGCGATTGTTGCGGTTGTTGCGCTGGACCTCATTTACAATGGCACCGCCAATCAGCCCCCCCACAAGGGCCGCGCCCAGGTTGTCAGCAGATACAGAACCTGCGCCGGATGTAAAAACAATTGATGCGGCCAACGCCGTCTTCAGTGACTTTGATAACATGCCACTCACCCCTTATAGATCTCATGAATGGAATCAGAATACCCGGTTTGCCCTTGTGAACCTAGTTATTTCGCCAGCAATCTGAGGTCAGGGTTTCCCGATCGTAACCAAATAGGACAGCATTTTATGGTTGAATGGATCACCTCCGACAGTCTGGTCGACTATGAGACGGCTATTTCCTTCATGGAAGACCGGGCCGCAAAGATCGCTGCAGGCGCGGCCGACGAATGCATCTGGCTGCTGGAACATCCGCCGCTTTATACCGCCGGCACCTCGGCAAAGATCGAGGATCTGACCGATCCCGATCGTTTTCCGGTCTATGCCTCCAAACGCGGCGGTCAATACACCTATCACGGACCGGGCCAACGGGTGGTCTATGTCATGTTGAACGTTGCCAAACGCGGCCATGACGTGCGCCGTTTTGTGCAGGAGCTAGAGACCTGGGTGATCGGGGCACTGGCTGAATTCAGCCTCACCGGTCATATCCGCGAAGGGCGTGTTGGCGTCTGGGTGGAACGCCCCGACAAGCCACGGCAGGCGGATGGCAGCCTGAGCGAGGACAAGATCGCCGCCATCGGCATCCGCCTGCGCAAATGGGTGAGCTTTCACGGGATTTCGATCAATGTCGAACCCGATCTGGCGCATTTTGGCGGCATCGTGCCCTGCGGCATCCAGGAACACGGCGTCACCAGCCTGGTGGATCTTGGGCTGCCGGTCACCCTGGAAGATGTTGATGTGGCGCTGAAGCGCAGCTTTCTCGATGTTTTTGCCGCGGAAATCGCCTGAACAAATTGCCTGAACTCGGGCAAGCGCCATCAGGGATCTGACCGCGCCTGCCGAGGAATTTACGCGCCGCTGCTATGCATCGGCCAAGGCGGCGCGGATTTGGGCGGCATGGGCGGCGATCACTTCACGCTCGGCCATCTTTCCGGGCGGGCGCAGCCTGTCGCCTTCGTGGCGTGGCAGAATGTGGAAATGAAGATGGAAGACCTCCTGCCCGCCCGCCGCTTCGTTGAACTGCTGCAACGTCACCCCGTCGGCTGAAAAAGCGCGCATGACGGCCTGGCTCAGCTTTTGCACCGTCGCCATCACCGCCGCCAGCTGTTCCGGACTGGCATCCAGCACATTGCGGCAGGGGGTCTTGGGGATCACCAGCAGATGCCCATCGGCCCGCGGCATGATATCCATGAAGGCCAGTGTTTCGTCGTCTTCATAAACACGTTCTGCCGGTATCTCCCCGCGCAAGAGCTTGGCAAAGATGTTGTCTGGGTCATAGGCCGTCATCACGGGCGCTCCTTGATTGCTAGGTCATGCCATGGTTTTGCGGGTTTGCGCCTGCGGGTCAAGTCTTGCGCCGCCCGGTCAGCGCCGCGCCCCATGTCCTGGGTAACCTGCCCCAAACGCCCTGAGCGCGACCAATCTGGGATGGGGCCACAGAATTTGGCTAAAAGGCTGAAAAAAACAAGTCCCCGCGACAATTATTCTTGATCCAGATCAAACTCCGCCATTGAAGGCCACAACACGGCACACTAAAACCGCATATGAGTCTATGGCCACCCGGAGTGTTTCCTGGGGCCGAAAGTTATGCAACAGGAGGCACCTAATGGCAGACGCAGCCATTCATGGTCACGGCCACGAAGACGAGCGCGGTTTTTTCACCCGCTGGTTCATGAGCACGAACCATAAGGATATCGGCATTCTCTACCTGATCGTTTCGGCGATTGTTGGTTTCATCTCTGTCGGGTTCACCGTTTATATGCGGTTGGAACTGATGGATCCCGGCGTTCAGTACATGTGTGCAGAAGGTGCCCGTTTTGTTGCGGACGCTTCCAGCGAATGTACCCCGAACGGTCACCTTTGGAACGTGTTGATCACCGCCCACGGCATCTTGATGATGTTCTTTGTGGTGATCCCAGCGCTGTTCGGCGGCTTTGGCAACTACTTCATGCCACTGCAGATCGGCGCGCCTGACATGGCCTTCCCCCGGATGAACAACCTCAGCTTCTGGCTCTATGTCGCCGGTACTTCGCTGGCGGTTGCCTCTGTTCTGTCGCCTGGCGGCAACGATCAGCTGGGGTCTGGTGTGGGCTGGGTTCTGTACCCACCTCTGTCCGTCAATGAAGGCGGCTATTCGATGGATCTGGCGATCTTTGCGGTGCACGTATCTGGCGCCTCTTCGATCCTGGGCGCGATCAACATGATCACCACCTTCCTGAACATGCGTGCCCCCGGCATGACCCTGTTCAAGGTGCCACTGTTCAGCTGGTCGATCTTTGTCACCTCTTGGCTGATCCTGCTGTCCCTGCCTGTTCTGGCTGGCGCAATCACCATGCTGCTGATGGACCGCAACTTTGGCTTCACCTTCTTTGATCCGGCCGGCGGCGGCGATCCGATCCTGTACCAGCACATTCTGTGGTTCTTTGGGCATCCCGAAGTCTACATCGTGATCCTGCCAGGCTTTGGTATTATCAGCCACGTGATCGCCACCTTCGCGCGCAAGCCCGTCTTTGGCTATCTGCCCATGGTCTGGGCGATCATCGCCATTGGCGTTCTGGGCTTTGTTGTCTGGGCGCACCACATGTACACCGTTGGCATGTCGCTGAACCAACAGGCCTATTTCATGCTGGCCACCATGGTGATCGCGGTTCCCACCGGCGTTAAGGTGTTTTCCTGGATTGCCACCATGTGGGGCGGTTCCATCTCGTTCAAAGCACCAATGATGTTTGCCTTCGGCTTCCTCTTCCTGTTCACCGTTGGTGGTGTCACCGGGGTGGTGCTGAGCCAGGCCGCTGTGGACCGTGCCTATCATGACACATACTACGTGGTTGCACACTTCCACTACGTCATGAGCTTGGGTGCTGTTTTCGCGATCTTCTCGGGTATCTACTTCTACTTTGGCAAGATGACTGGCCGTCAGTACAACGAGCTGGGCGCACAGATTCACTTCTGGATGTTCTTCATCGGCGCCAACCTGACCTTCTTCCCCCAGCACTTCCTGGGTCGTCAGGGCATGCCACGTCGTTACATCGACTATCCCGAAGGCTTTGCCTACTGGAACAAGATCTCGTCCTATGGCGCCTTCCTGTCCTTTGCATCCTTCATTCTGTTCTTTGGTGTGATGATCTACTCGCTGCTGCGCGGCGCACGTATCACCCAGAACAACTACTGGAATGAATACGCCGACACTCTCGAATGGACCCTGCCCTGCCCCCCACCAGAGCACACCTTCGAGATCCTGCCAAAGCAGGAAGACTGGGACAAATCCCACTCTCACTAAGGTTTAGTGTTCGCTAAACAAAAGGCCCCGCAGCAGCAGCTTCGGGGCCTTTTTCATTTCCGGGAACGCGTGCCGATTTGACCGCTTGAAAAGCTGTCTCCAACATATCTAAATACCCAAAGCTCCCCCACCGCCGCCCATTGCCAAAGACCACCCATGCCCTATTCCTGGATCACCCCACCCTCCGCACCAGACCCCAAGTCTCCCTGCGAAATGCATCTGTGGCCGCATCAATCGCTGCCGCCAAAAGGCTACGTACGCTTCATTGGAATGACCGCGCTGCTGATCGCCCTGCCACTGCTGGTCTTTGCCGGGTCCGCAGTCTTTTGGGGGCTGCTGCCGTTTTTGCTGCTGGCGCTGTTTGGCCTGAAATATGCACTGGACCGCAACCGGCGCGATGCGCAGGTTATCGAAGTCCTGACAATAGACACCGCCGAGGCCCGGCTGGCGCGGCGCAATTCGGATGGCACCCAGCAAAGCTGGCACTGCAACCGCTATTGGGTAACGGTGGAACTACACCCCACGGATGGCCCCGTGCCCAACTATGTCACGCTGCGCGGTGGCCACCGCGAAGTGGAAATAGGCGCGTTCTTGTCTGAGGATGAGCGCAAGGCGCTCTATGACGAGCTTGTAGGCGTTTTTTGACAGCGAAACTGCAAGCAGAAGACGGTTGTCCGTGACATAGCCGCCAATTCATTGCGAAAGCTTATCGACCAAGATCGCATTCAACGTAGAACCCGGCTGGCGCAATAGCGCAAGCGCTTGAAAAGCATCAGAACTCCAGAAACGCTTGGCATGAGCCCGCTCCGGCAACGCAATGATGAACGCAGCATCCGGCGGCGGATCACTGCCTTCCATGGTTTCGGGATCGCCGCCACGTACCAGAAATTGCCCCCGATGCTCTTCCACCACCTTGGGAATTTTTGCGAAGTACTCGCCCATCCAATCCCGACTATGGATTTGCATCCGACCAATAATGACGGCTGTCATGCCGCAGCCTCCCCAGAGGATCGGATCCTCGTAGGCGTCTTGGCGATATAGCCAATAGTCCTACCCAACAGGATAGAGACAACGATCATTACGATGCGGTCCATCAAGAGTATCCTTCTATGAATACTCAGACCGCGCCAATCATCACCGCAAAAGTCAACAAACTTTGCTGCAGCGGTGACAGCCAATGTCACCCATGCACACGCGATCTGCCGCCTGCTAACAGCCGCCGTCTTTACACAGCTCGTCCTTGACCATGGGGCCGACCTTGCCGAAATCCATCTGGCCGGTGAATTTGCCCTTCAGGGTCGCCATCACTTTGCCCATATCGCGTATTGATGCGGCACCAGTGTCGCACACGGCGGCCTTTACGGCAGCGCGGATTTCTGCGTCGTTCAGCTGCTTGGGTAGGAATTCTTCGATGATTGCAATTTCTTCCAGTTCCCGCTCCGCCAGATCCAGGCGGCCACCCTCTTCATAGGCGCGGGCACTTTCATTGCGCTGTTTCGTCATTTTGCCCAGAATCGCCAGAACGTCATCGTCGCCGATGGCAGTCTCGCCGTCATCTGCACGGGTCGAGATCTCTTTATCCTTGATCGCAGCGTTGATCAGGCGCAGCGTGCTTAGCCGCTGGGCGTCCTTGTCTTTCATTGCCTTTTTCAGAGCCTGATTGACCAGGTTGCGCATATCCATACGTTTTATCCATCCTCAGGAAAGCGGAATTGGCACCTCTAGCCAATCCCCGGGCGCATTTCAAGCACCAGCCTGTTGCAACCGACCTGAGGGCAAGCGATAGCCCAATGCGACGCACGATAGTTCATTTTCCGGGCGGTGCATTTGCAAGCGCCCAAGCATGTCAGGCAGGCTTGACCCCACGCCCGCCGCCCCCTAAAAGCCGATGAATTTAACCCTCAGGAGAGTCTCGTCATGGCCGATTCCGCACCGTCCAAGCCAACCGCATGCCTGGCGCTTGCCGATGGCACCGTCTTTTACGGAGCCGGGTTTGGCGCCACCGGTCGATGCGTGGCCGAACTGTGTTTCAACACAGCTATGACCGGCTACCAAGAGATCATGACCGATCCGTCTTATGCCGGGCAGGTCGTGACCTTCACCTTTCCGCATATCGGCAATACCGGCATCACCCCAGAAGATGACGAAACAACAGATCCCGTGGCAGCCGGCATGGTGGTCAAATGGGATCCGACACAATCCTCCAACTGGCGCGCCACCGAAGAACTGGCAGCCTGGCTCAGCCGTACCGGACGGATCGCCATTGGCGGTATCGACACCCGCCGCCTGACCCGCGCCATTCGCCAGCTAGGCGCCCCCCATGTGGCCCTGGCGCATGATCCTGACGGGAATTTTGACGTCGAGGCCCTGATTGCCGAAGCCCGCGCCTGGGCGGGGCTGGAAGGCATGGATCTGGCAAAAGAGGTGACCTGCGCCCAAAGCTATCGCTGGGATGAAATGCGTTGGGCCTGGCCCGAGGGCTATAGCCGTCAGGAAGCCCCCGTGCATAAGGTCGTTGCGCTCGACTATGGCGCCAAGCGCAATATTCTGCGCTGCCTGGCTTCGGCTGGCTGTGACGTAACCGTCCTGCCAGCAACAGCCACCGCCGAAGAGGTGCTGGCACATAACCCCGATGGGGTGTTCCTGTCCAACGGCCCCGGCGATCCCGCTGCCACTGGCGAATATGCGGTACCGATGATCGAAAGCCTGCTGCAGGACACCACCCTGCCTGTCTTTGGCATCTGCCTTGGCCATCAGATGCTCGCGCTGGCGCTTGGCGGCCGGACCGTCAAGATGAACCACGGCCACCACGGTGCCAACCACCCGGTCAAGGAAAACGCCACTGGCAAGGTTGAGATCACCTCGATGAACCATGGCTTTGCCGTCGATTCCCAAAGCCTTCCCAAAGGCGTGGAAGAAACCCATGTCTCGCTATTTGATGGGTCGAACTGCGGGATTCGCATGACCGGGCGCCCGGTCTTTTCCGTCCAGCATCACCCAGAGGCAAGCCCTGGACCGCAAGACAGCTTCTATTTGTT
The DNA here is from genome assembly GCF_048267565.1 of Pseudophaeobacter sp. NCBI lineage: Bacteria > Pseudomonadati > Pseudomonadota > Alphaproteobacteria > Rhodobacterales > Roseobacteraceae > Pseudophaeobacter > Pseudophaeobacter sp. The sequence goes on along the minus strand of NZ_JBLWXG010000007.1, from coordinate 177,643 downwards.
TGAACGTTTTGCCGAAGCCATGGCGACCAGAAAAGCCTCGTAAAGCCTGGGTAAATTCTTGGTAAAATCACGCTAGGGTTGTTGAGCTACCCCCTAGCCTAGGTCACGCTAAACAATCTCGGATGCATCAAGGATCTGAGTTTGTTTGGTGTTGAGTGATTGCATGCCCAGTTCGCAGCCTCCCGGATCTAGACGTCTTCGCCGCCCTGCCTGGGCAACCAGAGCAGGAGCAACGACACCCGTTTCCAATACCGCGCCCCGGTACCAACTGTCGGAAAAACACAGGACGCAAAGACCAGCGGGAGAAGTCGAAATAGAGGGCTACCCGCCCCCACCACTGCGACATCCGCCGACGCCCACTGACAGACACCTCCCTGCGCTGCCCGGCACAGCCCCGTCCCTTGCTGCACTGTCCGAACAGGCGGCGGCATTGGAACCGGCAGACCTTGGGGAGCAAACGCTGCCATCCGCGCCACCGGCGGTCGATGGCGTTTACCGCGCCGAGGCCCTTGCCCTGCGCATCATAGACCTGAGCAAACACAAGCCCAGCATCCCGCTCTTGAACCGGATGCCTGCCAGTTTCTGGCTGCGCAACTGCGCAATTCCCTGGGTCCAACTTGGCGATACCGTTGCCATCGCATTTGGCAGTGCCGAGGCCGCGGAAAGCCAGAGGCAAGTTCTGACAGACCGCTTTGGCCCCTTTATCCCGGTCCTGGCCCCCGAACCCCAGATCCTGCCACTGCTGCAACAGCATTTCAAAACCGCCATGGCGCGGCAGGCCAACATCAGCATCGCGCCTGAGCTCAGTACCCGAACCCTGTTCTTACACTCAAAGCGGCTGAAACAATTGCTGCCGGTCAGTTCGTTCGTTTCGCTGTCTATCGTTTTCCCGCTAGAGGTCTTTGCTGTCTGTTGCGGCGCGGCGCTGATCCTGCTGATGCTTTATACGGCGCTGAAACTGACGGGGCTGGCAGCCCATCTGTTGACACAGGCAACGGCACACCAAGCGCCACTTGCCAGCGGTGCACAGCCACAACAGCTGGTCGCCAGCCCGCCCCCCGCTGCGGAGGCTTTGCCCAAGATTTCCGTGCTGGTGCCCCTCTACAAGGAGGCCGCGATCAGTTCTGCGCTGCTCAAACGGTTGGGACGACTGCAATATCCCACAGCGCTAATGGATATAATACTGGTGCTGGAGGAAGGTGATACCGTCACCCAGAAAGCCATTTCCAAGGCCAATCTGCCAAGTTGGATGCAGGCGATCGAAGTGCCAACCTGGGGCAGCTTGCGCACCAAGCCACGCGCGATGAACTATGCTTTGAATTTCTGTCGCGGCGATATCGTCGGGGTTTGGGATGCCGAAGATGCACCGCAACCCGATCAATTACACCGGGTCGCCGCCGCCTTTGCCCAGGCACCGCCCGAAGTGGCCTGTTTTCAGGGTGTTCTGGATTATTACAACCCTCGTGCAAACTGGATATCACGCTGTTTCACCCTGGAATATGCCGGCTGGTTCCGCATCGTGCTGCAGGGGATTGCGCGGCTTAAACTGGTGGTACCACTGGGTGGGACAACCATGTTCATACGGCGCGCTGTGTTGGATGATCTGGGCGGCTGGGACGCCCATAATGTGACCGAGGATGCCGATCTCGGGGTACGCCTGTTTCGCGCCGGCCATCGCACCCAGATGCTGCCCACTACCACCTATGAAGAAGCCGCCTGCCACCATCCCGCCTGGATCCGCCAACGCTCACGCTGGCTAAAGGGGTTTATGGCCACCTATCTGGTCCATATGCGCCAGCCCGTTCGACTGGCCCGTGAACTCGGCTGGGTCGGCTTCTTAGGCTTTCAGGCATTTTTCCTCGGCACGGTCGGCCAGTTTCTGCTGTCCCCCTTTTTGTGGACATATTGGCTGATCGTCTTTGGCCTGCCACATCCCAGCGCCGAAATTCTGCCTGAACATCTGCTCTATCTTGGGGTTTCCTGGCTGGTCTTTTTTGAACTTTGCGGCATGATCATCGCCGCATTCGGGGCCTTTGCCTCAGGCCGTCCTGGCCTGGCGCTCTGGGTGCCGATGCTGCCGTTCTATTATCTGATGGGGCCCATTGCCGTATACAAAGCCCTGTATGAGCTGCTGTATGATCCCTACTTCTGGGACAAGACCAGCCATGGGGTTCACCCCCCCGACACTGATGCGCAGCACCATCTTGGCCCCTCCGACAATCCGGCTTTCACTGGACCAGAACCGCCGCCCCAGCCACAACAGACAGTCCAGCCCGATCGTGCTGCGGCGCAGCCTGGCGAAGCTCAGACGGCACAGTCCCAATCCGCGCAGCCCCAGTCCGCGCAGCCCCAGTCCGCGCAGGCAAAAGAAGGGCGGTCGCAGACCGCAAAGACTGCCAGCGCCAAAAAACGCAGGGACAATACCGAACAGGTCTGACAAGACACTGCAAACTCTATGCCGCCTATCCGTGAAATAGCGCCTGAATCCGGCGCGATACCCGCTAGCGGCCCTTGCCACGTTCGCCGGCATCCTGCTTCAGCCGGGTCATAAAGGCGACAGAGATGTGATCCTTCAACGCCTGCCCTGCCGCCTCTTCATCCCGTGCCTGGATGGCGGCGACAATGCGCTTGTGTTCAGCCTGGGCAATTTCGCCACGCCCCTCTGCTGCCAGCGAAGTGGTCGCCATCAGCGCCATGGAACGATGCACCAGGTTCAGCTGCTGCACCAGATACCGGTTATGCGAGGCCAGGTGGATCTGTTCGTGAAACCGTCGGTTCGCCTTGGCCAGATCAGAGGGCATATCAACCAGCGCGTCATCCGCATCGACCATATCCTGCAGCACCCGCACCTCTTCTTCGGTGGCGTGGCGCGCCGCCAGACTGGCGGCAAGGCCTTCCAGTTCGCGCCGAACCATATAAAGTTCAGCCATCTGATTGTGATCCAGCGAGGCGACAATCAGTGAACGCCCGTCCCGCTCCAGCAGCGACTGGGTTTCAAGCCGCTGCAGGGCCTCGCGGATTGGGGTGCGCGAGACGCCAAATTTCTCGGCAAGATCGCTTTCCACCAGACGGTCGCCCGGCTTGTAGACGCCCACGTCGATCGCTTCCAGGATAAGGGAATAGGCATCGTTCTGGTTGCTGCGGCTCTGGTTCATCGGCTTTCCCACTTTGACAGTCGCGGTATATTCCTACAGGTCGTGCCATGGCTTACAAGCCTTGGCACGCCGATAATCCAGAAAACCAGGCAGCGCCGACTGCCACAATGCCGCTGCTCTGCCAGAAAACCCGATTGCAAATCGCCCCCGGCCTGCCTAAGCCAGTATCATGATCAAGACATCCTTCTCTCATGTGCGCCACTGGGTCTTTGACCTGGACAATACGCTGTACCCCCCCTCGGCCCGGCTGTTTGACCAGATCGAGGTCAAGATGACCAACTATGTGATGGCCCAGCTGGGGGTGGACCAAGCCGAGGCGGATCATCTGCGCAGCAGCTATTGGCGCGATCACGGCACCACGCTTGCGGGCTTGATGCGCGACCATGACATGGATCCCCTGCCCTATCTGGATGCCGTGCACGATATCTCGCTGGATCACCTGGAACAGGATCCCGCACTGGCCGCCCGCATTGACGCGCTGCCCGGCAAGCGTATCGTCTATACCAATGGCAGCGCGCCCTATGCAAAACGCGTTCTGGCCGCGCGGGGCCTTAGCGGGTTGTTTGATGGAATTTACGGGGTCGAAGACGCCGAGTTCCGCCCCAAGCCAGAGCGCGCCGCCTTTGACATGGTGTTTGAAAAGGCCGGCATTCAGACTGCCAGTGCCGCCATGTTCGAGGATGATCCGCGCAACCTTTCTGCACCCCATGCCATGGGCATGCGCACTGTCTATGTTGCACCAAACCCACTTGATGAAGACCACGACAGCAGCCACATCCACCACCAGACCGATGACCTGACCGGATTTCTAGCCAAAATTCTGTAACTGCGGCCGGACCAGTCACGGCGCGGACATTCTGCCGCAGCCAAGATCGTCAGGAACCGGCAAACAGATCTCCAAAAGGTATCTTTTCCATCCTATATGCAGCTGCGAGACACTGATAAGGATCGCGCGCATGGCTCTTGCCTATACTCTCCCCGACCGCCTGCCCCTGTGGCAACGTATTCTCTTTGCCCTGCCCCTGTTGGGACGGATCGCCAAAGAGGTCGCCTATGGCCCGGAAGAAAACTTCATCTACGCCCTGATCAGCCTGGTGTGCCTTTGGGGCTGCTCGGTCCTGTTGTTTGGCATTCCCGGCCTTTATTTGCCCGCCGTTGCCTTGGTGCCGGTGATCTTTACCCTGCTCATCGCCATCACTCGGGGCTAGGCACTGGGCCTGGGGCACGCAATTGGCCCTGCCCCGCTGGCACCAGGCGAAGATGCTGCTTGTCATTGCTGCAGCTGCCAGCCTATCTGAACAAGAACGACAGGAGGCAGGGCCATGGGTGAAACATGTGATATTCTGATTTCCGGTGGCGGTGTTGCCGGTCTTACCGCTGCGGCGGGCTTTGGGGCGGCCGGGTTTCACGTGATCTGCGTTGACCCGACCCCCCCGGTAACCACCCGCGATGGCGCCGGGGCGGATCTGCGCACCACGGCGTTTTTGCAACCCGCACAGGAATTGCTTGAGCGCATTGGCCTTTGGCAGAGCCTGGCCAATCACGCCGCGCCGCTACAGATCATGCGTATTGTCGACGCCGGAGGATCCACCCCGGAACCGCGGGTGACCAAGGATTTCAACGCCGTTGATATTTCTGACAAACCTTTTGGCTGGAACCTGCCCAATTGGCTGCTGCGCCGTGAGATCCTGTCGCGGATCAGCCAGTTGCCCAATGTGGATTTCCGCGCGGGCACCGGAACAGAAACCCTGTTTACCCGCAGCGATGAGGCCCGCGTCACCCTGACCGATGGTAGCCAGATCCGCGCCCGGCTGGTGATCGCCTGTGATGGCCGCGTATCCCCGATGCGGCAGGCAGCGGGCATTCCTGTCAAGACAACCCGCTATGGACAAAAGGCACTGGCCTTTGCTGTTACCCATCCCATCCCGCATGAGAATGTGTCAACCGAGATCCACCGGTCGGGTGGGCCCTTTACCCTGGTGCCGCTGCCCGACCACGAGGATCAGCCCTGTTCTGCGGTGGTTTGGATGGAACGGGCAGCGCGCGCCGATGCCCTTCAGGCATTGGATCCCACCGAGTTTGAGGCGGAAATGACCCGTCGCAGCTGTGGGCTGTTCGGTCCCCTGACGCTGGCCTCGCGCCGCAGCATCTGGCCTATCATAAGCCAGTATGCAGCCCGGTTGGAAAATCAGCGTCTGGCCCTGATGGCCGAAGCCGCCCACGTGGTGCCGCCAATCGGCGCTCAGGGGCTGAATATGTCACTGGGCGATCTGCGGCTGCTGCTGCAATTGGCTGAAGCCCGCCCAGAGGGGCTGGGGGATGCTGAAATGCTGGCCACCTACCACCGGGCGCGCCACCGCGAGATTCTGATACGGGTGAAAGGGATTGATCTGTTGAACCGCAGTTCAATGATTGAAGCCCGCCCGCTGCGCGATCTGCGTGCGCTGGGACTGAATGCGCTCTATTCGCTGGCACCTGTACGGCGCAGCCTGATGCAAATGGGGCTTGGAGTGAAATCCTAGGCCTGCGGCGGAAAGCATAAGAAACCGGCTTTCCCAAGGGGAAAGCCGGGGCCTTCGGCGAAGGTATTTTCAGCAAGATGAAATCAAGGCCCCACATCTGAGGCCTTTTGCCTGCAAATGGCCCTTAGAGCACCTGATCCAGGGCGGGTTTCAGGCGCGCCAGCGTTGCCTCGACATCATAGAGTTTATCAAGGCCGAAGAGGCCGATCCGAAAGGTGCGGAATGCCTCTGGTTCATCACATTGCAGCGGTACGCCCGCGGCGATCTGCAGGCCAAGGCTGGCGAATTTCTTACCGTTTTGCACCTCTGGGTCGCGGGTGTAGCTAACCACAACGCCCGGCGCGCCAAACCCATCCGCCGCCACGGATGTGACGCCCTTGCCGGCCAGTAGCGCGCGCACGGAATTGCCCAAGTCCCACTGGGCCTGTTGCAGGCGTTCAAACCCGTAGTCCCGGGTTTCCAGCATGGTATCGCGAAAGGCGCGCAGGGCATCGGTGGGCATGGTTGCGTGATAGGCATGGCCACCGTCTTCATAGGCCTGCATGATGGCGCGCCATTGTTTGAGGTTGAGGGCAAAGCTGTCGGAGGTCGTGTCCTCAAGCCGGGCAAGCGCGCGTGGCGAGAACATCACCAGGCCGGCAGAGGGCGCGGCGCTCCAGCCTTTTTGCGGGGCTGAAATGAGCACATCGACACCGCTGGCCTGCATATCCACCCAGGCGCAGCCAGAAGCAATGCAGTCGAGCACCATCAGCGCACCAACTTCATGCGCGGCGGCAGCCATCTGCTGCACATAACCCTCTGGCAGAATGACGCCAGCGGCAGTTTCCACATGTGGTGCAAACACGATACCCGGTTTTTGTGCGCGGATGGTCGCGGTGACCTCGTCGATGGGGGCAGGTGCAAAGGGCGATTGGTCTTCATTTCCTGCCCGACGGGCCTTGAGCACGGTAGAGGAGGCCGTCAGACCGCCGGTTTCAAAGATCTGGCTCCAGCGATAGGAAAACCAGCCGTTGCGCACCACCAGAACATCCTGGCCTTTGGCAAACTGGCGCGCGACAGCCTCCATTGCGTAGGTGCCGCCGCCCGGTACCAGCGCCACTGCCTCGGCCTGGTAGACCTCTTTCAGCATGGCATTGATATCCAGCATCACCGCCTGAAAGGTCTTTGACATATGATTGAGCGAGCGATCGGTGAAGACCACCGAGAATTCGTCGAGACCGTCCGGGTCCACAGTGTTCAAAAGCGCCATTATAGTCTCCGATGTTTTTGCATGACTGCCCGCCCGCCTTGGATACCGGGCGCGGTTACCTTGCAGATATACTGAATTGCGCGCCCGCTCGAAACCCGGCATGGGGCGATAGCTCTGTCCAAAATCAAAAGACAATGCCACCGAATAGGCCTAACCCAAGGGGCCGGGGCGACGTTCTTCGGATAGCAGCACATTGGCATCCACAGAACCGACCCCCGGCAGCAGCATGACCCGGCGGCGCAAGACCCGTTCAAAATCGGCAATATCGCGGGCTGTGACCCGCAGGCGATAGTCGTAAAGCCCCAATACATGTTCCACTGTCTGCACCTCGGGAATGGCGCAGACCGCGCGTTCAAAATCTTCCAGGCTGACGCGGCCCTTGGTGCCCAGTTTGACGCCAAGAAAGACCGTGACACCAAAGCCCAGCTTCTCGCGGTCCAGTTCCAGCCGCCGGCCAGTGATGATGCCCAGATCCTGCAGCCGCTTGATGCGCCGCCAAGTGGCAGGCTGGCTCAGCCCCAGTTTGCGCCCCAGCGCACCCGCCGACTGATTGGCATCGCGCGACAGCGCCTTGAGCAGAGCAAAATCGATAACATCAAGATCGCTCATATTGGCAGGCTTTCATTGGTTTTGATGCGGGCGACATGCATCAGGGCCTCAATATCCGAGATATGCGGCAGGGTCAGAATGGCGCTGCGATAGATCTGCTGATAATGCGCCATATCACGGGCAATCACCGAAAGCCGCACATCGACCTGCCCCAGAAAGGTTTGAATTTCCAGCACTTCGGGAATTTCACGCGCTTTGGCAATAAATTCGTCAAAGGCACGCGGGTTGGCCTTTTCCAAAGTAACCCGCAATGACACTTCAACTGTGTAGCCAAGCGCGTGCCAGTCAATCACCACCCGGCTGCCCAGCAGGACGCCTGCCTCACGCAATTTATCGAGACGGCGCGACAGCCGCGTCGGCGTCATTCCCAGTGTCGCGGCCAGATCCGGAATCGACTGTTCCGCATCGCCTTGCATATGGCGCAATATGCGCCGATCCAGATCATCAAGCATGAAAAGATCAATATCTGAATTTAGTACGAATGAATACTGTAAAAATCCTGTAAGTTCCAGCCAGAACCACCGTGCATTTCGCCCCCTCCTTGCCTATGGTGCCTGCAAACGACAACCAAGAGGATCTTAGAGATGCGCGTATACTATGACCGCGACTGCGACGTTAACCTGATCAAAGACAAGAAAGTGGCCATCCTGGGCTACGGCAGCCAGGGCCACGCCCATGCGCTGAACCTGCGCGATTCCGGTGCCAAGAACCTCGTGGTTGCCCTGCGCGAAGGCTCCCCTTCTGCCAAGAAAGCCGAAGGCGAGGGCCTGAAAGTCATGGGTATCGCAGAAGCCGCAGCCTGGTGTGACGTGATCATGTTCACCATGCCCGATGAACTGCAGGCAGAGACCTACAAGAAATACGTCCACGACAACATCAAGCCAGGTGCTGCCATTGCATTTGCCCACGGTCTGAACGTGCACTTTGGCCTGATCGAGCCAAAAGACGGCGTTGATGTAATCATGATGGCGCCCAAAGGTCCCGGCCACACCGTGCGCGGCGAATATACCAAAGGCGGCGGCGTGCCCTGCCTGGTAGCCGTCGACAAGGATGCCACTGGCAAGGCGCTGGAAATCGGCCTGTCTTATTGCTCTGCCATTGGTGGCGGTCGCTCGGGCATCATCGAGACCAACTTCCGCGAAGAATGCGAAACTGACCTGTTCGGCGAGCAAGCCGTTCTGTGCGGCGGCCTGGTAGAGCTGATCCGCTGCGGCTTTGAAACTCTGGTTGAAGCGGGTTATGCGCCCGAAATGGCCTATTTTGAATGCCTACACGAAGTGAAGCTGATTGTTGATTTGATCTATGAAGGCGGCATCGCCAACATGGATTACTCGATCTCCAACACAGCTGAATATGGCCAGTACGTCACCGGCCCGCGCATCCTGCCCTACGACGAAACCAAAGCCCGCATGAAAGCGGTTCTGGAAGACATCCAGCAGGGTAAATTTGTGCGTGACTTCATGCTCGAAAATGCCGTTGGCCAGCCTACACTGAAGGCCTCGCGTCGCGCCAATGACGAACACGGCATTGAAGCCACCGGCGCCAAGCTGCGCGGTATGATGCCCTGGATCTCGGCTGGCAAAATGGTCGACAAAGAGAAAAACTAAGCTGCCAAACTGGCTTGGCGGAACAGTCCGCCCGGTCTAGTCCCTTTTGGCCTTACTTTTCTGCCGGGCGTTCCATTTCTTGGGACGCCCTTGCTATTTTTTATCAGGAGCCCCCCATGCAGAGCCCAGCCCAAACGCTGCCCGCCCCAACCGGGGCCGGCACCATCAACTGGATCAAGCTGCTTATTCTCGGGCTTATCTGGGGTTCCTCCTTTATGTCCGTGACCCTTGCCCTGCAGGGGCTGGGGCCGATGACGATTGCCGCTGGGCGGATCAGCCTGGGCGCGGCCGCCCTGCTGACCATCACCTCGGTGATGCGTATTGGCCTGCCCTCGCTTGCCAGCCGCCAGGGGCGCCTTATCTGGCTCTGTGCTTTGGGGATGGGTTTTTTCAGCAATGCGCTGCCGTTCTCGCTGCTCAGTTGGGGGCAGACCTATGTGGCCAGCGGCTTTGCCGGGGTCTGCATGGCGGTGGTGCCGCTATTTGTGCTGCCACTGGCACATGTTCTGGTGCCGGGCGAGCGCATGACCCTGCGCCGCGCCCTGGGCTTCCTTATCGGCTTTGGCGGCGTCTTGACCCTGATCGGGTTCAAGGCCTTTGCCAGTGCGGGCAGTGACTATGAATCACTGGCGCGGCTGGCCTGCCTTGGCGCAGCGCTGTGCTATGCGATTGGCTCCATCATCACCCGGCTGTGCCCCGGCGTGAACCTGCTGTCGCTTTCTGCAGCGGCGCTAAGTTGCGGCGCATTGATGATCGTCCCCACCGCCCTGTGGCAGGAAGGCCTGCCCAGCCTGCCTGAGGGACGATCACTGCTGGCGGTGCTCTATCTTGGCCTGGTGCCGACCGCGCTGGCGCAGGTGCTGCTGGTGCAGGTGGCGCGCAGTGCCGGGCCCAGTTTCCTGGCAACCGTAAACTATCAAGTGCCCGTCTGGTCGGTGTTCTTTGGCGCCCTCTTGCTGAATGAAACCCTGCCGCCGCAGCTGTTTGCGGCCCTGGCTCTTATCCTTGCCGGACTGTTGCTCAGCCGCCCGGCCGCCCATCGCCAACGACCATAAAGGGCCAGAATATGCCGGAACATATGGGCCGTTATTGGCTGATGATTGCTACGCTGGGGCTCGTTTGGGGATCCACCTTTCTGGTGATCGAGCTGGCGCTGCAGGGCATTACCCCGGTCTGGCTAACCGCTGGGCGGATTGTATGTGCTGCGCTGGTAATGGGGTGCATCTGGGGGGCGCGTGGTTTTCGCCTGTTTCATGGGGCCCCCAACTGGCCAATCATCGCCACTCTTGGCCTGACCAGCACGGTGCTGCCCTTTCTGCTGATCAGCTGGGGCCAGCAATATATCACCTCTGGCTTTACCGGCGTTGCCATGGCGGGCACCGGTCTGATGGTCTTGCCACTGGCGCATTTTCTCATCCCCGGAGAACGCATGTCGCTGCGCCGCTTTATCGGGTTCCTGATTGGTTTTCTTGGGGTCGCACTGCTGATCGGGACCCAGGCGTTTGACAGCACGGGCGCAGCGCACGAACCCCTGGGCCGGGCGGCATGTCTGGGGGCAGCCGCCTGCTATGCGACTTCGTCAATCCTGACGCGCCGTCTGCCCCCGGTGGATCCCGTGGGGCTGGCGGCTGTCTTGCTGTGCCTTGGCGCGCTGCTGATCCTGCCCCTCGCGCTGATCCTGGAGGGAGCGCCCCCGCTACCCGATCACCAAACACTGTTCTGGATCGCCCTGCTGGGTCTGCTGCCCACTGCGGCAGGCAATTTCCTGCGCATACTGGTCATTCGCGGCGCGGGTCCCACCTTCATGAGCCTCACCAGCTATCAGGTGCCGATCTGGTCGGTCCTGCTAGGCGCGCTGTTTCTGGCAGAACCGCTGCCCGCGACCCTGCTCTTGGCGCTGGGGCTTATTCTATCCGGGGTTTGCATCAGCCAGTGGGGCGCCTTGACCCGGATGTTTACGCCAAAGACAAAGCGAGCCTAATGCACCGCCTGCCACAGGTTCAGTGCCTGAACGGTCTCGGCCACATCGTGTACCCGCAGCAACTGCACGCCTTCGGCCACCCCAGCCAGCGCCAGCGCAATAGAGCCGGGCGCGCGTTTGTCGGCCTCGGGGGCATTACCAATGCTGCCAATAAACTTCTTGCGGGACACCCCCAGCAGGATTGGACAGCCAAGCCCGTGAAACAGGCTCAGCCCTTTCAACAGCGCCAGATTATGTGCCTGCGTCTTGCCAAAGCCGATGCCCGGATCCACCACGATCTGTTCGCGCAAAACGCCGGTTGCTTCTAGTCGATCCACCTGCGCCGCCAGGAAGTCATACACATCCAGCAGGACATTGGCGTATTTTGGATCGTCCTGCATAGTTTCCGGGCTACCCTGCGCATGCATCACGCAGACCGGAGCCCCCGCCTGCGCCGCCAGAGGTGCCAGCGCAGGATCATAGGTAAAGCCGGACACATCATTGATCAGTTGCGCACCTGCGTCCAAGGCCTCCATCGCGACCTGCGCCTTGCGGGTATCGATGGAAATTGGCACCGAAGATACCGCCCGAATGGCAGAAATCACTGGCGCAGTGCGCGTAATTTCCTCTGCTTCGGGTACAAACTTCGCACCAGGACGGGTAGATTCGCCCCCAATATCAAGGATATTGGCCCCATCAGAAATCAAACGCTGGGCTGCACTCAGCCCGGCGGCTACGCCGATACTGCGCCCGCCGTCAGAAAAGCTGTCAGGTGTTACGTTCAAGATCCCCATGATCTGGGGACGCGTCATATCCAGCCCGGCAATGGCGGCGCGGCGAAAACTCAGCCGCTGGCGCATCTCTGCCGGGATAAGCCCAGCCGGAACGATGCGCGGCGGCGCATCCCGGCTTAGCAATTCGACTTCGGAAAACCACAGCGCCCCACCGGCAAGCGGCAGCGCACCTTCTGGTCTTGTCTCTCCATGCCGCACCAACGGCCGGTAATACATCACAACTGTGTTTGCTCCACATCCACGACGCGCAAAGGAACCTGAGGACAGGCAGGCAGCTCGGCGCCAATGACGATCATCTCGCCTGCCTCAAAGGTTGCCGCAAACCAGGCAGCCAATGCAACTGATTCAGACGGGGCCGCAGATGGTCCGTCCACCGCGTCCAGCACAATCTTGGACGGAGCCCAGACGCAGATCTGCCCATTTTTCATTGCCCAGTCGAGCTCTGTCCGGGTGGCGACCACCACACAACGGTCATCTTTTGCCGCCACGCGCCAGGCGTTTTGCTCGATCGACAACAGATCAATGCGGCGCTGGGTCATCTTATGGCCGGTTTTGGGCACCTCAAGTGGATGCGCCCCAACACAGAGAATCAGTGGTCGCTGGCGGCAGGCCATCTGGTCGATCCAGGTAGAGAAGTTTTTGCTTTCGATGGCTGCATTGGACAGGTACATCAGCCGGGGATGCGGTGGCTCATCCTCTTCGACCACGTGGCTCACCTGATCCTTTGAGCGCGCGATCTCGACCCCTAGGGCACCGGGGCCACGGTCCAGCTTTTCGATCCGCACAAAGACCCGCACGGCCTGGGGTTCCAGCAAGATCCGCTCTGCCACGCGTTCTGCCAATGTTTCCAAAAGGTTGATACGCTCTGCCGCAAGCTCATAAGCGATGGCTTCCGTGACCTTGTCATAAGACAGGATCCGGTCCACGTCATCGTCCAGATCGGCTGGTAAGGGCGTCACTTCGACCACGACATTGAAGCTGATCCGCTGGGTATTGCCGCGTTCTGCCTGAAAGGCACCAATCTCAACCTCAACCATGTGATCGCGCAGAGAGATCCGGTCCAGGGGGCCTGGCCGCGCCGTTGCGGCGGCGCGTTCGCTAGGGTGTTCAAAGGCGAGGCGAACTTCTGAAGACATGGGCAAAGACGGGCCTTTGGCTGGCTAACGGGAAAAGGTGGGTTCTGTGTACTCTTGTGCCGGGGCCTTAACAGGCCTGCAAGCGCCAGACTAGAGAGCGAATGCGGCGTTGCAGCTGCTTCGCCCGGCCCAAAACATCCTTCCACGTCACATCAATGGGCCGCACTGGCCAGCCGGCCCCTGCCTTGATCTTTCGCAGATTGCAGGCCGTTTCCGGTACAGAGCTGGCATCAACCTAGCCGTCAGCTCTCGTCGTTCATCGCGGTCCGGTAGCGGTCGTCACGGTAAAACTGGTGCACCCCAATGCGCGTGGTTTTGGTAAAACTGCGGCTCCAGCGCGGACGCACAGCTGTGGTGTGGTAATAGGTGGCGCCCTCGGTCAGGTCCGGGACCTCCCCATCAATCACGGCCCTGGCCACCTTGGCCACCCGCTCATAAGCGGTTTTTTCCCGAATCACCTCTTTGTGTCCATCGCAGGTATAGGTGAACTGACACTGATAGCGCCGCCCAGTACCCTGATTGATTACACCGCACAGCGAATTGGGGAACTGGGCGCTTTCAACCCGGTTCATGATCACTTCGGCAACCGCAAACTGGCCTTTGACCGTCTCGCCGCGCGCCTCAAAATACAAGGCCTCTGCTAGGCAGGCAAAGTTTTCTCCACCCTTGGCCATGGGCTGCTCATCCAACCAGGCTTTCGAAAACGAAAGATCATCTGCTGGCGCATCTTTGGGGCGAAATTGAAAGCCAAGAAAACCGGACAGCCGGGTATTTGGGACCGCGCTCAGGGTGGATTGCTCACGCTTGAACAGGGCACCCAAGCTGGTTTCGGCCGCCGCCACTTGTCCCATCATTGATGTTGCTGCCGCCAGGGCAGCCAAGGTCAGGAATTTCATGTTCAGGGATCCTCATTTTTCCGCTTGCGTGCGGCCTCCCCAGTCCGTCACAAGCGCCTCCCTTAAGCGCATTTTGGCAAAACGTCCAGTTCTGGCAAAATCAGGCCCACACGACACCAGTTCGCCCCCACAGGGACCAAAGAAACGTGGAGGTGAAAAGAGGAAAATTTTCTTAGCTTTTTTCGTAAGTTGGAGAAACCACCCCGGTTTTCTCTTGGATTGCGAGCTGCGCCGCGGCCAAGCGCACCACCGGAACCCGGAACGGGGAACACGAGACATAATCAAAGCCAGCCTCTCGGCAAAATGCGATTGATTCGGGGTTGCCACCGTGTTCGCCACAGATCGACAGGGTCACCTCGGGGTTTGCCTCACGGCCCCGCTGCACGCCAAGCTTCAACAGCTCTCCGACGCCATCGACATCCAGCACATGGAACGGGTCTTCAGGAAAGACCCCCTGCTGCACATAATTGGACATAAAGCGGCCCGCGTCATCTCGCGACAACCCATAGGTCATCTGTGTCAGATCATTGGTGCCGAAGCTCAAGAAAGAGGTATGCGGCGCGATCTCTGCCGCGCGCAGCGCAGCGCGCGGGGTTTCGACCATGATGCCAAGACGGTAATCAAAGGTCTCCCCCTGCTCTGACGCGACAGCCGCCGCCACCGCATCGATGCGCGCCTTGACCAGTTCGACCTCGCGCTTGGCCGAAACCAGCGGGATCATCACCTCGGGCACCACTGGTGCCCTATCGCGAGACGCCAGAAGCGTGGCTTCAAAAATGGCGCGGGCCTGCATGTCGTAGATTTCCGGCACCGTCACGCCCAGGCGCACCCCGCGCAGGCCCAGCATCGGATTATACTCCGCCATATCCTCGACCCGGCGGGTCACATCGCTCACCGGGATCCCCAGGGCCTCTGAAAGCTCCCGCTGGCCCGACTTGGAGGTCGGCAGGAATTCATGCAACGGCGGATCAAACAGGCGAATGCAGACAGGCAGCCCCTCCATGATGCGAAACAATTCATGGAAATCATCGCGCTGCATCGGCAGCAGCCGGGCCAGAACTGCGGCGCGCCGACTTGAGGTTTCGGCAAAGATCATCTCGCGCATGACCGTCAAGCGACCCGGATCAAAGAACATGTGCTCGGTCCGGCACAGGCCAATGCCCTGGGCATTGAAATTGCGCGCCGTCTGCGCATCTGCCGGGGTATCGGCATTGGCACGAATATCGATGTCACGGGCCTCGTCCGCCCAGGCAAGCAGGGCCTGGAAGGCATCATCCTGCGCCGCCTCCAGCATCTCTGGCTCGCCCGCCAGCACCTCGCCACTGCTGCCATCAATGGTCACGATATCACCAGCGTGAAAAACCTGCCCCTTAGAGGAAATCAGCTGTTTCTTGCGGGAATCAAAGGTCATATCCGACGCGCCGACAATGCTGGGCAGGCCAAGGCCGCGCCCGATAACCGCCGCATGGCTGGTCATGCCGCCCTTGCCAGTCAACACCGCCACCGCCGCATGCATGCCGCGCACATCCTCTGGCGAGGTCTCGCGCCGCACCAGCACGCAGGGCTCGCCACGCGCCGCGCCAGACTGGGCATCCGCCGCCGTAAAGACAAGATGCCCGGTTGCCGCGCCGGGACTGGCCGCAATGCCGGAGCCGATCACATCCCGCGCCGCGCTTGGGGCAACCTGACGGTGCAGCAATTCATTCAGCACATGGGCATCCACCCGCATCACAGCCTCATGCGGCGGGATAATCCCATCCTGGGCCAGGGCGACCGCAATCCGCACAGCCGCATGCGAAGATCGAAGCACCCGCACCCCGTCAAGGATATGCAGTTTTCCGTTTTGAATAACAAATTCGACCTGCATCTCTTCGCGTAGACGCTGCCGCATCAGCGCGGCATCCGCCTTGATGCTGGCAAAGGCCTCCGGTGCCAGCTCCTCCAACGAAGGTCCGCGCGCATCCTTTTCCAGGAACAGCGCATTTGACCCCGCCCCCAGGGCCTCGCGCCCCTGGCTCTGGCTCAGGTAGCGGCCCGTCAGTTGCCGCAGGCCGGTCGTCGAATCCACCAGTTGCAACACCCCAGAGCCGCATTCCCCCTGACCCAGCCCCGGGATCATCTCTTGCACCACCAGCCCCAGGCCCGCATCCACCGGCGCGCCCTTGGCCTGACGCAGCAACCGCGCCGATGTCCCCTCCCAGGCCCGTGCCATGGAACGTAAGACCGCCGCCAACTGCTCGCCGGGATCCTGCGGGAACTCCTCATCGGTTTCCGCCTCATAGGCCTGCAGGATTTCGCTCAAGGCATCCGGCCCGCCATCCTCTACATCGTCAAAAACATCCGGGTCCAGCCGCGCCACATGCACCGCATAAGATTGCACAAACCGCAGATACAGCGAGGCCGCAGCCTCCTGCCCCAAAACCTTGCTCAACGACAGGTAGCGCGCGTCGTTCATGCCGATATTCAGGATCGCACTTGGCCCGCCCCAGTCCTGCACCTCTGAAGATGGGCGCACACAGAGCAGCGCATCCTCGGAAAACTCTTCCAGGATGGCGCGAATATCGGGCAACGCCCCTGCGGCCGCATTTTTCACTGCAGCAAAGGACAGGGCCACGGTACAGGGCACCGGCAAATCAAGCCGAACCAGTCGCTGCAGGCATTTGGCCCGGCCGCCGTGACTGGCCGTGGCAATGGGCGCCGTTGCGGTGATCAACGAAGCAAGCGGAGTCTCAGACGGGGGATTCTGCACTGCGGCACCTCTTCTTTGTGTTGCAGCATAATCCCCCAAGATCACACCGCAAGGCCCAAGCCCCGACACCAGGCCGGAAAAGCCATAAAACAGTGCTGCAAATCCCAAAAGCAGGCAAGAAGTCCCCTTTTTTCGCCGCGACGGGGGTCAAGGCCCGCGCAGCGGCCCTGCACAGCAGGGTTCAGCCTTGAGGCCCGCCGCGGCCTCAAAACTCGCAGCGGCGCTTTCAGGGGCAGATCGGCCCCTGAAACGCTTCTCAGCAAAACAAAAAAAGGGCCGCACCACAGCGCGACCCTTGAAGATGTTTGATCCACTTGGCCAGGAAACCGGGCCAATCGTCTTGGCAGACTTACGCTTCGATCCGGGTCAGATCAGCCACCTGGCCGCAGACCTTGCGGATCTGGCTCAGCAGATTCAGCCGGTTGCGGCGAACCACTTCCTTGTCGGAGTTCACCTGCACCGCCTCAAAAAACGCATCCACTGGCTCGCGCAGCGCCGCCATGCCGCCCATGGCGGCCGCGAAATCTTCGGCCTCGATGGCCGAAGAGATCGCCCCCTCGTTTGCGGCAAGCGCATCGAACAAGGCCGCTTCTGCCGGGTCTTCGATGAATTTCTTGTCGGCACCAAAGGAATATTCGACCCCGTCTTTTTCCTCGGCCTGGCTCAGGATGTTGTTGGCGCGCTTGAACCCTTGCAGCAGATTCTCGCCATCCTCGGAGGACATGAACGCCTCAAGCGCGCGGGCGCGTTTCACCAGGAGCGTCAGGTCATCATTGCCCGCCATCGCCACGCAGGCGTCGATCACATCGTGACGGATGCCCTGATCGCGAAGAAAGACCTTCAGGCGGTCGTGGAAGAAGCCCAGCAGGTCACGCGACATGTCCGGCAGGCTGGTTTCCAGCTCTTCCAGATGCTTCGGCAGATCGCCGTCGAATGCGTCAACCACGGTGCGCAGGGCCGAGCCGAAAATGCCGTGTTCGGCAATTTCACCCAGCATGTCGCGCATCAGGCTGGCTGACACTTCGTCATCGCCATTCTGGGCAATCTCGTGGCGCAGCAACTGCGCATCGAAGTAACGGTCCAGTGGCAGCCTGGTGTTGTTTTCCAGCACCAGGCGGATCACGCCCAGCGCGGCACGGCGCAGGGCAAAGGGGTCTTTTGACCCGGTGGGCTTTTCATCAATCGCCCAGAACCCGGTCAGCGTGTCGATCTTATCCGCCAACGCCACGGCGACAGAGACAGCTTCCGTTGGCACCTCATCGCTGGGGCCCAGCGGCGAATAATGCAGCTGACAGGCATTGGCGACCTCTTGCGGCAGACCGGCAGCCTGCGCGTAGTAGCGCCCCATCAGGCCCTGCAATTCGGGGAATTCATAAACCATTTCAGACGACAGATCCGCCTTGGCCACACGGGCGGCCTGTTCGGCCAGATCGGCATCGGCACCGACAACGGGCGCGATCTCGCGTGCGAGGACTGCGATCCGGTCGATGCGTGCGGCTTGGGTGCCAAGCTTGTTGTGGAAGGTCACATTGCCAAGGCTCTCCAGCCAGCCTTCCATGCCGACCTCGGATTTTGCGGTGCGCAGGTCGTTCTCCCAGAAGAACTTCGCATCTGCCAGACGCGCGCTCAGCACCTTTTGGTTGCCTGCCAGAATGGTCGCGCCGTGATCTGCTGTTTCACGGTTGGCCACGGTGACAAAGCCTTCGATCCGACCGGTTTTGGGGTTTCTCACGCTGAAAAATTTCTGGTGTTCCTTCATCGAAGTCTGCAGCACCTCTGGCGGCAGCTCCAGAAATTCAGCGTCGATATCGCCCAGCAGCACCACCGGCCATTCCACCAGGCCGGCAACCTCGGCCAGCAATCCCTTGTCTTCGACCAGTTCCAGCCCACGGGCAAAGGCCTGATTGCTGGCCTCTTGCCAGATCGCCTCGCGGCGTTCGGCCGGGTCCAGCACCACATTGGCGCGCTTCAATTTGGCGGCGTAGTCCTCAAAACCCGATACGCTGATTTCATCCGGTGCCATAAAGCGGTGGCCGCGGGTGGTCTTGCCCGTCGTGATCCCGTCCAGCTCCAGCGGCACCACTTCGCCACCGTTTTCATCGCTCAGCACACACAGGATGGAGTGCAGCGGGCGCACCCAGCGCAGGGTTCCCGCCCCCCAGCGCATGCTCTTGGGCCAGGGAAAGTTGCGAATGGTTGCCTCAAGCACCTCGGCGATGATCGCAGAGGCCGGGCGTCCGGCTTTTTCGATGCTGGCGAAATAGATCGCCCCCTTGGGGGTGTCGCGCTCTTCCAGCTGGTCTCGCGTCAGGCCAGCCCCGCGCAAGAAACCTTCGATTGCCTTGTCCGGCGCTCCCACCTTGGGGCCTTTGCGCTCTTCGCGCAGCGTCGGGCTTTCGGCCAGCAGACCTTCGATTGCCAGGGTCAGACGACGCGGCGTGGAAAAGGCTGCAGCCCCGGCGTAGGTCAGCCCGGCCTCGACCAGGCCATCGGTCATGCGCTTTTTCAGGTCCTCGGCTGCACGCGCCTGCATGCGGGCCGGGATCTCTTCGGAAAACAGTTCAATCAGCAGATCAGGCATCGAAGTTCCTTGCACAGTCGTTGCGCCATCTTTTGACGGCGGGCGCGCAGATAGATTGCGCTTTGGTCTCACGGGGCGGCGGCCATCCCATCACAAGCGGCCACCGCATTTAGATCGTCTTCGGGCTAGTCGCCCTGGGTGGGACGCGGCGGGCAGGTTTCCCCGACCACGGTGCCATCATAGGCTTTTTCACCGCAGGCGTTCAGTTCATGCCAGGCAAAGCCCTGGCCCTGTTCCGTCACCGCAACAATGCGGTCCACCCCGTAAAAGATGTTTTTGACAGAAACAAAGGCCGTCGCAGTGCCATCCGCAAGAGCCGCGCCCAGGGCCTCGGCGTCAAAGCAGTCAAACCAGCCCGGCGCATTGCGCGGGTCCTTTTGGCTGGAAACCTGAAACAGCTGTTCCAGCGCCTGCGGCCGCAGCGGGGTGGTGAAACAGGCGCGATAGCGGATTGGCGAGCTTTCTGCGTCAATCGCCTGGAAATTTTCATAGGCAATCGGCTTGGGGGTCTCGGCGTTCAGTGGCAGCAGCACCACATCCTCCCCCGGGGTCAGGGCAACATCGTCATAGTAGCCATAGACCTGCAGGTAATACATCGCCCCGCCCGCCGCGAGCCCGGAAACGACAAGAACAATGGCAAGAAACTTACCCAACATTAGCAATAACCTTCATAATTTCGCCCCGCACAGCGGCGCGCTTGGGGCACGGTGCCCGGATATGACCACCGCCTTTTCGTCAGCCGCCCTAGGCGGCGAACCCACCGGCGCTGGTCTGCACAAAGGCATCAGCGCATTGCTTGGCCAGGTTGCGCACCCGCCCGATATAGGCCTGGCGTTCCGTCACAGAAATAACCCCACGGGCATCCAGCAGGTTAAAGATATGGCTGGCCTTGATGCACTGGTCATAGGCAGGATGCGCCATGATAATACGTTTGCCGGTCTTTGGGTCGTCATAGGCCTGGGCCAGGATGGTGGCGCATTCGGCCTCGGCCTCTTCAAAGTGGCGCAGCAGGACATCGGTGTTAGCCACATCAAAGTTCCAGCGAGCGTATTCTTCTTCGGTCTGCTTGAAGACATCGCCATAGCTCAGCGGGATCGGCGCATCCGGGTCATTAAAGGGCATGTCCATCACATGATCGACGCCCAGCACATACATCGCCAGACGCTCCAACCCATAGGTCAGCTCGCCGGAAACCGGGTGGCAGTCGTGGCCGCCGACCTGCTGGAAATAGGTGAACTGGCTGACTTCCATACCGTCGCACCAAACTTCCCAGCCAAGGCCCCAGGCCCCCAGGGTTGGGCTTTCCCAATCGTCTTCGACAAAGCGGATATCATGCAGGGACATGTCAACGCCGATTGCCTCAAGGCTGCCGAGGTACAGTTCCTGCAGATTGGGCGGGCTGGGTTTGATCAGCGCCTGAAACTGGTAGTAATGCTGCAATCGATTGGGGTTTTCACCATAGCGCCCATCGGTGGGGCGACGCGAAGGCTGAACATAGGCAGCCGCCCAGGGCTTGCTGCCCAGCGAACGCAGCGTGGTGGCCGGGTGAAAGGTGCCTGCGCCCACTTCCATGTCATAGGGCTGCATGATGGCGCAGCCCTGGCCAGCCCAGTAATTTTGCAGCCGCAGAATGATCTCTTGAAAAGAGCGCGGAGCGGCTCTGGCCGCGCCAGATGTCATCTCAGATGTATGGCCGGTGGTCTGGGTCATGTCCAAATCCTTCGTATGGGGCGAAGTGCAGCAGCAAATGCGCGCTTCTTCCTATGCAAGCCCCCCGGCAGGGTCAACGGCTAGAACGCCACCAGCCCCCGCCAGAGGACCATTGCCACACACGGCACGGGCCGAAACCCGCCTTTTGCCACAACAATTGCCCGGCCAACCGGATTTGCCGTGGCAATAAGGCCATAATCCCCAGTTTGCTGCAGCGCCGGGGGAATTCCCCCCCGCAAGAGGCGTTCCCTTTGCCGCTGCAAAATGTTTATCTGCGCCGCAATAATTTGGTTTACCGGGATAGGGTCCTGATAATGAAAAAATTGATCGCCGCATTGGTTCTGTCGCTACAAGCGCTGGCCATTGGCTTGGTCGTGCCTGCCCAGGCACAGCAAAACACGCAGGAAACCGTCTGGATCCAGGTGGCCGCGCGGCCCTCTCTGGCTTCGGCCAGCGCAGAGGCGCGCGCAATCGCCGCCAGGCTGCCGGATGTGGCCGGGTTTTCCTTGGGCGGCGGCTGGTACGGGGTGCTAATTGGCCCCTATACCCGCGAAGATGCGAATCGCGTGCTGCAGGTCTATCGCTCTGAAGGGCAGATCCCGCGCGACAGTTTCATCGCCTTTCCCGCCAACCTGCGCACCCAGTTCTATCCGCTGGGCGAAGACGCGGCCCAGACGAATGCAGCACCGGCAGATCCTGCACCGCAGAATCCGGATGCAACGGCTACGGCGCCAGCCAGCCCAGAGGTCGGCCAGACCCCAGATACCGCGCCTCTTGCTATTGCGGACCCGGCGCCAGCCCTGCCAGACGAAACCCCGGCACAGGCGCGGCGCAGTGAAAGCCTGCTCAGCAGGGACGAACGCAAAGACCTGCAAGTCGCGCTCAAGGCGGCCGGGTTTTACACCTCTGCCATTGATGGTGCATTTGGTCGCGGCACCCGCGCATCCATGTCGGATTGGCAGGTCTCGAACGGCCATGAGGCGACAGGAGTGCTGACCACCGCGCAGCGCCAGGCGTTGATGGATGACTATAACGCGCCACTGATTTCGGTTGGCATGCGCCGGATCACCGATGAACAGGCTGGCATCTCGCTGGAGATCCCCGCCGCAGAGGTAGGGTTTGCCCGCTACGAACCACCCTTTGCCCATTACGACAGCTCTGGCGATCTGGGCCTGCGGGTGCTGCTGATCAGTCAGCGCGGCGACAAGCGTACGCTCTACGGTCTCTATGACATCATGCAGACGCTGGAAATCGTGCCGCTGGAAGGCCCACGTCAGCGCAGCGGCGACAGCTTCACCCTGGAAGGGCGCAACAGCCGCTTTACCTCCTTCACCCAGGCCAGCCTGAAGAATGGTGAAATCAAGGGCTTTACCCTGATCTGGCCCGCCAACGACGAAGCCCGCCGCGCCCGGGTTCTGGCTGCCATGCAGGACAGCTTTGAACGCCGAGACGGCGTTTTGGATGATGCCGCCGGTGCCGATATTCAGCAGAATATCGATCTGCTGTCCGGCCTGGAAATCCGCAAGCCCAAGATGTCGCGCTCTGGCTTTTTTGTCAGCACCGATGGTGCGGTTGTGACCACTTCTGATGTGGTGCAGGGCTGCACCCGCGTGACGCTGGATCATGGCTACACGGCCGAGGTGCTTGCGCGTGACAGCAAAAATGGCCTGGCCATCCTGCGCCCTGCGCAGGCGCTGGCCCCCATGGCCGTGGCAGAACTAAGCGGCCACAGCCCGCGCCTGCAGTCCGATATTGCGGTCTCTGGCTTCTCCTATGAGGGGGTTCTGGGCGCGCCAAGTCTCACTTGGGGTAAGCTGGCGGATGTAAAAAGCCTGGATGGCAATACCGATATTGCCCGACTTGAACTGACAGCGCAGAGCGGCGATGCCGGTGGACCGGTTGTCGATGCCTCGGGTGCGGTACTGGGTATGCTGCTGCCGCAGGCGGCCAATGATCGCCAACTGCCCGACGGGGTGAGCTTTGCGGTGAATGCTGCCGCCATCCGCAGCGCGCTGGACAGCGCCGGGCTAAGCGCCAAGACCCAGCCTGCGGGCTCGGATCTGACCAATCAGGCGCTGACACGCCGCGCTACAGGCATGACCGTTCTGGTCAGCTGCTGGGACTAACCCAAGACCAATCAGCCAAGATCGCGGCACCTGTTTCTGTGCCGCGATCCAGAACAAAAAACAAAAAGACGCCGGTGGTTTCCCATCGGCGTCTTTTTGTTTCGATACGGATGTCAGCCACGGCACCGCGCTGTTGCCGTGGCCCCCGGCAAAGCCTTCAGCAAGGGGCCGGTTCAATAGGGATGGATGCGGCCATCCCAAGTGTGAAAACATCCCGTCGTCCCCAGGGTCAGCACCTCGACTTCTTCAATCAGACCGCGGGCTGCATCTTCCACACAGATATCGCCTTGATCGCCGCCCATATCGGTGCGCACCCAGCCGGGATGATAGATCCCCACGGCAATGCCTTTGGGGCGCAGATCCGTGGCCAGATTGCGACCCACATTCAGCGCCGCCGCCTTGGATGCCCGATAGGCATAGCTGCCGCCGGGCGCCCGCGCGTGGCTGGCCATCTGCGAAGAGATGATCGCGATCTTGGGCGCATCCGCAAGCCGCAGGTTCGGCAGCAGCGCCTGCACCGTCAAAAAGACGCCAGTGACATTCACCGCCATGCTCTGGCTCCAGATTTCGGCGGTATAGTCTTCCAGCTCCATCCCTTTATCGAGATAGACACCTGCGTTGCACACCAAAAGATCAACAGGGCGCCCCGCCAGTTCGCGGGCAAATCGGGCCTGTGCAGCTGGATCGGTTACATCCAATTGCGCACTGCCAGAGCCATCTCGCGATGTGCCAGTCACTTCATGACCCTGGCTGCGCAGCTGAGTGGCCATTTCAAGGCCAATGCCACGGTTGGCACCGGTAATCACGATATGCATGGGATCTTGCCTCATAAATCTGTGTTAGCTGGTCTAATTTGTCTTCCGATTGCGCCCAAAGGGCAATGGCAAAACCGGAATACCCTCCTCTATCAAGGCCTTGGCCTCTTCTGGTTTGGCCTCACCATGAATAGCGCGTTCCGGCGTATCGCCCAGATGCATCGCCCGTGCCTCGCTGACAAAATCCTTGCCCACATAATCAGAGTTGGCCTCGACCTGACGGCGCAGCGCACGCAGGGCACGCTGCAGTTCTGCGGCCTGCCCCTCTGCCGGGGCGCTCAGCGCGCCAGGACCGGCAACGGGGCCGCCCCGGGGGCCATGGCTGACCTCGGGGTCAACCTTTGCTGGGGACATAGCGGCTGTCGCCGCCCTGCTGTCGCCGCCCTGCTGGCCGGGATCCGACGCCGGGCTGCTCTGCTCTGGTTCACCGATGCCTGAAACAGCTTTGCGCCCGGTGCGCACCCGTGGCGCCATGATGGCCTTTTCGACCTTGGCACTGCCACAAAAGGAACAGGTCACCAGCCCGGCAGAGGCCAGTTTATCAAAGGCAGAGGCCGACTGGAACCAGCTGTCAAAGCTATGACCTTCGGCGCATTTCAGGCTGTAGTTTATCATTCTCTTACTCGTAGCAGGCTTTGCTGAATAGCGGGGCAGTAAATTCAAAATCAAGACAAAAAATGGCCCTCCTGCGGGGGAACGACGCCTATGTTAGGCTTTCGCCGTCAGGATAGATCGGCGCTCAAAGGAGGCCGCGTCATGGGGCGCCGGGCCAGCGGATCACGGGGCCAGCGGCAAGTGACTGATAAATCCCTCCAGCACCTGCGCCTCGGGCAGCCCCGCGTCAATCGCGAGGCGGCGCAGGCCAAAATGCACCAGGGCCACCTCGTGATAATAGCCCGAATAGACATAGTTCGCCGTAGCCCCGGCGGCTGCGCCCAAAATGGGCACTGATTGCGCTGCCAGCTTGTGCCCCAGTGCAGTGGCCAGACGGGGGGCCACCGTGCTGATCAGCTGATTGATCGCCTGGCCAGACAAGCTCAACCGGAGCGAGAAAAAGGCAGTTTCAGCCCCATCATCCCGAGCCAATGGCCCGGCAGAAGCAAAGACCCGCAGGCAGTCAAACATCACGCTTTGCGCATCGGGGTCGAACCCTTCGGATGCGGCGGCATCTTGAATCGTGCGCAATAAAAAGGCAGTCGTCGCCGGCAACTCTATCAGCGCCCCCGGCAGCCCGGCAGCGCCGCCTGCTGCCCCCATGGCCGTACTGACCAAACGATTGACCCTGGGCGTTTGCCCCGGCACCACCCGGCGGGACTGACGCGCCGCCTGCATGGCCAGATGCAACGCCTGCTGGGTCGACTGCTCCAACTGGCCGCGCAGCCCGGCTGGCAACCGTGCCAACACACTCTCGACCTGACCGCCCAGCACATTGAGAAGATTGACCCCAAGGCCACTTGCCGCTTGGTAGCGCTGCGCCAGGGCCGCAAGCTCGGCCTCGAACTCGGCCCCCGTCAGGCTGCGCCGATCTGTCAGTATCTCACTCATCCTGCCGCACTCCTTTAGGAAAAGATTGGCCCGCAGGGCACGGGTTTCAAGGTCCGGCTAGGGGGGCGCCAGCAGCTTCCCAGCGAACCACCCGCCCGGAAACCCCCTGCCAGGCCCCCGGAGCCGTCGCCAAGCCCAGCACCCGATCCGGGTTTGTCGGCGGCGGCATTTCGACACCCGCAAGACGGCGAAATCCAAAGCGCTGATAATAGGGTGCGTCACCGACCAGCATCACCCGCTGCCAGCCATGCTCTGCCGCCTTGGCCAGACTGTCACGAATGAGAGAGCCGCCAAGCCCCTCTCCCTGGTGGGTGGGATGGACGGCAACCGGCCCGAGCAACAGCGCGGTGACACGGGTATTCGGCACCTCTTCGGCATTGGTGACCTTCCGGGCGACGGCCTGGGAAACGCAATCCCGGGGCACCGGATCGCAGCGTTCAATATGGACAGGCCAGAATCGGATCGCGCCCGCCAAAATGCCCAGTTCATCACGGGCTACCTGGCTCAACCCCGGCACCGGTGGCACATCATCGCGCAGGCGATACGACGACAGCGCCTCGCGCCCCGGCGCAAAGCACAGGTCATATAGCGCCTCAACCTCCCAACGATCATCGGGTTGCTCTGCCAACAATTCGATCACGCTACTCGACCTCCGCGCGCTTGCCCGCATCTCTCGGGGCTGGAAATCGCCCTAGCACGGGCGTAAGTCTGGGGCAAACAATTGGAGACGCGACATGTTCTATCGCCCCGAAGACGGCCACGGGCTGCCCCACAACCCCTTTAACGCGTTGATCACGCCGCGTCCGATCGGCTGGATCTCTTCACGCGCCGCTGATGGGCACGACAATCTGGCACCCTATTCCTTTTTCAATGGTGTTGCCTATACGCCGCCGCAGGTGATGTTTGCCTCGACCGGCAGCAAGGACGACCAGCCCGGTACCAAGGACAGCCTGGCAAATATCGAGGAAACCGGCGTCTTTTGCGTCAATATTGTCGGCTACGAGATGCGCGACGCAATGAATGCCACCTCGCAGGCGCTGGCCAAAGAAGTGGATGAATTCGACCATGCCGGCCTCACGGCTGTAGACTGCGACACGATTGACTGCGCCAGGATCGACGGGGCCCCAGCGGCGCTGGAATGCAAGCTCACCCAGATCGTCACCCTGCCGGGCGCGGCCAACCGGGTCGCCTTTGGCGAGGTCACCGGCATTCATCTGCGCGACGACTGCCTGCGCGATGGCATCTTTGATGTGACCACATTCCAACCGCTGGCCCGGATGGGCTATCGTGATTACAGCGTAATCCGCGAGGTCTTCTCGCTGGCACGCCCTGATGACTAAGGATTTCTGATGCCCCTGCCCAACCCGGCCCTGCGCAACCCGATCGTCTTGCCAGATGGCCAGCCCCATGCCGGAACAGTCATGCTGTCGCGTGTGATTTCGCACCCCAATATCCAGGTTGGGGACTATAGCTATGCCTCCGATTTTCAACCTCCGCAGGACTGGGCCAGCCACCTCGCCCCCTATCTCTTTGCCGGGGCGCGTGAACGGCTGGTGATTGGCCGGTTTTGCCAGATCGCCCATGGCGTGCGCTTTATCACCGCCTCGGCCAATCACGCCCAAGAGGGGATCAGCTGCTATCCCTTCCCAGTGTTTGACCCGGATCAGATGGCAGGCTTTCAGCCCGATACGCGCGATACGGTCATTGGCCACGACGTCTGGATTGGCTACGGTGCGATGATCCTGCCCGGTGCCCGGATCGGCGATGGTGCCATCATCGGCGCGGGCGCGGTCGTGCGTGGCACCATACCGCCCTATGCGATCGTGACTGGCAACCCTGCCAGCATTGCCCGCTTTCGCTTTCCAAAGCCGCAGATCGCGCGACTGCTCTCGCTGAAATGGTGGCACTGGCCACAAGAGCTGCTGTCGCGCGCCGAACCGGCCCTGCTGTCGGGCGATCTCGAAATGCTGGAAAGCCTCGCCCCCGACTGACCCGCGCCAGCCCTGACCTGCTGCTTGGGTAAATCCGAACCCCCAAACAAAAAAGCCGCGCCCCGTCAGGGGCGCGACCGCACAACAAACTGGCCGGGTGGCAGCAGGATCAGTGACCGCCAAGAATCCCGGTTTTGACCGAATAGTCCGCCGCTACCTGATACTCAGGATCATCGTCGCTATCGATCATCAGATGGCCGGCCTTAGCCAGCAATTCATGACAATCCCGGCTAAGGTGGCGCAGCATCAAGGTCTTGCCTGCCGCCTCATATTTGCCGGCGATGACCTCGATTGCCTGCAACGCTGACTGGTCCACAACTCGGCTGCGTTCAAATTCGACAATCACCTTGTCGGGGTCATTTTCCACGTCGAACAGCTCGATGAAGCCATCAGTAGAGCCAAAGAACAGCGGCCCCTCAATCTCATAGACCTTGGCGCCTTCCTCACTTTCGGACTCGCGTGTGATGGCATGAATACGGCGTGCGTTGTTCCAGGCATAGGCCAGCGCCGACACGATCACCCCAACCACAACCGCAATGGCAAGGTCGCTCATGACGGTAACGACAGTCACCAGAACAATCACAAAGGCATCCATCGGCGGTACTTTGGTCATGATTTTCAGGCTGTTCCAGGCAAAGGTGCCAATCACCACCATGAACATCACGCCCACCAGCGCCGCCAGCGGGATCTGCTCGATCAATGGCGAGGCCACGACGATGAACAACAACAGGCAGAGCGCCGCGACGATACCGGCAATCCGGGTCCGACCGCCCGATTTCACATTAATCATCGACTGACCAATCATGGCACAGCCCCCCATGCCGCCAAAGAAACCGGTGATCACATTTGCAGTGCCCTGGGCGATGCATTCCTGACTGGCGCCGCCCCGCTTGCCAGTGATTTCCCCCACCAGGTTCAGCGTCAGCAGGCTCTCGATCAGGCCAATGGCGGCCAGGATCACCGCATAGGGCAGGATGATCTTAAGCGTTTCCAGATTGAACGGTGCCAGCATATCCCCGTAGATGCCCAGCCCTTGGCCAAAGGGATTATGCAGCGAGGGCAAGGCCCCCTTGATCGACGCCATATCCCCCACACGCGGCACATCTAGGCCAAAGACGATCACGATACCGGCCACGATGCCAATCCCGGCCAGCGGCGCGGGAATGATCGAGGTGATCTTGGGTGTGGCCCAGATGATCGCCATGGTCAGCCCGACCAGCCCCAGCATCACCATCAATGACAGCCCAGACAGCCACTCGGCGCCACCACTGCCCGGCACCTTGAACTGCGTCATCTGCGCCAGGAAAATCACGATCGCCAGACCATTCACAAAACCCAACATCACCGGATGCGGCACCAGACGGATGAATTTCCCCCAATGCATCACCCCGGCAATCAGCTGAAAAATGCCCATGAGAACCACGGTGGCAAAAAGATATTCGACCCCGTGCTGGGCCACCAGCGCAACCATCACCACGGCCAACGCACCGGTGGCGCCAGAAATCATCCCCGGACGCCCGCCAATCAAGGCTGTTACCAGCCCAACCATAAACGCCGCATAAAGCCCAACCAGAGGGTGCACCCCGGCAACAAAGGCAAAGGCCACCGCTTCGGGCACCAGGGCCAGCGAGACCGTGAAACCCGACAGGATCTCGGTGCGCACCCGCGCAACGGACCAGCCTTCGTCCTGCATGATCGAAAGGTTCGGCGGGGAGATATGATTGGCCAGCAGGGCCATGGCGGCGCGTCTCATTGGGGGGGTACCTGTGATTGGAGGAGCTTTGTTCGCTGCCCGCCCCTAGCGGAATTTCGCCAATGGCACAAGGGCTGGGGCCGCTGTCGGCGGCCTGGCCGATCAGATTGGCCAGGCCAAGACACTGGTCTGAACACTGGCTACAGCAGCTGCCGCAATATACAGCCCCAGCCCAAAGCTGAGATGGGTCAGCAAACTACGTCTGCGCGCGGCCCAGGGGTTAGGC
The DNA here is from genome assembly GCF_048267565.1 of Pseudophaeobacter sp. Lineage (NCBI taxonomy): Bacteria > Pseudomonadati > Pseudomonadota > Alphaproteobacteria > Rhodobacterales > Roseobacteraceae > Pseudophaeobacter > Pseudophaeobacter sp. The sequence goes on along the minus strand of NZ_JBLWXG010000007.1, from coordinate 148,219 downwards.
AGTTTGCGCGCCGCAAGCCCCAGCCCAAGCCCCGGCTGCAGGGTTGCCATCGGGATCACCACGGTCAGCGCGCCAAAACCAAGGCACACCAGCAGCTGTGGCTCTGCCAGTGCCGCGCGCCCCAGCACCAGCCACATCGCCGCAGCCAGCCCAACGCCAACCACATAGTGAAACAGCCAGCCCAGAGCCCGGTCAAAAGGCTGCACCGGGGCGGTCTTTGCATCCTTCAGCACCCAGTGGCCCTGCGCTAGCTGTCCCAGCCAGCGCCCCACCAGGGCCCAATCCATGGATTTCTCGTGCAACAGGCGGCTGCGCAGCAAGGTACAGACATCCATAACCCCCGTCGCGATAAGCCCCACCAACAGAATGCGCCCCATTTCCAGATAAAACCCGCTCATCCAAAACTCCTTTTCTTGACGGATGATTGTAACAGGTGTCTTGTTTGCGAATTAAAGCGCACTTGAGGTCAAGATGAAATCGATGGATATCGCCGACGTGGCCGCCCGGGCTGGTGTGAAGCCCTCTGCCCTGCGCTATTATGAAGAGCTGGGCCTGATTGCCGCCGACAGTCGCAAGGGGCTGCGTCGGCAATATGACGCCTCGGTGCTGGACCGTCTGGCATTGATTGCCATGGGGCGGCGGGCCGGGTTCTCGCTGCGCGATATTGCCAACATCTTTGGCCCTGCCAGTGCGGCGCAGGCGGATTTCACCCTTGATCGCGACCGCTTGCTCAGCCGCGCAGAGGAGGTTGACCACCGCATACGCGAACTGGCCATCTTGTCACGCGCACTCCGTCATGTCGCCCGCTGCCAGGCGCCGCAGCATTCCCAATGCCCCACCTTTCGCAAGATGATGGACAGCGCCCTGCAGCACCCCGACCGCAGCCTGCGATAGGCCGCGCCACCGCAAACCACCACCAAAGACCGCCAGCCAGCCGTCCGGTACAGTGGTTGCTGCAGTTGTCAAACTGCCACCAGACAGGCACAAATCAACAGGCACAAATCAACAGGCACAACCGCAGCGCCCCAACCAGGTAGGTGGGCACGCAGGCAGGCAGAGAACCAACCGAATACAACAGGAGCAAGACGCGTGACACAGGACACCATGATCGCCGTGATCGGCGGATCCGGCATTTATGAAATCGACGGGCTGAAGGACGCCAGCTGGACCTCGGTTGAAACCCCCTGGGGCGCGCCCTCGGATCAGATCCTCACCGGGCAGCTGGACGGGGTGAAAATGGCCTTCCTGCCCCGCCACGGGCGCGGCCATGTCCATTCGCCAACCGAAGTGCCCTACCGCGCCAATATCGACGCGCTCAAGCGGCTTGGGGTGACGGATGTGTTTTCTGTTTCCGCCTGCGGATCCTTCCGCGAGCAAATGGCGCCGGGAGATTTTGTCATCGTCGATCAGTTCATCGATCGGACCTTCGCCCGCGAGAAAAGCTTCTTTGGGACCGGCTGCGTCGCCCATGTAAGTGTTGCCCATCCGACCTGTGCCCGCCTGTCCGATGCAGCTGAACAGGCCGCCCGCGCGGCAGGCGTAACGGTGCATCGCGGCGGCACCTATCTCTGTATGGAGGGGCCGCAGTTCTCGTCGATAGCGGAATCCAAAATGTATCGCGAAAGCTGGGGCTGTGATGTGATCGGCATGACAAACATGCCCGAGGCCAAGCTCGCCCGCGAGGCCGAACTCTGCTATGCCTCCATCGCCATGGTCACCGATTACGACAGCTGGCACCCTGATCACGGGGCAGTCGATATCAGCGATATTCTGTCCACGCTACAGGGCAATTCCAGCCATGCCCGCGCGCTGGTGCGCCATCTGCCCGCGCTCTTGGGGCCTGCACGCGCCCCCTGTCCGCAGGGCTGCGACCGCGCGCTGGAATTCGCCGTGATGACTGCTCCCGAAAAACGCGATCCGGCCCTGCTGGCAAAGTTGGATGCGGTGGCGGGCCGGGTGCTGGGCTGACCGCCGCCAACAGGCAGTTTTTCGCAACTGGAGGCGGGCCTTTTTGCCTGCCCCCTTTATATTTCGCCGCCCGCCCCTTCATTAGATAGGTAGCTTCACGGCGACGTGATGAGACACATTCATAGTTGTCAGACAAATTTGAGAGAGCTCCACATGCGCCAAAATGGATTGGATATTGCACGGTTTCTTGCCTATTGCGGCATGGTTCTGGTGAATTTCAGGATTGCAGCGCAGGTCACTGCCGGACAGGATTTTGCCTCGCTGCTGACCAACAGCCTGGAGGGACGTGCCGCGGCGCTTTTTGTTGTACTGGCCGGGATTGGCCTGAGCATGGGCACAAGCACCAAACGCGAAATTCTTGCACGGGCCGGGGTTCTCTTTGCGCTGGGGCTCTTGAACCTGCAGGTATTCGAGGCGGATATTCTGCATTTCTACGCACTGTATTTTCTGCTCGCCCTGCCCTTTGTGAAAGTGGCCCCCCGCCACCTGCTGGCCGCCGCGCTTGGCGCGGTAGTGATTGGCCTCCTGGGGCTTTTGCTGCTGGACTATGAGGCACATTGGGATTGGAATGACCTGAGCTACGCAGAGTTCTGGACCTTGGAAGGATTTCTGCGCCACACCTTTTTCAACGGCTGGCACCCCGTATTCCCCTGGATAAGCTTTGTCTTTATTGGCATGTGGATCGGGCGGCAGGATCTGGGACAAAAAGCAGTTCAGACCCGGCTAATCCTCTGGGGTGGCACAAGCGCCTTGCTGGCCATCCTGCCCGGCCAAATGGTACAAGATCCGGATCTGGCCGCAGTTCTCGGCACCGCAGCGCTGCCGCCGGGGCCGTTCTACATCCTCGCTGCCAGCGGCAGTGCCGCGCTGGTTCTCGGCCTTACACTGCGCGCCACCCCAACCCTGGACCGGCTTGGCCTCGGCGAATGGCTGGCCGCGCCGGGGCGGATCGCACTGAGCCTATATATCGCGCATATCCTGGTGGGCATGGGCACGCTGGAGGCCCTGGGGCAGCTGGATGGCAGTCTCACCCCGCAGCAGATCTTAGGCTATAGCCTTGGCTTCTGTGCGCTCTCCATGATGCTAAGCTGGCTTTGGGGGCTCTTCGCCAGACGCGGCCCACTGGAAGGCCTGATGCGCCTGACAACTCGAGTATTTCGCTGACCTCATGGGGATGCGCCGCACCCTCACCCCTTGCGTGCGTCCTCTGCATCAGCCAAACCCTGTTGGCCTGAAGGCGCGCCCTACGATACCATCTGCCAATAACGGAAAGCCGAACCATGCCAAAGAAGACAGTCGTCAAAGACTATATCCGCACCATTGTTGATTTCCCCCACGAGGGCATCATGTTCCGCGATGTCACCACGCTCTTTGCCGATCCGCGCGGCTTTCGCATGGCCATCGACCAGATGCTGCACCCCTATGCCGGAGAACGGATCGACAAGGTCGTCGGGCTTGAGGCGCGGGGCTTTATCCTGGGCGGAGCCATTGCCCACCAGCTCAGCGTCGGTTTTGTGCCCATCCGAAAAAAAGGCAAGCTGCCGGGCCGCACCATCAGCCAAGACTACAAGCTGGAATATGGCGAAGCCATCGTCGAAATCCATGAAGATGCCATTCAGCCGGGCGAAAAGGTTCTCGTGGTTGATGACCTCCTCGCGACAGGCGGCACCGCCTCTGCCGGGATCAAACTGATCGAACGCCTGGGCGGGGAAATCATTTCCTGTTCCTTTATCGTTGATCTGCCCGATCTAGGTGGCCGCAAGGTTCTGGAAAACATGGGAATGGATGTGCACGTCTTATGCGAATTCGAGGGCGAATAGCCTCTCATCCCTAGTTCTGACAGGGCGGTGTCCTCCCGCCCGTCAGGCCTCCATTCACATGGAGACCTTCCCGTTGGGCATGGCCTTTATGGCTGGAACAGCCATAAAGGCGCGCCGCGCGGATGCGCGGCGCCGGGCCCAAGTGGCCGGTCCTTCCGCAGGAAGGGCACAGGCTACGCGGGAGCGCCCCCTTTACTGCCTCGCAGGCCGTATCAAACCCGCTACAGCGGCAGAACCGCACCGGGGTTCATGATCCCATTAGGGTCCAGCGCCTGTTTGATCGCTCGCATCGCCGCCAGTTTCACCGGATCGCCATAGCGCTGCAGGTCGGCCACTTTCATCCGGCCGACCCCATGTTCGGCGCTGAAAGAACCGCCCCGTTCCTGCACCAGGTCATGCACCCTGCGTTTGACATCTGCAGCAAGGTGTTCATAGTCTACTCGCGATTTTCCTGGGGCCGGAAAGACGTTATAGTGCAGGTTTCCATCGCCGAGGTGCCCAAAGCAGTTGACCCGCATATCCCCCTCGCCCAGGGCGGCAATTGCCGCACCACCGGCCTGGATGAAATCAGGGATCTGCGAAATCGGCACCGAAATGTCATGGCTGGAGATCGAGCCGACCATGCGGTTGGCCTCGGGGATCTGTTCCCGCATCGCCCAGAGCGCCTGCGCCTGGGTTTGCGATTGCGCGATCACCCCGTCCTCGGTCAGCCCAGCCTCTAGCGCCGCTTCAAACAGGTCTGTGAGGGCCGCAACCGGATCTTGCCCGCGCGACAGCCCGAGATCGATCAGCACCGACCAGGTGGGCGGCTCGGCAAAGGGTTGGCGCAGCTGTGGCAGATGCTCTGCCAGAAACGCCAGCCCCTGCCGGTGCATCAGTTCAAAGGCGCTTACCCCCTCGCCCAGACGATCACGCGCCAGAGCCAACAGGGCAATCGCGGCATCGGGCGTTGGCACAACAAAGATCGCCACCCCCTGCCGGGCCGGGATTGGCGCCAGCTTAACAGTGGCTGCGGTGATCACGCCCAAAGTCCCCTCGGCGCCGATCAGCAGGTTGCGCAGGTCATAGCCGGTATTGTCCTTGCGCAGGCGGCTCAGCCCGTTCCAGATCTCGCCATTTGGCAACACGGCCTCAAGCCCAAGACAGAGATCACGGGCATTGCCATAGCGCAGCACATTGACCCCGCCGGCATTGGTGGCCAGGTTGCCACCAATCTGCGCCGTGCCTTCGGCTGCCAGCGACAGCGGAAACAGCCGGTCCTGCGCCAGGGCTGCCTGTTGCACATCGGCCAAAATGGCACCGGCTTCGGCCACCAGCACGTTTTCCTGTGGATAGACAGCCCGGATGCGCGCCATACGTTCCAGCGAGATCAACAAGGGCGCAGCCCCTTCGGGCATGACCTGTCCACCAACCAGCCCGGTGCCGCCACCATAGGGCACCACCGGCACACGCGCGGTATTGGCTGCGCGCACAAGGGTGGCAACCTGGTCAGTGCAGGTTGGCTTGGCCAGCAGACCCACCTGCCCCTGATAGCGGCCACGTGGCTCTTCCAGATATCGCGGTTCACATCGGCACAGTACCCCTTCTGGCAGCGCGGCAGAGAGGGTGGCAGCAAAGACAGCATCAGCGGATTTATATGTCATGCCCCTGCATCCCCAATCCGGCGCCCAATGGCAAGCCTCTTGGCCTGGATCATGGACAACTCAGCCCGGCAGCTGTGCGATTTCACCGGGTGACTGCAAATCCACCGGTGAAATCGCACAGCAAATAACACTCAACCGACCTGGGTTCGCCCCCGGCGATCATGTCGCAGCGCCGCATAGAGGACATGGGTGCGCCAGCGCCCGGCAATCTGCAAATAGGACTGCGCCACACCTTCGTATTTAAAGCCGGATTTTTCCAACAACCCGCGCGATGCGGTGTTTTCAGGCAGGCAGGCCGCCTCGATCCGGCTCAGATCAAGCTTGCCATAGGCATAGTGCACCACCGTGCCTATGGCTTCACGCATGTAGCCCTGTCGGCCAAAGGGCTGCCCCGTCCAATACCCCAGCGTTCCCGCCATCGCCGGTCCACGCCGGATATTGTCCAGGGTGATCGCCCCGACAATCGCCTGATCTTCGCGCCGGATCAGAAACAGCGGCAACGCCGTGCCAGAAGAGATCGAGCGCTGCGCCCAATAAACCCGATTGGTAAAGGACTTGCGTCCCAAATGATCCGCCGCCCAGGCTGGCTCCCAGGGGGTAAGATAGGCCTGACTTTTCAACCGCAGCGCTGCCCAGGGCTGAAAATCCGAATGCACCGGCGGGCGCAGCGTCAGCCGCTCTGTTTCAAGTCGGAGTTTGCGACGGCTCAGCAACATCAGGCGATACGACGCGCCTGCAGCGCAGCAAGGCTAGGGGCCCCCGAAACAGGACCATAGAGCGCCATGGCAGCGGGGGCGCGCAGGGCAAGCTCTTCGGCCATCTGGCGCACATCCTCGGTGCTGACCGCATCAATCAGGGCGACAGTTTCCTCCAGCGGCGGCACCCGTTCCCAGATCTGAACCAGACGTGCCAGACGTTCAGCCCGGTTGGTCGGGCTTTCCAGCCCCATCAGCATGCCTGCCTTCATCTGGGCGCGGGCGCGTTCAACCTCGGCGTCACTCATGTCTTGGGCTGCACGCTTCATCTCATCAATGGTGATATGGGCCAGTTCTTCCAGCTGATCGCCTGCAGTACCCGCATAGATCGTGGTACTGCCAGTATCGGCATACGCGCCGGCCTGGGCGAAGATGCTATAACACAGCCCGCGTTTCTCGCGCACCTCCTGGAACAGGCGGCTGGACATGCCCCCGCCCATAACACCCGCATAGATCTGCGCCGTATAGATCGCATCGTCCCGATAGCCCGGGCTTTCAAAAGACAGGGCAAAATGCGCCTGCTCCAGCTCTTTTGTATGGCGCGCCTCACCGCCGGTAAACTGGGCCGGTTCCATCACCCGGCCGGGGCGGGACTCCATATCGCCAAACAAATCTTCGGCCAATTTCACCAGAGTGGCGTGATCCACAGCCCCAGCAGCAGAAAGGATCATCTGCTCTGGCCCGTAGTGTTCATCAACAAACTGAGTCAGATCTTCGCGACTGAAGGCGCTGACCCGTTCTGCCGGGCCAAGGATGCTGCGACCAAGAGGTTGATTATGATAGCTTTCTTCCTGCAGCCAGTCAAAGATCACATCATCCGGCGTATCCAGCGCCTGGCCGATCTCTTGCAGGATCACGCCACGCTCTACCTCGATTTCGCGCGGATCAAACACCGGGTTGCGCAGGATGTCGGCCAAGACATCCAACGCCAGCGGCACATCATCCTTCAGCACCCGCGCATAATAGGCCGTGACCTCGCGACTAGTATAGGCGTTGATGTAACCGCCGACATCCTCTACCGCCTCGGCGATCTGCAACGCAGACCGCCGCTTGGTGCCCTTGAACGCCATATGTTCAAGGAAATGGGCGATACCGTTTTGCTCCAGCCGCTCGTTGCGCCCACCAGCTGTGACCCAGATCCCGATAGAGGCGGATTGCAGCCCCGGCATGGACTCCGTCACCAGACGGAAGCCATTGGCAAGTTGATGTTGCTGGACGCTCACTGTTTGTTTCTCACTCTGTGATGTTCTTTCTGATATGGGATTCAATGGCGCCAAGGTCATTGGCGATCTGGCTGACCCGTTCGTCGCGTTCAAACAGATCGGCCATCCGTTCAGGCAGCGCCGGATGAAGGCCAGAGGCCTCTTTGACGGCGGCAGGGAACTTGGCGGGATGGGCGGTGGCCAGGGTAATCATCGGCACCTTGGATTCGCGATGCTCTGCAGCGACCTTGACCGCCACGGCCCCATGCGGACACAGCAACTCTCCCGACGCGGCAAGTTCAGACCTGATCGTCGCCAGGGTTTCCGCCTCGGATGCGCGGCCCGATTTATAGGTTTCGGACAGGGCCTGCATGGCACCCTGGCTCACCTCAAATCCGCCAGACTTCAGCTCTTCCATCAATTGCGCAACCGCACCTGCGTCCTTGTCATAGGCAAAATACAAGGCGCGTTCAAAGTTTGACGAGACCTGAATATCCATCGACGGAGAAATCGAAGGCACGGTGTCCCCCTTGTGATAGCCTGCCCCGCTCAGGCAGCGGTGCAGAATATCGTTCTGATTGGTGGCCACCACCAGGTCTTTGATCGGCAGGCCCATCTGCTTGGCGATATAGCCGGCGAAGATATCACCAAAATTACCGGTGGGCACGGCAAAGCTCACCTCGCGCGCAGGGGCGCCAAGGCTGACGGCGGAAGAGAAGTAATAGACCACCTGCGCCAGCACCCGAGCGATATTGATCGAGTTCACCCCGGCGAGCTTCACCCCGTCGCGGAACTCAAAATCATTGAACATGTCTTTGACGCGCGCCTGGCAATCATCGAAATCGCCGTCCAGCGCCAAGGCATGAACGTTCTTGTCAGCAGGCGTCGTCATCTGGCGCCGCTGCACCTCGGACACGCGACCATGCGGATAGAGAATGAAGACATCGACATTGCTGAGGCCGCGAAAGGCCTCCATCGCGGCGGATCCAGTATCGCCTGATGTCGCGCCGGCAATGGTCACCCGCTCGCCGCGCCGTTCCAGCGCCACCTGAAACAGTTGGCCGATCAACTGCATGGCAAAGTCCTTGAAGGCCAGCGTCGGGCCATGGAACAGCTCTAGCAGGAAATGGTTCGGCGCCAGCTGTTTCAGCGGCGCGCGGGCGGCATGGTTGAACCCGGCGTAGGCGCGTTCGATAATGCCGCGAAATTCGTCATCGGTGAAACAATCGCCCAAGAAAGGGCGCATCACGCGAAAGGCGGTTTCCTCGTAAGACAATCCGGCAAGGGCTGCGATCTCTGCCTGGCTCATCTGTGGGATTTCGGCTGGCACATACAGCCCGCCATCACGGGCCAGCCCCGTCAGCATCGCGTCTTCGAATGACAGTTCGGGCGCCTGGCCACGGGTAGAGATATATTTCATCGCTTCAACCTTCGGATTTAGCGTTTGTGCGCCATAGGAAAGAGGCAGTCATCGCGGCCCAGATGAAGGCCAGCGAAAACCAGGTGATCGCATATTGCAAGTGGTTGTTTGGAATGCCAGCACTTGTCACGGGCTGCGGCTGAACTGCGGTTTCGGGCGACACGCTGCGCGCGACAACTAGCACTGGCTCTGTGCCCAAGCGTTTTGCCATATAGGTGACATCGCGTGCATATAGAATGTTTGTGTCCAACTCGGGCGCAGGCGTTGTCCAATCACCTTCGTCAGGCCACAAAAGGTTCCCGGTGATCGCACTGGCCCCGACGCTACGGAGCCTGCCCTTGGCCGCTGATGGCACAAAACCGCGGTCCAACAGAATCCGCCGCCCCTCCTGCGTGACAAGCGGCGCGATGATGCGATAGCCGGTCTCAGCCTCTTTGGTGACCCAGAAAACATGCAGCTCCGGCTCCTCGATCTCTCCGCGAAGGGCCACGGCCCGGTAGGCATCACTGTCAGGGCTGGGCGCGGGTGGAAGGGGCACGGGCGCGGCCGTAATACGTGCCTGGATCGTTGCGAGACGCTCCTCTTTCCAGGCGAGGCGCTGCACCTGCCAGATGCCAAGGCTTACCAGGGCTGCAAGCCCAAGCCCACCAATGACCGCAAGAAAACCCAGTCGCTGCATATCAGTCCCGTTGCCATAAAAAACAGCGCATGAGTTTCCCCATGCGCTGTGCTTGATACGGTCTGTTGCCTGGTTTTAAAACCTCAAACATGTACCCGGTACATTCGGCCGGACACAGCTGCCAGATTACATGGCAGGGGCACCCCAGAGGTAGACGGCAAAGAACAGGAACAGCCAGACGACATCGACAAAGTGCCAGTACCAGGCTGCGGCTTCAAAACCGACGTGCTGTTCAGGGGTGAAATCGCCCTTCATCGCACGGATCAGACAGACGATCAGGAAAATGGTGCCCAGCAGAACATGGAAACCATGGAAGCCCGTCGCCATGAAGAAGTTCGAGTAGAACTCATCCTCGCCGAACTTCCAGCCCTCATGCGCCAGCAGTTCATAATATTCATAGGCCTGCAACAGGGTGAAGAAGACGCCCAGAACGATGCCGATGGCCAGGCCCTGTACCAGCGACTTGCGGTCGTTGTCATGCACCAGCGCATGGTGCGCCCAAGTGACGGCACAGCCCGAAAGCAGCAGCACCAGCGTGTTCATCAGCGGCAGATGGAATGCATCAACGGCATGGATCGCAGGGGCGACATATTCGGTGCCGACATAGGTCTCCATCGGGTAGATCGCATGTTTGAAGAACGACCAGAACCAGGCAAAGAAGAACATGACTTCGGACATCACAAACAGGATGAAGCCGTAGCGCAGACCAATCCGGACAACTGGGGCGTGATCGCCCTCGCGGGCCTCTACGACCATTTTGGACCACCAGTCAAAGGCAGTGTACAGAACGGCAACCAGGCCGATCCAGAACATCCAGGCGGTGATGCCGTGCATCCAGAGAACTGCCCCGAAAAGCATGATGAAACCACCAACAGACGCCATAAGCGGCAAAATCGATGGAGGCAGAATGTGAAAATCGTGATTTTTAGCGTGCGCCATTTAAGTGTCCCTCACCCATCGGCCTGGTTCGTGGTAAGATCTGCCCCGGTGTTTTCCCCGGTCTCGAGGGCTGCATAGCCCTCGGGCAGATCGATTTCATAAAACGTGTACGAAAGCGTGATCGTATGCACGAATTTTCCGTCCCGGTCGGTAACAATTTCCGGGTCGACAAAGAAGGTTACGGGCATTTCCACCCGTTCCCCCGGTTGCAACACCTGCTCGGTAAAGCAGAAGCAATCGATTTTTTCAAAGAACGCACCTGCGGAATAGGGCGTCACATTGTAAGAGGCCTGGCCTGCAATAGGCCGGTCCGTTGGATTGTAGGCTTCATAGAACGCCAGGCCGGTGTCACCGATCTGGATCTCCATTTCGCGCTGCACGGGTTTGAATTCCCAGGCAAAGTCCCGCTCCTTGGAGGCATCAAAGCGCACTGTAACGGTATCGTTCAGGATGGTGTCGGAACCGCGCGCGGCCACGCCTGTGACACCACCAAAGCCCGTGACCCGGCAGAACCAGTCATAAAACGGCACCGAAGCCCAGGAGAGCGCGCCCATGGTGATAACGACGGCCACCAACTGCAGAACCGTCTTTTGTGGACCCTGCATCGCCATCAGTCCTGTGCCCCCTGTTCCTGCGGAAACTGAAACCCGTTCGAGGTCACCTTGACCATAGTCAGGGCCAGCACCAGCACCACGAAACTGCCCAACAAAAGGCCGACGCCCATATTGCGGCCAAAGCGGCGTTTGTGAAGATCGTGTTCTTTATTCAAAGCCATTTTACCAGCCTCCCAGTCCATAGGGTTTCAGGCTTGCTTCCACCAGAATGGCACCAAAGTGCAAAAACAGATAGAGCAAGGACAGCTTGAAGAAGCCGCGCTCTGCCTTGAAGTTATCCGCTTCCGAGTTGTCTTCGTCGCGGCGGAAAATTTTCCAGGCGCCCAGCAGGAACAGCGCATTCATCACCAAAGCGACGGCCAGATAGATCGGCCCGCCAATACCGGAAAACGCAGTTCCAACGGCCAGAACAGCCAGCAAGATCGTATAGACGAGGATGTGAACCCGTGTAGAGCGGCGCCCATGAGTCACCGTCAGCATCGGCACTCCGGCATCATCGTAATCCGACCGCATGAAGAGAGCCAGCGCCCAAAAATGCGGCGGCGTCCACATGAATGTCAGGGCAAACATCAGCCAGGGTTCCACCGACATGGTGCCAGTGGCTGCGATCCAGCCAATCACTGGCGGGAACGCCCCCGCAGCGCCACCGATCACGATGTTCTGCGGCGTCGCCCGCTTTAGCCACATGGTATAGACCACCACATAGAAAAAGATGGTGAAGGCCAAAAAGGCCCCGGCCAGCACATTGGTAGCCAATGCCAGCATGATCACCGACAGACCCGACAGTGCCAGCCCGAGGCTAAGCGCCTCGCCCGCTTCAACCTTGCCCGCCGGAATGGGGCGCGATTTGGTGCGCTTCATCACCCGGTCGATATCGGCATCCCACCACATGTTCAGCGCGCCAGAGGCCCCGCCACCGATGGCGATGAACAAAACAGCGCAAAAGCCAATCACCGGATGCACGCCAACCGGGGCCGCCAACAGGCCAACAAAGGCCGTAAAGACCACCAGTGACATCACCCGTGGCTTCAGCAGCGAGAAATAATCGCCAAAGCTGGCCTCGTCTTCACGGGGAGTGCTGGCGTTGATGCTTGCGTCGCTCATCATAGACCCTTTTGTCGACCAGAAATGCGCAGAACCCTGCGCATTTCTCTGGTTTCATGCCTCTCCCGGCGCGCCATTCTGCGCACCCAAAGAGGCGATTGGTGAGGCGTGCCTCAGTTGGAAGCAACCTGATAGGACTGGGGCAGACCGGCGTATTCGTCGATTGCGCCTTTCAGCCATGCGTCATAGGCCTCTTGGCTGACCACTTTGACGGTGATCGGCATATAGGCGTGGTCCTTACCGCACAGTTCCGAACACTGACCAAAGTAGATACCTTCTTTTTCCGCCTTGAACCACAGTTCGGCCAGACGGCCTGGAACCGCATCCTGCTTCACGCCAAAGGCAGGGATCGTCCAGGAGTGGATCACATCCGCGCCTGTTACCTGCATCACGACGGTCTTGCCAACGGGCACAACAACCGAGGTGTCGGTGGCCAGCAGATATTCATCTTCGGCGAAACCGTTTTCAGCCAGTTTGTCCTTTGGCAGCAGGAAGCTCTCAAAGCCAAACTCGTGGTCGACATATTCATAGCCCCAGTACCACTGATACCCGGTCACCTTGATGGTGACGTCACCTTCAGGGATTTCCTGCTGGCGAAACAGTTCGGGCAGCGAGAAAGAACCGATGAACACAAGCACCAGAATGGGGATCAGGGTCCAGGCGATTTCAATCGGGGTGTTGTGCGTAAAGCTCGCCGATTCTGGGTTGGCGCGGCGGTTGAACCGCACGATAGCGTAGAGCATCAGCCCCGCGACAAAGAGGCAAACGACCGTGATGATGATAAGAATCATCCAGTCGAGTTGGTGGATGCCTTCGGCAAGTTCAGTTCCCGCCGGTTGGAAGTTCAGGCCGCCATCTGTCGGCTTACCAATAGTTTCCAACCCTTCTTGCGCGGCGGCTGGAAGACTGGAAAGGCCAGCAAAAAGGCCCGAAAGCATCAAAGCATTCTTCATATCATGTCCTGATCTTTATTGATCGTGTTGTTCCTACAGCCGATCGCGCCCGCGGAAATGATGATTCCACAAAACGCGCCTGACCCGTTGTCTTTGATGCTGCTTAAAATCATATTCAGGCGTACAGATAAAGAGGCAGGCAAGCGTCAAAGCGTCGCTTTCTTGATTTAGATCAAAAAACCCGAGGTCCGTGACATGGAAAACCCAGCCTTTCGACCCTTTGAAACCCTTCTCCCCGAGAATGAGGCGCTGCCCATTCTGCGGAAGACCCTCACTGGGGCCGATGATGGCGAGATTTTTGTCGAGCGCCACAAGTCCGAAGCCTTGATGTTTGATGATGGCAGGCTGCGCAGCGCCAGCTATGATGCAGCCGAAGGCTTTGGGCTGAGGGCGGTGAACGGCGAAGTGGCAGGCTATGCCCATTCGACCGATGTATCGATTTCTGCTCTTAAACGCGCCGCACAGACGGCTCGGCTGGCGGTTGGCAGCGGTGGCGGCACCTATGCCGATGCCCCGAAACCCACCAATACCAAACTCTATGGCGATGCCGACCCGATTGGCGATCACGCCTTTCCCGTCAAGATCGAAACCCTGCGCGAAATTGATGCCTTTGCCCGCGACCTGGATCCACGGGTGGTACAGGTCTCGGCCTCGATTGCCGCCTCTCTGCAGGAAATTGAAATTCTGCGCGCCGATGGCGTGCGTGTGCGCGACACGCGGCCGATGACCCGACTGAACATTTCGGTGATTGTCGAACAGGACGGGCGGCGCGAAAGCGGCTCGGCCGGGGGCGGTGGCCGCATCGGCCTGGATGGGCTGATTGATCCCGCCGCCTGGGGGGCCAAAGCCAAAGAGGCCCTGCGGATCGCCCTGGTCAACCTAGAGGCCGTCCCAGCCCCGGCCGGTGCGATGGAAGTTGTGCTTGGGCCTGGCTGGCCGGGTATTTTGCTGCACGAAGCCATTGGCCATGGACTGGAAGGCGATTTCAATCGCAAGGGCAGTTCCGCCTTTGCGGGCCTGATGGGCCAGCGCATTGCGGCCCCCGGTGTCACCGTCCTGGACGATGGCACCATCGCAGACCGGCGCGGCTCCATCACGGTAGATGATGAAGGCACCCCTTCGCAAAAGACCACCCTGATCGAAGATGGCATCCTTGTGGGCTTTATGCAGGACCGCCAGAATGCCCGCCTGATGGGGGTCGAACCCACCGGCAATGGCCGCCGCCAGAGCTATGCCCATGCGCCGATGCCGCGGATGACCAATACCTATATGCTAGGCGGCGACAGCGATCCCGGCGATCTGGTCGGCGATATCAAGGATGGCATCTGGGCCGTTGGGTTTGGTGGCGGCCAGGTTGACATCACCAATGGCAAATTTGTCTTCTCCTGCACCGAGGCCTACCGGGTGGAAAACGGCAAGATTGGCGCACCCGTCAAGGGCGCGACGCTGATTGGCGACGGCGCCACCGCGCTGAAACAAATTCGCGCCCTCGGCAATGACATGGCGCTGGATCCGGGCATGGGCAACTGCGGCAAGGCAGGGCAATGGGTGCCCGTTGGCGTTGGCCAGCCCAGCGTGTTGATGGGCGGGCTGACGGTTGGTGGCTCTGCCACCTAAGAGAATCCCAGGGAAGAAGATCAGGATTCCATCGCAGATTTCCGCGCTCCAGCGGCCCAAAGACCAAAGAACGCGTCCCGTATGGGCGCGTTTTTTGTGTTTTTAACGATCCAGAAAGGCCAATACAGGGCAGACTTGCCCCGGCGAATCCAATCTTTCACTTTGGATTTCAAGGCCCTGCTGCATCACGACGGAGGTGACTGAAATGCATGACGTCTTTGTCAAAAAAATTTGGATAATTTTCAGACATTCACACCCTGTTAACCATTGCCGGGGTATTTCATTAACAGCAAATAGGCGGAGCCGCGGATGACTGAAGAAGCACATTCTTCCACTCACCCCCCACTCCCACCCACCACGGAAGAAACTTTGTTTTCCAGGCTTCGTCTTTTGCGCTCTCGACGTGTAGGGCCGGTAAATTTTCACCGCCTGCTGTCAGAGCATGGTTCAGCGCAGAATGCGCTGGAAGCGTTGCCTAAAATGGCGCGTGCTGCCGGGTTCACAGGGTATGAAATATGTCCTGCACCAGTAGTAGCCAAAGAACTATCAACTGCAAAAGCCGCCAAAGCGCGGCTTTTGTGCTTTGATGACCCCCTTTATCCTGCCCCTCTGTCGCAGCTTGCGTCTGCCCCGCCGCTGATTTGGGCGATTGGAGATCTGCAACTGCTGACTCGGCCGATGATTGCCATTGTCGGCGCCCGCAATGCCTCGTCCCTCGGGACGCGTATGGCGCGCAGCCTTGCCAAGGACCTGGGTGCGGCCGGCTATGCGGTGGTTTCCGGACTGGCGCGCGGCATTGACACTGCGGCGCACCTTGCCAGCCTCGACAATGGCACAATCGCGGTGCTCGCCGGGGGATGTGATGTCATCTATCCACCGCAAAACGCCTCGCTGGCTGAAAACATTGCCGCCAGGGGGCTGACCCTGTCGGAACAACCAATGGGCCAGACGCCCCAGGCCCGGCATTTTCCCGCCCGCAATCGCATTATTGCCGGTCTTTCCCTGGCGGTGATCGTGGTCGAGGCCGCCGGCCGGTCTGGCAGCCTGATCACCGCACGCGACGCGCTGGATCTTGGCCGCGATGTCCTGGCGGTGCCCGGCCACCCCTTTGATGCCCGCGCCTATGGCTGCAATGCGCTGATCCGCGATGGGGCCATTCTGGTACGCAACGCCGAGGATGTGATTGCCGCCTTGCCGCCGCTTGGCTCTGACACGCAGCTCCGACCAACCGAAACACCGGTTGCCCAGGCCGCCACCGACCTGTTTCCGCCAGACACTGACCCGGCGGTGCCTGCCCTCGCGCCTGCGCGCCGCCACAAGACCCAAGGCAGGTTGGGCCAACCTTCCGCGCTTAACCAGGCGCAGTCAAACCTGCCCGTTGCCGCGCCCGAGACCCGCAGCCTGCAAGAAACCGCAGCGTTGCACCAACAAATCCTGGCCCGCCTTGGGCCTAGCCCGACGGCCTCGGAACAGGTCATGCGGGATCTAAAGGTTTCGCCCCAGACCTTTTCCCCCGCGATCACTGAGTTGGAGCTGGAAGGCAAGATCGAACGTTTCCCAGGTGGGTTCCTCGCCCGCCATAGCACCAAGCCCTAAGCGCAGCGCCCGCCTTGTAGCGCCCGCCGCCGCGCGGGACCGGGACCCAGACGGGCACAAAAGGGCACCGCGATCTGGCGCAGGCCAATCCGCCGAAAACAGGTCGGGCACCCACCCGAAATTATGATCTGCTTCCCCAGTAATTTGCCCTCTGCTTGCAGCGTCTGGGCTGCGTCCAATGCTCTCTCATTGACATTCTCCCCTTGCGCCGCTGAACTTGCGCAGCCATAGAACGCCCGTTAGTGCACATAAGAGGCCAAAGAATTACATGCCAGTTGTTGTCGTCGAATCCCCGGCCAAAGCCAAAACTATCAATAAGTATCTGGGCTCGGACTACACAGTTCTGGCCTCCTACGGCCATGTGCGTGACCTGCCTGCAAAGAATGGATCAGTTGATACCGACAACGACTTTGAGATGACATGGGAAGTCGGCGCCGACAGCCGAAAACATGTCAAAGCCATCGCCGATGCGTTGAAAGAAGACAACGAACTGATTCTCGCAACTGACCCCGACCGCGAAGGCGAGGCGATCAGCTGGCATCTGCAAGAGGCGCTGACCAAACGGCGGTCGATCAAAAAGGATACCCCCGTTAGCCGGGTGACCTTTAACGCCATCACCAAAGAGGCCGTGGCCGAAGCCATGCGCAACCCCCGTCAGGTGGATATGCCCCTGGTCGAGGCCTATCTGGCGCGCCGTGCGCTGGACTATCTGGTGGGCTTCAACCTGTCGCCGGTATTGTGGCGCAAATTGCCCGGTGCCCGATCGGCGGGCCGCGTGCAATCCGTCTGTCTGCGCCTGATTGTTGAGCGCGAGATGGAGATTGAAGCCTTCAATCCGCAGGAATATTGGTCGGTCAAGGCCAACCTCGCCACCCCGCGCGGCCAGGAATTCGAAGCCCGGCTTACAGTCCTTGGGGGCGACAAGCTCGACAAATACAGCCTGGCCAATTCCACCGCCGCCGAACTGGCCGTGCAGGCGGTGTCCAGCCGAGACATGGTTGCCCAATCGGTCGAGGCCAAGCCTGCCGCGCGCAATCCTTCCGCCCCTTTCATGACCTCGACCCTGCAGCAGGAAGCCAGCCGCAAGTTCGGCATGGGCGCCAAACAGTGCATGAACACGGCACAGCGGCTCTATGAGGCGGGCTATATCACCTATATGCGGACAGACGGCATCGACATGGCGCCCGAAGCGGTCCAGGAAGCGCGCGCTGAAATTGCCACCCGCTATGGCGCCGAATATGTGCCCAGCAGCCCGCGCATCTACAAGAACAAGGCCAAGAACGCGCAAGAGGCGCACGAATGTATCCGCCCCACCGAAATGAGCCGCGATGCAAAGAGCCTGAAGGTCTCGGAAGATGACCAACGCAAGCTTTATGATCTGATCTGGAAGCGGACACTCGCCTGCCAGATGGAGGGCGCACGGCTGGAACGTACCACCGTTGATCTGGGGTCAAAAGATGGCCAGGTCATGCTGCGCGCCACAGGCCAGGTCATGCTGTTCGACGGTTTTTTGCGGGTCTATGAAGAGGGCCGCGATGATGTGGTGGATGAGGACGACAAGCGCCTGCCACAGATCATGCAGGGCGAGGCACTGAAATTTGCCTCCTCTCTTGGGGCGCAGGCCGAAAAAGCCGGCACCACAGCTGCAATCCTGTCCGACAATGCGGCGGTTCTGGGCCTGCAGCACCATACCCAGCCGCCCCCCCGCTTTACCGAAGCAACCCTGGTCAAGCGCATGGAAGAGCTGGGCATTGGCCGCCCCTCGACCTATGCTTCGGTGATTACCACGATCCAGGACCGCGAATATGTCCGCAAGGACAAGAACCGTCTGTACCCCGAAGACAAGGGCCGGATTGTCACCATCTTCCTGCTGAACTTCTTCCGCACCTACGTGGGCTATGAATTCACCGCGAATCTGGAAGGCGAACTGGATGACGTAAGTGCCGGCGGGCGAGACTACAAAGACATCCTGAGCAAATTTTGGCGCGATTTCTCGGCGGCGATTTCAGAAACCTCTGATCTGCGCATCTCCGAGGTGCTGGATGTGCTGGACGAAACCCTTGCGCCGCAACTGTACCCGCCGCGCGAAGACGGTACCGACCCCCGTATCTGCCCAAAATGCGGCCAGGGGCAGCTGCACCTGAAGACTTCGCGCACCGGTGGTTTTGTCGGCTGCGGCAACTACCCCGAATGCGTCTATACCCGCCCCATTTCAGGTGAAGGTGCCGAGGGCTACGAACGGGTGCTGGGCGAGGATGATGGCGATGAAATCCATCTGAAATCCGGCCGGTTTGGCCCCTATGTCCAGCGCGGTGAGGCCACACCCGAAAACAAGAAGCCACCGCGCTCTTCGCTGCCCAAGCAGGGCAAGGATTTCCTGCCGGGTTGGGGGCCGAATGAGGTCACGTTGGAGCAGGCTGTCACCCTGCTGACCCTGCCGCGTGAAATTGGTCCCCACCCCGAAGGCGGTGTCATTTCATCAAACCTCGGGCGGTTCGGCCCCTATATCATGCACCAGCTGCCGGATGAGGAAAAACCAGTCTATGCCAATCTGAAAGAGACGCTGGACGTTTTTGAAATCGGCATGAACCGGGCGATGGAAATGATCACCGAGAAGCGCAACAACCCGGGGCGCGGGCGCCGGGCTGCTGCCAAGGCCCTGCGGGAATTGGGCAACCACCCGGACGGTGGCGCGATAAACATCATGGACGGCCGCTACGGACCCTATGTGAAATGGGAAAAGGTCAATGCCACGATCCCGAAAGAGGTCGAGGTCAAAGATGTGACCATGGAGCAGGCGCTGGAATGGATCGCGGAAAAGGCAGGTAAATCCGGGGCCAAGAAAAAGGCGCCGGCAAAGAAGAAAGCCCCTGCCAAAAAAGCCGCAGCAAAAAAGCCAGCAGCAAAAAAAACCGCTGCCAAAAAAGCCCCCGCAGCACAAAAGGGCACCGGCACAGAAGGCTGATAGCGAAGCCTAGGCCCGTGTTTGGGCGCGTCGTCCGGGTGTCCGCCCAGGTCATTGGCGTATCCGCCCAAGGTCATCAGCGGGGCGCTCCCGCCCGGATCAGGTGATCCATTGGATCCCCCTCTCCCGTTGGGCCCAGCGCCGCGCCTTTGGCGCGGCGTGTTTGCTTGGGGTGCCCCCAAGCAAACGCCTCCTCCATTGTGGCATTTCCACTCGAAACCACACCCTCAGGATCGCGCGACTGCGCCGGGCACAGCCCGGCGCCCGGCCCAAGGGTTTTGTGGTGTTTTCGCGCAGCAGAACACCACAAACGCGCGGGAGCCCCCCCCTGGCCCTGGCGCTCCGTAGTAATACGCGCGGGTCTCGGTATTATTGACTCTGGACCGTCTTGGTACCAGAACCAAGCCCAACTGGCAGTTGATGGGAGAACTCGATGAAAAAGATCTATTCCAACGCCGCCGAAGCCCTCGATGGGGTGCTTCATGACGGCATGTTCATTGCGGCAGGCGGCTTTGGCCTCTGCGGCATTCCCGAGCTTCTGCTCGATGCAATCAAGGAGGCAGGCACCAAGGATCTGACCTTTGCCTCCAACAACGCAGGCGTTGATGACTTCGGCATTGGCATCCTGTTGCAGACCAAGCAGGTCAAAAAGATGATTTCATCCTATGTGGGTGAAAACGCTGAATTCATGCGCCAGTACCTGAGCGGCGAGCTGGAGCTGGAGTTCAATCCCCAAGGCACCCTGGCCGAGCGCATGCGTGCAGGCGGTGCGGGCATCCCAGGCTTTTACACCAAGACCGGTGTTGGCACGGTGATTGCCGACCACAAAGAGCACAAGGATTTTCCCACCGGCCCCGATGGTGCATCCGAGACCTATATCATGGAAGAGGGCATCTTTGCCGATCTGGCCATCATCAAGGCCTGGAAAGCAGATGCAACCGGCAACCTGGTGTTCCGCAAGACGGCGCGCAATTTCAATGCCCCTGCCGCCACCTGTGGCAAGATCTGTGTGGTCGAAGTGGAAGAGATCGTGCCCACTGGCTCGCTTGATCCAGACAGCATCCACCTGCCCGGCATCTATGTGCATCGCATCATCCAGGGTGATCACGAAAAACGCATCGAACAGCGCACAGTCCGCGCAAAACAGGAGGCCTGATCCATGGCATGGGACCGCAATCAAATGGCCGCCCGCGCAGCGCAGGAACTGCAGGATGGCTGGTATGTGAACCTCGGCATCGGCATTCCAACTCTGGTGTCCAACTACATTCCCGAAGGTGTCGAAGTGACCCTGCAATCGGAAAACGGCATGCTGGGCATGGGCCCCTTCCCCATTGATGGAGAAGAAGATGCCGACCTGATCAATGCCGGCAAGCAGACCATCACCGAACTGCCGCAGACCGCCTATTTTGACTCGGCGCAGAGCTTTGCGATGATCCGTGGCGGCAAGATCGCCATGGCCATCCTGGGCGCGATGGAAGTGGCCGAAAACGGCGACCTGGCAAACTGGATGATCCCCGGCAAGCTAGTCAAAGGCATGGGCGGCGCCATGGATCTGGTCGCTGGTGTTGGCCGTGTCGTTGTGGTCATGGATCACACCAACAAACACGGCGACAGCAAGCTGTTGAAGGAATGCAGCCTGCCCCTCACCGGTCAAAAGGTCGTGGATCGCATCATCACCAACCTTGGTGTGCTGGATGTCGTCGAAGGGGGCCTGAAAATCGTTGAATGCGCTGAAGGCGTCACCGAAGACGAGCTGCGGGCCGCAACACAGGCAACGCTTGTTAACTGAAACCGCAAGGCGCTGATTTCCGCCGAGCGGGCCGTAATAGGCATCGGCTGCGGTGTTTTCAGACATTGCAGACATTCCCTGGGTCCATCTGCCTGCGCAGTTGGGCCCTTTTTCACATCTGAACGGCCAAGTCATTGCACCGGTTTGGTGTTTGCCAATCCTGACCTTAACGTAACGTCAGATGGCCATTGGATCCAAAGGCTGGTCTACAGCTCAAAACCCAGAATACCTGCGTCTTTTTTGATAGCATAAAGACCATGTGCACAGATTGCTGTCACAAATACCTTGCCAAGCAGCACAGGTAGTTTATCCGATGGTCCACATTCCAACGATAATACGGCAGGCGCATGACAAACCCCAATGACCTTCCCAAACCGCAACCAACGGAGCGGTCTTCGCGCGATTGGGTGAAGATTCTGGCAAAATACCGCGAGCCGAATGAACTACGCAGCAGCTTTGAGCTTGGTGTCAGTGCCATCCCGTTTGTCCTGCTTTGGGCCCTGGCCTGGTGGGCGCTTTCGATCAGCTACTGGCTGACCTTTGGCATATCGGTACTGAATGCGGCCTTTTTGCTGCGCCTGTTCACCATTCAGCATGATTGCGGCCATGGTGCCTTTTTCAAGAACCGTCGGCTGAGCGACTGGGTCGGCCGGGTGCTGGGGGTTCTGACACTCACCCCCTATGACGTGTGGCGCCGCACCCATTCAGAGCACCACAGCGCGGCGGGGAACCTCGACAAGCGCGGCATGGGCGATGTGCATACGCTGACCGTGGCCGAATACAAGGCGCTGTCGACCTTTGGCAAACTGCACTACCGGGTCTATCGCAGCCCCTTTACCCTGTTTGGCTTGGGGCCTAGCTATCTGTTCCTGTTGCAGAACCGTATTCCACTGGGGCTGATGAACAGCCTGCGCTACTGGACCAGCGCCATGGGCACCAATCTGGCCATTCTGGCAGCGCTGGCGGTGATCTGGTATTTTGGCGGGTTGCTGCCGCTGCTGCTGATCTTTCTGCCCTCGACTATTCTGGCAGCCACGGCTGGCGTTTGGCTCTTCTATGTCCAGCACCAGTTTGAAACCACCCACTGGGAAACGGCCGAAGACTGGCAACTGCACGATGCGGCATTGAATGGCAGCTCTTACTATGTGCTGCCAGCAGTGCTGCAATGGTTCTCTGCCAATATCGGCATTCACCAGGTGCATCATCTTTACAGCCGCATCCCGTTTTACCGCCTGACAGAGGTGATCCGCGATCATTCCGAACTGGGGATGAAGAACCGGCTCACCATCCGAGAGAGCCTGTCCTGTGCCCGGCTGCATCTCTGGGACGAGAATAGCAAACGCCTGTTGTCTTTCTCTCAGGCGCGTGCGCTTTACGGCTAAGCCGCGCAGCACCGATAGACGCGGGGCTCTTACGGACTGGCCCCGCGTTCCCTCCCCTGCCCCTGCAGATGCCTATTTCAACTGGCGAAAAACGCAGCCATCGGAAATCAACTCGGGGGGTGTCAGGCAAAGCGCCCGTGCCACCTGGTAGGCAGCCAGCACCTTGGGAACATAGTCGCGGGTCTCGGCAAAAGGCGGCACACCTTGATGCGCCCGCACCGCGCCCTCTCCGGCGTTGTAGCCCGCCAGCGCCAGCACAGCATCCCCCGAGAACTCTTCCAGCAGCCAATCCAGATATTTAATCCCACCGCTGATATTCTGCGCGGCGTTCAACGCGTCATCGACGCCAAAGCGCGCGGCGGTATCCGGCATCAGCTGCATCAGCCCACCAGCGCCCGCCGAACTCACCGCATCGCTTTCGCCCGAGGATTCCACCGCGATCACCGCCAAGACCAGCGCAGGCGAAACCTTTGTCCCCGCCGAAGACAACAGGATCGGCGCCGCCTGCTCTTGTATGATCTGCTGCATCAGCTGCAGGCCCGGCGTCGAAACAGGTGTGGGCGCGGTCTGCAGGGCGGCCAGGGCGTTTTCTAGCCGATTGCGCTGCCCTTCGCCCTCTAGCCCGGCAGGGACCCGCTGCCAGAACCAGCCATAGCGGCCAACCTCTGCTGCCTCCCCTGCCGGACCGCTTGTGATCTCTGGACTGGTGACCCGAGCCAGAGGCGCGGGCTCGGTAATCTGGATGGTGATCTTTGGTGGTGTACCCGGCTTTGGCGCGGTGACACGCCGCGCTTCAAAGCTGGGAAAGGGCGGCGGCGGCGATTTCGCACCAACCGCCCCGTGGCCATTATCGGTGCCAATGCCAGTCGCGCTGCCACTTTGCTGGGCTGCGGCGGGCTCTGGAGCCAGGGCCAGGGCAAGCGCTGCGCAGAACACCTGCAGTCCCAATATTGATCTCTTGGTCATATCCGTGCTCGCTCAAAGGGTCTTTTGCCCAGCAGACTCGCCGATCGCGGCGACAAATGCCAGTTTTAGCGGGGCAAATCAGGCAAAATCGCCTTATTTCGCCTGTTCTGCCGCTGAACGGCCTCTGAGGTTGATAAAAGGTAAAGAAATAAAATCTACATTATCAACCAGTTAAAACCCTCCTTGTGGAAAAGTTAAATTTAGGCAGGGTTTTCCAGATTCCAGCCCAAATGCTGCCATGCTCTCCCGGCTATATATATTCATCCAAGCGACACAGGGTCGGTGAGAGAGAGAGACAGACCCTGAAACAACGTCGCCAGGACATAGAATATATTTAGTGATCCTTTGGAGGGACAACACAATGATCAAGTTCATCAAAAACTTCCGTAAAGACGACTCTGGCGCCGTGACCGTTGACTGGGTTGTTCTGACCGCTGCCGTCGCTGCCCTGGCCGGTGCCGCATACACTGCCATCGAAACCGCCACAGACACCGTGTCTGGCGACACCGCAACCTTCATCACCACCACCGGTGTAAACACCGTTGGTGCAGATGGTGCGAACGCAAACTGACGCCATAAGGTCTTGTCTCCTAGGCTATTGGCTTAGGCCTGCATAAGTTCCGAGGCCGCGTCTTTCAAAAGGACGCGGCCTCTTGTCCTAGGCTGAACGATTGCGAGTGTGCTATGAAAAAGTTCTGGTTGTTCATTGCCAGTGACGACGGTGCCGTGACTGTAGACTGGGTGGTCATGACGGCGGTTGTGGTTCTACTGGCTGCCATCATCTACACAATGATGCCCACTGCGATCTCTACCGTGGCGGAGAATACCCAAATCTACCTGGAAAGCATCGATTTCTTCTGACGCCATCGCCAGCCAGGCTGCTGCAGAATGCAGAGCCTGCCCTGTTACCACGACACAGCTCCGACCTTGCCAGGGAACTCTGACCCGGTCTGGACAATAATTGAGAGGTCTCAACCATGCGCGCAGTGTTTGGATTAGTCCTGATTGTCGGGGTCGCCCTCGCCGGTGGCGCCGTGATGATGGCCAAGAACTATATCACCGCCTACCAGAATGAGCTTGCACGGGAACGCGCCAATCGTGGCGAAGTGATCCCGACAACAGATGTTTTTGTTGCTAACAAGCCGCTGAAATACGGCGAGCGCCTGACAAAAGACGCCGTGCGCAAGGTGCGCTGGCCCAGCGAATCCATCCCCCAGGGTGCCTTTACTTCGCTTGACGAGTTGTTCCCCCCGGCCAATCCTGGCGATCTGCGGGTTGTGCTGCGGACAATGGAAAAAGACGAGGCCCTGCTGACTGCCAAGCTGACCAATCCAGGCCAGGGTGCCGGGATTACCTCGCAGTTGCGGCGCGGCATGCGCGCCTTTGCGATCAAGGTTGATGTCTCTTCTGGCGTTTCTGGCTTTTTGCGCCCCGGTGACCGTGTCGACGTTTACTGGACCGGGTCGGTACGCGGTCAAAGCAGTGGCGGCAATCAGGAAATCACCCGGCTGATTGAACCCAGCATTGAACTGATCGCCGTTGACCAAAGCGCCAGCTCTGAAATCAATGGTGCAACCATCGCCCGCACCGTGACCGTCGCGGTACAGCCCGGACAGGTTGCTGCGCTGGCACAGGCGCAGACAACCGGGCGGCTGTCGCTGTCGCTTGTTGGGGCCGGTGACGATACTGTTGCTTCCGTCATAGAAGTGAACCAGCGCAGTCTTTTGGGGCTGGGCGAACGCCAGATACCAGAGCCGGTAGAGCAAAAACGCGTCTGCACCATCCGCACCCGACGCGGTGCAGAGGTGGTCGAGATCCCGATCCCCTGCACCAACTGATCCGGTCGCCCCCCTCCTGGCCACCATCTCGCCAGAGCGATAACTGATGTGTTCTCAATAAATTGCCCCATATACCGAGCCATCCCAAAAGGGTGGCTCGGTTTTGTCTGTTGCCATCGGCCCACAGCAAAGCCGCCTCAGAAGCCATTGATTCTTGCAATAATTCACAAATTGCAGCACAGTGCCCCACAACACCGGGCAAAAAGACCCGAAATTGAGGCGTGATCGGAAAGGCAGGTCACATGAAAATTCGTAGAATTATGACGGCGGCGCTCACTGGGCTTTCGCTGCTCTGCATGAGTGCGCCAGATGTGGCGCAGGCCAATGGGCTGCGGGTTGTCAAGCGCGGCACCTCTGTCACCTTGGACGTGCCAATGAACCGCGCAGTGGTGGTCGAAAGCGACGACCCCTTTGCCGAGCTGAGCATCGCCAACCCCAATATCGCCGATATTTCATCCCTATCGGATCGTACCATTTATGTGCTGGGCAAATCACCGGGCCTTACCACGCTGACGTTGTTGGATGCCTCTGGCCAGTTGATCACCAATGTAAACGTCCGGGTTGCGGCAGATGTGTCGGAATTCAAACAGCGCCTTGGCCAGATCCTGCCCGGTGAAAAGATCGAGGTCCGCACGGCCAATGACGGTATCGTGCTGTCCGGCAATGTCTCTAGCGCGGCCCGACTGCAACGTGCCCTTGATCTGGCCGAACGCTACGCCCCCGAACGTGTCAGCAATTTGATGAGCGTCGGTGGCGTGCAGCAGGTGATGCTCAAGGTACGCTTTGCCGAAATGCAGCGCTCGGTCTCCAAGGCGCTGCACGCGTCGGTCACTGGCGGTCACCGCAACAGTACGAACCCCAATACCGGCGGCGAAACTGGCCAGTTCCTCATAGGCGGAAACGGCATCGGAAACCCGCTGCAGGTCAAGGACGGCATCGCCGGTGCGCTGGCCTTTCAGTTTGGCATCGGTTCGATGCAGGTTGGTCTGCTGCTGGAAGCGCTGGAAAAAAAGGGCGTGGTCCGGACCCTAGCTGAACCGAACCTCTCTGCTCTGTCAGGTCAGGAAGCAAAGTTTCTGGCTGGTGGCGAATACCCCATCCCTGTTTCTCAGGAAGCGGGAGTTGTCACCATTGAATTCAAACCCTTCGGGATCGAGCTGAACTTCACCCCTCGGGTGGTAGACGGCGACTTGATCAATCTTGAAATGCGCGCCGCGGTCTCGGCCATTGACGCCAGCAACTCAATTACCGCAGCCGGTCTGGAAATCAGCGCTTTTTCGCGGCGTGAAACCTCTACCACCGTGGAACTGCGCGATGGCGAAAGCTTTGCGGTGGCTGGTCTGGTGCAGGACGATTTCCTTGATAACACGTCGCAGGTGCCATGGATTGGTGACGTCCCTATTCTGGGCAGCCTGTTCCGCAGCGCCGACTATCGGCGCAATCAGACCGAACTGGTGATCATTGTCAGCGCCCATCTGGTCACGCCCACCCGTGGCGAAGCCCTCAGCCTGCCGACCGATCGCATCAAGCCGCCAAGCGAGGCTGAACTGTTCCTGCTGGGCCGTACGGCCAATACACAGAAAGGCCCCGCCAGCGAAGTTGCCAAGCAAGACTTCAATGGCTCTTACGGCTATGTGATGGACTGACCTAAAGGATGACCGGGAAAATGATCAAAAGCATGACCCTCGTTGGGCTGGTTCTTAGCATCTCAGCCTGCAGCTATAATCAGGCAGGAGAGCCACTTGATGAAAGCCTTCTGGGGGCATCGACGCGCAACAACGCCGCGATGATGAGCGGCGAAGACGCCTATGCCATCCAACTGGCGACGCGCTTTGCCGAGGAAGTGCCAACCACCATCAATTTTGCTTTTGATGACGCCAGGCTGGACGGCGAAGCCCGCGCGGTTCTGGATCGCCAGGCCAGCTGGATCAAGCAATTCCCCGAAGTGCGCTTCCGCGTCTATGGTCATACCGATTCTGTTGGCAGCAGCAGCTACAACAAACGTCTGGGCCTGCGCCGCGCCCGCGCTGCCGTCAACCATCTGGTCAGCCGTGGTATCAGCCGCAATCGCCTGGAGGCCATGGTATCGCAGGGGGAAAGCCAGCCGCTGATCCTGACCCAACAGGCCGAACGCCGCAATCGCCGCACCGTGACCGAAGTCAGCGGCTTTCTGAAGCGCCATCCTACGGTTCTGGATGGGAAATATGCGCAGATCATCTACCGGGACTATGTGGCCAGCGCAGTATCCAATACCACGCTTACCTCCGATCAAGCGCTGAACACCAACCTGGAATAGGTAAGGTTCCTTTAACAATTCCCTACATTTGGGGCTTTTTGGCCCCAATCTTGCCCAGATCTTCATCGACATTGAGCCTCAGAGGTAACCTGCGTTCCGTCTTGCGTCAGGCGACTTTGAAACCAAGAGGATGATGTCGATGAGCAGTGAAGTGCCGCAAACAGAAACCCCTGCCATTGTCGCCTGCACCATCAGCCGCGACGTGCAGAACTTTGACCTCTTGATTGAAGACATGGAAGCGGCCCTGGGCGAGGCCTGGGGCGATCTGGGCTTTAACGAAACCCTGGCCTTCTTTGCCCAACCCGAAGCCGAAACCCTTGAATTTGTAGCCCTGGCGATGGATGGCGAAGACGAAGCCAACCTGGCCCAGATGGGAGAGATCATCAGCCAGGCCAAGGCGCGCGACATCAAGGTAATCCTGATCGCCGAAGAAGTCAGCCCGGCGGCATTGCATACCCTGCTGCGCCAGGGGGCTGATGAATTCATCCCCTACCCGCTGCCCGAACGCGAATTACAGGCGGCAATTGACCGGCTGAGCACACCTGAACCAGAGCCCGTCGCCGCAAGCACCCTGCACCCATTGCAGGAAAACTCCCGCCGTGAAGGCGCGGTGATCGTTTGCCACGGGCTGGCCGGAGGCACCGGTTCGACCACCCTGGCCGTGAATCTCGCTTGGGAACTGGCAGAGATCAGCACACAGAAATCGCCTTCGGTCTGCCTGTTGGATTTCGACATGCAGCAGGGGTCTGTCTCTACCTATCTGGACCTGCCCCGCCGAGAGGTGGTGATGGAGATGTTCAACGAAACCGAGAACATGGATGCCGAAATGTTTGGCCAGGCCCTGTTGCCGTTTCAGGAAAAACTGCAGGTGCTGACCGCACCCAGCGAAATGATCCCGCTTGAATTCATCACGGTTGAAGATGTGGAACGCGTGGTGGAAATGGCCCGCAGCCATTTTGATTTTGTCATCATTGATATGCCTCATACGCTGGTGCAATGGTCTGAAACCATCCTGCAAATGGCGCATGTGTATTTCGCCCTGATCGAGCTGGACATGCGCTCTGCCCAGAACGCGCTGCGGCTGAAACGGGCGCTGCAATCCGAAGGCCTGCCTTTTGACAAGCTGCGCTTTGCCCTGAACCGGGCGCCAAAGTTCACCGATCTCAGCGGTAAGAGTCGCGTCAAACGGATGGCCGAAAGCCTGGACATTGCCATTGATCTGCAGCTGCCAGATGGCGGCAAGCCCATCGCCCAAAGCTGCGATCACGGGCTGCCACTGGCCATGTCCAACGCCAAGAACCCCCTGCGCAAAGAAATCGCCAAATTGGCGCGCTCTCTGCATGATCTGGGGGCCAGTGAGGCCGAGGCCGCCGCCTAGTTTCGAACCTCTGAAACGTCATAGAGCAACCTTGGGGGTCTCTCATGTTTTCCAAATACAAGAAGCCAGTCACCAAACCAAAAGCAGAAATCGCCAAACCAGCGGCCCTAGCTGCCGCAACCCCCGTGCCTGCCGCCAAGCCGAGCGCAAGCCTGCGCCGCCCCACAACCGCGCGCATAGCCGCCGAGGCCACAGCCCAGGACAAAGAGCGCAAACGCCAGGAGAGACTGAGCGACATCAAGGTTCAGCTGCACCGCGATCTGCTGGAAAACCTCAATCTGGCAGCCCTGGAAACCGCCCCGGAAGCGGAATTGCGCGGCGAGATATCGGCCATCGCCTCAGAGCTGCTCGAGGAAAAGGGCATTGTGCTCAACCGCGAAGACCGCATGACCCTGAACAAGGAACTCTACGACGAGGTGACCGGCCTTGGCCCGCTAGAGACCCTGCTGCAGGATGACACGGTCAGCGATATTCTTGTCAATGGTCCGCATCAGATCTTTATCGAGCGCAGCGGTAAACTGCAGCTGAGCAATATCGCCTTCAAGGATGAAAAGCACCTGATGCGGATCATCGACAAGATCGTCTCGGCCGTTGGCCGCCGGGTCGATGAAAGCAACCCTTATGTCGATGCCCGCCTTGCCGATGGCTCGCGTTTCAACGCCATGGTCCCCCCGGTTGCGGTGGATGGTTCGCTGGTGTCGATCCGAAAGTTCAAAAAGGACAAACTCGGCATTGATGATCTGGTTGAATTTGGCGCCTTCACAGAAGAAATGGCCGCCTACCTCCAGGCGGCGGTCTCCACCCGGCTCAACGTGATCGTCTCGGGCGGGACCGGTTCTGGTAAAACCACCACGTTGAACGCGCTATCCTCGTTTATCGATAATTCCGAACGTATCCTCACCATCGAAGACACCGCCGAACTGCAGCTGCAACAGACCCATGTGGGCCGGATGGAAAGCCGCCCACCCAATGTGGAAGGCAAAGGCGAAGTTTCCCCGCGCGACTGTCTGAAAAACGCCCTGCGGATGCGGCCTGATCGCATCATCGTCGGTGAAACCCGTGGCGAAGAAGTCATCGACATGCTGCAGGCGATGAACACTGGCCACGATGGGTCGATGACCACCATTCACGCCAACTCGGCGCGCGATGGGATTTCACGACTGGAAAACATGATCGCCATGGCCGGCATGGAGATGCCAATCAAGGCAGTCCGCAGCCAGATCTCTTCAGCGGTAAACGTGATTGTACAGGCCTCGCGCCTGCAGGATGGCTCTCGCCGCATGACGTCGATCACCGAAATCACCGGCATGGAAGGCGATGTCATCTCCATGCAAGAGCTGTTCCGCTTTCAGCGCGTAGGCCTGACCCCCGACAACAAGATTATTGGCCATTTCACCGCCAGCGGTGTGCGCAGCCACTATTCCGAGCGCTTCCGCCTCTGGGGCTATGATCTGCCGCCGTCGATCTACGAACCCAGCCAAGTGGAGGTCTGAACATGCAACTGAGTGCAGAGCCGGTCATCTATCTATTGATCTTTGTTGGGGTGGTGGTGCTGGTCGAAGGCATCTACCTGGTTGCCTTTGGCAAATCCATCCGGCTGAACAGCCAGGTCAACCGTCGCCTTGAAATGATGGAAAAGGGCAGTTCCCGTCAACAGGTACTGGAGCAGCTGCGCAAAGAGATGGGGCAACATGGGAAATCCAAGACCATCCCGCTCTACTCCTTGCTGGCGGAACGGGCACAGAAGGCGGCAATTGCCTTTAGTCCCAAGCAATTGATGCTGATCATGGCGGGCCTTGCCACCTTTGCCTTTATCGGGCTGAGCATCGGCACCGGCACCCCCCTGCCCGCGCGGATCCTGGCCGCGATTGTCATCGGCATTGGCGGTGTGTTCTTCTGGGTCAACAAAAAAGCCGCTAAACGCATGAGCATGATCGAAGAGCAACTGCCCGATGCGGTTGAGCTGATGGTGCGCAGCCTGCGTGTCGGCCATCCGTTCAATTCGACTGTGCAGATCGTCGCCAATGAGATCGAAGACCCGCTGGCCACCGAATTTGGCATCATCGCAGATGAAAGCACCTATGGCCGCGATATTGGCGAAGCCCTGAAGGAAATGGCCGAACGACTTGATATTCAGGATCTGCGGTTTTTGTCGGTGGCGGTGACCATCCAGCAGCAATCAGGCGGCAACCTGGCCGAAGTGCTGGCCGGCCTGGCCAAGGTGATCCGGGCACGATTCCGCCTGTTTCGCCGGGTCAAGGCGATCACGGCCGAGGCCCAGTGGTCAGGCAAATTCCTGTCTGCCTTTCCCTTGCTGGCGCTGATTGGCACCCTGGTCAAGGATCCACACTACTATGACGGCGTCATGGATCACCCCTGGTTCATTCCTGCCTGTTTCTTTGTTGGGATCATGCTAACGGTCAATCTGTTTGTCATGCGCGTCCTGACCAACATCAAGGTATGAGGAGCACGACATGAGCATCCTGACCACAATAGAAACATTCCTGACCGACCAATTTGGCGCCTTTGGCCCGCTTTTGGTACTGGGGGTGCTGGGCGTGTTTATGGTTCTGCTGGCCGTTCTTTTGCTGCTGAACCAGCCAGAAGATCCACTCAGCAAGCTGCAGCGCGAGATAGCCCCCGGCCCCAGCAACAAGCCGCAAACAGAGCGCCTGCGCCAAAAAAACCGCAACGAGCAGTTGCAAAAATTTGCCAGCTTCCTGGAACCACAAAACGCCGAAGAGCTCTCAGCGATGGAGTTGAAGCTGCGCCAGGCGGGCTATGCCTCCAAGGATGCAGTACGGGTGTTTCACTTTGCCCAGATGGCCTTGGGGTTGCTTGGCCTGGCAGCCGGGCTATTCTATGTCTATGTGCTGAACGCCGATTTCAAATTCGACACCCAGGCCATGGTGTTGCGGATCATTGGCCCCGGTGGTGCGGGCTATCTGCTGCCAAAATACTGGGTCACCCGCCGCATTGCCGAGCGCAAGGAAGAAATCGAATCCGGTTTCCCGGATTCGCTTGATATGATGCTGGTCTGCGTTGAAGCCGGTCAATCACTGGATCAATCCATCGTGCGCGTTGCGTCTGAATTGCAGGCCTCCTACCCGCAGCTGGCCTTTGAATTTGAAATTGTCGCCCAGGAAATGAAGGCCGGCAAGGACAAGGAAAAGGTGCTGCGCGACATGGGCACCCGCTGTGGGGTGCAGGACATTTCCTCTTTTGTGACCGTGATGATCCAATCTGCGGCCTTTGGGACCTCGATCGCCGAAGCGCTGCGGGTCTATGCCGCCGAAATGCGAGATAAACGAGTCATGCGCGCCGAAGAGGCCGCAAATAAGTTGCCAGTGAAGATGACCATCGCCACAATGATGCTGACGGTGCCGCCGCTGCTGATAATCCTCGTTGGTCCGTCGATGCAAAACATTGCGAATATGGGCAACACTGGCAACTGATGATGACGACATTCAAACGGATCTTTTCCGTTTTCCGATATGGACCGCGCACTGCCGCCCTTGCTTTCTGCTGGGTGGCAGTTGGCTGTTCTCCATCTGCAATTTCCGAAAACACCTCTGGCACCTGGGCCCCGGGCGTCGACACCCGGCAAGAGGGCGAAGATCCGCTGGTGGTGGGGCATCGCCTGATGGCGGCGGAAGAATACGAACTGGCCCTGGATGCGTTTATGCGGGCCACGCTGGACCACGGGCTAACGCCGGAAATCCTGTCCAGCCTCGGCTCTGCCAACCTTGGGCTTCGGCGGTTGGGTCAGGCCGAAGACCTGCTGCGGCGCGCCATCAAAGCCGCCCCTGACTGGGCAGCCCCGCACAATAATCTGGGTGTCGTGCTGCTTGAACGCGGCAAAACCCCCGAGGCGGTGCAAATTCTCAAGCGCGCCTATGCGCTCGACAATGGCGAAAGTGACGCAATTCGGGATAATTTGCGCATGGCCCTCGAAAAATTTGAAAATACCCCCCATACTGGGCCGCAAAGCACAGAAAGCAACATCTATAAGTTGGTGCAACAGGGCGGGGGAAGCTACGCAATTCGCAAAACCCCCGATCTCTAGAGGCAGAGCAGCAAAGGGACGCAAAATGCGCCATGTATTTCTAACATCTGCATGTCTGGCAGGCGCACTGGCGCTGTCGGCCTGCGAGAAAGATGCGGATGAAACCGTTGAACGCGCCTTTCAGGACGTCAATGTCATTGACGAAAGCAACCTCAACGACGTGATGATGACGGTGGCTGATCCCAATCAGGCGGTGAATTACTTCCGCGACACCGTCAAGGACAGCCCCGACAGGATCGACCTGCAGCGCGGCCTGGCCATTTCGTTGATCCGCGCCAAGCGCAACACCGAAGCCGTCGCGGCCTGGAAAAAGGTGGTCGCTCTGCCAGAGGCAAACAACGATGATCATCTCGGTCTGGCCGATGCCCAGATCCGCACCGGCGACTGGGAGGGGGCCAAGGTCGCACTGAACGCCATTCCGCCCACCCATGAAACCTACCAACGCTATCGCCTGGAAGCCATGGTGGCAGATGCCAATGAGGATTGGAAACGCGCCGACAGTTTTTATGAAATCGCCGCAGGCCTGACCACCAGCCCCGCCAAGATCATGAACAACTGGGGATACTCCAAGCTGACCCGCGGCGACTACCGCGAGGCAGAGCGGCTGTTTGGCGAAGCCATCCATCAGGATCAAAGCCTGTTCACCGCAAAGAACAATCTGGTTCTGGCCCGCGGCGCACAGCGCAACTATGATCTGCCGGTGATGTCCATGACCCAGACCGAACAGGCCAAGTTGCTGCATACGCTGGCGCTTGCAGCGGTCAAACAGGGCGATGTAAAGACAGGCGAAGGCCTGCTGCGTCAGGCCGTGGCCACCCACCCGCAGCACTTTGAGGCCGCAGCCAAGGCGTTGGACGCCCTGGAGAACAGCTGATCATGGTGGGGCTTGTCGGCTCGGCCGAGGTTGCCCGCTGGTTCCTGCCCTTTGTGCTACCGCTGTGTTTCGCGGCCGCCTATACCGACCTGAGCATGATGCGCATCCCCAACTGGATCAATGACAGCCTCGGCGCAGTCTATGTGATCCTTGGGCTATTCATCATGCCGACTTGGGCTGACTATGGCTGGCAACTGCTGCACCTGCCGATTGGCGTCGCGCTGGGGTTTGTGTTCTTTTCCGCCGGGGTCATGGGGGCTGGGGATGCCAAATTCATCGGCGCGGCTGCGCCGCTGGTTGTCCTGGCAGACCTCCCTGCTCTGGTGATGATCTACTCTGCCAACCTGCTGGCCGCCTTTGCCACCCATCGCCTGACAAAATTTACCCCCCTGCGCAGCCTCGCACCCAGTTGGAGCAGCTGGAACGTCGGCAAGAAATTCCCCATGGGCTTTAGCCTTGGTGGGACCTTGGCCATCTATCTGATACTGGTGGCCTGTTTCGGGCGCTGAAGGCGATTTTTAACGGCGGCGATCCCCGATGACAAACCTCAGGCTGGGGCAGAAATCGCCCATTGCCGCCAATCCATTTCAAATTCGCCGCAGCCTATCGCCAAAATGCTATGGCTTTGCCTCAGTCTTGCCGCAGTGCTGAATAGACTGTGGCCCACGCCTGCCCGCAGCTTTTAAGCGGAACGGCCCTACCGGAATGCCAACAACAGCAGGCCCTTTACGATGAATATGCACGACAGCCCCGTAACGGCCCCCCCCGCCCCCAAGGGCTTGGCGCAGATGCAACTTCCCATCGTGATGATGCGGGATATCCTGCTGAAAACGATCTACCGCAAAAACGTCAATGTCGTCAGCGAAGTGGCCGAGGCCATTTGCTTGCCAATCCCCGTTACCCAAGAGCTGATCGACCTGGCCCGCGAACAAAAACTGCTGGAGGCAACAGGTACGCTCAACGCTAACAGCGGCAATGAGATGGGCTATCAGCTGACGGATGCGGGCAAATCGCGGGCGCAGGATGCGCTGAGCCAGTCTGAATACTTTGGTGCCATGCCAGTGCCTCTGGCGGTCTACCGTGAGCAGATCGAACGCCAATCGATCCGCAATATCATGGTCACCCGCGCGCAGCTGGTCAGTGCCATGGGCCATCTGGTGCTGCCGGACAGCCTGCTTGATCATCTGGGGCCGGCAGTCAGCGCCGGGCGCTCCATCCTGATGTATGGCCCTCCAGGCAACGGTAAATCCTCAATTTCAAACGGTATTCGCGATGCTCTGGGCGATCATGTCTATGTGCCGCGGGCGATTGAATATGCCGGGCAGGTGATTACCGTCTATGACCCGATCGTACACAGCCTGATAGAGGAAGCCCCCGACGACCCCACCGCCCTGCGCCGCCCGAAACGGTTCGACAGCCGCTATGTGAAATGCGAACGCCCGACGGTCATCACCGGCGGCGAGCTGTCGCTGGACATGCTTGATCTGGTCTACAACCCTACCGCGCGCACCTATCAGGCACCACTGCAGCTGAAATCAACCGGCGGCATCTTCATCGTTGATGACCTTGGGCGGCAGGCAGAGCCCCCCCAATCGCTGGTCAACCGCTGGATTGTGCCGCTGGAAGAAAACAAGGACATCCTGGCCCTTCAATCCGGGGAAAAGTTTGAGGTCCCCTTTGACACGCTGGTGATCTTTTCCACCAACTTTCACCCCAATGAGATCTTTGACCAAGCGGCGCTGCGGCGGATCTTTTTCAAGATCAAGATCGACGGGCCGAACCAGGAAAACTTTCTCAAGATCTTTGCCATGGTCGCACGCAAGCGGCGCATGCCGTTGAACGAAGGCGCGCTGGTGCATCTGCTGAAAGCAAAGTACCCGACAATCGACAACATCTATGCCAATTATCAGCCGATCTTTCTCATCGACCAGATGATCGCCATCTGCGAATTCGAAGGTATCCCCTATCAAATGACCCCCGAACTGATCGACCGCGCCTGGGCCAATATGTTTGTCAAGGACGAGCATATCGTGAAGTAGAGGTGCCGACCCGTTCTTACATCAGGCCGCAGCCCTGAGCGGCGGGTTTGTAGCTACGACTGATCGGCACCGCCGTAGCATCCACCATATGCAAAAATCACCGCCCCTTTTGCCGCTGATGTCGCAGCACCCGGCCCTGTGCAACAGCGGGCACAATAAAGGCCCCCAAAAATGGGGGCCCTGTTCAATCGCAACCTGCCGTGGCCAGGATCAGGCCGTCAGGCCTTCGGGCTCTGCCAGACCATTCGCGCGGCAGCAAGCCGTGACCGTATTTGCCAGCAAGCAGGCAATGGTCATCGGGCCCACACCACCGGGAACCGGCGTAATGGCTCCTGCGCGCTCTGAACAGCTGGCAAAATCAACGTCGCCTACCAGTTTCATCTTGCCTTCACCTTTTTCAGGTGCCGGGATGCGGTTGATGCCGACGTCGATTACCGTGGCACCTTCCTTGATCCAGTCGCCGGGCACCATTTCCGGGCGACCAACGGCAGCAATCACGATATCGGCGCGGCGCACGACGTCAGGTAGGTCCTTGGTGCGGCTGTGCGCAATGGTCACGGTGCAGCTTTCGCGGATCAGCAGCTGAGCCATCGGCTTGCCCACAAGGTTCGAGCGGCCAACAACAACGGCATCCAGACCCGACAAAGACCCTAGCTGGTCGCGCAGCAACATCAGGCAGCCCAGCGGGGTACAGGACACCATGGCTTTCTGACCAGAGGCCAGCAGACCGGCGTTGACCACATGCAGGCCATCGACATCCTTGCTCGGATCAATCCGCGAAACAATTTCAGTTTCGCTCAGGTGATCGGGCACCGGGAACTGAACCAGAATGCCGTGCACAGCGGGATCGGTGTTCAGCTGGTCGATCAGGGTGTAAAGCTCCTCCTTGGAGACATCTGCAGGCAGCTTGTGCTCGAAGGAGTTCATGCCGACTTCCACAGTCTGCTGCCCCTTGGAACGGACATAGACCTGGCTTGCGGGATCTTCACCCACCAAGACCACGGCGAGGCCCGGGGTGATGCCGTTCTCGTCTTTCAGACGCGCCACGTGGCCTGCCACTTTGTCGCGCACAGTTGCGGCAAAAGCTCTGCCGTCGATGATGTTTGCTGCCATTGCTTTCTTCCTTTCGACACGGGCCTGCAGCCCGATCACGTCTCGCGAATAACCCGCGCCTCGCGGGCAATCGACCAATCAATCAGCGGCCGCCACAAATCTTCGGCCAGATCAGGGTCCAACCCTTCGGCCAGGGCCCGGCGGCGCACGTTTTCGACCACCTCTTCAACCCGATCCGGGATCCGGGCCGGCCAGCCGTTTTGCTGCTTCAGCCTGATCGCCCGGTCGATATAGCCTGCCCGCACAGTCAACATCCGTATCAGTTCTGCATCCAGCATATCAATCTGCTGGCGCAGTTCCGGCATGTCGGCACAGGCTTCTGGCGGTTTGCGGTCACTCATCGGTTCAAAACTCTTGCGGCCCGGATCTCTCCGGGCCGCAGATGACGTATTTTGCGTCTCAGAACAAGCCTTCGATCTGGCCGCCATCATTCAGGCGGATACTTTCCGCCGCAGGCGTACGGGGCAGACCCGGCATTGTCATGATTTCACCACAGACTGCGACAATAAACCCTGCCCCTGCCGAAAGCCGTACCTCACGTACCGGCACCGAATGGCCTACCGGGGCGCCACGCAGGCTTGGGTCGGTAGAGAAGGAATACTGCGTCTTGGCCATGCAGACCGGAAGATTACCGTAGCCGGCTGCTTCCCATTCCATCAGCTGATTGCGGATCTTGGTATCGGCCAGCACCTCATCGGCGCGGTAGATGCGCTTGGCGATGGTGTCGATCTTGTCGAACAGCGACATCTCATCCGGGTAGATCGGGGCAAAGTTGGCCTGACCGGCATCAACAATTTCCACGACCTTTTCCGCCAGTGCGGCAGAACCTTCCGAGCCCAGTTCCCAGTGGCGCGACAGCACTGCCTCGACGCCATGGGTCGCGGCATAGGCCTTGACCGCATCGACTTCGGCCTCTGTGTCGGTGACAAAGTGGTTGATCGCGACAACAACCGGCACCCCAAAGCTCTTGATGTTTTCGATGTGGCGACCAAGGTTAGCGCAGCCGTTATTCACCGCGTCCACGTTTTCTTCGCCCAGGTCCGCCTTGGCAACGCCGCCGTTCATCTTCATTGCGCGCACAGTCGCAACCAGAACCACGGCCGAAGGCGCTATTCCGGCCTTGCGGCACTTGATGTTCATGAACTTCTCAGCGCCCAGATCCGCACCAAAACCCGCTTCGGTCACAACGTAATCGCAAACTTTCATCGCGGTCTTGGTGGCAATTACCGAGTTACAGCCATGGGCGATATTGGCGAAGGGACCGCCGTGCACAAAGGCGGGGTTGTTTTCCAGCGTCTGCACCAGGTTTGGCTGCATCGCGTCCTTCAACAGCACGGTCATCGCGCCCTCGGCCTTGATGTCGCGGCAATATACGGCGGTTTTATCGCGACGGTAGGCCACGATGATATCGCCCAGGCGGCGCTCCAGGTCTTTTAGATCGGTGGCCAGGCACAGAATTGCCATCACTTCGGATGCGACGGTAATGTCAAAACCGGTTTCGCGCGGAAAGCCGTTGGACACGCCACCCAGCGAGGCAGTGATCTGACGCAGAGCACGGTCGTTCATATCGACCACACGACGCCAGGCCACGCGGCGAATATCGATCTCGCATTCGTTGCCCCAATAGATGTGGTTGTCGATCATCGCAGACAGCAGTGAATGCGCTGAGGTGATCGCGTGGAAGTCACCGGTGAAGTGAAGGTTCATATCCTCCATCGGCACAACCTGGGCATAGCCGCCGCCCGCTGCGCCACCCTTCATGCCAAAGTTTGGTCCGAGCGAGGCTTCGCGGATGCAGACCATGGCGTTCTTGCCAATGCGGTTCAGCCCATCGCCCAGGCCCACGGTGGTGGTGGTCTTGCCTTCGCCCGCAGGGGTCGGGTTGATCGCAGTCACCAGGATCAGCTTGCCATCAGTCCGGTCTTGCACTGAATTGATGAACGACTGGCTCACCTTGGCCTTATCGTGGCCATAGGGCAGCAGATCGTCACTGGAAATGCCAATCTTGGCACCGATTTCTTGAATCGGGAGCTTCTGTGCCTCGCGGGCAATCTCGATATCACTCTTGTAGCTCATGGCTGGTTCCTGACTGAGAGTATAGATCATTGGCATGTCAACGCCGGTTCTGTTTCAGATCTAGACAGAATGCGGCACAACGCGCGCGTGATTTCCGACATTATCCGGCCATGAAGCGGCGTTCCTCCATAGTTTGCCGGAAACGAATGGCGTGCAAACGAAATCCCTGCCCCAATTTGCCCGTCCTCAGGGGGCCCAGGCCCGCTGATCGGGTACAAACAAGCGCAGGCTGTCGCCGATCTTCAACTGGCCGGGGCGTTCGACCCAGGCGGTGATTCCCCGCCGTTCGCGTGCTGCGGGTTTGAACTTGGGTCCAAAGCCTGCGTGCGTTTTTTCTATTTCACGCCCCGGAAAGATGCAGGGGCGGTTTTCCATATCGACCGTCAAGGTTACCCCATCCGGCCCCTGCAGCCGCGACGAGGGCGGCACAAAGGTAAAATCCGGGATCCCGCGCAGCACCAGATTGGCCCCCAATGCACCCGGATCTACCTGCTCCAGTCCCATGTCCGCAGCAATCAGCGCCAGCTCTTCCTCGGAAAGGATGCTAAGCTGTCGCACGTTGCGGATGGTGGTGCCCTGCGGGTAAAGATTGGAGACCCGCACACACGAGGCGCGGTTTTCACCCTGGTGGCGTTCGCCCAGCAGCCCGTGAAACCCCAGGGTCAGCGCCCCAGAAGGCGTCGCCGAAACGCCACCATCAGCCGGTGTTGCACCAGCCCAGACCACATCGCCTTTGTATTCGGTTTCCAGCAAGACCGGCATGTCCGTTCCCATCCTTGTTGCAGCAGTTGTTCTGCGCGCAACCATAAAGGCAATGAAACCAATGGAAAGCCCCAAAAACCAGCAGCGGTTTTTGGGGCTTTCTCTTGTTAATCGTGGCACAGGGGCGCAGGCCTCTTAGCACCTATGAGGTGGGTTCAGGCTCCAGCCCGGAATCCTTGTCACCTTCAGAAGCTGGCTTTTTAAGCTTGGCCTTGGGGATGGCCGTCACCGAAGAATTGCCCGCGTCCTCGTCGGAATCATCACCGCTTTCATGGGGTGACTCGCCGCGCATGACGCGTTTGATTTCGTCGCCAGTCAGGGTTTCATATTCCAACAGCCCCTGCGCCAGGCGTTCCCATTCGTCCTTATGCTCGGTCAGGATCGCAAAGGCACGGTCGTAGCCGTTCTGAATAAAGCTGCGGACCTCCTCCTCGATCATCTCCTTGGTATGCGCAGAGACCGAGAATCCAGTGGTATTGCCGCTATAGCCCTCATGGGCCTCAGCATAGTCGATATTGCCAACCTTATCGGACATCCCCCAGCGCATGATCATCGCGCGGGACAATTGGCTGGCCTGCTGGATATCACCCGCCGGACCATTTGATACATGGTCTTCGCCGTATTTGATAATCTCGGCTGCCTTGCCTGCCATGGTCATGGCCAGCTTTTGGTTGCACTCATCCTTGTGCCAGTTCAGCCGGTCCATTTCCGGCAACGACACAACCATGCCCAGGGCTCCGCCCCGGGGAATGATGGTCGCCTTATAGACAGGATCACATTCCGGCAGCTTGAGGCCAACAACAGCATGGCCCGCCTCGTGATAAGCGGTCTTTTCCTTCTGGTCCTGGGTCAGCACCATCGAGCGACGCTCTGCCCCCATCATCACCTTGTCCTTGGCGGCTTCAAAATCCTCCATGGTGACAAAGCGGCGGCCAACGCGCGCAGCCATCAAGGCAGATTCATTCACCAGGTTGGCAAGGTCGGCACCAGAGAACCCAGGGGTGCCGCGCGCAATGATGCGCAGATCGACGTCAGGGCCCAGCGGGGTCTTGCGGGCATGTACGCCCAGGATCTTTTCGCGACCTTTGATGTCGGGATTGCCTACGGTGACGTTCCGGTCAAAACGGCCGGGGCGCAGCAAGGCAGGGTCCAACACGTCCTTCCGGTTGGTTGCGGCCAGGATGATCACGCCTTCATTGGCTTCAAAACCGTCCATTTCAACCAGCAGCTGGTTCAAGGTCTGTTCGCGTTCATCATTGCCACCGCCATAGCCAGCACCACGATGGCGGCCAACCGCATCGATTTCATCGATGAAGACGATACAAGGTGCGTTC
Source organism: Pseudophaeobacter sp. (assembly GCF_048267565.1). Taxonomy (NCBI): domain Bacteria; kingdom Pseudomonadati; phylum Pseudomonadota; class Alphaproteobacteria; order Rhodobacterales; family Roseobacteraceae; genus Pseudophaeobacter; species Pseudophaeobacter sp. The sequence goes on along the minus strand of NZ_JBLWXG010000007.1, from coordinate 107,031 downwards.
TTTTTTGCCTGCTCGAACATATCGCGCACACGGGACGCCCCGACACCAACGAACATTTCCACAAAGTCAGAGCCCGAGATGGTGAAGAACGGCACGCCGGCCTCGCCTGCGATGGCACGGGCCAGCAGGGTCTTACCAGTACCGGGAGGGCCAACAAGCAGCGCCCCCTTGGGGATCTTGCCGCCGAGCCGCGAGAATTTCTGCGGGTTGCGCAGGAATTCCACGATCTCTTCTAGCTCTTCTTTGGCTTCATCAATACCTGCAACATCATCAAAGGTGACGCGGCCGTGTTTCTCGGTCAGCATCTTCGCCTTGGACTTGCCAAAGCCCATAGCGCCGCCTTTGCCGCCACCCTGCATCCGGTTCATGAAGTAGATCCAGACGCCGATCAGCAACACAAAGGGCAACAGGGTGATCAGGAAGGACTGAAAACCCGACTGCTGCTGCTTTTCGGCGCGAACCGGAATGTTGTTTTCGATCAGTAGCGCGGTGACTTCTGCATCGGCTGGCTTGATGGTGACAAAACTGCTGCCATCCGAAGTGGAATAGCGAACCTGCTCCCCATCCAGAACCACAGTGGCAACCTGCCCTGACTCCACCGAGGTTACAAAGTCAGAAAAGGTGCGTTCATTGCTCTGCATCGTTCCGCCTGAGCCACTGAACAGATTGAACAGCGCCAGGATCAAGACGAACAGAACAACCCAGAAAGCGATGTTGCGTGCATTACCCAAGGAATATCTCCCAATATCCGGGCCCCTCACAGGGGGCCCTCGTTACGCATAAAATAAGGAACATTCAGGCAGGTTCAATGCGATAAAAGCGATGCGTAGAACTCTTCTACACTATTTACCACTTCTGCGCGGCTTCCATTGCTCACTCCGGCCAGCGGCGCGGCCATCAGCCCCCCCCCACGCCACAGCGCCGGAGTGACCTCCAGAACCGCAGCTGGACAGCCGGTCTGACGCCAATCGGGGCAGGATTTCAGCCCCTCTTCGCCCAGCGACCTGACCTCGCAAGCCTTTAAATTACCTGCATAAACTCGCCAATTCTGATCCCAAACCTGCCCTGGAAAGGCCGTCGTTTTTTGCACAGCAGCACCTTCACGGCAGATCCAGATCTTGCCCTTATGGCCAAGGACACGACAGCCCGACAACGTCAGAGAGCCGCCCCTTTGCGCAAGTGCGACAGCCTCGATCATTGGTTGACGTCTGGGCGGGTATTGGCTGCCAGAGATCCACAAAAGCGCCTGGGACATCAGCCGATGAGAGATTTCATCCGGCAAAGCGCGAAACTTTCGCAACTCAATCACGATGGCACCGCACTCAAACTGAATCATATCACGTGCAGCCAAAAATGCATACCACCCCAGTGCCCGCTGGGCCTTGCCCATATTCTGAGCAACCGTTGACAGCGCCTCTACTGTCAGCCCCAGATCCTCCAGGGCGCCAACAGCTTTGCGGATTTTGATACGATCGAACCGTTCATCCTGGTTCGAAGGATCCTCGATCCAGGTCCGTTCACGAGACCGCAAATAGGCCCGCAACTCTGCGCGGCGCAGGCCCAACAGCGGGCGTATCAGTGTGATACCATCCTGGGTGCGCCGCTGCGGCATTGCCGCCAGCCCCTTGACCCCAGATGCGCGCATCAGCCGCATCAAAACAGTTTCAGCCTGATCATCCGCCGTATGCCCAAGCGCCAGCTTCGCAATGCCGTTCTGACGCGCCCAGCCCGTCAACAACCCGTAGCGGGCGCGGCGAGCCTGATCCTGCAGGTTTCCGGTCGTTGTTGGCCCCTCAGTCCAGCGCAACAGGGTATGCGACAGGCCTAGATCCCGCGCCATATCGGCGACCTCCGCCGCCTCTTGCTCTGCTTCGGGGCGCAATCCGTGATCCACCGTTGCCACCATCAGTTCCACTGGGGTGTCGCAAAAACAGTCCTGCAGCAAATGCATCAAGGCGACAGAATCACTGCCGCCTGACACCGCAATGCCGATGCGCGCCGGCAGGTCCGACGAAAACTGGCCGCGCAGATGCTCCACTAGCGCTTGGCGCCGCTGTTCCGTCTCTGTCTGATCCGGGTTCATTCCCGTCAAGAGCACCCCAGCGTGGCCATTTCAGAATTGGCCTGCGCTACGGTCTCATCCCCTGGAAAGCGAACACCAACCTCGGACAGGGTGATGCAGGCCTGATCAAGCTGCCCCAGCCGCCCCAGCGCCGCGCCCAACTCGAACAGCGCCTTAGGCGCGATGGAGCCGGTCGCATCGCCAGAAAACGATGCCAGATATGCGCGTGCCGCTTCGCGGGTGTCGCCCAGCCCATCCAGCGCCTTACCTCGGTTGAAATCTGCCTCTGGGGCCAATGGGCTGCCAGGATAAGATTGCGAGAAGATGGCGAATTTTTCTGCAGCCACCTGATGCGCCCCCTCGCTCAGGGCTTGCACGGCGGCGTTGAAATCCTGCTGTTCGCCCACTGCAAGTTCGGTATCCTGCGCATCCGCGGTGTTGCCCCCTGCCCCGGAGCCAGCCCCAGCCCCCGCCTGTTCCAGCGTTTCTACGCCGCCCAGCGTGGTAGTTTCACCAAGGGCGGCAATATCGCCACCTTCCAGTTCAACCAGGCGAAACTCCAGATCGCCAATCCGGTTGGTGCCATCTGCAACGATGCGATTGATCCGGTATTCCAACTGTTCGGTTTGCGCGGTCAGCCGCTGCAGCCCGGCCTCGATGGCACCAACGCGGTCCAGCACCGAACTGCCCGCCGCTGCGCCTGACCCGACACCGCCGGTGGTCGACAGTTCACGTTTCAGCCGTTGGATATCCACGTGCAGTACTGTCAACTCCTGGCGGATATCCGCCAGGGTTTGCTGGTCCTGCGCCAAGACGGGCCCCGCAACAGGAAGCGCAGTCAAAAGGGTGGTCGAAAGGAAGGCAGCTCGCAACAGGCGCATCATCTTACCCCGTCAATCCGCCAGCCAACACGGTCACCGCGCGCCGGTTTTTGGCATAACAGCTTTCAGCCGAGCAAATTTCAAGCGGACGTTCCTTGCCATAGCTGACCACCTGAATGCGCGAGCCGGCAACGCCCTGCGAGATCAGATATTCACGGGCAGAGTTGGCGCGGCGTGCGCCCAGGGCAAGGTTGTATTCCCGTGTACCCTGTTCATCCGCATGGCCCTGAATGGTGACGACATAGTCGGAATTACTGGTCAGCCAACGCGCCTGCCCCTGCAGGATCGCCTCGGCTTCGGGGTTCAGGGTGGACTGATCGATCAGAAACAGCACCCGGTCGCCAATGGTTTCCTGAAAATAGGCCGGGCTGGCAGGATCAAGGTTGGACCCGGCAGTTCCGCTGCCACCAGCGCCGCCCGCTCCGGCATCATTCCAGGATGTGTTGCTACAGGCTGCCAGCCCCAGGGCCGCAACCAGTACGAATGCCTTTTTAAAACCGCTCATCACAATGCCTATTCCTTTGGTTTCTGACCACAACCTACCACAGAGGCGGGGTCGATTCTATGCAGGTCTTCTGTCTTGCCTTTTGCCACCGGATCGCGCCGAACTGTGCCTTATTGCTGTAGCGGCGACCAGGCCGGATCCGAGGCCCCATCCGGTGTGCGCACCGGTTTGAGGTTGCGCCCCAGAATATCCACCGAATATAGCAGCGCCCGACCATTGGCCCCCTGGGTTTCACGAGTGAACATAATCACCCGACCATTTGGCGACCAGGTTGGACCTTCATCCAGAAATGACGCCGTAAGCAGGCGCTCTTCGCTGCCATCCACCCGCATCACGCCAATATGGAAACGCCCCTTGTTCTGTTTGGTAAAGGCGATGAGATCACCGCGCGGCGACCAAACCGGTGTACCGTAGCGCCCCTTGCCAAAACTGATCCGGCGCGCTTCGCCGCCCGAGGCGGCCATCACATAAAGCTGCGGCGAGCCGGAGCGGTCGCTTTCAAACACGATCTGGCTGCCATCGGGCGAATAGGAGGGGGCCGTCTCGATCGAGGGGGCATTGGTCAGACGGGTGCGGCTGCCGGTAGCAATATCCATGGTATAAAGATCGGTATTGCCGCCTTCGGCCTGCGAATAGACCACCATCTTGCCATCGGGCGCAAATCGGGGGGCAAAGCTCATGATGCCATTGTCCGCCGACAGGACCCGCCGCTGCACCTTGCCAACATCCAGAACATGGATTTGCGGAAAGCCACTTTCATAGCTGGTATAGAGCACCCGATCTCCAGTTGGCGAAAACCTCGGCGCCAGCACCAGGGCTGCGCTGTTGGTCAGGTATTGCACTTCCGCGCCGTCATAATCCATGATTGCCAGACGCTTGCGGCGGTCATTCTTGGGGCCGGTTTCGGAAACAAACACAACCCGGCTGTCGAAATAGCCGCTCTCGCCGGTGATCCGGCTATAGATGGCATCCGCCACCTTGTGCGCCATGCGCCGCCAGCCATCGGTGGTGCCACTGAATTGCAGCCCCGCCCCCAGCTCCTTGTCGGCAAAGACGTCATAGCCGCGAAACCGCACCGTCAATTGCTTGCCATTGACCGACACCGCCCCAGTGATCAGTGCCTGGGCATTCACCGCTTTCCAATCGGCAAATTTCACGGGCGCGTTAAAGTCGCTCACCGTTGAGATATGCGCCGTTGCGGGCACTTCGCGGAACAATCCGGTGCCGTTCAGGTCCGCCGCGATTACCCGGGTTATCTGATTGGCCAGATCGGCCGCAGCCGGGGTTTCAGCCAGGAAATCGGGCACGGCATAGGGCAAGGGCTCGATCACGCCATCGGTGATTTCGATCCGCAGGGGACCATTCTGGGCCAGGGCTGCGCTGCCGGATGTCAGCAGCGGTGCCGCCAGCAGAAGACTTGCCACCAGGGCTGTCAGTTTGCGCCTCATTTGCCTCGCGTCCTTTCAGAAATGAATGTCATGTGAGTATTGGATGGTCCGCGCCGGGATGCGGCAGGCAAAGCGCCCGCCCGTTGCCCTGTGTCATAGCCGCGCCCAGCCTGCGGCGCTGTCACTTTTTCGTGTCTCATTTGATACGCATCTTTTCAGGGTTAAATGTCATCACGATGTCGCGCCAGTGGTCATATTTATCGCCTGGCAACTGAAAGCCATCACTACCGCAACGGATGATCGCCCGCCGCGCCGACTCATAGGCCTGCCGCGCCGCGCCGCTGGATCCACCAGTGCTGGATACCATGCGAATGGTTCCGACCTTTGGGCGGCCATCTCGTTCCAGGCTAACCGCAACCTCGACAGTGGTCTTAAGCGCTTCAGAAGACAGCGAGCCGACATTCCAGCACTTGGAGACCGACACCCGCAGGGCCTCTTTTTCCCCCAGGGTCAGCGGCGGGCCAGAAGGTTCAGGCGCTGCCACCTCGCCGCCGCCTGCAATGGCCGCCGCAAGCGCATCCTCAATCGCCGAAGACTGCGCCTCGTCTTCCGGCGCCTCCGGTGTGGTTTCAGCCACCTCGGTTGCGGGCTCTTGCGTCGGCGTGGGCCTGCGGGGGCGCGTTTTGGGCCGTACCGAAGTCACAGGGGCAGTCACGGGCGGCGCTGGCTCGGCCTCGTCGCTCTCGTTTGCTTCGGTGACGATCCGGTCGCTGGCCGCCTCGGGCGCGGTGGCCTCTTGCACCTCTTGCGCGATTTCAGCGCCCGCGTCAGGACTCACTTCCGGTTGCACCAGATCATCCAGCGCCACCTCTGGCTCCGGTGCCTCTACCGGGACCGGGGCGACACGATCCGCCGGGCGGAGCGCTTCAGGCTCTGTTGTGTCCGGCAGCGGCGGCAGCGGCTCTGCCGTTTCTGGCGGCACCACCGGATCGGGCAGGCTGTCGCTCACCTCTGGCTCCGGTTCGGGCTGAGGCTCAGCGGGAACCGGGGCCTCCACCTCTGGGATGGCGGTGCTTTCGGGGGGCGTCACATCGGGGCGGTCCGCCGGGCGCATTGACACCTCCGGCGGCTCTGGTGCGGGGTCTGGCGCGGCTAGGCTGCTTGGGGTTTCGCTTACATCGGGGGCCTGGGTTTGCTGGCTAAGCTTGGCAAATTCCGCCGCCGAAATCACCGCGACCTCCTGCACCTTGATGGGCAGGGGTTCCGACGAAAACCAGCCGCCCAGGGCCGCCCAGCTCACTAGAAACCCGTGTGCTGCAAGGGAAATTTTGGTTCCGGTCTGCACGCTGCGTGCCCCCGCCTATTCCGTCGCGCCGACTGAGGCACCATCCGTGGCGCCACCGTCCAACGCAGGGCCCGCCGTGTCCGTGACCAGCCCGACATTGGCAAAGCCCCCGGCATTCAGCGCCCCCATGACCTGCATCACGTCGCGGTAGGAAATCGCTCCATCTGCGCGCAGATAGACCCGGTCAGAGCTCCGCTCCGCCGCGATGGCCCGCAGTTTGCCCACCAATTCTTCGCGTGCAACTGGCGTCGTCTGGATCTGGATTTCACCACCGGCGATCATGGTAACCGTCAAGGGCTCTTCCTGTTCGCTCGGCAGGGCGCCTGCAGCGGTTTTGGGCAGATCAACCGGCACGCCAACCGTAGTCAACGGTGCCGCCACCATAAAGATGATCAGCAAGACCAGCATGACATCCACAAAGGGCGTCACATTGATTTCGCCCATCGGCTTGGCCCGATTGCGACGCCGTCCACGACGGCGCCCACCAGAGGAAGACTGTTGTACAGCGGCGCCCATGGATCAGGAATCCAACTGGCGGCTGAGGATAGTGGCAAATTCATCGGCAAAGGCTTCATAGCCGCCAAGGATGCGATCACTATCGGCGCTCAGCTTGTTATAAAATACCACCGCTGGAATCGCCGCCAGCAACCCCAAGCCAGTGGCCAAAAGCGCCTCGGCAATACCAGGGGCAACCACCGCCAGATTGGTGCTTTGCTGCTGCGCGATCTCGATAAACGCGGTCATGATCCCCCAGACGGTCCCAAACAGCCCGACAAAGGGCGCGGTTGATCCGACGGTTGCCAGCACCGACAACCCGCTTTGCAAATTTTCGGTTTCTTTTGCAATCGCCACATCCATGGAGCGGTCAATTCGCGCCTGCGCCCCAGGAATAAGGCCGCCATCACTGCGATGGCTGCGACGCCATTCGCTCATGCCTGCGGCAAAAATACGTTCTGAATGACCGGAGGGATCCGGGCCCAGCTGTTCGAACAAGCCATCCAGCGGCTCTCCGGACCAGAACGCCTGATCAAACCGGGCAGCCTGCCGACGGGCACGGCGATAGTTGATCTGCTTCTGGATAATGATGCCCCAGGACCAGATCGAAGCCCCGGTCAGCAACAGCATCACCAGTTTCACGGTAAGGGTGGCCCGCGCGAAAAGACCCCACATAGAGAAATCAATCTCTTGCGCCAACGCCAGAGTTTCTGCTTCCATTTGCCTGCTCTATCTCTGCCGGATCGCTCCGGTCTTGCTCGTTTTCGCCCTACTGCCCCCCAAAAGGGGAAGCACTGCGCCTTCAGCCCCGAGCCGTCTGTTGCGGCTTTCATTGTCGCGAGGCTAGCTCAGTTTCATGCCAAAAGCCAAGCAAACAACGCGCCCAGGACCGGAATGTTACAGCAATGCGCGAATCTCTGCCGGAAGCCGGGTGGGCCGACCAGTATCGGAGGCAACACAAACGGCGGTGACAGTGGCGCGAAACAATACAGCCTCCCCCCGCTTGACCAGCTGCGCCATGGTCAGCCGCGCGCGGGAAAGGTTAAGCACCTCGGTCTCGATGGAAAGCAGGTCATCGTATTTGGCCGAGGCCAGATAATCCGCCTCTATCCGTTGCACGACCCAGATCACGCCAGCGTCCCGCATTGCGTTCTGGTCATTGCCCAGACCGCGCACCCAATCGCTGCGGGCACGTTCAATAAAGCGCAGATAGTTGGCATGATAGACTATGCCACCCATGTCAGTGTCTTCGTAATATACCCGAACCGGGAAGATATGCGGCATCAAAGAGTATCCTGTTTCGTCGCGCTACCCTAGAATTCGCCGCCCCGGCCCGCAAGCCCGGCGCGGATCAGGCGCGGATCACTGCTCTGCCCCGACATGTTGCCCCGCCTACCCCTGCAGCCGCGCAAACAGCCGCAGCGCATGCGAGGCATCATTGGCGCTGGGGGGCATCATGCGATCATAGCCCGCCGCAATAATGGCGGCAATTTCGGGGCGCAGAATGGTTGCGCCGGTGTCTGGCAGGATCGCCAGCGGCGAGGTCTGGGCAAAGGCCTGATCCGACCACAACAGGATGATTTGAGCTGCCTGGCTCAGCGCTAGAGTTTCGGCTGGCAGTTCCGCCATGGCACCCTGCATCCGCAAAAAAACAAAGCTGGCCTGGATCGCCCCTGTGTCATCGAATCGAAAGGCACGGTACTGGCTGGCATCCGCCGCCTGCAGTCGCGCCACCAGCGGCGCAAGATCCGGGATCAGGCGATCCAGATCGGGCACATCCAGCAGCTCATCCCAGTTGCGGAAGAAAAAGAACATGAGGTTGGATCCCAACTCAGGATCGGTCTCTGCCATGGGCTGCCCTGCAAGGGTCGCAACGGCTTCAATCGCCCCCTTCACCACCTTCAGGGTTTCGTCCTGCACGCCAAAGACAATTGGCGCAATCGGGCGCCCCCAGCGGGCAAACCCGTAAGAGCCATCGCTGCGGGTGAACAGGGCTTGGATTTCTTCCGGCGTCAGATCCAGGGACATGCAAGGGCTCCATCAAGGCTGAAACATCGTAATGCGGGCTTATGCCTGCTGCCGCGCCAAACGACAAGGCGCCACCCCGCCCCGCCGGCCAAGCTGAGCAACGGAAGGGAACGGGGCAGCGAGCAGCGGCATGGCTGCTGATGATCGCGGTTTAGCCGAACAAATCCGTTGCCCGCTGCGGCGGGGCAATGCCGAGGTGAGTCCAGGCTTTTTGTGCCAGCATCCGCCCACGTGGCGTGCGCTGAATCAATCCCTGTTGCAGCAGATAGGGTTCGATTACATCCTCCAGCGAATCCCGGCTTTCACTCAAGGCGGCTGACAGGGTTTCAATCCCCACCGGCCCGCCGCCGTAGTTTTCCGCAATAAGTCGCAGATAGCGCCGATCCGCGCCATCAAGCCCCAGATTGTCCACGCCAAGCCGGGTCAAGGCCCCATCGGCAAGGTCTCGGGTGATATGCCCGTCGCCCTCCACAACCGCAAAGTCCACCACTCGGCGCAAGAGCCGCCCGGCGATCCTTGGGGTGCCCCGCGCGCGCCGCGCGATCTCACGGGCGCCATCGTCATCGGCCGGGGTGCCGAGCTTGCGGGCATTGCGCCGTACAATCTCAAACAGCTCATCCACCGTGTAAAACTGCAGCCGGGTTGGAATGCCAAACCGGTCGCGCAACGGCGTGGTCAGCAGCCCCATACGCGTCGTTGCCCCCACCAGGGTAAAGGGCTGCAGCTCGATCCGCACGGTACGCGCGGCGGGCCCTTCGCCAATCACCAGATCCAGCTCAAAATCCTCCAGCGCCGGATAAAGGATTTCTTCGACCACTGGATTCAGCCGGTGAATTTCGTCAATGAACAAGACATCGCGCGCTTCCAGATTGGTCAGGATCGCCGCCAGATCCCCCGCCTTGGCCAACACCGGCCCCGAGGTCATGCGGAAGTTCACCCCCAGTTCGCGCGCCACGATCTGCGCCAGCGTGGTCTTACCCAGACCGGGCGGCCCATGAAACAGCGTGTGATCCATTGCCTCGCCGCGCCGCCGCGCACTTTCGATAAAGATCCGCAGGTTGGCGCGGGCCTCGGCCTGGCCGATGAATTCGCTTAACCCCTGCGGACGCAGGGCGCGATCCCCCTCCCCAGAACTGTCTTCGGGGATTGGTTCGGGGCGCAGGGTCGGATCCGCATCGATCATGGCAGTTGCCTCTCGCGGCGTTGCACGTCTTGACGGTCGGCGGGCACGGTTGGGTCAGGCATCTCCGCACTCATCCCTTTGGCGCCAAGAGCCGCAGGGCGGCGCGGATCAGCCCGGCCTCATCCGCCTCTGGATTCTCGCCTGCGGCAGTGGCCACAGCAGAAGCCGCATCGCCAGGACTGTACCCCAGATTGCCAAGCGCCGAGAGCGCCCCTGCCGAAGCAGCTGCCGCGCCTGCGGGGTGCTTGGCGACTGATTTGCGCGCGGCCTTCTTGGCTGGGGTCGGATCTGCCGGTTCAACCACCGCGTCAAGATCCACGCCCTCCATCGCCTCGGGCAGGGTGCCGCCCAGGGCCATGACGCCGGGAGCCTTGTCTTTCAAATCCAGCACGATGCGCTGCGCAGTCTTGGGGCCAACCCCCTTGGCCGCCTTGACGCTGCCCCAGTCGCCCAGAGCAATCGCCCGGCCAACCCCATCCGGCCCCAGGGTGCCCAGGATTGCCAGCGACACCTTGGCCCCGACCCCCTGCACCGAGGTCAGCAGGCGGTGCCATTCTTTTTCCACCAGGGAGGTAAAGCCAAACAGCTGCATCAGGTCTTCTCGCACCACCAGATCAGTATAGAGCGCAACAGGTTCGCCAGCACCGGGCAACTGCATCAGGGTGCGCTCCGAGCAATAGACCAGATAGCCCACCCCGCGCACATCAATCAGCACGTGGTCGCTGGCGCGATAGTCCAAACGCCCTGTCAGTTTGCCAATCATGCCCGCGCCTCCCTGAGCTGCCTTTGCTGGGTGCCCCCGTAATAGGCGTGACAAATGGCAATCGCCAGAGCATCCGCCGCATCAGCGCCTTTTGGGTTGCTGCCCGGCAGCTGCAGCTTGACCATATGGATCACTTGCTCCTTGCTGGCGTGCCCCACCCCGACAACCGTCTTTTTCACCCGGTTGGGTGCATATTCACCCGTTGGCAGCCCGGCCTTGGCTAGGGTCAACAGCGCAACACCACGTGCCTGGCCCAGTTTCAGCGTCGCCACCCCGTCCTTGTTGACAAAGGTCTGTTCGATCGCTGCCTGGTCTGGCTGATAGGTTTCTATGACCTCGGTAACCTGATTGTGCAGTGACAAAAGGCGTTCGCCCAGATCATCGCCATCCGACGTGCAAACACCGTTGGCGACATGGCTCAACCGGCTGCCCTGTGATTCGATCACCCCCCAGCCAAGGTTGCGAAGCCCCGGATCAATTCCCAAAATACGCATGTGCTGCCCGGCCTTTGCCTGAGTGTTCGAATTATTTTTTCATCAAATAGCACAAAACGCGAACATGTCCAATTGCTTTCCCAAGGTGCCCGGATTGGGAAAATACCAGAATCCTGTTCCAAAACCGACCCTTTGCAACAGGTGTCGCGACATTTTCCGGCCCTATATTAACAAGGGAAAAACTGCCTTATTTTGTCATGTTCAAGATATGCATTTTGCACATGGAACACATGCAAATTTCGCTCTTGCCTGGCGGAAAATTCGTCTCTAGAGCCGGAATCCGTAACAACACAATGCTGGAAATCGCCAGCGCAGAAGCACGTTCACTCAAATAAGAAGGATGAGGATATGGCTGCATTTGACACCACCCGCACCACCTATGGCTCCACCGGCCTGTTTGGCCGTATCGGCACATATTTTGTCGCGGCAGCCGCCGCCGTAATGTCCTGGAGTGACGCCCGCACGGCTAAAAAGACCCTTGGAGCATTGACCGACCGCGAACTGGCAGACATCGGTCTGTGCCGCGGCGACATCGAAGATATCGCGGCAGGCAAGCCCGTCTTTTAAGGCCGCCGCCGTTCAGGTAAAACCCGGCAAGAGCGGTCCCTTTTACGGGCGACCCGCTGCATACCGAGCAAAACAAAACCGCCGCGCGCCAAACAGGCCGCGGCGGTTTTTATATGCGAAACCGGCGTCGAACCGGATCTGCGCAAACCCAGTCCTGCCTGCATACCGACCGTATTGTCATTTAGGTGCTACAGCCCCTCTGCCCTGTTTGACTGGCCCCTGTAGGCTGCAATCCTATCAGACCGCATCTCCGGCAGACTGGCAAAGTGATGGTTTCGCGTCTCTGCCCCGGCGTCACCGCCAAACGGGATGGAACCTGGCCGATCTCAGCGCAGGATGGGGCCCATTTTCTGCGCCCCCCAAGTCGAAACCGGATCCGCCTGCATCAGCACTGCGCCCAGCTTTTCAATCATGGTGCCAGAGGCCAGTTTATTCACCCGCTCATCATAGCTGGAAAATCCGACGGCCGCCATCAGGAAGGCCTTGAAGATCAGAAAACCGGTCAATATCAACAGGAAAACACGGCCAGAAACCCGCGAACGGAGCCTGCGTGGCTCCACAATGATAAGCCCATCCGATTGGACACGCGCAGTATAGCCCCGTGAAAAAGCAGCGTGTTTTGTCTGCAAACGGGCCACACGGCCGTGAAACTCTTTATGTTGAACAGTCATAAACTTGCCCCGAACTGGCCCCCACCAGCGGATGAAAGTTTATAGAACTGAATTAAGGCAATTCCAAGGCAGTTGCCTAAAATCTAACTTAATCCTTCGTAAAATTAGACATTTCGCTGCAATAGCAGGGTCGTCCATTCACCAATCATGTCGCGGCGCACAAGATTGGTTCCATTTTCGGCATAAGCCGCAATCACACTTTCGGCCTGTTCGTTCAGAATCCCCGAAAGAATAGCGTATCCGCCTAGCCGCAGATTGCCACAGAGATCCGGCGACAGGGCCACCAGCGGACCTTTCAGGATATTGGCAAAGATCAGATCATAGGGGGCCGCCGCCTTCAGGCCCGGATGGTCAAAGCCGGCAGCTTCCAGGCAGGTGACAGCCCCGGCCATGCCATTCGCCTTGAGATTGGCCTCGGCCACCTCTACGGCAACCTCGTCGATATCGCTGGCGATGAACTCTCCCTGCCAGACCCGTGCGGCGGCCATGGCCAGAACGGCGGTGCCGCAGCCAATATCCGCCACCTTGGCACCGGTAAAGCCCTCGTCGATCAGATGATCCAACGCCTTGAGACAGCCCAGCGTTGTGCCATGGTGGCCAGTACCAAATGCCATTGCCGCCTCGATCAGCAGAGGGATACGCCCCTCGGGCACGGTCTCGGCATCATGGCTGCCATAGACATAAAACCGCCCGGCTTCGACCGGGGCAAGTTCACGGCGCACATGCGCAACCCAATCGGTTTCCGGCAGCTCTGACACGGCAAATTCCTTGGCACCATGCATGCTCGCCAGCAGGGCAAGGCCGGCCTGATCGGGGGTTTCGGTGAAATAGCCACCGACTTCCCACAGGCCAGAGCCATCTTCCATTTCAAAAACGCCAACACCTGTTGGTTCGGGGATCAGATGTTCCATCGCCGCGCCCAGGGCTTCCGCCTGAGGTTTTCCAGGCAGGGTGGTCAAAGCGGTAAAGGTCGGCATATCGGATCTCCATCAGGGCTGCCAAGCGCCTAGGCCCAAGCTTTGGCAGGGTCAAGACCAAAGCTCTTGCAAAGCCTCTGACGCCCGTTCCCGGCCTGGCCTTATTCTGCAGCGGCGGCCAGGCGGAATTTGGCAAAGACCGTCTCATTCCCCGGGCTGGGGTGACGCGGGATCAGGCAGGACAGGCCCAGCGACAGCAGCGCCATCAGGGCCGCCAGCACAAAGACCAGCGCCGGCGACACCACCCACAACAGCCCCAGCAGAACCGGCAGGAACACCGCAGCGATATGGTTGATGGTAAAGGCCACCGCCGCCGTTGGCGCAATATCCGCCGGATCGGCGATTTTCTGAAAATAGGTCTTGAGCGCCAGCGCTAGGGCAAAAAGCACATGATCCACCACATAGAGACAGGCCGCCAGCAGCACTCCCCAGCCAAACCAGTAGATCCCGCCATAAAGGGCAAAGACCAGGGTCAGCCCGGTATATTCGATGACCAATGTCCGGCGTTCGCCAAAATAGGCGACAAAGCGCCCCAAAAGCGGTGCCACCAGAATATTGATCACCAGGTTGATCAGAAACAGGCCTGTGACCTCATGCACGTCAAAGCCAAAACGTTCAACCATCATGAAGCCGGCAAAAACGACAAAGATCTGGCGCCGCGCCCCGGCCATGAATTGCAGCAGGTAATACAGCCAATAGCGCCGCCGCAGGATCAGCTTCTTGTTCTGTGGCGTCGGTGAATCGAACTGCGGGTAAACCAGCAGGCACAGCAGAGCAATCGCTGTGGTCACACCGCCCGCAGTCATGAAGACCAGATTATAACTGAGATCAAATGTCTCCCACAGCAGCACGATCAGCCCATAGACCACCAGCGTCGAGGCCGACCCGGTGGCGATAAGCCAGCCAAGCATCTGTGGTGCACGGTCCTTTGGCAGCCATTGCAGCTGCAGCGACTGGTTCACCGTCTCGTAGTAATGAAACCCGATCGAGCTCAGCAAGGTGATCATCAAGATCCCCCCGAGCGAGGGAAACCAGCCTGTCAGCATGGTGGCAATGCCCAACATCACCAATGAAATCAGACCCAACACCTGCTCGCGTACAAACAGGATGATGGCGATGACCCCCACCGCCAAAAAGCCGGGGATTTCGCGCACAGTATGCAACAGCCCAATATCAGCCCCGTCAAACTGCGCCACCTCGATGACAAAGTTGTTGAGCAAGGCAAACCAGCCATTGAAGGCAATGGGCATGCAGATCGCCATCACAAACAGCAATGTGGTCGGGCGACGCCATAGCGGCAGATCATGGGCCGCCTCCAGGGAAAGAGGTTTAGTCATAGATGCGGTTTACGCCTCTTTTTGAACCAGCGCGAGTGCAAAGACAGCGCGCACATAGATCGCTGCATCCGCGCACAAAAGGTGGAACACGCCCCCGCCCCGCCTCTACCTGCAAGCTGATCTGCATCAAGGTTGCAGGCCTCAACTTCACGTATATGATTTATTGAATTCAGATCGAAAGGGCCAAGGCATGGATTTGCTTCTGCTGATAGAGACCCTGGCCGAGCGCCTGGGCGAAGCGCCCTTGGCGGCGCTCTTTGGTCTGGTGACCGGCGTCGCCTTTGGCATCGCGGCCCAGCGCTCTCGGTTTTGCCTGCGCGCTGCCACGGTGGAATTTGCTCGCGGCCAGCTGGGCGACCGCATGGCTGTCTGGCTGCTCACCTTTTCCACCGCCGTGGTCTGGGTGCAGACGGCCGAGCTTTTGGGCCTGATGCACAGGGCAGACGCCCGAATGATGGCAGTGCCGGGCAGTTGGTCTGGTGCCATCTTGGGCGGGCTGATCTTTGGCGTTGGCATGGTGCTGGCCAGGGGCTGTTCAGGGCGGCTTCTGGTGTTGGCCGCTACTGGCAATCTGCGCTCAGTTGTCTCTGGGCTGATCTTTGCCGTGGTGGCCCAGATGAGCCTCTCTGGCATGTTGTCGCCGCTGCGCGACACACTTGCCCAGCTCTGGGTTACCACGGGCGGGCGCAATATGGATTTGCTGGTGGAATTTGGCCTGCCCGACTGGGGCGGTCTGGCACTTGGGCTGGCCATCGCGGCTCTTGCGCTGGCACTGTCGCGGCACAATCGGATTAGTGCGGCGCGGCTGGTCTTTGCCTCTGGCGTCGGCTTTGCCGTGGCACTGGGCTGGGTGCTGACCTATGGGTTGAGCCAGGTTGCCTTTGATCCGGTGCAGATCGAAAGCGCCACCTTCACCGGACCCTCGGCGCATACGCTGATGTTTTTTCTCGACCGCAATGCCGTTCTGGATTTTGACATCGGCCTGGTTCCCGGCGTCTTTATCGGCGCGATGCTGGCGGCCTGGTCTGCGGGCGAGATGAAATTGCAGGCCTTTGACGATACCGCAACCATGCGCAAGGCGATGATTGGCGCGGTTCTGATGGGCTTTGGCGGCATGTTGGCCGGTGGCTGTGCCATTGGCGCAGGTGTCACCGGTGGATCCATTTTTGCTGGCACCGCCTGGCTGGCGCTGTTTTGCATGTGGATCGGGGCAATGGCGACAGATCTGCTGATTGATCAGCGTCTCCAGCCCGCCACAGCCTAGGCTTTGCCTCGTCCCGGAGGTTTAGAAAAAGTTCTGCGGGTCGATATCGATGCTGAGGCGCAGATCGCCCTTCATGCGAAAGGGCTGGATCCACCGGGTCAGGGCCACCTGCAACGGCACCCCCTTGGCCGCCTTGACCAGCAACCGCACCCGGTGACGCCCCCGCACTCGGGCGATCGGCGCAGGCGCCGGGCCGAATAGCTGGGCTCCAACCTGACGCAACGGGCCATCGTTGCGCGCCAGCGCATTGCCCAGATCAAACACCTGCGCCAGATCCGTTCCTGACAGGATAATCCCCGCCATGCGCCCATAGGGCGGCACCCCGGCTTCGCGGCGCTGTGCCGCTTCGGCCGCCCAAAAGGCCTCTTCGTCGCCACTCAGGATCGCGCGAATAACCGGATGTTCCGGCTGAAAGGTCTGCAATAGGGCCTCTCCGGGGCGTTCCGCGCGCCCCGCCCGCCCTGCCACCTGGCGCATCAGCTGAAAGGTACGCTCTCCGGCCCGCAAGTCAGACCCCTGCAATCCAAGATCCGCATCGATCACCCCCACCAGGGTCAACAAAGGAAAGTTATGCCCCTTGGCCACCAGTTGGGTGCCCAGAATGATATCGGCCTCTCCGGCAGCAATTTCTTCGATCCGCGCCTTCAGCGCCCGGGCTGATCCAAACAGATCAGAACTCAGCACCGCGATGCGCGCCTCAGGAAACAACGCCGCGGCTTCTTCTCCCAGCCGCTCGATGCCCGGCCCAACCGGAGCCATCTTGCCCTCTACCTGACAGGAAGGGCAGACCTCGGGAATGGGCTTTGTCTCGCCGCACTGATGGCACATCAACCGCTTCATAAAGCGGTGCTCCACCATGCGCGCGTCGCAATTGTCACAGGCCACCTGCGCCCCGCAAGCCCGGCAGATGGTCAGTGGCGCAAACCCTCGCCGATTGAGGAACAGCAGCGATTGTTCGCCGCGGCTGATCCGATCCTGCATAGCCGATTTTAGCCGTGGCGAAATCCAGGTGGCGGGGGCAAGATCCTCGTTGCGCATATCCACAGCGCGCATCGTGGGCAGCACGGCGGTACCAAAACGCGCGGTCAGATCGACCCGTTGATATTTTCCCGCCTCTGCATTGGCCCAGGTTTCCAGGCTGGGCGTGGCCGAGGCCAGAACTACCTGCGCCGAACACATGGCCGCACGCAGCACTGCCATATCGCGGGCGTTATACAGCACCCCCTCTTCCTGCTTGTAGGCGGTGTCGTGTTCTTCATCGACAATAATCAGCCCGAGATCGCGAAATGGCAGAAACAACGCCGACCGCGCGCCGATCACCAACTGCGCGTTCCCCTGCCCCAGCATTCGCCAGACCCGGCGGCGTTCTGTCATGGTGGCACCGGAATGCCACTCGGCGGGGGTGGCCCCAAAACGCACCTCGACACGTTTCAAAAACTCCGCCGTCAGGGCAATTTCAGGCAAGAGCACCAGCGCCTGGCGCCCCTTACGCAGACAGGCCGCAACCGCTTCCAGATAGACCTCGGTCTTGCCCGACCCCGTCACCCCCTTCAGCAAGGTGGTGCCATAGGCGCCGCTTTCGACGCCCGCCGCCAGGGTCAAGGCCGCGCTGGCCTGATCCGCTGTCAGCTCTTTGCCAGGGCGTGCGGGGTCCAACACCGGATAGGGCAAATCCCGAGGGGTCTCTTCCTCGCGCAGCGTCCCCTGGGTCACCAGCCCCTTGACTACCGAAGGCGTCACCCCGGCCATGTCGGCCAGCTCTTTCGGGGTAAAGGCCATGGAGGCGAACTCATCCATCACCGCAAGCACCTTGCCACGGGCCGGTGTCATCCGGTCGGGTTCCTTATCGCCGAGACGCAGCACCCGGCGCATCGACGGCGGATCTGCCAGCCCCGGCGCGCGGGTAGCCAGCCGTAGCATCGCCGACATCGGCGTCAGGGTGTATTCGGCGGCCTTGCCTAGGAACTGGCGCATCTCTTCGCGCATCGGAGCCACATCCAGCACCCGATTGACCTGCCGCAGCTTGGCCGAATCAAAGTCACCGCCCCCCGCGCCCCAGATAACCCCCAGAACCTTGCGCGGCCCCAGCGGTACCTCGACAAAGGCACCGCGAAAACAACCGCCCTCGGGGGCGCGATAATCCAAAAGCCGATCAAGAGGTTGCGCGGTCAGTACAGCCACCCTGTCGCCCTGATGGAAAAATTCCTGCCCGCTCACCTGTACCGCCTCCAAACCTCGGGGCTTTTTAATGCCTGCGCCATGCGCTAAAGGCTAGCGCAATCCAGGCCAAACTTTCCCAAAAGGATCCCCGCCGATGAAATTCTTTGTAGATACCGCCGAAATCGACGCCATCGCCGAGCTGAACGACCTTGGAATGGTAGACGGTGTAACCACCAACCCCTCGCTGATCAAAAAATCCGGCCGTGACATTATCGAGGTCACCAAAGAGATCTGCGCCATGGTCACCGGCCCCGTCTCTGCCGAGGTCACCGCGACAGACGCCGAGACCATGATCGCCGAGGGCCGCAAGCTGGTCGAAATCGCCGAAAACATCGCCGTCAAAGTGCCGCTGACATGGGATGGCCTCAAGGCCTGCAAGGTCCTGTCCGATGATGGCCATATGGTCAATGTGACGCTCTGCTTCTCGGCCAATCAGGCGCTGATCGCCGCCAAGGCCGGCGCCACATTCATTTCACCCTTCATTGGCCGCCTCGACGATATCAACCTAGACGGCATGGAGTTGATCAACGATATCCGCCAGATCTATGACAACTATGGCTTCGATACCGAAATCCTCGCCGCCTCGATCCGCTCGGCCAACCATATCCTCGACAGCGCCCTGATCGGTGCCGATGTGATCACCGCCCCCCCTGCCGTGATCAAATCACTGGCCAACCACCCACTGACCGACAAGGGCCTGGCAACTTTCCTGGATGACATCAAAGCCGCCGATATCAAAATCCTGTAAGGATATTGCGCATACGCCCACCGGTATGAACTTGGTGATGGTGGCTCCAACAGATCGGGGCCACCACCGCGCGGCTCGACAATCGCCGCATCCCGCCTCGGCGCCCTGGCCAGCGCTTGGCAATCAACGATATCCGTTGACCCAGATCACGAATCATCCAGCCCATCTCTGACAGGTCTCATTGCCAGCCCAGTCGCTGCCTTTTTTTGCTTTTTCGGGGTCAAGGGGCGCGCAAGCGCCCGCGCCTCTGGCGCGGCTTGCCCTTGAGGCCGCAATAGCCCTTATAGACTTGCAAAGGCGCGTTTAGGGGCAGTCCAGCCCCTAAACCGCTTCTCAGCCCCTGTCTTTTGCGCCGGGCAAAGCCCGGCGCCCGGCCCAACCGGGGCAAGGGATCTTTGATCCAGCCGCCCTGGGCGGGAGCGCCCCCTTGCCCTGTCCCAGCCCCATACAGAACCGTTCCGCCCTCCCGCAATCGACCCTCTGGCGCTGCGCAGGGCCTTTAGGCCTTTTCCTGCCCGTAAGGATTTTTTAGCCACTTTGCCGCAAGGCCTGTGTTATACCCCAGGCCAAACGCCCAATAGAGGTTCAAGAATGAGCAGCACAACAGCCAAACTAGACGCTCCCCTGCGCGATGCAATTCTGGCAAAGCCAGACGCGGTTCTCGAAGATCAGGGCCTGATGGATGCCCTGGTTTCGGCCAGTGATCGTGCCATGGGGGCCAATATCGTTGACCTGCGTGGCATTGCGATGGAACGTATGGAGGCACGGCTGGATCGGCTGGAAGATACCCACCGTTCGGTGATTGCAGCGGCCTATGAAAACCTGGCCGGCACGAATCAGATCCACCGCGCAGTTTTGCGCCTGCTGGATCCTGTCGATTTTCCCGGATTTTTGCACACACTCAACACCGATCTGGCAGAGATCCTGCGGGTAGACTGCGTGGCACTCGTGCTGGAAACGCATCAGGATGACGGCACCGCCGCGGCTGCGCGCATGGGCGAAGTGCTGAAAGTCGCCGCCCCTGGCTTTGTCAACTACTACGCCGATACCGGGCGTGGCGATCCACAGCGCCGCGTTCTGCTGCGCCAGCTGCAGGCTGGCACGGACAGTGTGTTTGGCGCAAAGGCGCAGGACATCCGATCAGAGGCCTGTCTGAGGCTGGACCTGGGCACCGGACGCCTGCCGGGGCTCTTGGTGCTGGGATCCGCGGATCCCAACCAGTTCACCCCGCAGCATGGCACTGATCTTCTGACCTTTTTTGCCGGGGTATTTGAACGCAGCATGTGCCGCTGGTTGTCCTGATCCCTGCAGCCTGGAGACACTGTACCATGGGCACACGGAAACACTGGTACAATAAGAACTGGCAAACAAACATGACGGCTTCCATATGAAGGGCCCCGCATGAAGACGACAGACGCCGCCCCTTCTCTGATTTCCCCCGCCGGCCGCGACGCCTTGCAGCTGTGGCTACAGGGGCTTAGCGCGCTCGAAGGGGCTGCGGCCAATACCATCAACGCCTATCAGGGGGACCTGACTGGGTTTCTCAGCTTCATGACCACCCATAGCGGCGCGCGTCAGGGACTGGGCGCATTGGCGAAAATCAGCACTTCGGATATGCGGGCCTGGATGGCACAGGAGCGCAACAGCGGCACTGGCCCGCGCTCTCTGGCGCGCAAGCTTTCGGCGGTGAAGAGCTTCTATCGCTGGCTGGCCGAACGGGAAGGGTTTGAACCGACAGCCGTCCTGGCGGCACGCGCCCCCAAGTTTCAAAAGAAATTGCCGCGCCCCCTCGCAGAAGATGCCGCCCGCGCGGTCTTGGACACCGTCGAGATGCAATCGAGCAAAAGCTGGGTGGCTGCACGTGATGTGGCTGTGGTCACCCTGCTCTATGGCTGTGGCCTGCGTATCTCTGAAGCGCTGGCACTGCCCGGCAGCGCAGCGCCACTGCCAAACAGCCTGCGCATATCAGGCAAGGGTGGCAAGGAACGACTGGTGCCGGTGATCGCAGCCGCCCGCAGTGCCGTCGACCGGTATCTCGCCCTGTCGCCCCATCCGCAAGAAGACGACAAGCCGCTGTTTCGTGGCGTGCGCGGCGGGGCGCTGAACCCCCGCCAGATCCAGACGGTGATGGCCCAGACTCGCGCCCAGCTGGGCCTGCCGGCCAGTGCCACGCCACATGCGCTGCGCCACAGCTTTGCCACCCACCTGCTGGAAGCGGGCGGAGACCTGCGCGCCATCCAAGAACTGCTGGGGCATTCGTCACTGTCGACGACCCAGGCCTATACCGCGGTGGATACCGCCCATCTGATGGCAGTTTACAACCGCAGCCACCCCAAGGCGTGACTCGTCATCAGCGGCCTGGCATCAGCGGCCCGTCTACCCCCTGCCCCGGCACCCGCTAAAATTTGAGCTAATATTCACGCGGGACTGCATGAGTGGTTAATCCCTTCCCCCGTATCTAAAGGCACCCGATGCTCCAGAAAGGATGCCAAAAGATGACATTTGAAACGCTCTCGCTTCATCCTGCCCCAGCGGCGCCTTCGCCTGCACCCTCGCAGATCCGCTTTCCCCAGATGCCACACAAAAACCGCAGGCCCGACCTACCGGCTCCAGGCACCAGCCGGGCCAGAATGGTGCTGCGGCAGGCACAGTTGAATGCAAGAAAACTGCTTCAGGCCCACGACGAATCGCCCGTTTGGCTGCACTGAAGCCTTGCAGCCGCGGATGAAATTCGCCATCACGGGGGCATGACACCACAGATCCGCGCCCTCTCCGTTCACCTTCTCACCGCAACAGGCGCTGTTTTTGCCATGCTGTCCATGCTGGCGGCCGTGGACGCCAAATGGAGCCTGATGTTTGTCTGGCTGGTGGTTGCCTTTGCGGTGGATGGTGTCGATGGCCCGCTGGCCCGCCACTATCAGGTGAAACGCTATGCGCCGCAGTTTGACGGCGTCTTGCTGGATCTGATCATCGACTACCTGACATATGTCTTCATCCCGGCCTTTGCACTGTTCAAATCAGACTTGATGTCGGGATGGACCGGCTGGTTTGCGATCATCGTCATCACCTTTGCCAGCGCAATGTATTTTGCCGATACCCGGATGAAGACCAAGGACAATTCCTTTTCCGGATTTCCCGGCTGCTGGAATATGCTGGTGCTGGTGATTTTTGCGCTAGAACCCAATCACTGGACCATTCTGGTACTGGTAACGCTACTGTCTATTGCCATGTTCCTGCCGCTGAAATTCATCCATCCCGTCCGCACCGAGCGTTGGCGGCGCCTGTCGCTGCCCATCGCGCTGGCCTGGACCTTTTTTGCCGGTTGGGCCGCCTGGGTCGATTTCCATCCTGAAAGCTGGGCGCATTGGGGGCTGATTGTGACCTCGATCTATCTGGTCTTTGTTGGCATTGCCCAGCAGATCATCCCCGAAAAACGCTAAGCACCCGGCTCCGTACCGCGCCCCCTGCGAAACAAGCCTGCCGCAAGCAAAGCCGCCCAGCCCGGGCCGACAGATCCCACTCTGTGATCCGGTCCGGGCGCTCTTTTCCCCAAGCCTTCACCGGGCGTGGCATTGTGCAGCACTATATCAGCAGACCGGCGGCACCTTCGTGTTTTAGCAGGGCAACCTTGGTTTCAACCCCGCCCCGGCCGGAAAACCCACCCAGACCATTCGCCCCCAGCACCCGATGACAGGGAATGATCACTGGAATGGGGTTGGCCCCACAGGCATTGCCTATTGGCTGTGGTGGCGCCTTGAGTACCCTGGCCAAATCGCCATAGGTTCGGGTTTCTCCCAGTGGGATTTGCCGCATGGCGTCGCAGACCGCGCGCTGGAAATCAGATCCCGCGACGTGCAGCGGTAGATCAAAGATCTGCAATTCTCCAGCAAAATAGGCCTCTATCTGTTCAACCGCCCGACGCAGCAGCGCCGTGTCATCCGCCCCGCCCCACTGCCAGCCCAGCCCGGTGATAGCACCGTCTGCTTCACTCAGGCACAGGGGGCCGACGGGGGTATCAACTGTCGCTGAAGGCACCTTGGCATTCTCCACATCACTTACAGTGAATCATGTTAACCACGCAGATCTGCCAAAGCACAGTGCAAACCTTTGCAGGGTATCCCACCGCGACAAGAGACACATTCGTATAGGTCCTATCCTGATTTCCCCTTCCGGTGACCCAAGGGGAGGATATGGCTTTGTTAAAATTCAGTTAAACTGAGGGAGTAACAACAAATAGGTGTATCATGTTTTCGGCGATTGGGTCCGGCTTTCACGGCAATAGCGTAGCAGCGTCTTATAAGGCAGGTGTTCCGGCGATGGATGCAAGCCTGAATGAGGGCAAGTCCCAAGGCTGGAATCGCGCCATCCAGCGCCAGACCGCGCTGAGCGGCGGCGTCTCTCCTGTCTCCGGCAAGTCAGCGGCCCATTCCCCGAACCGGTCTCCGGGTCCGGCGTTGGATGCTGCCCGCGATCAGGCGCTGGGACGCGGTCGCTATAGTGAACAGGCCTTGATGGCGCATTTCCTGGTTCAGGCGTCGAGCTATGCCCCCGGCCCCAAGCCCGCCAGCAGCCTGATCGCAGAGCAAGCATATCGCGACGCCCGCAGTGCTATTGCGGTGACCAGCTGAGCTCCGATCCCCCTGGGTTTCCAGTGTTTCACAAAACAAAAGGCCCCCGGTTTCGGGGGCCTTTTTCAGATTTGTCACAGCGGTTTGATCCGAGGATCAGGCCAGCGCCGCCTCGCAGCGCCCACAGACACCCGCATGGGTATAGGTTCCAACATCCGGCAGAATCTTCCAGCACCGCTGGCATTTATCGCCCTCGGCCTTTTCAAACACTACCGAGATCCCCTCGACCTCGGGCATGCGGAAGGCTTCGTCCGGTGCAGGATCACCTGTCAGGCTGATATCAGAGGTGATGCAGATATCCGCAAAGTTCACCGATTTCAGCAGTTCAAGAACCTCTGCATCGCGCAGATGAACCACCGGATGGGCCTCAAGAGAGGCGCCGATCACCTTGTCGATACGCTGTACCTCTAGTGCCGCAGTGACCACCCGGCGGGCCTGCCGGATCTTTGCCCATTTCGCCGCCAGCGGCTCATTCAGCCAATCGCCCGGTGTCTCGGGGATATCGGTCAAATGTACCGAGCTTTCGTCACCAGGGAAGCGTTCAAGCCAGACTTCCTCCATGGTGAAGACCAGGATCGGCGCCAGCCAGGTGGTGATCCGATGGAACAGGATATCCAGCACCGTGCGGGCGGCGCGCGCGTTCAGCGTGTCCCCATCACAATAGAGCGCATCCTTGCGCACATCAAAGTAGAAGGCGGAAAGATCAACGGTGGCAAAGGTAAAGACGGCTTGCCAGACGCCATTGAAATCAAAGGCTTGATAGCCGGTGCGCACCTGATGATCCAGCTCTGCCAGACGGTGCAGAACCCATTGCTCCAGCTCGGGCATATCCTCTGCCGCAACCCGCTGATCTTCGGTGAAATCGTGCAGGGAACCCAGCATATAGCGCATGGTATTGCGCAGGCGGCGATAGCTGTCAGCCGTGCCTTTCAGGATTTCAGGCCCGATGCGCTGATCCGAGGTGTAATCAGTCTGCGCCACCCAGAGCCGCAGAATATCGGCACCGTATTGCTTGACGATTTCTTCCGGCACGATGGTATTGCCCAGGGATTTGGACATCTTGTTGCCCTTGCCATCCAGGGTAAACCCATGCGTCACCACATTGCGATAGGGTGCGCGCCCCTTGGTGCCGCAGGCCTGCAACAAGGAAGAGTGGAACCAGCCGCGGTGCTGATCTGTGCCTTCCATATAGACATCGGCAATGCCATCTTCGGTGCCATCTTTGCGGTCGCGCAGCACAAAGGCATGGGTTGAGCCGGAATCAAACCAGACGTCGAGCACGTCAAAGACCTGCTCCCACTCCTCTGCATTGTAGTCCGATCCCAGGAATCGTTCCTTGGCACCGTCCAGATACCAGGCATCGGCGCCTTCAGCCTCAAAGGCTGCAACGATACGAGCATTGACCGCGTCGTCGCGCAGCAGGAAGCCTTCATCGGTCGGCAACAGACCCTTTTTCACAAAGCAGGTCAGCGGCACGCCCCAGGCGCGCTGGCGCGACAGCACCCAGTCAGGGCGGCTCTCGATCATGGAATAGAGCCGGTTACGACCGCGCTGCGGCGTCCATTTCACCAGTTCGTCGATGGAACGCAGGGCACGTTCGCGGATGGTTGTACCCATCTCGTCCTGACCATCGCCAACGGGGCGGTCAACGCTGGCAAACCACTGCGGCGTGTTGCGATAGATAATCGGAGCCTTGGAACGCCAGGAATGCGGGTAGCTGTGCTTGATCTTGCCACGCGCCAGCAGCCCGCCGACCTCGACCAGCTTGTCGATGATCGCCTTGTTTGCATCCCCCTCGCCGCCCTTGCGGTTGAGGATGTATTTGCCACCAAAGAACGGCAGATCGGCGCGGAAACCGCCATCGTCCATCACATTATAGGTGATGACCTGCTCCAGCATTCCGAGGTCGCGGTAGAGTTCGAATTCCTCCATCCCGTGGCTGGGCGCGCAGTGTACAAAACCGGTGCCTTCTTCATCGGTCACAAAGGGGGCAGCGCGGAAATCGCGCGGCGCGTCCCATTCACCATCGGAGCCTTCGGCCCCAGCAAGGGGGTGGGCCAGCGAAAGGCCAGAGAGTTCTTCGGCCGGCACAGAGCGCACACGGGTATACATGCCCTCTTCCAGACGGGCCCGTTTGAAGACATCGCCTGCCAGCTTGTCGGCCAGCAGGAAGCGGTCGCCCTTGGCGGCCCAGCATTCTTCCGGCGCGTCAGTGACCTCATAGAGGCCGTAATCGAATGTTTCGCCGTAGACCACCGCCTTGTTGGACGGGATGGTCCAGGGGGTTGTGGTCCAGATGACGACGCTGGCACCTGCCAGATCGTCGGCACCGCCAGAGACTGCAAACTTCACCCAGACGGTAAAGCTGTCCTTGTCCTTGTATTCCACCTCGGCCTCAGCCAAGGCAGTTTTTTCAACCGGCGACCACATCACCGGCTTGGAGCCCTGATAAAGCGTGCCATTCATCAGGAACTTCTGGAATTCCGCCGCGATCACCGCCTCGGCGTGGAAATCCATCGTCAGATAGGGATCGGCCCAATTGCCGGTGATGCCAAGGCGTTTGAACTCTTCGCGCTGGATATCCACCCATTTGTCGGCAAAGGCGCGGCATTCCTGGCGGAATTCCACCACATCCACCGCGTCTTTGTTCTTGCCCTTCTTGCGGTACTGCTCTTCGATCTTCCATTCGATTGGCAGGCCGTGGCAATCCCAACCCGGCACATAACGCGCATCAAAGCCCATCATCTGATGGCTGCGCACGATCATGTCCTTGATGGTCTTGTTCAGCGCATGGCCGATGTGCAGATGGCCGTTGGCATAGGGCGGGCCGTCATGCAGCGTGAAAGGCTTGCGGCCTTGCTTTTCCCGCAGCCGGTCATAAACGCCAATCTTGGCCCAGCGCTCCAGCCAGTGGGGCTCGCGCTTGGGCAGGCCTGCGCGCATTGGGAAATCGGTTTTGGGCAGGTTCAGGGTCTGCTTGTATTCAGGGGTGTCAGCTGTCTCGGCGCACATGGGTGGCGTCCTTTGGATAATCGGTTCGGAAACTGGGTATTTCAGTGCGGCGCGATAGCTCAAGCGCCTTTGCCCGGCGTCTCATTCAATCAGAGCGCCGGGGATATAATTCGAATAATGATGGCCACGATATGGGACATGGGGGGCGTTATAGGCCGCTAGGGCGCCGGGGTAAAGCGGGGTTGTGATCCCAACTCCAAAGCGGGTTTGCTAATCGCCGCATGTCAAATCTGATCGGAGCAGCCACCAGCAGCAGCTGCGTCACACCGCCGCCGCCCATTGCCCCGGAACCGCGCCCCTGTCATATGGATAACAGGAATTTCCAGCACTGTATTGCCCCCCACGCTGGCCCGAGGGCTGGCGCACAGCACAGGGCCAAAGCTATGTGAAACAGGACAGATGATGCGCCAGCTCCCAGATCAACCAGGCCCAGATCACTCCCACCAAGACTACCCCATGCGGCGCTTTGATATTTCTGCCGCCCAGATCGACCGAGTTGTCACCCTGTTCTACATCCGCGTGCGCGCCGACAGGGTGCTTGGTCCGATCTTTGCCCGCTATGTGGCCGATGGCGACTGGCCGGAGCACGAGGCCAAGATCGCCTGGTTCTGGCGCAACGCCATCCTGCGTGAGAAGAGCTATAGCGGCAATCCCATGCGGGTGCATGTATCCAGGCCAGAGATCCAGGCCGAACATTTCACGATCTGGCTCGGGCTGTTTCACCAGGTGCTACAGGCCGAACTCTCGCCCGCGCTGGCCCTGCAGTGGGGGAGCCTGGCGGACCGCATCGGCGAAGGCTTCCGCACCGGAATTGTCGCAATGCGACAGCCAAAGGACGCGCCGCCCAAACTGTTCTGATCGCCCTCTCGGATGAATTGGCAACCCACCACGCTGGCCTCAACAGACCCAGCGCAGCGGAAGCCCCTGATGATGGAGAAAGTGGATAAAGGGAAATAGTGAAAATAAATTCGCGCAGAAATCCCGCGTAGAAGTGGACAAAAGATAACCTCAATACAGGGGAAACAGCAAAATTCGACCTGTGCGCCTGTGCATGAAGAACCCAGACCTGCTGATATCCCCGCGCGACCTCTCTGTCCGCAACGATGCCGCGTTCAAGTCCCCAGCCCAGCCCCGGCCAAGTGCCAAATGCCTGAAAAACCTGCGACTATGGGGCGCCTGTCTCGCGGCGGAACAATCCCGCCAACGCGCCCTGGATCACCCGGCGGGTTGATGGGCGGTGCGGCGGGGAAAACGGCATCGGGCGGCAGACCTCCATGGCGGCAATCCCCACCCGCGCCGAGAGCGCACCGTTCACCACGCCTTCGCCAAACCGGCGCGACAGTTTTGACAGAACTGACCCGCCCAGCACCGACTCCAGCAGGTCATCCCCAGCGGCAACCGCCCCCGTCGCGGCCAGATGTGCCAGCACCGCCCGCGTCAGCCGCCAAGAACTGAACAGCCCTGAACGCCCGCCGTAGATCTGCGCCACCTGGCGGATCATCCGCACCGAGGCCAGCAGCGCCACAACCACATCCGCCAGCGCAAGCGGCACCAGCGCAGTCACCGTGGCCACCTGCCGCGCAGCGGCCTCGACCTCTTGCAGGGCACGGGCATCCAGGGGCAGCAGCAGCTCTTCTTCTGCAAGCATCAGCAAGGTATCTGCATCCAGCACTTCTGCGCGACGCTCAGCCAGGCGCGCCAGCTGCCAGGACATATCCGGTCGCCCGGCGTAAAACGCCTCCAGCCGGGCAAGATGCGCCTTGGCCGCGGCAAGGTCTGCACTTGCAACCGGGCTGTCGCGCCGCAGCCCATCCACCCGCTTTAGCCGGGCCAGGGCGGCAAATTCCCGCAGCGCCAGGATCAGGGCCAAGAACAATGCCAGTCCCAGGCCCGCGCTGACCACCCAGCCGACCAACGGCCAGCGGATCAATAATCCGGTGGCAAAATCCCAGGCCGAAACCGAGACCACACAGCCCAAGAGCGCCAGCACCACACCGAAGAACCAGCGGCTGATCCCTGACGGGCGCCGGGCTGCCAGCCCTGCCGCATGCCCGCCAGATCCAACCTGATCCGATGACATCAAATCAGGCACTGGCGGCGCGACTGACACATCAGGCATTTCAGACCCAGCCGCCCGGCTTTGCGCATCGCTCTCTGCGTCGGCTTCCAGATCAAACAAGACAGGTTTACGGCTCATGCGGCGGTCTCTTTCTGGCAGAAGTCATGCCATTCAAAGCGGATAAGGGGCAGGGCCTCTGCGGTATCAGAACCATCGCTGCGCCCGGCCTCGCGGAACCCCTGGCGCAGGTAGAATCTGCGGGCGGCTTCATTGGCGGCAATCACCCGCAGCCAGAGCATTGGCGCGGTGTCCTTGGCCGCGTCCATCAGCGCAGCCCCCAGCCCCTGCCCGCAGGCCCCCGCCGCCAGATACAAACTGCAAATCTCGGCCCCATCGCGCGCCACAAAGCCCTGAATCACGCCATTCTGCACGGCAACCGTGACCCAGCCCCGGTCAATCATCACACCGCAAAAGGCGATCATCTCGACCTCGGCATAGAGCTTGGGCAGCCAACGCGCCCGCTGCTGTGCCTGAAACAGGATCGCCCCCAGCCGCCCGGCATCGGTAGGCTGGGCGGCGCGCAATATCGGGGCCGTCGGGGCGGGGGGCGGTATAGTCATAGGTTATCCCCGATCAAAAACTCTGCCGCGCGGTCCAGCCGGATATGCGGCGGCCCATCCCCCGGTTTCAGGTTCAGCGGCGCCGGGGCAAACTGCATCGCCTGATACTCCCCCTCCAGCCAGCGCGCGGCCCCTTGTCGCGCCGGGGTCAGCAGCTGCGCCGGATCCTCTGGCAAGGCACCGGGATAAAAAGCGGCCTGGCGGCCACTGTCCAACAGGCGGCCGCGCACGCAGGGCAGCTCTGCCCCATCGTGCTGGCGCGTTTCCTCGGTGGTGGCGCGCAGGGCCGCAAGCGCCAGCGCGGCGGTCTCGGCCCCGGCGAACTGGGCCCGATCGCGCGCCTCGCGGGTCATGGCCTCGATGATAGCGGTCATCTGCGGATGTTGCAGGTGATGCAGGTGATCGGCCTTGGTTGCAGCAAAGAGGATCTTTTCCACTCGTTTGCCGCGCAACAGCGAAGTCAGGAAGCCATTGCGACCGGGGCGAAAGGCAGCCAGCACATCCCCCATGGCACCGCGCAGATCCTCAACCGCCTGCGGGCCGGAATGAATGGCGCTCAGCGTGTCAACCAGCACCACCTGACGATCAATCCGCGAGAAATGGTCGCGAAAAAAGGGTTTCACCACTTTGGCTTTATAGGCCTCGTAGCGGCGCTCCATCTCGTGCCACAGGCTGCGACGCGTCACCGCTTCCTCGGGGGGGATCGGCGCAAAGGTCAGGACCGGAGAACCGGCAAGATCACCCGGCAACAGAAACCGCCCGGGCGAGCAATCGTAAAACCCGGCAGCGCGTGCGGCCTGCAAATAGCCGGTAAAGACCGCCGCCAGGGCCTGCGCTTTGGGTTCATCATGCGGAGCTTTTGGCTCGACGGTGGTCAGCAATTGCAGGAATTCGGCCGCCACCGGCCGGGCGGGCAGCCGCGCCAACACTTCAGCCGACCATTGGGCATAGGTCTTGTCCAACAGGCCCAGATCCAGCAGCCATTCGCCGGGATAGTCGACAATATCCAGATGCAGGCGGCGCGATCCCTGTATCCCGGACAGCAGCCCCGCGGGCCGCAGGGTCAGGCTCAGTCGCAGTTCAGACACCGCGCGGGTGCTGTCGGGCCAGTGCGGCGCGGGTCCCGTCAATGCGGCCAGGTGATCCTCATAGGCAAAGCGCGGCACCGTATCGTCAGGCTGTGGCTGCAGATAGGCGCTCTCGATCCGCCCCTGTCGCGCTGCGGCCAGCTGCAGCATACGGCCCCGGTTCAACAGGTTGGCCACCAGAGAGGTAATAAAGACGGTCTTGCCTGCCCGCGCCAGCCCCGTCACCCCAAGGCGCAGACTAGGTTCAAAAAACCGCGAGGAGACAGCGCTGCCAAGGCTGCCCAGCCCGCGCGCCGCGCCATCCGTCACTATCGATACTACCACGCGCCGCACCTGCTGTTTTGGGTCACTGCCCAAGATAGTCAGACCCCGCCCCGGTTTCCAGAGCATCAGGCCACTTGCCTCGCCAGTGTTGCCGGGTTACGTGCTGCCCATGCCCCGTTATGCCCTCAAAGTCGAATATCATGGAAAGCCCTTTGCCGGATGGCAGCGGCAAAAGGATCAACCCTCGGTGCAGGGCGCGATAGAGGATGCCCTGGCGCGGCTGGAACCCGGCCCCCATACCATTGCCGCAGCCGGGCGCACCGATACCGGGGTGCATGGGCTGGGCCAGGTGGCCCATTGCGACATGGCCAAAGACTGGAGCCCCTTTCGCCTGTCAGAGGCCCTGAACCACCACCTGAAGCCCAATCCGGTGGCGATTGTCGCCTGTGCTGCTGTCGATGAAGACTGGCATGCCCGCTTTTCCGCACTTGAGCGGCAGTATCTGTTCCGCATCCTGATCCGCCGTGCGCCCGCAACCCATGACGCAGGTCAGGTCTGGCAGATCAACAATGATCTGGACGTCGAGGCCATGCAGGAGGCTGCCAATCACCTGCTGGGCAACCATGACTTCACCACTTTCCGGTCGTCGATCTGTCAGGCGCAAAGCCCGCAGAAAACCCTGGATGAGCTGCGTATCGAGCGGGTCGCGGGCCTGTCCGGTCCCGAGGTGCATTTCCACGTGCGCGCCCGGTCCTTTCTGCACAATCAGGTGCGCAGCTTTGTCGGCACACTGGAACGCGTCGGCGCGGGTGCCTGGGATCCGCTAGATGTAAAAACCGCGCTTGACGCCCGCGACCGCGCCGCCTGCGGGCCCGTCTGTCCCGGCCACGGCCTCTATCTGGCGCGGGTGGGATATCCGGTGGATGTGTTTGCCACGTAAGATAAAATCACGCCTGTCCTGTTAGGCCTTGGGCGGATGCAGAACGAGCGTCTGCAGGGCTGTCGCCACCGGGCCTTTTTCGTCCTGCAAGACTGATTGGGACATACCAATGCCGCTGCTGTGCCAATGCGAAATGGACTCTGAGGCATGCCAATCTCCCTCTGGCTCGCGGTGCACATTGAGGGTGAGATCGGTATTCATGAACCCCATCTCCTTGGGGGGCGCATTCCACGAGATGCCATTGCCACAATCCGCCAGCGCACAAAGCGACTGAATCGGCGATTGCTGCTCGCCCTCCAGCAGGTTTGGGGTGCGCATCCACAATGTCTTGGGGCCCGGATGCAGGTCAAACCCTGGCGGATAGGCCACATCCAGAAACTGGCCGAAATAGGGTTTGTCATGCAGGCCGACGCCAATGGAAAAGGGACCAGGCACAGCCTTGGCGCGGTCTAGCGGCACCACCGCTGCGGTTGGCACATCGCCCAGATCCTTGCGCACCAAATGCATAGAGGTGCCCTGCGCGCAAAGGGTGTTGTCAAGATCATGCACGGTGATCTGCGTCGTGGCCAATGTGCGGGTATGCCGGGTGGTTTCAGCCGCAACCCGCAGCCCTGACAGGGGCAGCGGGCGCAGAATATCCAGTGTCAGCCGGCAGAGCATTTTCTCTGCGCCGATTTCGATCTCGACGGCGCGGGCGGCCAGGCCGGTGACCGGCCCGGCATGGCAATGATCGGCGGACCAGGGCCCCCGCGCCGGGTCATTGCCCACAAAAACCCCATCAGAGTTTTGCGAGAAGAACGATGGCGCCATGAGAGCCTTGGAAGTCATGGATCAGACCTTTTCCTGCGTGTACTTCTTCAACTCAGCGCGGGCCACCTGACGGCGGTGCACCGCATCGGGACCATCGGCAAGACGCAGGGTGCGCACATGGGTCCAGGCAACGGCCAGAGGCGTGTCCTGGCTGACGCCCTGCCCGCCAAACATCTGCACGGCCTCGTCAATCACCTTCAGCGCCACGCGTGGTGCCACCACCTTAATCTGGCTGATCCAGGGCGCGGCAGCGCGGCCATCGCCCTGGTCCATGTACCAGGCCGCCTTGAGGCAGAGCAGACGCGCCATTTCGATTTCCATCCGGCATTCCGCAACAATGTCATAGTTCGCGCCCAAATGGGCCAGCTTCTTGCCAAAGGCTTCGCGGTTCAGCGACCGCTTGCACATCTGCTCCAGCGCGCTTTCCGCCTGACCGATGGCGCGCATGCAGTGGTGGATCCGTCCAGGCCCAAGCCGCCCCTGGGCAATTTCAAAGCCGCGGCCCTCGCCCAGCAGCAGATTTTCCGCAGGCACCCGCACATTGGTAAAGCGGATATGCATATGGCCGTGTGGTGCGTCGTCGTGACCGTATACCTCCATTGGCCGCAGTACTTCGATGCCAGGGCTATCCGCCCCCACAACGATCATGGATTGGCGCTGATGCTTGGGCTGTTCCTCGTCGGCGGTTTTCACCATGACGATATAGACCTTACAGCGCGGATCACCCGCCCCCGAAGCCCACCATTTTTCGCCGTTCAGCACATAGTCATCGCCGTCGCGCACGCAGGACATCGACACATTTGTCGCATCCGAAGAGGCCACATCCGGTTCGGTCATCAGATAGGCAGAGCGGATCTTACCCTCCAGCAGCGGCGCCAGCCATTCCGATTTCATCGCCTCTGTGCCGTAACGCTCAAACACTTCCATATTGCCGGTGTCCGGCGCGGCACAGTTGAAGACCTCGGCTCCCAGCGGCGTCTTCCCCATTTCCTCGGCGAAATAAGCATATTCCACCGTCGACAGGCCAAAGCCCTTATCGCTATCGGTAAGCCAGAAGTTCCACAGCCCCTGCGCCTTGGCCTTTGCCTTCAATCCCTCCAGGATTTCGGTCTGGCGAGCGGTATACTGCCAGCGGTCTCCGGTGGCGACTTCGGCCTGGTATTCGGCCTCCAGTGGCATGATCTCGTCGCGCACCATGGTGGCGACCCGCTCCAACAGCTTGCGGTTCTCTGCCCGCATGCCAAAATTCATATCCATCCCAGAATCTCCTCCACTGCCGCTTTCGCTTTAGCAAAAACCATGGCTTAGTCTGGCAAGATCTGTCCAGCGCAGTGACGGAACGTTATTGGCTGACAAAGGAAAAACAACGGAAAGGAACGGGCATGGCGCTCTTGGTGAACATTGGGCACGACGGCTGGTACAAGGACGACGAACTGGCACAGGAACTGCGCGCACGAATGCCAGAAGCCGATATTCGCACCCTGGACGCCCCCGGAGATCTGGCCGATATCACCATGCTGGCGGTTTCAGCGCTGGCGGCAGACCTACCGGCCAAACTGCCAAACCTGGCCTTGGTGCAGAAACTGGGCGCCGGGGTGGAAACCATCGTCGCCCACCCCGCCATCGCCCCCGAGGTGCAGGTGGCACGGCTGAAACCACTGGAACCGGCCCGCGAGATTGCCCAGTATTGCCTGGCCTATGTGCTGCATGCACAACGCAATATTGCAGCCCACGCCGAGAGCCAGGCCCGCGCCGCCTGGGAACCGCTGGCGCCAAAACAAAATCACAAAACCCGCGTCGGGGTGCTGGGGCTGGGCCATATCGGCAATCAGACGGCGCTGCTGATGCGCGATCTCGGCTTTGACGTGCACGGCTGGAGCCGCTCTGCCAAGGAGATCCCCGGCGTGACCTGCCACCATGGCCGCGCCACGCTGATACCGATGTTGGGGCACTGTGATTATGTTTGCGCCATCCTGCCCTCAACCGCACAGACCCGCGCGTTGATCAATGCCGAAAGCCTGGCGGCGATGAAACCCGGTGCCACCCTGATCAATGCCGGGCGCGGCGATCTGGTGGATGAGGCCGCACTGATTGCGGCGCTGGATCGCGGCACACCGGGCCGCGCGGTGCTGGATGTACTGTGCCGCGAACCTCTCCCCGCATCAGACCCCCTGTGGCAGCACCCAAAGATCACCATCACACCGCATGTCTCTGGCTGGCATCTGGGCGATGCCCTGGGGGATGTGACCGAAAATTTCCGCCGATTGGGCGCAGAAGAGCCGCTGCTGCATCTGGTTGACCGGCAGCGCGGCTACTGATGCCAATTCCCCGTTGCACACTGGGTGCAACGGGGAAGCATCTTCAGCCGATAAAGGCCTTGTAGGCGCGTTCGTCCATATAGTCTTCCATCGGAGAGAGGTCTTCGACCTTCAGCTTGAAAAACCATGCATCGCCCTGCGGGTCATCGTTTACCTTGCCGGGGGTTTCGGTCAGGGCTTCATTCACCTCGACCACTTCACCATCCAACGGCGACAGAATATCCGAAGCCGCCTTGACCGATTCAATCACCACGATCTCGTCGTCCTTGGCAAATTCATCGCCAACCTCTGGCAGTTCGATAAAGACCACATCGCCGAGCTGCTCGGCGGCATGGGCGGTGATGCCAACAGTCACCACATCGCCATCCACATCCAGCCATTCGTGTTCTTCGGTAAATTTCATCACTGTCATCCTGTCTTTTGCCTATCCAGATCGCTTACCTATCTAGGTCTGGCCATCCAGATCGGGGGGTGGTTCCGATCCAATCTTGGTCTGATCGGGATCGAAGGCACATGCCGCCTGGGCCTGCCATAGACAGGGGCACAAAGTACCAGCGCCCAGAGGTGCGTTCAAGACGCAAAAGCACGCCGAAGCCCGTGCAAACACGGCCTATAGCAGGTTGAAATACTCTGCCTGTTCCCATTCGCTGACAGTATTGAGATAGCGATCCCATTCAAACCGTTTCAGCTGCGACAAATAGCTGACGAAATCCAGCCCCAGGGTGGTGGCAAACAGATCCGAGCCCTCAAAAGCCCCCAGCGCCTGCCCCAAAGAACGCGGCAGCCGCGCCGCCGCCCCTTCATAGGGAGAGGTGGTTGCAGGCGGCGCCTGCAGTCCTGCGGCCATCCCGGCAGAGCCGGCCAGGATCTGGGCGGCAATGGCATAATAGGGATTGGCGGAACTGTCCGGCGCGCGGTTTTCAATGCGCGAGGCCGCATCGCCCGGCTGCATCAAGGCGCGCAGCATGGCCCCACGGTTGTCCTGCCCCCACTGGATCCGATCCGGTGCCAGCTGAAACGGCAGATAGCGTTTATAGCTGTTCACCGTCGGCGCAATCATCACCGAACAGGCCTCTGCATGGGTCAAAAGCCCTGCAATCCAGCCCGAGGCCGCGACACTGAGACTGCCGTCAGCATTGGGTTCAAACAGGTTGCGCCCACTTGCACGATCCACCAGGGATTGATGCAGGTGCCAGCCATTTGCCATGGCATTCTCCAACCGCGGCTTGGCCATGAAACTGGCGTGGAACCCGGCGCGGGAGCAGACCTCTTTGACCATGGTGCGAAACATCACCATGGCGTCAGCCTGCTGCACGGCGGGCAGCGGCGCAAAGGTGAATTCAAACTGGCTCGGCCCCATCTCGATCTCGACCGAGC
Source organism: Pseudophaeobacter sp. (assembly GCF_048267565.1). Lineage (NCBI taxonomy): Bacteria > Pseudomonadati > Pseudomonadota > Alphaproteobacteria > Rhodobacterales > Roseobacteraceae > Pseudophaeobacter > Pseudophaeobacter sp. Next base: position 70,987 of record NZ_JBLWXG010000007.1, on the reverse strand, counting down.
GCACCAACAGGCCCAGCGCCTGGGCATTGCGGCGGATCTGGTCCAGCATCGCCTCGCAATCGCCATAGCGGGTTTCTGTCAGATACTGATAGCCCTGGGTCAGGTTGCGGGTGGCAATAGGCGCGCCGGGCATGGTGCTTTGCCCGTGGTCCAGCCCGCTGTCCTGGCGCTCAAAGACCTGGAATTCGACCTCCAGCCCAAAGATCGCCTCCATTCCCTCGGCCTGCAAATCGGCCTCGGCCCGGCGCAGCACCTCAAGCGAGGAAAAACCAATCGGCGTGCCGTCGGACTGCGTTGTCTCACACAGAATCCAGGCAGAATGCGGCGACCAAGGCAGGATGCGAAATGTCTCGGGGCGGGGCACCAACAGGATGTCGCCCGCGCCACGCATCGGTTCAAATCCCTGGTCGTCGGCCTCGCCCCCCGCGCCCCAGACCGCAAAGGCCGTGCGATGCGAGGTATCTTTCAACAGCAGCGTCGAGGGCATGTTGAGCCCAGAGCGAAACAGCCCCTCAAAGGCGTCAGCCACCAGGGTCTTGCCCCGCAGGATACCGTGCTGATCCACCATCAGCACCCGCAGCGTCTCTAGGCCGGCAGCACGCGCCTCGGCCAGAACCTCGCTGGCCTGCGCCAACGCCTCTGAGCTGAGCAGCCCCGCACGCGCCAAGCGCCCTGTTGCCAGATCTTCAGCCATTGCACTTTCCGCCTTATATTGCGGCGACAGCCCACTGGCTGCCTCCGGGATCCGTCTTTCGTGATGCACTGGCAGGTCGCCTAGACCTTGGCATTCCAGGGGCAGGCACCGCGACGCTGAAGGTCAGCCTCCTGCGCCGCGCGCTCCCAATCACCATCCTGCGCAATCGAGTCGTTGGAAACTGGCCCAAAAACCGTACCAAGGTCCAGCCCGCCGTGCATTGGCAGATCAGCGTCGCGACCTTCTTTCACCGCCGCAATGGCGGCGCGCAACTGGCGACGGTAGCGGATGATGGCAACATCGGTCTTACCCAGGTGTTCCTGCGTCCGGTCCTGGATGGGCCCCATGCTTTCTACTGCCCATTGGTCATGCACGTTGATATCCAGCCCCATGCCGGTATAGGTCTCGGTTGCCTGTTCTTTGGGATCGAAACCATAGTTGTTATGCCGCCCTTTCAGCGGTGCATAATCCGGCAGGCGGTGCTCCTTCAGGCGCTGTTCGCGCATCAGCTCTTTATTCACCGGCTGATCAAAACTGGTGAACATGGAATACCAATAGCAGGTTTCATCATCGATCGGCACATGCCACTGGGTGATGGTCATCTCGCGCGACATGGGGATGCAGATCGCTTCGGGAAAGATCTGATTGGTGATACGCACATGGGTGCGTCCATCGCCCAGATCACGCAGCGCGGTCACCTTCAGCCCATGATCGGCCTCTTCCGCGATGATTTCGGGCCGGGGGAAATCGCGCAGCAATTTGGTCATCGGTATTTCAGTATTTCCGGCGGTGTCGCGAAACTGCTTGCCATAGGCCTCCGCCGGGTCTTCGTCCTGCAGGAACCGGTGCAGGAACGAAGCATGCGCCGGGTCGATGCCAACCTCCATTGCCTGCAGCCAGTTGCATTCCCAAAGGCCCTTGAAGGCAAAGACATGGCTGCTAGGGGCACGAAAGCAGTCCAGAGCCGGGAAGTCCGGCGGTGTGCCGGGCCCCATATAGGCCCAGATGATCCCATTGCGTTCGACCACCGGATAGGCCGTGTTCTGGATCTTTTCATGCATCCGGCTGCCTTCCGGCTCTCCGGGTTGTTCCACGCATTGACCCGCGCGATTGAAATGCCAACCATGAAAAGGACAGCGCAGCCCGTTGTCTTCGAGGCGACCAAAACACATGTCAGCACCACGATGCGGGCAGTGCCGCCCGATCAGGCCCAACTGCCCTTCGCTATCGCGAAACAGGACCAGATCTTCGCCCAACAGCCGTACCGGCACCACCGGGCGCGGGCCGTCCAGCTCATCCAGCAGCGCCGCAGGCTGCCAGTATCGCCGCAGTACCTCGCCCGCATCACTGCCTTTGCCAACCCGGGTGAGGCTGTCGTTCATTTCCTGGCTAATCATGGCTGGCTTTCCTTCTTGCGATGGACCTATAGGGATCTGCCTAGTAAAACAGACTTGACTTAGTTCGTTATACGTACTTATGATGTTAAATACGATCAACTTTTGCGATGTGTACCGGCCATTGTCAAGGCCAAGCCTCCCCTGCCCTTCAGACAATACAAGCGACCGGACCATGACCAAACCAGAACAAGACCGCAATATTTCCTCGAGCTTTGCCAAAGGCCTGGCTGTTCTGGCCGTGTTTGATGCCGCCACCCCCAGCATGACGCTGGCGGAAATCGCACGCCGCACGAGGCAGGATCGTGCCACGGCGCGGCGCGGCGCGCTAACCCTGGTGCAGGCCGGCTATCTGCGCCAGCAAGGCCGCATGCTGTCGCTGACCCCACGAGTATTGGCACTGGCAGGCGGCTTTCTGCAGGCCAACCAGTTTGGCCGCCGGGTGCAGCCCATCCTCAACCAGCACGCACGCAAGATCGACGCCGAGGTCAGCTTGGCCACGCTTGACCAAGGTCGTGTCCTGCTGCTGGCCCAATCCACCACCGAACATGGCCCCATCACCTATGGGTTCACCGCTGGCGCACATATTCCGCTGGTTCATACCAGCCTGGGCCGGATGTTGATGGCCTGCCTCGCGCAGGAAGAGGCCGCTGCCCTGCTAGAAAGCGCCGACATCCCGCAGCACACTGAACAATCACGGCGCGACGCAGCAGAGATCTTGCCGCAGATCACCAAGGCACGCAGCCAGGGCTATTGCCTCACCGATAGCGAATTTGAACCCGGCATCATCGGCTATGCTGTCCCGGTATCGCGCCCCGGCCAAACCCCTGTGGTGGTTGGCAGCTCTGCACCGCGCGGCAGCGATACCGGCAAAAACACCGAAGCCCTGCTACAGGCCCTGCAAATCTGTGCTGCGGATCTGCGCCAGACTAATGTGGTCGAAGATCTGTAACCAGATCAGTGCGTTTTGACGCCTGCTGCTTGCCACCACCCGGCAAGCAGACTGGCTGGTTTCCCGCCCCCCCCACATTGGGACCTGTTTTCAAAAAATCACGAAGAAAGCTATCCTTCTTGTGCCGCTAGGAGCCGGGTCAAAGCCAGAGCATAGTCGCGAAGACAAGCCCCCAATGTGCCACACCCGCACCAGGGACGACGCGACAGGCACGCGGCATAGCGCGCCGGATTGAACGAGGACCAGGATGACCCAAAGCAGCTATTTCACCCCCAAAGGCGGCCACCCCGGCCAGGAGCAATTGCTGACAGGACGCGCGGTTTTCACCGATGCCTATGCAGTGCTGCCCCAGGGTACGATGCGCGATATTACCACCTCCTACCTGCCCAGCTGGGAAGGAATGCGCATGTGGGTGATCGCTCGACCGCTGACAGGCTTTGCTGAGACTTTTTCGCAGTATATCGTCGAACTGCAGCCCGGTGGCGGCTCTGACACGCCGGAAAGCGATAGCGCGGCCCAGGGCAGTCTCTTTGTCACCGATGGCGCGCTAGAGATCACCATCGACGGCACCCACCACACACTAACCAGCGGCAGCTTTGCCTATCTGCCTGCCGGCAGCAGCTGGAGCCTGCACAACACCGGCGATGCGGCCGCCAGCTTTCACTGGATCCGCAAACGCTGGCAAGCAGCACCCGGCCTGTCCAAACCGCAGGCCTTTGTCTGCAAGGAACAGGACATCGCTCCCAGTGTGATGCCTGACACCGAAGGCCGCTGGGCCACCACCCGCTTCATGGATCCCGAAGACATGTCGCACGATATGCATGTCACGATCGTCACCTTCCAACCCGGCGGCGTCATTCCCTTTGAGGAAACCCATGTGATGGAACACGGTCTCTATGTGCTTGAGGGCAAGGCAGTTTACCGGTTGAATCAAGATTGGGTCGAGGTCGAAGCCGGCGACTTCATGTGGCTGCGCGCCTTTTGCCCCCAGGCCTGCTACGCCGCCGGGCCGGGTCCGTTCCGCTACCTGCTGTACAAGGACGTCAACAGACATATGCCTCTCGGCCTGTAGCCCCGGCACCGTCGCAAACTGGCACCCGCCAAAAAACCTGCATCCCTGTCGCTTTCTTTGCCGCACTTGGCAGGGATGCCCATTGCAAAGCCAGATCGTCACGCTAGGCTGTGGTCAATGTTTTTCACCCAGTGGGAGCCTTGGAGCATGAGACAGAGCATACAGCCATGCGGCCTAATCCGGAATCTGGAGACAGGTAAGCCTGTAGCCCGCCTGGGCAAAGCCCTACGCCTGGGCCTTGTCCTGGCCCTTGCAGCAAGCCTGCCCCCCCTGGCCGCCAGCGCCAAGGACACGGCAGAAACCAAATCGGTTTCTGTCTTGGGACGTACCTGGCATGTCAGCCCGGCAGAGGAGGCTCCCGGCTTTTACAGGGCCACCAGGCTCAATACAGAACTGCTGCCCAAACGCCCGCCAGCTGTGCTCAGCGTGCGCCAGGCCATTCGCGCCTTTCATAGCGCCACCGGATGCAGCGCCAATCGCGACACGCTATACCGCGATATTTCCGGCAGCTATTTCGCCACTCTGATCTGCCCGCAGGACTAGCGCGCCTGCGCCGCACTGCCAGCCCTATCCAATCTGCCCCTGAAGACCTCTGCCCTTTCCTTTTGCCGGACATGCAGAGCCCCGGAGACCTGCTCTCATGAAAATTGCCATCAACGGATTTGGCCGCATTGGCCGCGCCATCCTACGCCAGATCCTCACCACATCGCGCGGCGATGGGATAGAGGTGACATGCATCAACGACATTGCGCCGCTGGAGATGTGCGCCTATCTGTTTCAATATGACAGCACCTTTGGCCCCTTTTCGCACCCGGTTGAACACGGTGACGGACAGCTGCGGGTGTTGGGCCGCTCGATCCCGCTGCATCACAAGGCAGACCTGACAGGGGTTGATCTTTCGGGTGTTGATGTGGTGCTGGACTGTACCGGCATCGCCCGCAGCTCTGATGTTGCCCAACGCGGCCTGGCCGCAGGTGCGGCCAAGGTACTGATATCAGGCCCGTCGCCGGCTGCGGAACAGACACTCGTCTATGGTGTCAACCACGACCAGCTTGGCACCGCGCGCATCGTCTCCAATGCCTCCTGCACCACCAATGGGCTGGCACCACTGGTCAAGCTGGTGGATGAAATCGGCGGCATCGACAGCGCCCATATGACCACCATTCACTGCTATACCAACTCGCAGCCCATGGTGGATGCCCCACGCGGCGATTTTGCCCGCTCGCGCGCCGGGGCGCTGTCGATGGTGCCGACCACCAGCTCGGCCACCCATCTGATCGACGAGGTGCTGCCGCACCTGAGAGGCCGGATCAGCGGTGCCGCCGTGCGGGTGCCAACCGCCAGTGTCTCGGCTGTCGATTTGGTGGCGCGACTGCAAAAGCCAATGCAGATGGCCGACTTCACCGCCGCGCTCAAATCCGGGGCCGCCGCAACCGAGGTCCTGGGCTGGACCGAAATGCCGCTGGTCTCTTCGGATCTGCGCGCCCGACCAGAATCCCTGGTACTGGCCGCCCCTGAACTACGCCAGGTTGGCGAGCAGCAAATACGGGTCTTTGGCTGGTATGACAACGAATGGGGCTTTTCCGCGCGCATGCTTGATGTCGCCCGCCTGATGGCCCGCCCCTGACCCCAGTTCAATCCGGCGCCCCCGCTTCGGTAGCCACCTTCCGTCTTGCCACAGCCCGGGTCAAGGGCAGCCTAGGCTGGCGCGCGCCAGCGCGCTTCACCCTTGAGGCGGGATGGGGTCCGTTATCCTCGCCAAGGCCCTCACTGGGCAGGGCTGCCCATTGAGGGCTTCTCAGCAAAAGAAAAGCGCCGCGCGATAGCGCGGCGCTGGGCCCAACGGATCTGGGCCAATCTTTGATTGTCCCAGATTGGGCGGGAGTGCCCCGTTCAATCTGGCACCAGGGGATTACTCTCCGGGCAGGCTACCGTCGCCATGACCGGCCATCCCACCTGAAACCTCTTCGGTGGCCTCATCCGCCAACTCGGCGGGCAGGATCAAATTCAGGACAATGGCAATCAGTGCGGCCGGCAGCAAGCCACTGGTCATCAGCACCTTCAGCGTACCAGGCAGATATTGCACCGCGCCCGGCTCTAGCTGCAGCCCCAGACCAACCGAAAGAGCGATGGCAAAGATCACCATATTGCGCCGGTTCCAATCCACATCCGACAGCATCGAAATGCCCGCTGCAACAACCATGCCAAACATCACAATGACACCGCCGCCAAGCACCTCAATCGGGATGGTGCGGATGATCGCGCCAACCTTTGGCACCAGACCGCAGAGGATCAGGAACAGGGCGCCAATGGTCACCACATGGCGGCTCATCACCCCGGTCATGGCAATCAGCCCGACGTTCTGGCTGAACGAGGTATTGGGCAAGCCGCCAAAGATCCCGGCCACCGCCGAGCCAAGGCCATCGGCATAGGTCGCACCAGCGATTTCCTTGTCTGTCGCCTCGCGCCCGGCGCCGCCACGGGTGATGCCGCTGACATCGCCAACCGTTTCAACCGCCGACACAAAGGCCATAAGGCAAAAGCCCAGGATCGCTGCAAAAGAGAACTCGAAACCATATTTGAACGGCACCGGCAGCGCAAAACCAGCGGCACGCGACCAACTGTTCCCGATCGCGTCAAACGTGATCATGCCCATCAGCAGCGCATAGATATAGCCCACGATCAGCCCCAGCAGAACGGCCGAAACCGACAGCATGCCACGCGCAAAGAACTTCAGCGCAAGGGTGGCAAAGATCACCACCAAGGCTGCCGACCAATTCAACAAAGAGCCATATTCAGGCGTGCCAATCGCAGGCACCCCGCCGGCCGCATATTGAATGCCAACCTTGACCAGCGCCAGACCGATCATGGTCACCACCAGCCCTGTCACCAGCGGTGGCAGCGCAAAGCGGATCTTGCCGATCACCAGCCCCAGCATCCCATGAAAGATACCGCCAATCAGCACCCCGCCAAATAGCGCCGCCAGACCGTCAACACCCTTGCCCGCCACCAGCGGTATCATGATCGGCAAAAAGGCAAAGGACGTCCCCTGCACAATCGGCAGCGCCGCGCCCACAGGCCCCAGCGTCACAGTCTGCAACAGGGTCGCCACACCGGCAAAAAGCATCGACATCTGGATCAGATACAACAGTTCCGGAAAATCCGGCGAGTTGGAGCCAAAGCCAAAGCCCGCCGCCCCCGCGACAATGATCGCGGGCGTCACGTTCGACACAAACATCGCCAGCACATGCTGGATGCCCAGCGGCACCGCCCGCGCCAGGGGCGGCGTGAAATTCGGATCCCGCAGCTGTGCCGGGCTCCCTATTGATCCATCAGCCATTCTATTTTTCCTCGTTCTGTTGGTCATAGTGGAAACCACCACCTTCTGCCGGGCGGTTGGTTTCCGGGTCTGCATCTATTCTCGGCGCGCCACCACATAGGGGGTGTCGAACCAATGTTCCTGCAGGTTGGCCCCCATACCGATCCGGTCCACTACCGCAAAGATTCCCGGCGCCTGCAGCGGGGTCAGCACCCCATGCCAGGTGCCACGATGAAAGTTGATCGCCTGCCCTGGCTGGGTTTCAAAGGCCAGGGGTTGCCCCGGCCCGCCATCTACATCCGGCGCGACAATAACCAGAAAGCCATGTTCGCTCATCGGGATAAAGGCCTGACTGCCCTCGGGATGACGTTCCATCATTGCCAGCGGCATCGGCAGGTCGCGTGGTTCAGCCTTGAACAGGCTGACCCCGGCGCGGCCATCCGCAAAATCCAGCTGGGCACGATCATGGTACCGCCCACAAAGCCCCTGATTGATCAGCTTGTCCGGCGCGCCAGTCACCTCCAGCAGATCACCATAGGGGGCAAAGCCCCCGGCGCTGATCGGCTGTATCAGGATCCGGTCATCGGCGCGTGTCATGCGGGCACCAGATCGCGCAGGCGGAATTCGGCAATCCGTTCCACCTGCCTGCAGGCCTCGGAAAATTCTACCTCGCGGCTGTTGTCGATGCGCTGTTCAAAGGCCGCCAAGATCGACGCCTTGTCATAGTCGCGCACCGCAATGATGAAGGGAAACCCGTGTTTGTTGACATAGGCCTCATTCAGTTGGCCAAAGCGCGCCCGTTCAGCATCTGTCAGCGCATCCAGCCCGGCGCTGGCCTGCTCGGATGTGCTTTCTGCCGTCAGCCGTTTGGCCGCCGCCAGTTTGCCCGCCAGATCCGGGTGCGCGGTCAGCACCCCCAGGCGCTCCTCCTCGCTCGCGGACCGAAACATCCGGCACAGCGCATTATGCACCCCGCCCGCCGTATCATGCGCCGCCCCCAGCTCCAGCCCATGGGCGCGTTCGGCGATCCAGGGAGAATGTTCAAAAACACCGCCAAAGACCTCGACAAACCGCGCCAAGTCCATCTGGCTGGGGCGTTCACGCCGCTGATGCGGATGCTGCTTGGCCCAATGCTCGGCAATCTCGATCCGGCGCGGGCACCAGACTCCGTCAAAGCCCTGGATATAGTCGATGAACTTCTTCAGGCCAGCGGCCTTGCCAGGACGTCCGATAAGACGGCAGTGCAGACCGATGTTCATCATCTTCGGCGCCCCTGCGGCGCCCTCAGCATAAAGCAGATCAAAACCATCCTTCAGATACTGAAAGAACTGCTCTCCGGTGATATAACCCGGCGCTGTGGCAAAGCGCATGTCATTGGCCTCCAGCGTGTAAGGGATCACCAGCTGATCGCGCGCGCCAACCTCCAGCCAGTAGGGCAGGTCATCGTCGTAGGCATCCGACACATAGTCGAAACCTCCCTCTTCGGCCACCAGACGTACCGTGTTGCTGCTGCATCGCCCGGTGTACCAGCCACGCGGGCGAGAGCCGACAACTTCGGTATGCAGCCGGACGGCCTCTTTAATGGCGGCGCGTTCTTCCGCCTCGGGCATCTCTTTGTGTTCGACCCATTTCAGACCGTGGCTGGCGATTTCCCAGCCTGCGGCCTTCATCGCGGCTACCTGATCGGGGGATCGTGCCAGCGCGGTGGCAACGCCATAAATGGTCAGCGGAATGTCAGCGCGGGTGAACATGTCATGCAGCCGCCAGAACCCAGCGCGCGCACCATATTCATAGATGGATTCCATGTTCCAGTGGCGCTGCCCCTCCCAGGGGGCCGCCCCCGCGATATCGGACAAAAACGCCTCAGAGGCGGCATCCCCATGCAACGTGCAATTCTCGCCGCCCTCTTCATAGTTCAGCACAAATTGCACCGCCACACGGGCGTCGCCCGGCCAGGCTGCATTCGGGGCCTGCGCCCCATAGCCAATCATATTGCGCGGATATCGGTTCATGGGCTGCGTCTCTCTTTTCACTTCTGGCCTGCAGCGACATGTGACACCCTGCAAAGCCCCTTGTCATTCCTTGCTATTGCAAAACAGGCGGCTTGGTTTTCAAATATTCCCGAATACACTGTCAAAACGGGGGTGTTTGCAGCAGAAATGGAACTGGTGCAGGAAAAAGCAGCACTGCAACAAGGAGCAACGCCCAAATGACCGGATACCTGACGACACATGTTCTGGACACTGCCCGGGGCTGCCCCGCCGCCGACCTGCCCATCACCCTCTACCAGCTGCAGGGCGAGACGCGCAGCAAACTGGCAACAATGACCACCAATGCAGACGGACGTACTGACAGCCCGATCCTGCCGCAAGACGCCTTTGCCTGCGGTACCTATGAGCTCGTGTTTGACGCGGGCAGCTACCTGCGCGCAACCGGCCAGGCTGATGCCGACCCGCTGTTCCTCGATCAGGTGCCGATCCGCTTCGGCATCAATGACGCCAGCGCACATTACCATGTACCGCTGCTGCTCTCGCCCTTTGGCTTTTCAACCTATCGCGGCAGCTGACTGCCCGCACCCTCCGCCTGCCGTGTTGTGACCGGGTCAAGGGCGGCGCAGCCGCCGGGCCTCGCCCGGCTTGCCCTTGAGGCGGGCAGAACACAGATACACTCGCTCAGGCGTCTTCAGGGGCAGATCGCCCCCTGAAGCGCTTCTCAGCAAATTTCTTTCTTTTCGCCCAAGCTCCAACCGCACCAGACCCTGGGCCAAGGCAATACCAGCCTAGGCCAAACAGCGCCCTGCGCCGCGCAGCGGCGCCGGGCCCAACGCCGGGGTGGGCCCGCCAGGGCCTACAACCGGGGGCGGGAGCCCCCCTTTGACAAGATTCCAGATCAACCGGCAGCTTTTGTCGCCCCAAAGGCCAAAGCCTCAGCCGCGCGCACCGAGGCCCCCATCCGTTGGGTCATGAAATCCATGAACAGACGCGTTTTTGGATCCTGATGGCGACGATGAGTATAAAGACAGGCCATCTGCACGGAAACCGGCGGCGTCTCTTCTGCAACCGCCACCAGGGCACCAGAGGTCAAGTGCTCAGCCACTTCGAACACCGGCTTCAGCGCGATTCCCTCGCCCGCCAGCGCCCAATCGGTCAGAACATCGCCGTCATCACATTCATAGCGCCCCGAAACCGCAAATCGTTTTGGCCCCTCATCGCTTTGCAGCATCCACTGGAACTCGCTGGCGCCGGGATAGCGCAGGTTCAAACAGTTATGCGCCCCGCCAACCAGATCCGCACCACTGCGGGGGGCACCATGACGGTTGATATAACCGGGGGCCGCACAGAGCACCCGCTGGCAATCGGCAATCTTGCGAATGCGCAGGTTGCTATCCTCTGGCTGGCCAAGAAAGAACGCCAGATCCAGCCCCTCGGTAGTCAGGTCGACGCTGCGATCAGACATCCTTAGCCGCATCTTGATCTCTGGGTATTGTGCCAAAAATTCAGGCACTTCGGGTGCGACCAGCCGTCGTCCGGCACCAAGGGGGGCGGCCACAAACAGGCTGCCGCGCGGGGTATCCGTCAGATGCATGACCTGGGCCTCGGCCTGGGCCACGGTGTCCAGCACCGCAACCGCCCCGGCATAAAACGCCTGGCCTTGCTCGGTTGCGGTCAGATTGCGGGTGGTACGTTGGAACAAACGCACCCCAAGGTAGTCCTCCAACTGCGAAATCCGCGCCGAGGTGACCGCCGGAGAGACGCGCAGATCCCGCCCTGCCGCCGACATGGAGCCCAGTTCATAGACCCTTACAAAGGTTCGGATATTGTCGAGATAAGACATACGCCCCCAGTCATTTCATGCTCAATCATTGCGCCCGCCGGGCCCATATCCCACCGCAGCACCATTCTTCTTGTTTTTTTTGATACAGCTTGGAAGTTTACTGGAATACCGAATAAACTTCGGTTTGCCTAGGGTAGCCATTGGGGAAACCCCATCGCGTCACGGCGCAGACCAAATCGTAAGGCAGAGGGCACGGCATGTATGAAATTCTGATGATGTGGGATTGGCTGGGCTTTGCCATCCGCTGGCTGCATGTGATCACGGCCATGGCCTGGATCGGATCCTCCTTTTATTTCATCGCGCTGGACCTGGGGCTGCGCAAAAGCCCGGATCTGCCCGTTGGTGCCCATGGCGAAGAATGGCAGGTGCATGGCGGCGGCTTTTATCACATCCGCAAGTATCTGGTGGCCCCGGCCGAAATGCCCGCACATCTGATCTGGTTCAAATGGGAGAGCTACAGCACCTGGCTATCGGGGTTTGCCCTTTTGATGGTGGTCTACTGGGTCGGCGGAGAACTTTACCTCATCGACCAGGCCAAAGCCGAGCTGAGCCTGTGGCAAGGCATTGCCATCTCGGCCGCGACCCTGTCGATTGGCTGGCTGGTCTATGATCGCCTGTGCAAGACTGCCAGCCTGGCGGCGCGCCCCACCCTGCTGATGCTGCTGCTGTTTTGCTTGCTGGTGGCGATGGGATATGGGCTCAACCAGGTCTTTACCGGCCGGGCGATGATGCTGCATCTAGGGGCCTTTACCGCCACCATCATGACGGCAAATGTATTCTTTATCATCATGCCCAATCAGCGCATCGTCGTGGCGGATCTGCAAGCCGGACGCACGCCGGATGCCAAATACGGCAAGATTGCCAAACTGCGCTCGACCCATAACAACTATCTCACCCTGCCAGTGATCTTCCTGATGCTATCAAACCACTACCCCCTGGCCTTTGCCAGCGATTACAACTGGTTGATTGCGGCACTGGTGTTCCTGATGGGGGTGACCATCCGCCATTACTTCAACACCAAACATGCGGGCACCGGCAATCCCACCTGGACATGGCTGGTGACCATCTTGTTGTTCCTTGCGGTCATCATCCTGTCCACCCTGGGGCTGGAACATGACAGCGAAGCCGAAGAGCAGGCGGCGCTGACCGGCACCGCACAGGTGATGGCCCAGGCCGAGGGCTTCGCAGAGGTACATGACATTGTGCTGGGCCGATGCAGCATGTGCCACGCGCGCGAACCCTTTTGGGATGGCATCCGCACCGCCCCAAAGGGGGTCTTGCTGGAAACCGAAGCAGACCTTGCCCGCCAGGCCGCAGCCGTGTTTTTGCATGCCGGAGTGACCGATGCGATGCCCCCTGCGAATATCACCTATATGGAGCCCGCAGATCGTGCCGCGATCCGCCGCTGGTTCAAGAACGCCCAAATGTAATTGCTCCCTACGCCTTCCCGGCGGCGATAACTTGCCTGCCGCCACAGCCCCCACCAGGAGCGCATAGGATCGCCACGCAAGTTATCGCCGCATCGGCTGACTTTTCCGGCATCTGACACCTGACCACTTTACCTTGTGCCCTGCTCTGCTAATCTCTCCGGAACACCACGACGCTGCCCTTAATAGGTTGGTCTGCCCTGCAACCTTTGGGGAGGTGATCTGCGCCCGCCCCTGCACGCTGCCCGGAGTGCCCATGTTTCTATATTCGCCCCTGCGCAAGGCTCTGCGCACGGCTGCTTCGCCTATGTTCTCGGTCAGGCTTACGCGCTTGTCCCTGTCGCTTTGCCTTGCTGTGCTCACCCTGCCCAACCCAGGCCAAAGTGCCGAAGCCGTTTTAATCGCTCCGGGTGCATCGGATGCACTGCGCCAGCGCTTACAGGGGGCCTCGGCCTCTTTGGCGGCTCAGGATGCCGTTGATCCGCAAGAGCTGCTAGCCGCTGCCCTATCGGATTATCGCACTTTGGTTCAGGTGCTCTATGATGCGGGGCATTTTTCGCCGCAGGTGAACATCCGGATCGACGGCCGCGAGGCGGCGCAGATCCAACCGTTGAACGCGCCGCGCCAAATCAATCAGGTGCAGATCACCGTGGTGCCTGGCCCAAGTTTCCGCTTTGGCCGTGCCCAGATTAGCCCCTGGCCGTCGCCCAGCGAAGTCGAAATTCCCGAAAGTTTTGCCACCGGGCAGCCCGCCAAGACCGGGGTCCTGCGCGATGTGACCGCCGCAGGTGTAGAGGCCTGGCAACGGGCCGGGCATCCGCAGGCCCGCCTGGGCCAACAGGCCATCACCGCAGATCACCGTGCCGCCAGGCTGGATGCCCGGCTGGCACTGACACCGGGACCACGCTTGCGCTTTGGGAAATTGATTCTCACCACGCCCAGTGCGGTGCAAGAAGCAGCGATCCAGCGCATTGCCAGCCTGCCCAGCGGAGAAGTCTACCATCCCGACCTGCTGGCCAAATCCGCCACCCGCCTGCGCCGCACCGGTGCGTTTTCGACTGTCACGCTGCAGCCGCACCCCCAGGCCAACCCCGATGGCACCCTCGACTATGTGGCCAAAGTCGAAGACATGCCACCGCGGCGCCTGTCCTTTGGCGCAGAGATCAGCTCCTCTGATGGGGTAGAACTCACTGCGACCTGGATGCATCGAAACCTGTTTGGCGGCGCCGAGAAACTGCGCTTTGAAAGCCGGATCACCGGTCTGGGCGGCAGCAATGACATCGGCGGGCGCATTGCCCTGCGGCTGGATCGTCCAGCAACGCTCGGCCCTGATGACAACCTGTTTTACCTGCTCGAGGTCGAGCGCCTGGACGAAGAGCATTATTCCGCGACCCAAGCAACGGCTGGTATCGGGGTCCGAAGGGTGTTTTCGGATCAGTTCTTTGCAGAGGCGGCTATCGGCGGCAGCAGCATTCTGGCCCGCGATGCCTTTGGCAAGCGGCGTTTCAAATTTGTCGCAGGTTTGTTTCGGGCCGAATATGACCAGCGCAACAGCCAGATCAACGCAACAGCCGGCTATTTCATCGACGCGCGGCTGATGCCCTTTATCGGGATTGATGGCACGGATTCTGGGCTACAGGTCAAAATGGACGGGCGGCTTTATCATGGGTTTGGCAGCGATGACCGTATTGTCCTGGCAGGCCGGGCGCAGCTGGGCGCACTGATCGGGCCTTCGCTCAGCAATGCCTCTCCGACATTGCTGTTCTTTTCCGGCGGGTCGGGATCTGTGCGCGGGCACGAATATCAGTCGCTGGGCATTCCGGTTGGCAATGCCTCGGTGGGTGGGCGTGGCTACCTTGCCCTCTCGGCAGAACTCCGTGGCAAGCTGAGCGACAAGCTTTCGCTGGTCGGATTTTTCGACATCGGCTATGTGGATAGCGACCCTTTTGTGTCCAGCGCGTCGCAGCACCACTCTGGCGCCGGACTAGGCCTGCGCTATGATGTGGCAGGGATCGGGCCACTGCGGGTGGATTTTGCCTATCCGGTGGATGGCGACAGCAGCGACGGATTGCAGTTTTACATTGGTATCGGGCAGGCCTTTTGATGCGACATTTTTCCCCCCTTCGCACGGCGATACTGGTCACATCAGCCCTGTGCCTGACCGGCCCCGTCCCGCTGGCCGCACAAGACAGCGACGCAGAGCCAAGTTTCCTGGAAAGCTTTCTGCAGGACAACCTGTCGGGCGACAATCAGTTCATTACCGTCAGCGGGTTAAGCGGCGCTTTTTCCTCGCAGGCGAGCATCGAACAGCTGACGGTCGCGGATGAGGCCGGGGTCTGGCTGGAACTGACCAAGGCCGAGCTGGACTGGAACCGCTTGGCACTGCTGCGCGGCGAGTTTCAGGTCAATCATCTGACCGCCGCCGAAATCAAGGTGCTTCGGGCACCGCAGCCCCTGCCAGAAGACCCCAGCCTGCCCCCCCCCGAGGCCACGCCTTTTCAATTGCCAGAGCTGCCCGTCTCGGTTGAGCTGGGCGAGATCAGTCTGGAGCGCATTGAGCTGGGGCAGCCGCTGCTTGGCTTTGCGGCCACGCTCAACCTCAATGGCAATCTGAAACTCGCCGATGGCAGCCTGAAAACTGAGCTAAAGGTAAACCGGCTGGACAAGCCCGGCGACAAACTGCGGCTGCTAGCCGGATACAGCAATGAAAGCCGCCAGATTGATCTGGATCTGGACCTGTCCGAAGCCGCAGACGGGCTGATCGCCACCAGCCTGCAACTGCCCGGCCGCCCCAGCCTGCAGCTTACGGCAGCGGGCAGCGGCCCGGTCAAGGACTTCACCGCCAAGATTGCTCTGGCGACGAATGGCAGCGAACGTCTGGCCGGTGAGGTCGTGCTGAAGGCACAGCCCACCCAGTCAGCCGACACCACCACCGACACAACAGCGCCCACTGCCGGGGGCATCGGCTTTGCCGCCGATCTTGGCGGAGATATCGATGTGCTGCTGCAACCCGATTTTCGCCCCTTCTTTGGGCCAGACCTGCGGCTGACCCTGCGCGGAACCACTGCATCCAATGGCGCAGGCCTGACACTGGACAGTTTTGCGCTGCTCAGCCGCGCGCTGCATCTGTCGGGTGCCCTGTCGATGACACCAGCTGGCCAGTTGGACACCGCCAATCTGCGCGCAAGCATCACAGCGCCCCAGGGGCAGACAGCGGTGATGTTGCCACTGCCCGGCGCCGATACCACCCTGGCCCAGGCCGAGATTCTGGCGCAAAAAACCAGCAACGGCCCCTGGTCTATCAATGCCGATCTGCGCCAGCTCAGCCATCCTCAGGCCTTGATTTCGCAGGGCAGCATCAGCGCCCAGGGCCTGCTGCAACAAGCTGAGGGCGCGCCGCTTTCGCTTGACGGTGATATAAAGGCCAATCTTACGGGGCTGAACCTGCGCGATCCCGCCCTTGCAGCAGCCATCGGGAGCGATATCTCGCTCTCGACCAATCTCACCTCCGAAGGGCCAGGGGCGCTGGCCCTGTCAGATCTGCTCCTGCAGGGCGAAGATTATCAGGCCAGCGGCGATCTGGCCTTTCACGGTCTGGATGCCGGACTGGAGGTTGCAGCCGATCTGCGTCTGGGCGCTGCCAGTCTGGCACGGTTTTCTGCGCTGGCCGACCGCCCGCTGGAGGGGGCGCTACAGGCCCAGCTCAAAGGGGGCTTTACGCCGTTGTCCGGTGCGTTTGACACTGATCTGGCGCTGCAAGGTCAGGGGCTGACAACTGGCCTGGCCGAACTTGACCGCCTGACCGGCGGCAGCCTTGCGCTGACCTTTGCAGGTGGGCGCGATGCCTCGGGGTTGGCAATCGAAGATTTTCAACTCGACAGTGGCCTGATCACGGCCCAGGCCAGCGGTCGGCTGAACAGCACGGACGGCGCGCTGTCCTTGAACGCAGGCCTCAAGGATCTGAATCCGCTGCTGCCGCAGATGTCCGGACCACTGGGCCTGCAAGGCGAGGTCACCCGCAGCGGCGACAGCCTAAGCGGCACCCTGCGTCTTGAGGGACCAAATGCCTCTTTTGCGGACCTGGAGGGCCAGGCCACACTGGATGGGGCCGCCGATTTCACCTTTGACGCCAGCCTGAAAGACCTGCAGCGTTTTGTGCCGGACCTGCCCGGCACCCTGACCGCAACCGGCGAGATCCAGCGCCGGGATGCCCGATGGCAGATCAACGCCAGCACCAAGGCCCCGGCAGGCGCCGAAGCTGAACTTTCTGGCAGCTTTGATGAAGCCAGCGGTGAAGCTGATATCAGCAGCAGTGGCACGGCCCGGCTGGAGGGGGCAAACCCCTTTATCAAGCCCAACCTGCTAAAAGGCACCGCGCGTTTTGACCTGGCGCTGAAGGGGCCGCCCAGCCTTGCTGCGCTGCGTGGCAAGATCACCACCGCCGGGGCGTCGCTGGCCCTGCCCGCCGCGGCGCAACGGCTTGATGACATTGGTGCCACGGTGACGCTGCAAGATTCCCGCGCGCAGATAGAGATCTCGGCCCGTCCGCGCGATGGTGGCAGCCTGCGCGTGAGCGGCCCTGTGTCCCTGACCCCGCCTTTTGAAGGCGCCCTCAACATTGCCATTCAGGAAGCAGTGCTGACGGATAAGCTAATCTATAAAACGATTGTAAACGGGGATCTCGATCTGACGGGACAGCTGGCCAGCAACAGCAGATTGAGCGGACGCATCGATATCGGCGAGACCACGATCAACCTCAATACGGCTGGCGGATCGGTCTCTGCTGCACCCATTCCGCCGCTGCGCCATATCAATGAACCCCGCGCCGTCCGACAGACCCGCGTCCGTGCCGGACTGATCCAAAGCGGCGCCAGCAGTGGTGGTGCCGGGAGCCTCGCCCTGGATGTGATCATCGACGCACCGGGCCGGATCTATGCCCGTGGGCGCGGCCTGAACGCGGAATTGGGCGGGCAGGTCCATCTGCGCGGCAATACCGCAGCCCTGGCACCTTCGGGTCAGATCAGCCTGGTGCGCGGCACCTTTGACATTCTGGGGCGACGGCTTGAATTGGACGAGGGCCGCATTACCCTGCTGGGCGATCTGAAACCCTATCTGGAATTCAGATCCTCCGCCAGCACCTCGACCGGCACCGCCACGCTTGAAATCACCGGCGCAATTGACGCGCCCCAGATCAAGGTCACCTCTGATCCGCCACGCCCCAGCGATCAGGCGCTGGCGCTCTTGCTCTTTGGTGACAACCTGGATGATTTGTCACCGCTGGCGCTGGCACGCCTGGCCAACTCGGCGCTGCAGCTAAGCGGTCGGGGCCTGGGCAACAAGAACGCGCTGCGTGACAAGACAGGTGCCGACAAGGTCGAACTGGGGCTGGATAACATCGGCTCGGGCTTGCTGGGGATTGGCGGCTACATCAGCGACAAGGCCTATACCGATTTCAACGTCAACACCCGTGGCGACAGCGAGTTGAGCCTCAATGTGGATCTGACCGATAGCGTCACCGTCACCGGCACTGTCGACAACCAGGGCGAAAGCGGCTTTGGCCTGTTCTTCAAACGCGATTACTGAAGCCCCCCACAAGCGGGGGCAGCCTGCCCCCCTTGGCAGACAGGCCAGCGGGGGAACCCTTCGTTTCATACGCCCTTTTCGAAACACCGCCAAGGGTTTAGTCTACCCCAAGCCAAGGCTAGTATCTGGATCAAACGCATGACGGACCACCCCGACCAGCCATCGCTCTTGGGGCGCATTAGGAAACGGCTTGCCCGTCTGCGGCATCAGATGCGCTTTTCAACCTCTGTGCGCCACCTGCACGGAGCCAGACACAGGGTCGCAGCCGCGGATGAGGTGGTTCTGGTCGCGCTGGTGCGCGATGGGGCCTATTATCTGGAACCGTTTTTTGAACATTACCGCCGCCTTGGGGTGGCGCATTTTGTCTTTTTCGACAATGGCTCCAGCGATGACACCCTGGCGCGATTGCGCCAGCAGCCGGGGGTGGTGATCCTGCAGTCGAAACTGCCCTGGGGCCAGTTTGAAAACGACTTCCGCAACTATGCAGCCAAACGCTACGCCCGCAATCGCTGGTGCCTGATTGTCGACATGGATGAACTATTTGACTTTGAAGGCAGCACCTCGATCGGCCTTGCAGGTCTGACCCGCTATCTGGCGGATCACGGCTATTCCGGGCTGATGGCCCAGATGCTGGAGATGGTCCCAAAGGCACCGCTGCGCAGCCTGGCCGACCTGCCTTATGAAATGGTGCTGCAACAGTTCTGCTACTGCGATATCAGCACGGTTTCAGCTTATGACTACCACAGCGAAGACAGTGGACTGGCCTATTTCCTACGCCAGAACATCCCCCCGGCCCATGCGCCACAGATCCTGTTTGGGGGGCTGCGCGGCAAGGTCTTTGGCGAAAACTGCTGCCTGAGCAAACACCCGCTGATCTTTGTTGGCCCCGACGTCGCCCCCGCCGTGCATCCGCATGCTTCCTGCGGGCTGCGGCTGGCCCCGATGAGCGCGCTGATCAAGCACTACAAATTTGCCAATGACGCGCTGGCGCGCGATCACGCCTCTGTGGAACAGGGGGCGATTGGTCACGGCGAAGACCGTCAGCGCCTTATGGTCCTGCGTGAAAACCCGGATCTTAGCCTCTGGTCCGCCAGTGCCCAGCGTTTCCCCGGTATTGCCGCCCTGCAAGAACAGGGCTTTTTGCTGCGGGATCCCGACTTTGCCACCGCGATAGACCAGTCAGCAGAGGCCCCGCAAAGTGCCCATAAAGGTGCCAAATGACTGACGCCCCCCCAGAGCAGCCCCCTGCTATAAGCGCGGTTGTGATAGGCCGCAACGAAGGCACACGCCTGCTGGCCTGCCTGACCTCGCTGCAACCGCAGGTGCAACGGTTGATCTATGTCGACAGCGGCTCCAGCGATGGGTCGGTTGCCGCTGCCCGCAGCCTTGGGGTAGAGGTGGTGGCACTGGATATGACGCGGCCCTTTACCGCCGCCCGCGCCCGCAATGCCGGCTTGGCAGAGCTGAGCACGCAAGAGGGCTTTGTGCAGCTGGTCGATGGCGACTGCGAGGTCGATGCCGCCTGGATCCCGCAGGCCGCCGAGTTTTTGCGCCAGAACCCGCGCGTTGCCGTGGTCTGTGGCCGCCGCCGCGAACGCTTTCCCGAAGCTTCTATCTACAATCTGATCTGCGACGCGGAATGGGACACCCCCATCGGTGAGGCCCTGGCCTGCGGTGGCGATGCCCTGATGCGGCTCTCGGCGCTGCGCGCGGTCTCGGGCTACCGCGAAGACCTTATTGCCGGGGAAGAGCCCGAACTCTGCCTGCGCCTGCGCCGCGAGGGCTGGAAAATCTGGCGGCTTGAGGCAGAGATGACCCTGCACGACGCCCAGATGACCCGGTTTCGCCAGTGGTGGATACGCAGCCGCCGCGCCGGATATGCCTTTGCGGCCGGTGCCGCGCTGCATGGCAAGGCACAAGAACGCCACTGGGTCAAAGAAACCCGCCGCGCGGTATTGTGGGGGATGGTACTGCCAGGAAGCGCGCTCCTTCTGGCCATGCTGTTCTCACCCTGGGCGCTACTGCTCTTGCTGCTCTATCCACTGCAACTGCTGCGATTGGGCCCTCGTTTGGGGCTACGTCCGGCGCTATTTTCCATTCTTGGAAAATTGGCCGAAAGCACCGGCATCGCCGAGCATTTCTGGCACCGCCTGCACGGAACCCACCGCAAGATCATGGAATACAAACAGCCCCGGTAGCGCGCACTACTTCGACGCGAAAATCCGCATCGCCGCCCAGATGTGCCCAGGCAGAATGGCAAAGCACTTGGCATAGCGCGGGATCATTCGCGCCGGGCTGCTGAGCGCACGCCACAGCCACTCCATAGCGATTTTGCGCAGCCAAAGCGGCGCGCGGATCTGGTGCCCGCCAAAGAAATCAAGCCCTGCCCCGATAGAGGCGAAGCCAACCGCAGGCGCAATCTGGCGGCCACGATGGGCCAGGCTTTCCTGTTTTGGCGCCCCAAGGGCCAAAAAACACAGCCGGATGCCCTTGCGCTTTAGGGTTTCAAGGATCTCTTGGGCCTCATCTCCCTGTGGATCGAACACCCCCGAGGGCGCATGACACCAGGCCAGATCCAGTCCGGCAACCTGCGCCCCCAGATAGTCTGCCGCATCCTGCAAAGCCCTGTCTGTACTGCCGACCAGGGCAACCGGCACCCCGGCGGCGGCGGCCAGTCGACACAGGGGCAGTATCAGATCAGATCCCGGCATCAGTTCCACCTCGCGCTTTGCCAAGCGGGACAGCCAGACAATGGGGCGCCCATCCGCCACCACCAGATCCTGGCCGAGATAGGCCTCCAGGAAGGGTTTGCTCTGCGCCAGTTTGACCAAATGATCCAGATTCACAGTCGCCAGAGCAAAGCCCTCTCCCGCTGCAAAACGCGCGAGAACTTCACTTTCCAACGCGGCCTTGCTGGGCACATTGACTGTGACACGCTGGCCCTGAAACTCAAAAAACAAACATTCACCCCCGGCGCGCGCTCTTGGAACCAAAGCGCGCAATGTCACCCAGATATGTGCAACCCAATAATTTGCACCGCGCAGCCGCTCTCTTTCAGATTGGCCGAATCTGGTCTTTCACGATATTATACAGAACCTTGCCTGATATTTCGCGTTCAAAGATCAACTAGTTAAGACAGAAATTTTAGCCATCGATGCGAACAAACTGACCCATCCTGGCCACCGTATGCACATTGCGCTGCCGCAATTGAAAAGTATCCTGCCACCATGCCCAACGCCCTTGCCTACCTGATGCTGCTGCTCTGGCCTTTGGTCAGCCTGGTCCTGTTTCGCCGCCTATCATTGGAGCGCGCGATCCTATGGTGCATTCTCGGTGGCTATCTTCTGCTGCCACCGGTGGCAGAATTCGATCTGCCCCTGGTGCCGGATATGGACAAGTTTACCATTCCCGCAATCATGGCCTTTATTCTCTGTGCCGGGTTGCTGCGCAAGAAAGTGCCGTTGCTGCCGCATCATCCGCTGGCCCGCCTGCTGATGATACTGTTTGTTATTGCCGTGGTGCCTACGGTGCTGACCAATGGCGACCCCATCATATTCCAGGTACTGGCCGGGTCTGATCCCATTGTCTTTCTCACCGATATGCTGCCGGGGCTGCGCTGGCGCGATCTGGGCTCGGTGATGATCAATCAGGTGATTGTCCTGATGCCTTTCTTGCTGGCACGGCGCTACCTGTCCAGCCCGGAAAGCCAAAAAGAGCTGTTGCTGGCGCTGTGCATTGCCGGCCTTGCCTATTCGCTGCCCGCGCTGTTGGAGATCCGCCTTAGCCCGCAGATCAACACCATGATCTATGGGTTTTTCCAGCATGATTTTTCCCAGACCATGCGGCAAGGGGGCTTTCGTCCAATTGTATTCTTGCCGCATCCGCTGTGGCTGGCGCTGTTCATGTTTTCGGCACTGATGGCCTGCACCGCGCTGGCCCGCGCCGCCCAGGGGCCCAGCCGACTGCGCTTTGGTCTGGCCAGCCTTTATCTGTTCGGCATTCTCTACCTATGCAAGAGCTTTGCTTCGCTGGCCTATGGGCTGAGCTTTGTGCCGCTGGTGGCACTGGCCTCGGCGCGCTGGCAGATCCGGGTTGCACTTGCCCTGGCCGCTGTCGCCATCACCTATCCAATGCTGCGCAATCTGGGGCTTATCCCAACCGAGGCCATACTGGCGCAGGCCGAAGCCATCAGCCCGGCACGGGCGCAGTCGCTGGGCTATCGCTTTGACAATGAAGCCATCTTGCTCGAGCGGGCCGCCGAAAAGCCCTGGTTTGGCTGGGGCGGTTGGGGGCGCAATCTGATCCGGGATATCGAAACCGGCGCGATAATCTCGATCCCGGATGGCCACTGGATCCTGGTCTTTGGCACCTTTGGCTGGTTTGGCTATCTGGCGGAAATGGGGCTGCTCTGTTCGCCGCTGCTGTTGCTAGGGATCGAGATCCGGCGGCGGCGGGGGCGCGATATCTCACCCTATTCTACCGCCATCGCACTGATCCTGGCCGCCACCATGATGGATATGCTGCTCAATGATACGCTGGTGCCGATGACCTGGCTTTGTGCCGGATCAGTCCTTGGCTATGCAGAACGCCTGCGCGATCCAACTGTGTTTTCGCGCAAGCGCCCCCTGTTCCAGGGCAGGCAGATCTTGATGCCGCAGCCTCCATCATCCACGTCACGCAGCCGGATATAGTTGCAAATGAAGCATTTTATGGCTCAACAGATTGCTTTATTGTTATTGCACTTGCGACCAATTTGGCCACCTTGCTTTCACAACTTTGCCGCAGTGGCAAAGCAATTTCACACCTGGGTGAGTCCGCAGCGCGTCTGCGGCGGGACGGCGTTTGTGCGTCTTCCGTGCTACGGCGCGGCGAACCCGGCCAGGAAGACCATCGCCCTTTCCCCAAGGGATGCGGCATCGCCTCTCGGCAGGGCGGGCCGTCGACAGGGGATAGGGTAGCCACCGTACAGCCGCATAGAACGAGGGGCCGTGTTTTTCATGGCAAAGACCGCAGATCAGAGCTCAGACGCACCGCAATATAGCGGCGATATCGCCATTGTTGGCATGGCGGTCAATGTGCCCGGTGCCGAAGGGCTGGAGGCCTATTGGCACAATCTGCGCTCTGGTATCGAATCCATCGTTCCGCTCAGCCCCGAGACCCTGCAGGCCGCAGGCGTGTCCGAGACCACCCTGGCCGACCCAAACTATGTGCCGCATGCCGCCCTGCTCGACGGGTTTGCCGATTTTGACGCCGAGTTCTTTGGCTTCAGCCCCAAAGAGGCTGCCATTCTCGACCCACAGCACCGCAAGTTCCTTGAGGTTGCCTGGGGCGCTATGGAAAATGCGGCCCACCCCCCCGAAAGCCTGGACGAGCCCATCGGCGTCTATGCCGGCTGCGGCATGGGCAGCTATTTCTACTTCAATATCTGTTCCAACCCCGGCCTGGTGGACGAGGTCGGCATGTTCCTGTTGCGCCACACCGGGAACGACAAGGATTTCCTGACCACGCGTGTCAGCCATGTGTTTGATCTGAAAGGGCCCTCAGTCAATATTCAAACCGCCTGCTCGACCTCTCTGGTGGCGGTGCATTACGCCTGTAAGGCGCTGCGCGATGGCGAATGCGGCATGGCCCTGGCCGGCGGTGTCACCATCGATATGCCGCAGGGGCAAGGCTATCTGTATAAAGAAAACGAGATCCTGTCGCCCGACGGTCACTGCCATGCCTTTGATCACCGCGCCCAGGGTACGGTCTTTGGATCGGGCGCAGGGGCGGTTGCCCTGCGCCGCATCGAGGACGCCCTGGCCGATGGCGACCATATCTGGGCCGTCATCAAGGCCAGCGCCATCAACAATGACGGCGCAGACAAGGCGGGCTATCTGGCGCCCTCGGTCACGGGGCAGGCAGGCGCAGTCCGGCAGGCGCTGGCGGCGGGAGATATACCAGCTGCCAGCATCGACTACATCGAATGCCACGGAACCGGCACCTATCTGGGAGACCCGATCGAGGTCTCCGCCCTTGGCGAAGCCTTTCGCGATGTCCCGGCGGGCAACCCGCCCTGCCGGATCGGCTCGGTCAAGACCAATATCGGCCATCTTGATACCGCTGCCGGCATTGCCGGGCTGGTCAAGACAGCACTGGGATTAAAGCACCGTGAAATTCCGCCCTCGTTGGGCTATGAGGCACCAAACCCGGCAATTGACTTTAACAATACCCCATTCCGGGTCAATGACAGCCTGACGCCCTGGATCTCGCAGCAGGGACCACGCCGCGCCGGGATCAATGCACTGGGGGTGGGCGGCACCAATGCCCATGCCATTCTAGAAGAAGCGCCAGTCCGCGAGATCTCGCAAGAAAGCGATTTTCCCTTTCATGTCCTGTGCCTTTCGGGTCAGTCCAAAGCAGCGCTTGACGCCAATACAGAGGCCCTTGCCAACTATCTGGAGGCCAACCCGGATGTCGATCTGGCCGATGTCGCCTACACCCTGAAACAGGGGCGGCGCGGCTTTGGCAAACGCCGGGTCCTGGTGGCTGAAACCGCGCAAGAGGCCGCCGCTATGCTGCGGGGCGGCGATCCGCGCCAGGTTTTCAGCCACGACCGCCTAGGCGATGCCCCCGAGGTGGTATTTTCCTTCCCCGGTGGCGGGGCGCAATATGCCGGTATGGCGCGCGACCTCTATGAGACAGAGCCGGTCTTTGCCGATTGGATGGATCGTGGGCTGGATCATCTGCAACCGCAGATCGACTATGACATGCGCGCGCTCTGGCTGCCGCCCCCCGGCGATGAGGCTGCCGCGAACGCCCAGCTGCAACGCCCTTCGGTACAATTGCCGCTGATCATGATCCTGGAATATGCGCTGGCGCAGCTCTGGATCAGCTGGGGCATTCGCCCGGCGGCGCTGGTTGGACATTCCATGGGGGAAAACACCGCCGCCTGTCTGGCTGGGGTTTTGTCCTTTGAAGACTGCATTGATCTGGTGCTGCTGCGTGGACGCCTGTTTGACACGGTTCCAGCCGGTGGCATGCTGTCGATTGCCCTGCCCCTGGCCGACGTACAGGCGATGATCAGTGAGGAGCTCGACATTGCCAGCGTCAATGCCCCCGCTTTGACCGCTGTTTCTGGGCCACAGGCCGCGCTGGACCGGCTGGCAGAACAGCTCTTGGCGCAAGAGGTCGATTTCCAGCGCATCCAGATCGATATCGCCGCCCATTCGCGCATGCTTGACAGTATCTTGCAGGACTACGGTGATTTTCTGCGCAGGCTGTCGCTCTCGGCGCCGCAACTGCCAGTGATTTCAAACCGAACCGGCCAGAGACTGACCGCAGAACAGGCACAGGATCCCGACTACTGGGTTGGCCAGCTGCGCAATACCGTGCAGTTTGCCGATTGTATTGCCACGCTTGCCGCCACGCCGGGTCGCGTCTTTCTAGAGGTCGGCCCCGGCAAGGCCCTGAGCGCCCTGACCCAGATGTCGCCCGCCGTGCAGCCCAATCAAGTGCTAAGCGCGCTGCGCCACCAGGATCAGGTCGTGCTGGATGATGCCTATTTCTTTGGCGTCATTGGCCGCCTGTGGGCCTGCGGCATCGAGGCCGACTGGGATCAGATCTGGGGCGAAGCAAAGCGCCATCGACTGCCCCTGCCCGGCTATGTGTTCCAGCGCAGTCGCTATTTCATCGAACCCGGTAGCAACAAAGCCCCGCAAGAGATGCCACTGCCAGCCCGCACGGCGGATATCGCGGATTGGGGCTATCGCCCCTGCTGGCGCCCGCGGCTTGCTGATTGCGCCCTGGATATTGATACCGATCTGGGCGAGGCACCGCAAAACTGGCTGATCTTTGCAGATGACTGTGGGCTGGCCAGTGCGGCGGCCGCACGTCTGCGCCAGGCCGGGCACCGGGTTGATCTCGTGCGCCCCGGCGATACCTACGCCAAACTGGCGGAAGGCGAGTATATCCTGGCCCCTGAACAGGGCCGCTTTGGCTACAATGCCCTGCTGGCCGATCTTGCCGAGACCGAAACCCTGCCGACCCGCATTGCGCATTTCTGGCTGGTCACCGACAGCGAAAGCTTCCGCCCCGGTTCTTCCTTCTTTAATCGCAATCTGGAAATGGGGTTTCACGGTGTCACCGCCCTGGCGCAGGAACTGGGCGCGCTGGATCTGGCAGAGCCGGTACATCTGACGCTCTTTACCACTGGTGCGGCGCAGATCACGGATGAGCCGCTGCCCTATCCGGAAAAGGCCATGATCTCTGGCCCGGCCAGCGCCATTCTGCGCGAACTCCCAAACTTTACCTGCGCCACCGTAGACATTGAACTGCCCGAAACCCCGGGGCTGATTGCCACCCTACGCGGGGCCATGCCTGACGATCTGACCCCGCGCCTGCTGGAAGAGCTGCTGGCAGAGCCCGCCAATACCACCGCCGCCTGGCGCGGCGACAAGCGGTTTGAAAAATCCTGGCGTCCGCTCTCCCTGCCCCAAGGGACGCAACCGACGCAGGCAGAGGCCGGGACCGCCCTGCCACACCCCGGCTTCAAACAGGGCGGCTGCTACCTGATTACCGGCGGATACGGCGGTATTGGGCTGCGGACGGCGGCGCATCTGATGCAGCATTTTGACGCCAAGGTTGTGCTGCTGTCCCGCTCTGGCCTGCCACCGCGCGACCAATGGACCCGCTACCTGGCCACCCACAGCCCCGCCAACCGCCAGGCGCAGCGCATCCGCGCGGTACAAGAGCTGGAGGCCATCGGCCACGGCGCGGTTCTGCCCCTTGCCGCCGACAGCTGCAACAGCATCGAAATGCGCCGCGCTGTCACCCAGGCAGAGCACCAGTTTGGCCCTGTAAACGGTGTCATCCACGGCGCCGGCGTGATTGATGACGGGCCGATCCTGGCCAAGACAGAGGCGCAGATGGCCCGTGTCCTGGCCCCCAAGGTCACCGGCCTGCGGGTGCTGGAAGAACTGTTCCCCGATGGGACGCTGGATCTGCTGGTTCTGTTTTCTTCTTCCTCTACCGTGACCCGGCCCGCCGGGCAGGTCGACTATATTGCCGCCAATGACTATCTGAACGCCTATGCCGGCCATCGTCAGGGCGGCAAGACCCGCGTTATCGCGGTTGATTGGGGCGTCTGGGCCGATACCGGCATGGCCTATGAAGCGATGACCGCGCGCCAAGGCGACACTGGCCCAAGCCCACGTCAGGACTGCGCCCAGCCCTTGTTGGACGAAGCTGGCTTTGACAGTTTTGGCAATCCGGTGTTTGCCGTGACACTTGACGCCCAGAACAGCTGGCTGCTGGCGGAACACCGCACCCAGGCAGGCACCGCGCTGGTGCCCGGCACCGGCTATATCGAATGGATCGCAGAAAGCCTGGCGGCGCTGGACCTGACCGCACCGTTTGAAATCCGAGATCTGTATTTCTTGCGCCCGCTGGTGGTGGCCCCGGCCACGCCACAGTCGGCAATGCTGCGCCTGCAGGCAGAGGAAACCGGCTATGCCTTTGCCACCCATAGTGCCCTGCCCGGCGGCGGGTTTGCCCTCAACTGCGAAGCAGAGATCCGCCTTGCACCGGACGGCAAACCGCCAGCCCCCCTGGACCTGGAGGCCATTCAGCAGCGCTGCGGTGCAGTTCAAACAGCACAAACAGGTGCGGCGCTCTCTTCTCCGCAGGATGATCATCTTGCCTTTGGACCGCGCTGGCAGGTGCTGCAACAGATGGCGCTTGGCCCGCAGGAAGGTCTTGCCCGCCTGAATCTGCCCGAAACCGCAAGGGGCGACAACTGCCTGCTGCACCCCGGCCTGATGGATCTGGCCACCGGCTGGGCGCTGTCGCTGGTCCCAGGCTATGACGGGGCCGACCTCTGGGTGCCGATGGCCTATCGCAACCTGCGCATTTTTGCGCCCCTGCCGGAAGAAATCCACAGCCACATACGACTGAGCACCGAGGAACCGGTCAATGTCGACAGCGCCAGCTTTGATGTGACCCTCACCAATGCCGATGGGGCAGTTCTGGTTGAAATCACCGGTTTCCACATGACACGTCTTGCTGGCGGGTTTGAGGCCAGCCCGGCCCCGGCCAGCGCCGATCACAGCGCAGAGGTCCTGGGCCTTGCTGCGGGGGGCAACGCTGTGCAGCCGCTCTCGGCAGAAGAACGCCGCCTGCAACTGACCATCGCCAATGGCATCCGTGCCAGTGAAGGCCCCGAAGCACTGCTGCGCGCCGTGGCCAGTGGCCGCCCCCAGGTCGTGATATCAGCGCTGGACCTGCCCGCCTTGATCCGCCAAAGCGACACCCCCGCGCAAGAACAGGCCAGCGACGGCAGCCAGAGCTTTGAGCGCCCCGATATCGACACCGAATATCTAGCGCCCTCCTCCCCCATGGAAGAGCAGCTCGCCGGTATGTTCCAGAGCCTGCTTGGTCTGGGTCAGGTTGGCACGGCCGACAGCTTCTTTGATCTTGGCGGCCATTCGTTGATTGCAGTCCGCCTGTTTGCCCAGATCAAGCGGCAGTTCAACATAGATCTGCCGCTGTCGACCCTGTTCGAGGCCCCAACCGTCGCCACGCTGGCGGATCTGCTGATACAGCGCGGCGTGGGCACAAGCGACAGCACAGCCAAGGAAAGCGCCGCTGCCGCGCCAGCCAGCTATAGCCATCTGGTACAGCTACACCCGGGATCGGGTGCCGATCTTGCGCCGTTGTTCCTGGTGGCAGGCATGTTTGGCAATGTTTTGAACCTGCGCCATCTAGCCCAGGAACTGGGCAGCAACGGCCGCCAGGGACGCCCGGTTTACGGGCTACAGGCACGCGGGTTGATCGGTAGCGCGACGCCGCATGCCACCATCCCCCAAGCCGCAGCCGATTACCTGTCTGAAATCAAGCAGATCCAGCCCGACGGCCCCTACTACCTGGGCGGCTTTTCCGGCGGCGGGATCACCGCCTATGAAATGGCCCAGCAGCTGCAGGCCAACGGCGAGAAAACCGCCGCCCTGGTGTTGCTGGACACGCCGCTGCCGGTACGCCCAGCGCTGAAATCTGTTGACAAAGCACTGATCAAACTGCGCGAATTGCGCAAGAAAGGCACGGGCTATTTGCTAGAATGGGGCCGAAACCGGATCCTGTGGGAAATCAGCAAACGCCGCCAGCCGCCAGCGGAAACCGAACAGGCGCCGGGTTTCAACAATCGCAAGATCGAGCTGGCCTTTCGTCAGGCCGTGGAAAACTACAGGATGCGCGCCTGGGATGGGCCGCTGACGTTACTGCGCCCGCCCTTGGATCGCCATTGGCCGGTCTCGGGCGGCAATTGGGTCAGCCGTGAACGCGAGTATGTCTTTGCCGACAATGACTGGACCCGGTGGGCGCCAAATCTTGCGGTACTTGAGGTCCCCGGCGATCATGACAGCATGGTTCTGGTGCCCAATGTCAGCAGCCTGGCCGCCGCCATAAAACCTCTGCTGACCCCATCTGCGCCCGCCTCGCCTGCCGCAAGGCAAGCAGCGTCCTTTGATGACCAACAGAGTAAACGCGCATGAGCACCGGCAGCATCCTCACCATCATTCTGAACTACCGCACACCCGAAATGACCCTGCAGGCGGCCGAGGCCGCTCTGGCGGAAATGCAGCACCTGCCGGGAGAGGTACTGGTCATCGACAATGGCTCTGGCGATGGATCCTGGGAGGCACTGCAAGAGGGCTTTCAGCAACGCGGCTGGCACAAGGATGGTAAAGTCAGGTTGCTTCAATCGCTGGTAAACGGCGGCTTTGGGGCTGGCATGAACATCGGTTTTGCCTCCGGGCTGTCGGATGGGACCGCGCCCGACTACTACTATCTGCTCAACTCTGATGCCTTTGTGCAGGGCGAAACCATTGCCACCCTGCGCGATTTTCTGGGCCAGCATCCGGGCGCCGGGCTGGCGGGGTCATTTGTGCAGGGCACCGATGGCACCCCACATCGCACCGCCTTTCGCTTTCCCTCCATCGCCGGAGAGTTTGAGATGGCCGCGCGCACCGGGATCTTTACCCGCCTGCTTGCGCCCTGGGTCGTCGCCATGGACATACCAGCGACCGAGACCCAGGTTGATTGGACCGCCGGCGCCAGCCTGATGATCCGCCGCCCCGTGCTGGAAGACATCGGTGGCTTTGACGAGACCTTCTTTTTGTACTTTGAGGAAACCGATCTGTGCCGCCGTGCCGCGCGGGCCGGCTGGCGCACCCACTATGTGCCGGACAGCCGGGTAACGCATCTGGGCTCTGCATCGACGGGCATGAAAACCTGGAGCCGCACCCCAGCCTATTGGTTCTTTTCGCGCAGTCACTATTTCACCAAATCACATGGGCGCGCCTATGCCGCCCTGGCCACGCTGGCGCGGATCACCGGCTGTGGCCTATACGGGCTGCGCCGCCTGATCCAGGGCAAGCCCCAGGCGGACCCAGACCATTTTTTACGCGACCTGATCGCCCACGCGCTTGTACCATCGCGCCGCAGCCCTCAACGACAGGGGGAAACGCGCCTGCGCACTTCGATGTCAAAGGATTTAAAATGACCCCGTTTTCCTGTGTTGTAGTTGGCAATGAATCCCTGCTGATCGGCTGTGCCGAAGCGCTGCTGGATCAGGGGCATCAGATCGCTGCGGTGGTTTCCACCGACCAAGACATCCGTGCCTGGGCGCAGGAAAAATCGCTGATGGTGCTGGGCCGCCCTGCCGAGATCGCGGACGGGGTTACGGGCGGGTTTGACTGGCTGCTGTCAATCGCCAACCTGCAGGTGATCCCAGATCCCGTGCTGGCACTGGCGCGCCACGGGGCGGTGAATTTCCATGATGGACCACTGCCGCAAATGGCCGGGCTGAACACCCCCAACTGGGCCTTGATCACCGGCGAGCCCCAGCATGGGATCACCTGGCACATGATGGAAGACGGCATTGATGAGGGCGATATTCTGGCCCAGCGCCTGTTCGCGATCGACGCCGATGATACCGCCTTCAGTCTAAACTCCAAATGCTATGCCGCCGCAATGGACAGCTTTGGCGAGGTTCTGGAGCAACTGGCGCAAAATGCCCTGCAGCGGCAGCCGCAGGATCTGTCGCAACGGCGCTATTTTTCCCGCGACCATCGCCCGTCGGCAGGTGGCCTGCTGGCCTTTTCCCAGCCCTCTATCGCCCTGTGTCGCCTGGTGCGCGGCCTTGATTTTGGCGCCTATTGGAATCCGCTGTGCTGCGCCAAGCTGCGCCTTGACGATCAGATCTTGCGGGTTGGAACAATCTCTGCGCTGGACCACTCGCCCCCGGAAACCCCGCCTGCGGGAACCGTGCTTGCCGTCACCGGGGGCGCAGTCACGGTAGCCACCTCTGACGGGGCTGTGCTGCTCTCAGATATCACCAGCCTGGAGGGCGCACCTGTCGATCTGCCCGCCCTGTTCACCACCGGCGCACAGCTGCCTGGCTTGACGGATAAAGAGGCACAGGAGTTGGAGGCGGCATTGGCGCGCGCCCATAAGGCGGATCTGCCCTGGCGCGCCGCCCTGCAAGACCTGCAACCTGTCACCCTGCCGCTGGCCCGGGCCTCCGGGCAGCCCACAGGAAAAACCAGCCTCAGCCGCCAGGCCGTGGCCCTGCCGCAGGGCATGAGCCAAGATCAAATCCTTGCCGCGATCCTGACCTGGGCCTTGCTGGGCACTGGTGAGGATCAGGCTGATATCGCCCTCGCTGCCCCAGCCGCACCGGCGGCGGCGCTGATTGGACAGGCTCTCTCTGCCTGGGTGCCGCTACAGGTCCGGCGTGACCTTTCGGCCAATGCCCTGATTGATCATATCAAACCCAGGCTGGAACGCGCGCAGAACTCCGGCGGCTTCGCCCGTGATTTGGTGGCCCGCGCCCCCGAACTCACGCCACTTGTGCAGCCTGCCATCGGGGTGACACTGGACCGGGATACAGCCCTGCCAGGCTGCGCCGCCAGTGTGTCCCTGTATCAGGGCGGGCTGGCGCTGCATGTGGATGATGCCCAGGTGGATGCCAAAACCGCAGAGCTGCTCGTCGCGCGGTTGCAACACCTGCTTGAGGTCACCCACATGCACCCCGATCGTGCCCTGTCGGACCTGACCGCCCTACCCGAGGCCGAGCGCAGGCTGCTGTTGGAAGACTGGAACCAGAGCAATGCAGATCCCGCGGACGGGACAGTACCAGCCCCCACCATCCAGGCCGCCTTTGAGGCCCAGGTGGCGCGCAGCCCTGACGCAACAGCGCTGGTCTTTGAAGACCAAAGCCTGAGCTATAGCGCCCTGAACGCCCGCGCCAATGCGCTGGCGGCACGGCTGCAACAGATGGGCGTGCAGCCCGGCAGCCATGTAGGCATCTATATAAAGCGCTCCGTCGATCTGCTGGTGGCCAGCCTTGCAGTGCTGAAGGCTGGGGCGGCCTATGTGCCGCTGGACCCGGCCTATCCGCGCGACCGCATCGCCCATTTCCTGAACGATAGCCAAGCCAGTGTGGTTCTGACCCAACAGGCCCTGCGCGCGGATCTGCCCGATAGCCAGGCAGAAGTCCTGGCGCTGGATACCCAGCCGCTGGGTGAAGATGCAGAAAACATCACCAGCACTGCCAGCGGCGACGATCTGGCCTATCTGATCTATACCTCTGGGTCGACCGGCCTGCCCAAGGGCGTCATGGTGCGCCATGACAATGTGGCCAATTTCTTTGCCGCCATGGATGCGCGTATCCCCTACAAGGCCGGTGACACCTGGCTGGCGGTAACCTCGCTGTCGTTTGACATTTCGGTGCTTGAACTGTTCTGGACCCTGTCGCGCGGCTTCAAGCTGGTGCTGTCCAGCGATGAAAGCCGACTTGAGCTGTCCCGAGGGCGCGTGGCGATTTCCCATCGACGGATGGATTTCAACCTCTTCTACTGGGGCAACGACGATGGGCCGGGACCGCGCAAATACCACCTGCTGCTGGAAGGTGCCAAATTTGCCGATACGCATGGCTTCAACGCGGTCTGGACACCAGAACGACATTTCCACGCCTTTGGCGGCCCCTATCCCAATCCGGCGGTGACCGGTGCGGCAGTGGCGGCTGTAACGCAGAATATCAGCGTGCGGGCTGGATCCTGCGTGGCACCGCTGCACCACCCGGCCCGTATCGCCGAGGAATGGTCGGTGATCGATAATCTTACCAATGGGCGTGCCGGGCTTGGCATTGCATCGGGGTGGCAGCCGGATGATTTTATCCTGCGCCCCGAAAATACCCCCCCCGCCAACAAACCTGCGATGTATGACTGCATCGATACTCTCCGCAAACTCTGGCGCGGCGAAGACGTGAGTTTTCCGCGTCAGGATGGCACGTTGCACAGTGTCATCACCCAGCCCCGACCGGTGTCAAAAGAGCTGCCGCTTTGGGTCACCACTGCGGGCAATCCCGATACCTGGCGCGAGGCCGGCGAAATCGGTGCCAATGTGCTGACGCATCTCTTGGGGCAAAGCATTGAAGAGGTGGGCGACAAGATCCGCATCTATCACGATGCGCTGCGCGCCGGTGGCCGCAATCCGGCCGATTTCAAGGTCACGCTGATGCTGCACAGCTATCTGGCCGAAACCCGCGAAGAATCCCGCCGCATTGCCCGCGAACCGATGAAGGATTATCTGCGCGCGGCGGCCGGATTGATCAAGCAGTACGCCTGGGCCTTTCCGGCCTTCAAACGCCCCAAAGGGGTCAACAACGCCTTTGAAATGCAGCTGGATATGCTGGGCGAAGACGAGCTGGAGGCAATCCTCGACTTTGCCTTTGAGCGCTATTTTGAAGACTCTGGCCTCTTTGGCACCGTGGACGACGCCCTGGCGCGCAGCGAACAATTGAAAGCCATCGGCGTCGACGAAATTGCCTGCCTCATCGACTATGGCATTGCACCAGAGGTGGTGTTGGAGGGGCTGAAACCCCTGGCCGAAGTGCTGGAACGCACCAACCGCGCGCAAGAGCTGGCGGCGGATGACTTCTCTCTCAGCGCCCAGATGCTGCGCCACCGTGTCACCCACATGCAATGCACCCCCTCGATGGCGCGGATGCTGGTGCAGGATGATGAGGCCCGGCAAGTGCTGTCGGGGCTGCAACATCTGTTGCTGGGGGGCGAAGCCCTGCCCGGTGATCTGATCAGCGCCCTGCGCGAGGCCACCCCGGCGCAGATGCACAATATGTACGGCCCAACCGAGACCACGATCTGGTCCACCAGCACCACGCTCACCACCCAGCCCAAGGGGATCGCCAGCATTGGGCAGCCAGTGGTCAATACCACCGTCTATGTGCTGGACGCGGCCCAGCGCCCGGTACCTCTGGGTGCCACCGGAGAGCTCTATATCGGTGGCGCGGGTGTCACCGCAGGCTATTGGCAGCGCCCCGACCTGACGGCAGAGCGCTTTGTCCAGCTGCCCTTCACCACAGAAACCCTGTATCGGACGGGCGATCTGGTGCGCTGGGGGGGGGATGGTCAGCTCGCCTTTCTCGGGCGTAGCGATCATCAGGTCAAACTGCGCGGTCAGCGGATCGAGCTTGGGGAAATCGAGGCGGCGCTGGCGGATCAGCCCGGTGTCACCGGCGCTGTCGTGGTGCCCCGCGAGCAGGGCGGAGATTTGCAACTGGTGGCCTATGTGACGCATGGCGACGGTGCAGAACAAGCCGAACTGGATATCGCCGCGATCAAGCTGGATCTGGCGCGCCAGTTGGCTTCCGTCATGGTTCCGGCCCATATTGTGCCGCTCAAGGCCTTTCCACTGACCCCCAACAAGAAAATAGACCGCAAGGAGCTTGCCGCGCGGCAGCCCGTCTCCAGCCTTGCCCGCCATGTGCCCCAGGCTGGCACAGCGGCAGGATCGGCCCAGCAGGCCGCCACAGGCGGGGCGCAAGACAGCGGCGCAGCCCAGGTGGGCGACGCATCGGCAGGCGGTGTGCAGGGCGAAGTGGTCAAGGTCTGGTCCCGAATTCTGGGGATCAACGACATCTCGGCGCAGGATAACTTCTTTGCCTTGGGCGGGCATTCTCTCTTGGCGGTGCAGGCACACCGCGACCTGCGCACCGCGCTGGACCTGCCCGGCCTGTCGATCACCGACATCTTCCGCTTCCCCACCCTGGCTGGTCTTTCCAGCCATATAGAAGGCCTTGCAGGCGGCGGCGCAAAGCCCGATGATCCGGGCCAGGACGACACAACGCAGGCCGCCAAATCAGACACCATGTCGAAACGGCGCGCCATGCGGGCAAACCGCAAAGCACGGGCCGGATGACGACAGTGATTGCACCCCAAGACCAAGAGCGGTTCACCCTGGTGCGACCGCTCTTTGGCGATGACATCGCCTTGGGCCTATCGGACCCGTTGGCCAATCCGCCCTCCCCCTTCAGCGCCGAGGCCGCCTGCCTGTCACCCAATGCCGTGGCCAAACGTCGAAATGAATTTGCTGCCGGACGGGCTGCGGCGCATCAGGCGATGGCGCAACTGGGGCTGCAGGTTCAGCCCATCCGCGTCGGCGAAAACCGCGCCCCGATCTGGCCCGCCGGGCTGGTGGGATCGATCACCCATACCCGCAGTTGCGCCATGGCCGTGGTGGCGCGCGCAGGTGCGATCCGCGGGCTTGGCATTGACGTTGAAGAGGACAAGCCGCTGGCCGATGATCTGTGGCCCGCCATCTGTTCCCCCCAGGAACAGAGCTGGCTGCGCCGCCAGGCCAACCCCGGCCAGATGGCCAAGGTGATTTTTTCCGCGAAGGAAGCAGCCTATAAATGCCAGTTTTCCGTCAGTGCCCGTTACTATGGGTTTGACGGGATGGAGCTGGATATCGACCTGGAGCGCCAGCGCTTCTCGGCCCGTTTTTGCGCGGATCAGCCGCCGTTTCACTGTGGCGATTGCATCACCGGGGGCTTTGCCATTGGTGCCGGGCTGATTGTCACCACAGCAGAATTGCGAGGGTGAGCGAATGCGGACACGCCCTACCCTTATGGCTCTTGTTGCGCTGGCAACCGCACTGGTGCTCTGGCCCCTGATACGTTGGATTTCCCCTGCGCCGCTGCCGCCGGTCGCGACACGCGAACCCCCACAGGCGCCGCTTGCGGTCTTTCACCTTGGCCATTCCCTGGTCGGGCCGGAGGTGCCGCACATGCTGGCACAACTGGCCCCCCAGGGGCATCTCTGGAACAGCCAGCTTGGCTCTGGTACCGCACTGAAAGAACACTGGGAGCCGGAACTGGCGATCCGCGACTTTGACACCGCCAACAGCTCCCCCGCCTACCGTGACGCGCGCAGCGCCATTGGATCGGGTGAATATGACGCCGTAGTCCTGACCGAGATGGTCGAGCTGCGCGACGCCCTGCGCTATTTTGATGGGGCAGAGTATTTTCACCGCTGGGCCGATCTGGCCCGCAGCAGCAACCCCGATACCCAGATCTTTCTATATGAAACCTGGCACCACCTGGATGACCCGGCAGGCTGGGAGACCCGGATCGCGCAGGATCTGGCACCGCTCTGGCTGGAAAAACTAACCGGCAAGGACAGCCGCGCCACGCCCGATCGCGCCGCCTATCTAATCCCGGCTGGACAGGTGATGGCGGCTGTTGCCCGCGCCGCCGAAGCAGGCGAGATCGACGGGCTGAAGGCACGCAGCGATCTGTTTAGCCGCAATGATCAAGGTGGCATTGATACCATCCACCTGAATGATCTGGGGGCTTATGTGGTGGCGCTGACCCATTATTCAGTGCTCTACCTGCGCCCGCCGCTGGGGTTGCCGCATCAGCTGACCCGCGCCAACGGCCTCCCAGCGCAGGCCCTGTCGGCACAGGGGGCCGCCGAGATTCAACGCATTGTCTGGCAGGTGGTTCAAGCCCAGCCCCGCAGCGGCTTTGCCGCCAAGGGGGGCGCCCAGGCGTCGGCAGACCCATGAACCTGGAAACCCTGATCACATCGGTATTGATGGTGGGGCATTCGCTGTTTGGCCCTGACAATCCGGTCATGCTGCAACAGCTGCTGGCGGAACAGTCCGCCGCCCCGGCCAAAATCACCGTCGAGGCCCAGATCATCAATGGCGCACCGCTCAGCTACAATTGGCAGCATGGCGATAGTGCCGAGGGCATCAACGCCCGGCAACGGCTTGCCGCCCCGGTGGATGTGGTCATCGTGACCGAAGCCATTCCCCTCGCCAATCATCTGAAGTGGAGCGGCACCGAACAGGCCATCACCCAGTATTATGAGCGCGCCCGCGCCACCAATCCCGAGGTGCGCTTTTACCTGCAGGAAACCTGGCACAGTCTTGCCAGCGGCACCGGCGTGCAGGTGCAGTTTGATGATGGGGCCGACCAGCCCTGGCGCAACCGCCTAGAGCAGGATCTGCCGCGCTGGCAGGCCCTGGTGGACGAGGTCAACAACAGCACGCAGGGCGATATTCGCCTATTGCCCGCCGGCCAGGCCATGGCGCGGCTGGATGATGCCATTCAGGCCGGAACAGTGCCGGGATTGCGCAATATCTCGCAGGTCTTTGCCGACGATATCCACCCCAATGCCATTGGATTTTATTACCTCAGCCTGGTGCAATATGTGGTGCTGTCCGGGCAGGATCCACGCGGGCTGCCGCATCAGCTGCATGACCGATGGGGCAAGGCCTTTGCCGCGCCAGCGCCCGCACTGGCCGCGCGCCTGCAAGAGCTGGCCTGGGCCGCCGCCCAGGGCGCAGATGTTGCCTCGCCCGCGCTGCCGCAGGATCCACCGCCGCCACCGGCAGAGCCCGCTATGGCACAGCTCAATGGGCCTGTGGCCCAGCCTGTGCCGCAGGCAAGCTCTCCACGCCATTCAGAGGCGCCGCCCCCGGAACGCCAGCCCATCGCCATGAACCTGATGCCCCTGGCCGATTGGAGCCCACAGGCACCATTCCTGGATCATTTCAAGACAGCGCGCCCCTGGGTTGGGCACCTACCGGGCCAGTGGGGCGGCGCAACAGAGGCCGACCTGAGGGCAGCCGGCTACCTTGATCCCGACGGCTGGCCGACTGCACTGCCACCCGAGCTTGGCTCTATCGGGACGGTGATCCTGACCGACCTGCCGGAAACTGCGCAATCGCTGGCCGGGCGCTATGTGCTGCGCTTTGAGGGCCAGGGCATTGTCGAAGTCTCAGGCCGGGCGCACAATCAGCGCTATGGCAAGGGCGAGGTGTCGTTTGACTACACCCCCGGCCCCGGCCCGGTTGAAATTCGCCTGCAGCGCATTGGCCGCGATGGCACTTATCCGCGCAATATCACCGTGGTCAGGGAAGACCAGCAAGAGGCCTTTGCCGCCGGCGAGATCTTTAATCCGCGCTGGCTTGATCTGCTGGACGGCTTTGCCGCGCTGCGCTTCATGGATTGGATGCAGACCAATAATTCACCGCTGATCGGCTGGGAGGACCGGCCCAGGGTCCGCGACTATTCCTGGGCGCGCAAGGGCGTGCCACTGGAGATCATGCTGGAGCTCGCCAATCAATTGGGCACTGACCCCTGGTTCAACATGCCACATCAGGCCGATGACAGCTATATCCGCAACTTTGCCAAACAGGTAGCGGCGGATCTGGACGCGGACCTCAAGACCTATGTGGAATATTCCAACGAGGTCTGGAACTGGCAGTTCGATCAGGCCCGCTGGGCGGACGAACAGGCGCAGGCCCGCTGGGGCGGCAAAGAGCTGTGGATGCAATTCTATGGCGGCCGTGCGGCCGAGGTCGCGCAGATCTGGGGGGCGGCCTTTGACAGTGCGCCACCAACGCGACTGGTGCGGGTTCTGGCCACCCAGACCGGCTGGCTGGGGCTGGAAGAACAAATCCTGACAGCGCCGCTCTGGCAGGCGGAAGAAGCCGACCGCCTGCCCCCTGCCCGCTATTTCGATGCCTATGCGGTGACCGGCTATTTTGGCGGCATCCTGGGGGTGAAAGACCGCGCGCCCATTGTGCGCGCCTGGATTGGCGACAGCCAGCAACACGCCCAACAGGCCGCCGCCGCAAAAGGCCTGCGTGGCGATGCCGCCCGCGTTTTCATCGCGGCGCATCAATACGATGTCGCCAGCGAACAGGCCGCGATAGAGCTGACCGACGGTCTGGTCACCGGCGATGCTACCGATACGCTCAGCGATTTGCTCGGCCGAGTGCTGCCCTACCACAAGGAGGTTGCCGATCGGCATGGGCTGGATCTGATCATGTATGAAGGCGGCAGCCATGTGGTGGGTATCGGCCCCATGGTCGAGGATGCGCTGCTCACCGGATTTTTCACCCATTTCAACTATACGCCCCAGATGGGCGCGCTTTACGCACAATTGCTTGCGCGCTGGCAGGAGCTGGGCGGCAGTCTGTTCACCGCCTATGCCGATGTCTCCGTGCCGGGGAAATGGGGCAGCTGGGGGGCGCTGCGCAGCCTCAGCGACAGCAACCCACGCTGGTCCGCATTGGAGGCGGTGAAATGACCTCGCCGCCCCGCTCTGTACCGTATGCCGCCACCGCGCCTCAGGTCAGTATCCTGATCCCGGCCCATAATGAGGCCGCCTATATCGCGTCCTGCCTGCAAGCCGTCTTTGCCTCTGATCCGCTACCAGAAGGTCAGCAGGGAGAGGTGCTTTTGCTGGCCAATGGCTGCAACGACGCCACGGTTGCGAATGCCAGGGCCGCCTTTGCCGCAGCCAGGGCAGAGGCCCCCCACTGGCACCTCACCGTCCTGGATCTGCCCGAAGGCGACAAACTCAAGGCGCTGAATGCAGGCGATGCGGTGGCGCGCGGCCGGGTGCTGATCTATCTGGACGCAGATGTCACGGTAGACCCCGCCTTGATTGGCCAGCTCACGCGCGCGCTCAGCACCGATCAGCCGCGCTATGCCAGCGGCACCCCCCAGATTGCCCCAGCCCAAAGCGCCCTGACACGGGCCTATGGCCGGTTTTGGACGCGCCTGCCCTTTGTGCAACAGGGGGTGCCTGGCTTTGGGCTCTTTGCAATGAACCGCGCCGGGCGGCGGCGCTGGCAGGACTGGCCCGACATTATTGCAGACGACAGTTTTGCCCGGCTGTCCTTTAGCCCCAGCGAACGGATCAAGCTGCCGGGGAAGTATCATTGGCCACTGGTAGAGGGGTTTCGCAATCTGACCCGCGTCAGGCGGCGACAAAACGC
This sequence comes from Pseudophaeobacter sp., assembly GCF_048267565.1. Taxonomy (NCBI): domain Bacteria; kingdom Pseudomonadati; phylum Pseudomonadota; class Alphaproteobacteria; order Rhodobacterales; family Roseobacteraceae; genus Pseudophaeobacter; species Pseudophaeobacter sp. The sequence continues at coordinate 30,581 of NZ_JBLWXG010000007.1, read as the reverse complement.
GGGTGTTGCGGAACTGGCGGAGACCCACCCCAAGCTGTTGGAAAATGATGACAAAGCGAACCCGAACTGGCGCGAAACCCTGCACCTGTTTGGGCAGGACCCCTCTGGTTTTGCCGCCTATGCACTGGTCACGCTGGCCGTAAAGACACCGCTGTTTCGATCAACTCAGCGCTGGACCCGAGGCCGCTGAACGCGGGATCTATATCCTAGATCTTGGGGCTTGCTGCGGCAAACAGCGTCGCCAGTTTCGCCGCCTCGCGGTCGCTGTCATGGCGTTCCAACACGCGCGCACGCCCCGCCTGCCCCATGGCGTCAAGCCTGGGCTGCGGTGTTTCAGCAAGATCGGTGATGGCACGGGCCAGAACACCCACCTCGCCCGCGGGAACCAGCCAGCCGGTTTGGCCCGGCAAGACCAGCTCGGGCGTGCCCGCAATATAGGTGGCCAGAACCGGACGCGCGGCCGCCATGGCCTCCATCACCACCATCGGCAGACCTTCGGCAAAGGAGGGCATGACCAGCGCATGCGACTCAGCCAACGCCTGTCGCACCCCAGCCTCTGATAGCCAACCAGTCAGGGTGACGTTGTATTGCAGCCCAAGGTCGGTGATCGCAGCCTCCAGTTCGGCGCGCATTTCGCCATCCCCAATGAGCGACAGATGTACCTGCGGGTGGGTCTTCACCACCTCGCCAAGCGACTGCAACAGGATCATCTGGCCCTTTTGTTCGACAAAGCGGCCAATGGCCGCCAAGCGCAGCGCCCCCTGCGGCACCGAGGCAGGCGCATCAAAGCGCGCCGGCTCAATGCCACAATGCACCACATGCAGCCGCTCCCAGGCGCTGAAATCCGCCCAACGGCTCAGTTGGCTCTTGCCGAAACTGCTGATCGCCACGGCAAAGCGCGCCCGGTTGACCTTTTCGCCCAGCGACAGGGCGAGCGGCGCGTCGAACTCTTCTGGACCATGGGTGGTGAAACTGTACCCCGGCCCCCCCAGTGCCTGCACCAGCAAGGCAACAGTACTGGCATTGGTGCCAAAATGGGCGTGCAGATGGGAAATTCCCCCCGCCCGGCATCGCTGAGCCACATAGCAGGCCTCGACCAGATAGATGAGATGGCGCAGCACCCCAACCTGCGAGACCCGGCCCAGCCGGATTGTCCGCCGCAGAGCCCGCAGCCAGGCCACTGGTGCACGCGCTGCCTGCGTCAGTGTCGCCACCAGAAGGTGCCAGGGACCCGCCTGCAGGACATAGTGTGTTTTCCCCGCTTCTGCCTGATCGCCCGGATCAACCAGTGTTGCCGAGCCAGGCCGCATGGCCAGCCGCAGCACGGTCAGGCCCTGACGTTCCAGCGCCTGGATTTCGCGGCGGATAAAACTATGGGACGGCTGCGGGTAACTGTTCAGGATATAAGCGATTTTCAAAGGCTCATGCTCCCGTCGGTCAGCCAGTACCTGGTCAGCGTAGCGGCTCTGTTGCGGCTTGCCTAGGGGGCTTTCCCGGATCGGGTTCGCAAAATACAGCCCCTGTTTTCAAAGCTGGTCCAATGGCCCACCAGCTGCCAGACTGTCTTGCCAGCGCGCCGCTTTCCTACCATGAATTCACCCAGGGCAGCCGCAGCAATTGACGCCCCTCCACGCACTGCATAGCCTCGCAAAATCCGCCCAAACGACCGCAGGGGCAGCCGCCCCACCATGGCCCATATGAATGGCCAGCAGGAGAAGACATGAAACAGATGGCGCAGCGTTTTTGGGGCACGGGACTGCTGGCCAGGGTGCTGCGCTCGGCCTCTTGGCTGATGATTGGCTATGGCAGCAGTCAGGCCCTGCGACTGGCCGCCAATCTGATCCTGGCGCGCCTGCTCTTCCCCGAGGCCTTTGGCCTGATGGCGCTGGTCACCGTCGTCACGGTGGGTCTGTCGCTGTTTTCGGACCTTGGGATTGGTCCATCAATTGCGCAGAACGCCCGCGGCGACGATCCCGAATTCCTCAACACCGCCTGGAGCCTTCAGGTGCTGCGCGGCTTTGCACTGTGGTTGCTGACTCTGGCGTTGGCATGGCCGATGGCGTGGTTCTACGCGGCACCAGAGCTGTTGTATTATCTGCCGATCGCCGGGATTGGCCTGGCGATTGCCGGCTTTTTCCCCACCAGGATCGAGACCGCACACCGCCACCTTTTGGTAGGGCGCGTTACCCTGCTGGATCTGTGCGCGCAGGCAATTGGCATTGGCTGCATGGTGCTGTTGGCCTGGATCAGCGGATCTGTTCTGGCCCTGGTGCTGGGCGGGGTGATCCAGGCCGCGGCCAAGCTGATGCTGACCCACTATGGCCTGCCGGGGCGGCGCAACCAATTCCGCTGGGAGCCTGCGGCCGCAAAGGAGCTGGTGCGCTTTGGCAAGTGGATTTTTCTGTCTACCGCCTTTTGGTTTTTGACCTCGCAGGGGGATCGCGCCATTTTAGGGAAATTCGTCTCGCTTGAGGTCCTGGGGATCTACAATATCGGCTTTTTTCTGGCGAGTTTTCCGATGCTTCTGGGGCATGCCATCAATCAGCGGCTGATGATCCCGGTCTACCGCGACAAGCCCATTTCGGCCGATCCGGCCAATCGGCGCAAACAGCGCCTGCTGCGGGCAGGGCTGACCGGTGCCATCCTGTCGATGCTGCTGCTGATGGCCTGGATTGGCCCCTGGCTGGTCGATGTTTTATATGATCCGCGCTATGCCCCGGCGGGGGCCATGATCGTGCTGATCTCGCTGGCGCTGGTGCCTGCGGTGATTACCATGACCTATGATCAGGCGGCACTGGCTGCGGGGGATAGCCGCTCGTTTTTTGTCTTCACTGCCAGCCGGGCGCTGCTGCAAACGGGCCTGTTTTTACTGGCAACCCTGTGGTTTGGCCTGCCCGGCGGGATTGTCGCCATGGGTGGGGGCATGCTGGTGGCCTATCCGGTACTGATATGGCTGGCGCGCAGGCATCAAGCCTGGGATCCGGTCCATGATCTGCTTTTTGCCATCCTTGCCGGGATCTGTGGCACCGGCGCAATCTATTGGCATTTCGGGCGGATACAGACCCTGGTCACCACCCTGGTGCCTCCACTAGGTTAATCAACAGTGGTGAGGAGCAAATCAGCGGCGGGCTGTTTTTTGCCGTCGGACAGCGCCCCTGCCGCGCAAGCCAGAGAACAAGCGTCCCCAAAGCCCGGCACCGCGCCCCGATGCCGCGCGCAACACCGGGATCGCAACCACTGGCTCCAGGCCCGTTTCGCGCTCCATCTGTTTTGCCGTGCGCAGAACCGGGGTGCGCAATTCTAGCGCAAAGGCGACCGCTAACGCCACCAGAATGCTGGCCACGCCCCCCATCACGGCCTTTTTCTTGCGTGATCCGGTCGAGGGATAATCCGCCAATCCGGCAGGCTCCAGAACGGTCAGGCGCTCTCCCTGCCGCGAAGTTTCAAGACGAAAGCCGACTTCGGCCTCGTTGCGCCGGGCTGACACCACTTCCAGCTCTCCCTGCAGGGCCTGCACCTGCCGGGTATAGGCCCCCAGCTGACGCTGCACTTCGGGCGTGGTCTGCAGGGCTGCTTCCAGCTCGCGTTTGCGTTGCGTCAAGAGGGCATGCTGGGCGTCCAGGGTTTCAAGCTGTTCCTGCGCTTCGGCCAGCAGACGGCGTGCAGTCGCCGGGCGTTCCGTGGCGCTGGCCTGATCGGCCTCACGCCGGATCAGGATCTTTTCACGGGCGATATCCAGCAGGCCCTGGTTGATTGCCGTCACTTCGCTGCGGCGAAATTCGACCGTCCCAGGCAGGACCACGTCATTGGCCGCATGAAAGGACGCGATTTCATCTTCCAGCACGGCGATCTGACTGCTCAGCGCCGCTTCCTTTTCCGCAAAGAAGCTCAGGGTTTCGCGGGCCTGTTCGATCCGGCTGCTGACGCTCAGCTCGATGGTACGGCGGCCAAATTCGCTGGCCACCTGCTGCGCCTGCAGAGCCGTTGGCATCGTCGCCGAGATGGTCAGAACCGAAATGGTGCCGTCGTCGGTAAAGCCTTCGCGCGCCGCCGCCACCCCGGTGATATTGACCGCGTTACGCAGCCGCACAACCTTTTCGGTCGAGGTAAGGCTTGGCTGGTCCTGATAGAGGCCAAATTTTTCGATGATCTCCAGCAGGCTACCACGCGCCATCAGGCGCTGTTCGATCAGCTGCATCCGCCGCGCCGAAGATCCCTCGACGGTAGAGCGCGCCAAATCATCTGCAATAGTGGGGCGGGTGACCTGCAGCACCTCGGTGCTACCGTACATATGCTGCTGATTCAGCGCCAGCCAGAGCGATAGAATGCTACCTAATACAATGACATAGACAATCGCGGCGGCGCGGCGGCGCAGCATACGGAAGAAATCCGTCAGTGAAAAAATAGGCCCCATGGCTCTGCTTTCTTTGTGGTCGCGTCCCCGGCACTGGGTCACGGTTACCCCAGCCTAGATCATAGCAACCGGGCAAAACTGTGACCGGCATGGGTCAACTGATGGCCAGCCAGCCGCGCCAGTGATCGTCAGGACGCACCCTATGTGTGTTCTGTCTATTCGGCCCGGTTCAGCACCACCCCAAGCAGCGGCGCGTGCCCGGCCAGCATCTTTTCGCAGGCCGCAAGTTCTGCGGCGGTGGTCCGCGTGCCATCCGAGATCAGCAGCACCCCATCGACCTGCGGCAAGAAGGCAGCAACATCATCATGTTCCAGAACCGGTGGCAGATCAAACAGTACCGTCTCGGCGCTGGTCGCATCTATCATATCGGCAATGGCCGCTGCCGCGCGGGGATCATGCAACAAGTCAGAAGCATTTTGATCTGGCGCGCTATTGCTGCCCACGGCCAATGTATCGCTCAGGCGTTGCAGATGCTGATCAAAGGTCGCCTTTTGTGCCAGGAACGCTGCCATGTTGCCATGTGGGGCAATGCCCAGCGCCTGAGCAACGCCGGGTTGGCGAAAGTTCATATCCATCAACAGGCTGCGGCTTTCGGGAACCCGCGCCAGGCTAAGCGCCAGATTGACCGCGCAGAAGGTGGTTCCGCCGCCCGCCCTGGGGCTGGTAACTGCGACCCGCGACCAGCCATGCGCATTGAGGCTGTGCAACAGCCGGGTACGCAACAGATCAAAGGCACGCGCCGTTGGTGAGGCCCGAAATGCGCTCACCAAAGGCAGGCGAGATGCCTTTGGCCCGCCAAAATCAAAAGGAATTTGTTCGATCTGATTCCAGGGATCAAAGCGGGTTGGCAACACTTCCATTGGTGGCTGTATGATATCGACACGCGATTGCGCTGCCAGGTTTAGCGGCCGCCGGCGTCGGCCTGTCACGGGCACATCTTCTACAGCCGCCGCCGGTTTGGCGGCAGGCGCAGTATTTTCCTGCCCGAATTCAGCCTCAGGCTCTGGTTGATATCCGCGGTCCAGAAATGGTTCTGCAGCTGGTTCTGGCCGTTGGTCTGCTGCTTGGTCCGACGTGGACTGCCGGTTACGGCGGCGAAACCTCTTGAATCCCTGTTGCGTCATGCGATCCTCACCGTCCGGTTCAAAAGCGCGCGCTGGCCCGTCGCTGGCAGCGCCGCTGGCTGGACGACCGATGGGACGACCAACTGGGGCTGATACAGCAAAATGCTTCATACGTCATCTCCTGACAGATCCAACATTGAGGGCCGCAAAATGCCCTGGCCAATACTCGGCAAATCCCCGGCGACGCGCGTCCTGTTCTGGGGGCCCACACATGCTACCCTCATAATTCCTGCCCTTGCAAACCTCTGACCGGCCCATCTGGTTGCTGTGCCCATGTGCCAAACCGCCTATACTGCCGCGCAACAGATCCTGATCTCGGGGCTTGGCCTGTGACGGCCACACTCAACCACATAGAGATTAATATCCCGTGCCCCTGGCCACCACGCCGATGGTACGCCACAGCAGGCGCAGATCCTGCCGCAGCCCCATTTGGCGCAGATAGCTGGCATCGGCCGTCGCCCGCGCAGCAAAGCTGCTCTCGTTGCGGGTAGAGACCTGCCAGATCCCGGTAATGCCAGGCTTGACGGTAAAATAGGCGAAAGGCTCCCCATAGAGCGGCAATTGCTCGGGCAGCATCGGGCGCGGGCCAACCAGGCTCATCTCTCCGGTGAAGACATTCCAGAGTTGCGGCAATTCATCCAGAGAGGTCATGCGCAAAATGCGCCCAATCCGGGTAATGCGCGGATCAGATTTCAGCTTTTGGGTGGTCTCCCATTCATGGCGCAGCTTGGGGTCGTTTTGCAAATATCCTTGCAACCGCGCATCCGCGTCCCGCACCATGGTGCGTAGTTTGTAGATGCGAAACCGCTTGCCATTTTGGCCCAGGCGTTCCTGGCTGTAAAACGGCAGGCCGCTTTCCAGCCACAAAATCAGGGCACAAAATACGACGACAGGCAGGACCACCGGCAACGCCAATACCACAAGGGTCAGATCCAGCACCCGCTTACCGACCACTGAATAGGCCGTTTTCTTCTGTTCTGTGATCAGCGCAACGCTGCCGCCCATGGGACGCTCTTGCGAAGCCTTTGAGATCTGCAAAGGCAGCCCAGATAGAGCCCATACCTGCTCCACTCTTTCCGAGACGAAATCTTTCATCGTATTCCCCTGCACTCAATACTGGTGTCCCAGGGATTGCCCCCCTGGAAACCTCGGCTTTCAAATGTCCTATTGCCCACAACAGCAGCGAAGCGGGCTATATCGTCACCTTCAAAGCGTGTCTCGAAACATGCCCCCACATGCTTCGCGCCTGATAAGATGCCTGGCCCAATGGCCGCGTCGCTCATTCAAGCGACAGCATTCGATGACATCTACAATTTAGCCATTTTTGCGAAAATTATAACTAAAGGATAGGAAATATGACAAAATCAGGCCCAGGTCGCGCGAAAATGGAAACAATCCATCCTCTCGCCGCAAAACTATCCCCAAATGATTGCAATCGACGAAGGGCACACCCTTTTTTCGACCCTAAAATTGCCTGATTCCTGACACGTGCCTGACGCCTCTTTCCTCAGGCCCGCGCTGCGGCCTTTGCCTCGGATGCTGGGAAGCAGAGCAAACAGAGGGCGGCAACAGGACTGGCCCAAGAGGGTTTGAAACCGGCGCAGCACAGGCTATGACACGGGCGATCATCCTGAAGGCAGGCCTCAGGCCCGACACGTTTCACAAAGGGAGCAAGACAATGTGCTCAGCCCACAGCCAAAACAACTGGACCGCCGCATGGGTTGGGAGCAACGAGGTCACCCTTTGGACCATGTCGGCACGCGAGGTTGTGCAACGCCATAGCACCCTCCGCAGCCAATCCGATGCGCAGCAGGATTTGCTGACCGCCCTTCAACAGGCAGAGGTGTCGACGCGCGATCCAATTCTGGCCTGTGGTCTTTCTCAGGCGGCAGCGGTAGAGGTCCCCGCCAAGCCCGCGGAACTGGCACCAGTGCAGCTGGATATTGCCCCTTGGCACCTGTTGGCCCTGTCCGGTCTGCGCCAGAAGACCCCCCTGGCGCTGATGCAAGGCCACACCGCGCAGATTGGCGGCTTTCTCGCGCTCAACCCGAAATGGGACGGGGTGATCTGCCTGCCGGGTGCTGTCACCCATTGGGTTCAGGTCAGCGCCGCCGAAGTGGTCAGTTTTCAAAGCACCCTGTCCAGCGGTCTCCAGGCCGCCCTGGCGCAGCAATTATCCATTGACGACGATTGGTCTGAAAGCGCCCTGAAGGACGCCGTGGCCGAAACCATGTCGCGCCCCGAACGCCTTGCCGCGCGACTGGCCGAATTGCATGCAAACCATCAGCTGCAGGCGGCGCAAAACCCCGAAATCTCTGGCAGGCTTTGGGGCTATTTGCTGGGGGCAGAACTGTCAGCAGCCCGGCCCTATTGGCTGGGGCAAAATCTGGCCCTCATTGGTTCCGACCATAAGGCGGCCCCCTATCTGGCAGCCCTGTCGGCCCAGGGGCTGCCCGTCACCCAGGCCGACCCTACGCGCATGGCGCTAGAGGGGCTGATCGCCGCCTGGCGCCGCCTGAACGACACGACCGACGCAGGGCCCCCAGCGAGTTAGGCCCGCTGTTGGTGGCGCGCCCCTTTGGCGGGGGGCGTTTCCACCGGTCCTGCAAAACATTGTGCAACCTCCATCCAGCGCGCCGCCGCCGCGCCGCAGGTTTCCAGGCTGGTGTCGGCAATGTTGCGGACCTGGGTCACCACCTGGGCAAATTCGACCGCTGCACCGCGCACCAGGTTATCCTCTTGCGGGGTGTTCCAAGTCCAGACCGCCCCGGACGGGCCGGTAAGTTCGACATAGGGCGCAGGCTCTGGCGCAGCTTCACCGCGATTGGCAAAGGTCCAGCCATAGGTCGACACCCCCAGATGGGCGATATTGCGGATCCGGTCCTGCTCTATCCGGTCGATCCCCAACACATCAAAGATCTCCTGGCCGTGGGCCCAGGTCTCCATCTGGCGGGCGGTAATCGCGCTCAGCGCGCTCATATCCGGACCAATCCACTTCACCCGCTGCTTGGGGTCGGCTTTAGCATAGGCATCGGCGCAGCTATCGGCACCGGCACGCCAGGCCTCGAACAGGGGCCGACCTGACAGCCCATCGAGCCAGCCAAACTGGCTTTGCAGGATCGATTTCCCCGCCTGCATCTCTGCCAAGATCGGGCTGATGAAGGCATCAAACGGCCCGGCCCCTTGCAACGCGGTCTCGGCCGCCACGTTGAACAGGTGCAGGTGCCCCAATACGTGATCAATCGTCCAATCCTTGAACTGGGTCACCCGGTGCAGATCTGCCTCTGGCAGATCCTGCAGCACCGCCGCCAAGGCTTGGCTTTCGGCGCGAAAATCATTCGCTTGTTGCATGGTCTTCTCCCTCATCTTCCGCACTCTGTCTCAATCAAATGCCGCTGCGTCCGATCCCCAACAGCTGATTGGACAGACCATGCGTTCTGTTTTACGATTCTGCAAAAAGGATAGGCAGATGGGCGCAGGAACCAAAGACCAACCGAACGTCACGCCCCGCCGCGTGGCCCAGACCCGCAGCCGCATTCTGGAAGCCGTGATCACCAGCCTGGACGAGGTGGGGTATTCGGAATGTTCAATCAACCGGGTGCAGCAGCTTGCTGGCGTATCGCGCGGCGCTCTGACGCATCACTTTCCCAGCAAGGAAGACATCATGGTGCAGACACTGCTGCAACTGTTGGCGCCAGTGCGCGGCCCGGCCTCGCCTACCGAAGAGGCCCAGTTGTTGCAACCCACCCCCGAGATGGGCACCCTGCCCGATCAGCTGCAACACCTATGGCACCGGGTGATCAACACCCGCGAGGGACGCGCCCTGATGGAGATCCTGGTGGCGGCCCGCACCGATCCTGCCCTGAGCGCCCGTATTACCCCCGCGCTTTGGGCCTATAATGACGATTTCAACCGCAATATTGCCCATCTGTACCAAGCCAGCGCTGCCCACGCCAAAGAGTTCTCTTTGCTCTGGTCGATCTGCCGCAGTTTCATGCGCGGACTGCACAGTCAGGCGGCCTATGAACGTGACCCGGAAATCATCACCAAAATGGTTGATCTGTTTGGCCGCATCATGGCGCCCCACCTTTCGCCCCGCTCCCCGGCAGAAGGCCCGCCAGCCGCGCCCTAGGGCCAAAGACCTGCGCACCCTGCCTATTCAATACCCACGAGACCTCAATACACACGCGACGGGGCGCAGGGCTGTCAGTTTTGATCGTGCCGCATCATCGGCCCGAAATTGGCAGAGCTGCCGCTGTGGCCCCTCCCCCCGTGGCACGCTGGGCGTCACGGCAAGGGCTTGGTCTTGAACAGCCTGATCTTCAAACCGCCATGCGCGACCGGAGCAGACAGGGGCAAAAGCGGCAGCCCCGTGGCCTTGGCCAGCCCGGTTTCACTGGTGACAATCCCCACTCGCCAGCCTGAGAACCGCTCCATCAGGGTTTTACCCAGCGCACCATAGAGGGCAAAGAGCAGCTTTTTGTTGCCAATCCGGGCGCCGTAAGGCGGGTTGACGATGACCAGTCCGGGCGGGCCCTTGGGCGGCATCAGGTCGCTGACCGCCTGATGGCTGAATGTCGTACACCCGGCTACACCGGCGCGCTCTGCGTTGGCACTGGCCATTTCGACAGCGCCCGCATTGCGGTCAGAGCCGTAAAAGTGCAACGTCGCGATATCCACATCCGCCGGGGTCAGGTCGGCCTTCAGCCTCGCATAGGCCTCGGCGTCGAAACTGGCCAGCTGTTCAAAGGCAAAGGCGCGGCTGCGCCCTGGCACCAGACCCAGCGCAATTTCGGCGGCTTCGATCACAAAAGTGCCAGAGCCACACATCGGATCGACCACAGGCTCACCGCCATCAAAGCCGCAATCGCGCAGGAAGAGCGCCGCCAGGTTTTCCCGCATCGGCGCCTTGCCCACGGCCGATTTATGGCCGCGTTTGTGCAGCCCCTCGCCCGAGGTATCGACACTGAACTGGCACATATTGTCATCAATACGCAGCTTGAGCGTCAGCGCCGCGTCTTTGGATAGGCTGGCACCAAAGCTTTCTACCAATGCAGTTTCAACCCGCTGCGCAGCGGCCCCGGCGTGATAAATCTTGGATTTCTTGTTGGTGGTCACTTCCACCTTCAGGGACACATCCTTGCGCAGGATGTCACCCCAGGGGAATTTGCGCGATCGCTTGTCCAGCTGGGCCAGATGAAAGGCGCGGAACTCACCGATGCGCGCCAGCACGCGGGCAGCCCCGCGCAGGCACAGGTTCGCCCGCCAGACCTCGCGCCAGTCGCCCTGGACGGTAACGCCACCGGGAACGGATTTGGCAGCGACAAAGCCCGCTTCTTTAGCTTCGGCCAGCAGGGCAGGTTCAAGCCCCGGCGCTGCAGTCAGGAAGATCTCAAATGTGTCTGTATGGTTCATGTGCCCTCATACCGCGAATTTTCTCTGTCGGCGATGGCTATTTACCGCGGCACCTGTCTCCCTTGCGTGGCACGCGACGGCACCATGGCGTGGACGAAGGCTTTGCGCAGGAAGTCGGCTTTGCAAAATCTAGGCACAATTTGTAAACAGTCTTCAGGAACGTACTCAAGGTCCTCCATTTGGCGCAGTCCGTATCCAAAGTGAGCCTTGTCAGCCAAATAATGCAGCCTACTCGCGATGTTGCGGCAGCCACATTTAAATTTGGTTAGGAGAAACTTGATAATAGGTTGGGTTCAGGTATGTACTCGGCGCCCAGATAGTCGGGCACGTGTTCTAATGCGCAGAGGAAATGACGCGTGAAGCGACTGCAAGTAGACGAACTCTATGCCATTTTGGATGCTGTGGGCATAGCTGTAATCGTTTTGGAGGTCGGTGACGACGGAATCCCCCGATACATCGCGATTAACAAGCGGTCTCGGGAAATGGCCAAGCTCCCTGAGAACGGTTGGTTCAGGAAGTCAGCTTTAGAGTTGTTTGGTGGTTCTACTGGAGAACGAGCGCTTGCTGTTCAAAAGGACGTGGTGCGTTCTGCCAAAGAAACTACCTATGAAATCAATTTGCCGGCCATTTCGGGGACCCGATACATTCGGAACACGATGACCCCCGTTTTTGATCAAGCGGGACGGCTCACTCACCTCGTTGGCTCAATGGAAGATCTGACTTCTGAACGCGAACGTGACGCGGCTTTGGAGCTTACCAGGATAGCCAAAGAAAAGGCGGAAGAAGCGAACAAGGCCAAAGAACGGTTTTTGGCCAATATGAGCCATGAAATCAGGACCCCTATGAACGGCATTCTTGGTATCTGTGAGTTGTTGCGAGAGACCAACTTGGATCACGAGCAGTCGCTATTTGCGAGTACAATTTTCAATTCTGCCAATGCGTTGCTGGAAATCATCAATGAGGTGTTAGATTATTCGCAGATAACGGCGGACAAGGTCTCGTTGCGGAATGAACCTTTTTCATTGCGTGTTCTTGTTGAGGACATTGCAGTACTCCTTTCCGCAAAAACGGCCTACAAGGGGCTGGATTTTCGTGTGAACTATCCAGAAGGCGTCTCATCAACGTTCATCGGGGATGTCAACAAAGTCCGTCAAGTCCTGTTGAATCTGATAGGTAACGCGATAAAATTCACTGAAGAAGGGCATGTTTCAGTCACGGTTTCCCATGATCACGGGCGACAGACAGGCCCACTTCGGTTCCAGGTTTCAGATACTGGCTGCGGAATTGAGAAAAGCAAGCTGCGCAGCATCTTCTCAGCCTTTGAACAAGCAGGTGGTTCGCCCAAAGCGGTCTCGGAAGGCACAGGTCTTGGGCTCGCGATTTCACAGGCACTTGTTGAGCGCATGGGGGGAGAGATCTCGGTCGATTCTACGCCCGGCGAAGGCTCGACTTTTATCGTATCGCTTGACCTGACGGCGCAGGCTTCGACAGGCGACATCTCCACAGCAGTAAAGGAGACGCCATCGCCAGATCGGTTAGCTACAGGTATCACCCATGAAGCCGTTTTTTCGGAGACAACCGATTTGAAAGGGCTGAACGGACTGCGAATACTCGTGGCCGAGGACAATCTGACCAATCAGTTGATTGTTGAAAAAATGCTCAATAAATCAGGTGTAGATCTCAAGTTTGCAGCGAATGGAGCACTCGCGCTTGAGGCCTATCTCGCTTCGGAATACGATCTGATACTGATGGATCTTTCCATGCCGGTTATGGGCGGCCTCGAAGCGACCCAAAGGATCCGCAAACACGAGAAAGATACCGGGCGAGCACCGTGTAAGATTATTGCGCTGACCGCAAATGCACAGAAAAGCGACATAAAAGCCTGTACTGAAAACGGCATGAATGGCTTTTTGTCAAAGCCATTTCGAAAGCATGAGCTGATAACCTGCCTGAGCTCATTGGATTGAAACGTTGCTCACATAACCTTTAAAGTCTTGCTTGGTTTACCGCAGGATATTCCGGAATTACGCGCATGCAGCGGCTAACTGGAAGCACGCGCCCATGAAGCAAAGTGCTCCACTTCGGCAAAACGCGGATGATCGCTGCGGCTCACCGCCCAAAAAGTTCTGCCGGGCAAAACCGCGTCAGACAGGCGCACTAGGTGCCCGGCTGCGACAGCGGCGCCAGCCAACACGCTGGAAGCCAGTACCACGCCCTGACCTGCAAGCGCCGAGTCAATGGCATTGATTTCCTCGGAAAAGTGCTGTGTGATTTCCGGCACCTCCCCCCCGAGCCCGGCTGCGTGAGACCAGCGCTGCCAGCTAGGCGACGCTTCCGCGCCGCAATTCCAGCGGTACTGGATCAGCGGCAGGCGCAAAATACCGGCGTCATCGTGGATCGGAGTCCGGCGCAGCAGTTCCGGCGCGCAGAGCGGAATCAGGCTGTCTTCGAACAGCGGCAGCCAATGATCTTGGGGCTGCGGCTGGACTGCGTAGCGAACCGCAAAGTCGACATCGCTACCGGACAGGTCTACCGGCTGGTTGTCGGCCTCGACCTTCAGGTTCAGCCCGGTCTGACTGCGCAATGCGGGCAGGCGCCGCATGAGCCAGAGGCTGGCAAAAGCCACCGTGACGGAAACCGTCAGCGGGCGGTCCGTATCCAGCTGCGAAATCCCTGCGATGGCACTGCTCATGCGGTCGAAACTCTCGCGCAGCACCGGATACAATGCCGCGCCTTCTGCCGACAGGCGGATCGGGCGCGGATAGCGGTGGAAGAGTTTCACCTCCAGGATCTCTTCCAGCTGGCGGATCTGGTGGCTGATCGCGGTTGGCGTCAGGTGAAGCTCGGCCGCGGCTCGGGCGAAATGCAGATGCCGGGCGGCGGCTTCAAAAGCACGTAGCGCGTGGAGCGGAGGCAGGCGCCGCATCGGTTCAATCCTTTCCGTTCGGGGTGGAGCCAGGGTGAATTTCATTCATCCTGACCATGAAAAATTCGCCTTCGCCAGAGGGTTGGCCGCTTGGTAGGCGTAATGCGCAGTGCATAAACTCAGGAGATTGCCCATGCCCACTCTGTTGCGAATCGATGCAAGCGCCCAGCTTGAAGAACGCTCCCTCACACGTCATCTGACCGGGTTGTTCACTCATAACTTTCTGGCTCAGGCACCGGACACGAAAGTGATCACCCGGGATGTCGGCCTGAACCCGGTTCCTGCGATCGACCATAAATTCATCCATGCAGCCTTTACCCCCTCCGACGAACGTGAGCCGTGGATGAAAGAGCGTCTGGCGCTGTCCGACGAGTTGGTCGATGAGGTGATCGCGGCGGATATCATCGTCCTGGGCGCGCCGATGTACAACTACGGAATGCCGACCGCCCTGAAAGGCTGGATCGACCACATCGCGCGGATCGGTCGGACCTTTTCCTTTGACCTTGCCCGCGGCGACACGCCGATCGAGCCGATCCTGTCGGGAAAACGGCTGGTGGTGCTGTCGTCGCGTGGCGAATTCGGCTTTGCCCCAGGTGGTGTGCGGGCCCATCTCAACGCGCTTGACCCGGCTCTGGCGGCTTGTGCCCATTACTTCGGCGTAGCGCAGGCGGACATCGAGACGGTCGCTATCGAATATCAGGAATTCAAAGACGCACGTCACGAGGCGTCGGTTGAATCGGCAGAGGCCCGTACCCGCGACCTGGCCGTGAAACTGGCCGGTGGGGCGGCGCAAGCGGCCTGAAACAACCCTTTGAAACGGTAAAGCTAGATGGCGCGGATCGAAATCCGCGCCATCAATTCGTATTGCAGTCAGGTTCATTCGGGCTTCCGGTGCAGCTTGACCTCCAGCGCGCTTGGCTCAGCATCTTCACCATTGATCGGCAGAAGGTCCATCGGGCAGCAGGAAATCACCACCACAGCGTCCATTTCAGCGCGGAACAGCACACGATCCCCTTTGGTCGAGACAGGGGGCCGCCACTCCATCGCGCCACCTTCGACGACAGGCGTGTTCATCCAGAGGTTCAGCGGGCAAGGTACTGATGCCGGACGCAAGCCGATTGCCCCCAGCGCCATGCGCAGGTTGTCGGTGCAATTGTCGTGATAACCGTGATGTCCAAGTTGGGCATACCGGTGAATATCACAGGACGCGACAAGCGTGTCGTGAACGCCGGGCGAGCTGTCCTCAACCAGTGTCAGGATTGGGCGCCGCCGGTTGGTCACCAGCGCGTCGCCGGGACGTGGCGAAATGCGACGCAGTGTCGGGCGCAGGTGCTCCATCGACAGATATTCGTTGCAGTCACCTTCGGCAAAGGCCCAGAGATCGCCGATCTGGCTGCCGTCACGGTTGATAACCGACAGCAGCTCCCCCTTTTTCACGCGCATCGCCCGGCCCTGACGGGCGGGAATGGTGTAGGTGGTATCGGGGCTGAGGCGGCCATCCTCTGCAAGCGTCTGATGTGTGCTCGGGTTTTCACCGTCGGGCTGTGCGGCATCAAACGGGGTATTGAGGTTATCCATCATCATTTCTCCATCAGGACGGGATGTGTATAGGGGGCGGCGGGCTCACGATGCGGCTGCCAGGCCCCTTCGGCCTCCTTGCTTGCGGCGTAGGCGGCGATCTCTTCCAGCGGTGCGAACCAGACATCGCCTCGCGACAGCACCTCTTCAAGCCACCGCTCCACCACCCGCCAGCGGGCCAGCCGCCCGGTCAGGAACGGGTGCCATATCCCGATCCAGAGCCCGCCAGCCTCGTATTGCGCCTCAAACTCCTCAAAGGAGGCCTCCAGCCCGCGGCGTGGCGACATCACCGGCATCTTGTAGCCGATCTCGTCGAAATGCGCGAAAGGCGGCCAGTCATCGCTGCCCCAATGCACCGGCAATTCGAACAGAGCCCCGGATGCGGTGTCGATCCGATAGGGCAGATCGTCCGCCATCATCGAGCTTTCATAGGTCAACCCGTGCTTCACCGCGAGCGACAGCACCTCGGGGGTGACATTGTAGACCGGGGCGCGATAGCCGCGCGGGGTGCTGCCGGTCATCTCCCGGTGCACCTCGAGCGCGCGTTCGAACCAATAGGTCTGTTCCTCGGCGCTCTGTTCAGCAGGGTCTTCGTGCAGATACCCATGGTGACCGATCTCATGCCCGCCGGAGAGGATCGCCTCGACCGTTTCGGGGTATTGCTCCATCACCCAGCCAGGCATGAAAAAGGACTGTTTGAGCCCCAACCGCCGGTAGGTTTCAAGAATACGCGGCACACCGGAATTCGGGCCATAGCGGCCCATGCTGATCGGGTAGAGGCGACGGTGCCCATCGTCCGGACGGGCGATGTGGATCAGGCTGTCGGCATCCACGTCAAACGTGATCGCACAGGCACAGCGGGCACCGTTTGGCCATTCTATCGGGTTACGGATCATGTCAGGGTTTCCTTTTGCATCAGCAGCGTTTCGACCATTGCCGCAGTGGCAAGCAGGGTGCGGTCACTGTCTGGCGGACCGACCAACTGCAATCCCACCCAAGCCCCCCCGTCCGTTTTCCCGGCTGGCAAAGAAATGGCGGGCAAGTCCAGCAGGCTCGCTGGCATGGTCAGGCGTAGAGCCGCAGTATTTGCTGCGGCAAAGGTTTCGGGATCTTCCAGCAGCGGCGCCAAGTGCGGGGCTTCGATGGCAACCGTCGGCAGGAGGTAGATGGTATCGGAGGCCCGGACCGTTTCGCGCAACGCTCTGGCGCCCTGTTTGACGCGCGCGATCTTGTCCGGGTCCAGACCGGCCGACGCACGCAGCCGCGCCGCGACAAAGGGGTCAAGGTGATGAGCGTTCTCGGTTTCGAGCAGGTGCCCATAGGTTTCGACCGCCTCAATGGCGCCCGGCCAGCCGCCCGCGCGGATCAGCGCCAGCGCCTCATCCAAAGGCGACTGTCTGGTGTGCTCCATCAAGACGCCCGCCTGTTCGAGAGCTGTCACCGCCTCCTCGCAGCGCTGGGAGACCGGCGCGGCAACTCCGCCCCCGTCGAGCACGTCGCTGAGCACCGAAAGGCCGCTGGCCGCGTCCGGGCTGGCTGCATCGCCGGACAGAATGGCATCCAGCTTGATGATATCGGCAACCGAACGAGCAAAGCTGCCAACCGTGTCATAGCTGGGCGCGAGTGGCATCACGCCGCTCATCGGATACCGTCCGCGCGTGGGCCGAAAGCCCACCACGCCCTGAAACGCCGCAGGCACCCGGCAGGAGCCTGCAGTATCGGTGCCGACTGCGAGGCGGGTGATCCCACGCGCAACAGAGGCCGCAGCCCCCGAGGAGGACCCGCCCGGTACCCGCCCGTCGAGGAGCGGAGTGCCGTGGTGCGGATTGTACCCGATGCCAGAGAACGCCAGCTCCGATTGATTGGTGACGCCGATACTGACCAGACCGGCTTTGCTGGCCCGATCCACGACCTCTGCATCCGCAGCCGCGGGCGCCTCCGCACGCCAGTGCGAGGAGCCTGCACGCGCGGTGACGCCCTTGATCGCAATCATATCCTTCCAAGAGACCGTGCTCCCATCCAGGGGGCCCAATCTTTCGATGCGATCATCGCTTTGACGCGCTTCCGCACGGGCACGGTCCGGCAACAGGGACAGAAAAACCTCCCCTTCCCGCCCGGCTCGCCGCAGAGCGTCCACGGTATTGTCGACAACAGACCTCATGCAGCCCTCACCTTGGGACCCGGTCCCGATTGTCGCGCACTCTCCAGAAGAAAGCCGTCATCGGAGTGCCAGGACGCATAGACCCGCGCGCCGATGCTTGCGTCCAACTGCTCTAGGTCGCGCTGTTGGAGTTGTGCCACAAGGCTGTGGCCAGATGCGGTTTCCAGGTGCAAATTGACGACGGCCCCGGCAAATTCCTCTGATACCAGCGTGCAGGCGATTTCGTTTTCGCCCCAGCCCGGCTCAACCGTAACGGAGATCCTGTCCGCCCGCACAGCCAGATCTGCGGCTGCGCCTTCGGCCAGCCCGCAGCTGTGGGAAAGCCGGACTTTGCCGTCGCGTGTGTCCAGGAAGCGTTTGCCGTCCTCGTTGCCCGAAACCTTTCCTTCCAGCAGGCTGATCCCACCGACAAACCGCGCAACAAATTTGCTGCGCGGCCGCAGGAAGATGTCCTGCGGGCTGCCAATTTGTTCGACCCTGCCAGCGTTCATGATGACAACCCGGTCGGCGAGCGAAAAGGCCTCTGAATGGCTGTGGGTGACATAGACAAAGGTGATACCGAGCTCGCGCTGGAGCTTCTTCAGCTCTCCCTGCATCTTGATTGCCATATGGGCGTCGAGCGCCGAAAGCGGCTCGTCCAAGAGCAGCACTTTGGGTTCCAGCACCAGGCTGCGGGCAAGGGCAACGCGCTGGCGCTGACCGCCTGACAGACGCGCGACATTGCGGTCTGCGTAGGTGGAAATGCCCAGCCGTTCCAGCCAGTCGTCGGCGCGGCGGCGGCGCTCTGCCCCGGCAACGCCGCGCATCTTTAGTCCGAACTCGACGTTTTCGCGCACGGTCATGAAGGGAAACAGCGCCAGGCTTTGCCAGACCATGGGGGTTTCCCGCTCCCAGACCGGCAGTTGGTCGATCCGGTTGCCCGCAAGGGTGATCTCACCCCGGTCTGCGGTTTCAAGACCGGCAAGCATGCGCAGGCTCGTGGTCTTGCCACAGCCGGACGGCCCCATGATTGCGATGAACTCCCCTTGCGCAATATCCAGCGAAAACTCTTCGACGGCGATGAAGTTACCATAGGACTTGGCAAGCCCCGCCAGTTTCAGATGTGTGTTGGTCATGATGTCTCCTCCTTGGACATGGCGCCGCCGCTCTGGCGCAGGACCACGGCAAGCGCGATCAGAACCAGCGTCAGGGTGACGGAAAAACTCAATGTGCCGATGACGTGGATGGTCGGGTCGACCTGCCCCTGAAGCGTGGTCAGAACCGCAACGGGAATGGTCTGGTTCAAGCCACCCGTGAACCAGGAGATCACATATTCGTCGAATGACACGGCAAAGGTGATCAGAAAGGCAGCGAGGATGGCGGGCAACGTATGCGGCAGCACGATGCGGGCGAGCGCGGAATGCGGCAGGGCACCGAGGTTCTGGGCTGCGGTTTCCAGCGTCTCATCCAGTTGCGCCAGCCGCAGACGGCAGACCGCCATCGCAAAGGGCGCGGCGATCACGACATGCGCGGCAACCACGGCCGCAAGCGTGCCGGCAATGCCGATGCGGGAGAAGAAAGCCAGCATCGCCAAACCCAGGATGACCAGCGGCACCGTCGGCGGCAGCAAGGCCAGCGCCAGCACGGCCTTCTGGCCAAAGAACCGGAAACGATAATCCGCATAGGCTGCGGCAAATCCCAGGGCTGTGGCAATCAGCGCGGTGATCCCCGCAACCGTCAGGCTGTTGCCGAGGGCCTCTAGCATGGCGCGGTCGGTCAGGACCTGCGCGTACCATTTGGTGCTGAACCCGGACATATCGAGGCTTGGGAAGCGGTCAGCGCTGAAGGAAAACAGGACCGCCGACAGGATCGGTGCGTAGAGCAGCAGGAAAACCAATGCGAGTCCGGCAATCCAGAATGCTTTTGGCAAGGCGTGTTTCAGATGCGGAGGCATGTCTTATCCTTTCTCGCGGTAGGCCCAGAGGACGGTTACAAAGGCGGTGACCAGCAGGCTGGCGATCATCAGCAGCGACACCACGGCGGCGCGCGGCCATTGCTGACCGGCCCGAACAAGGTCCGTCACGAGGATCGGCAGGGTTTGGAAGGTGCCGCCGCCCAGATAGGAGGCGCTGACGAACTCGGCATAGGACAGCAGGAAGGCAAACAGCAGCCCCAGCGTCAGCCCGGGCCGGGCTGCGGGCAGGATGACGCGGAACAGGATGGCTCCGGGACGGGCGCCAAGGTTGGCGGCGGCCGAAATCCCGGTCCGGTCCACATTGGCAAGGGCGATGGTCTGCAGGATCAGGACCACCGGCAGCGCCAGCGTTGCATGGCCGAGAAACAGCGCGAAATAGGTGTTGAGAAGGCTTTCCCCCTTGCCACCGAACGCCTGAACAACGGAGGAGATCACGCCGCCTTCTGTCAGGAAGACCTGCCAGGAATAGATGCGGACGAGATAGCTCGTGAAAAACGGCGCAATCGCAAACCCCAGCAGGATCAGCCGCTGGCGCGGGGCTGCGACAAAGGCCATCGCGTAGGAGGCCGGAAAGGCCAGCAGAGAAATCGCGACCGCGCTGGCCATCGACAGGCCGTAGCTGCGCCAGAAACTGGCCCAGAGGAAGTCGAGGCCTAGAACATAGCGCCAGGCCGACAGCGTGGCGTCCGGCGTCAGCCGGTAGTTCACCACGGACCAGAATGAAATCGCCACCAGAAAGCCAAGCGGCACTGCAAAGAACAGCAGCAGCCAGGCAGGCAGCGGCAGGACCCAAAGCGCCTGCCAGGCACGGTTAAAGAGAAAGTGGAACCGGCGCCCCGAGGTGCGGGCCGGGAAAGCAGAGGAAGTCATGTCGATATCTCCGATAAGGCTGCCGCCCCGACGATTGCGCCGGGGCCGGACCGGACATCAGGCGTTTTTGTAACGCGTCCAGGCATCGTTCCAGGTTTCCAGAGATTGCTGTACCGGAAGCTCCCGCAGCCGGATGCGCCCGGCGCGGATCTCATCAAGTGCATTGGGACCGTTCAGCACCATGTTCTGGCGCTGCGCCTCTCCCGGCAGTTCATCATTCAGCCGCGCCCAGCCCGCCCGCGTCGGGATCATCGCCGGATACGCCTTGAGCGTGGCGGTCTTTACCTGCCCCTCTGGCGACAGCATGTATTGGATGAATGTCCGGGCCAGATCCTGGTTTTCTGACTGCGCACCGATCGACAGCGACTCGGTCCATTGCAGGCCACCTTCCTCGGGGATGGTCGTGGTGACATCCGCACCATCGCGGGCCAGCACGCCGGTGATCCAGTCGCCGATGCCGGGGATTGCGGAAACCTCGCCCGAACGCAGCGCCGACAGCATCCCGCCGTAGTCATAGAAACCGCGCACCTGAGGCCGGAGCGACATCATCGTCTCGGTCAGTTCCGCCCAGTGCGCCTCATCAAGGTCAAACGGCGACGCGTTGCCATTGAGGAGGCTCAACGCGCCCAGGTTGGGCAGATGCCAGTCGAAATGGCCGATGCGTCCCTCGTGCTGCGGATCCCACATGGTGCGATAGCTACGGGCTTCCGCCTCGCTCATCGCGGTGCGGTTATGAGACAACCCGAGGAAACCGAACCGCAGGAAGACCGCATAGGGCTGACCGTCGAACCAGTGGCCGCGGAAATTCTGAAACTCCGGAAAGAAGTCGTCGAACGGGTAGTCCTCAGGCGTCAGCGGCTCAATGAAGCCCGCTTGCTGCAATTGCACGACGTATTCCGCATCCGACAGGATTACATCGTAGGTTCCGGCCGGAGACTGCGCCATTTGCGCAAGCATTTGATCGCCGCCAACATATTCCTTGGCACGGATGCGAACATTGTGCGTCTCCTCGAATGCGCCGATCACGTCGGGGTCGGCATGGCCTGCCCAGGTGAGCATCGACAAGTCGCGACGGCCCTGTGCGCGCAGGACGGCCGGGGTGGCGATGACGGCCGCGGCCGCAAGACCCCCCTTGATCAACCGCCTCCGGGTGGTGATAATACTTTGTGTCATTTTTCCCTCCCTTTTCATTCCACAAGCTTCAGAAAGAGGAGGCCAAAAAACAAATGACCATTCGTCAGGCCAAGCTGAGATTTCTTTGCGCAAGTGGGCGACGCCATGCGTAAACTGCCGCCGCTAAACGCAATTCGAGCCTTCGAAGCGGTCGCCCGGAGGCTCAGTTTTGCCGAGGCTGCGGAAGAGTTGAGCGTCACCGCCACCGCCATCAGCCACCAGATCAGACATTTGGAAGCCTATCTTGGATACCAGGTGGTAGAGCGCCGCCCCCGTCAGATCGCCCTCACTCCCGCTGGGCAAGAGTTGTTCCCCAAGCTGCAGACGGCTTTTGATATCTTGGGCGAAGCCTTTGCCATGCTCGACAAGGACGTCGAGCAATCGCTGGTCCGGGTCACAACCACATATGCCTTTGCGGAACGCTGGCTGGTTCCGCGCCTGCCAGATTTTTTCGACAAGCACAGCGAGATCAGGGTTGAGGTCGAAACCGATGACGACGTTCTGGACTTGCGGGTTGATCGGCTGGACCTGGCAATCCGATATGGCCACCAGGCCTCGGTGAATGAAGAGGCCGAGGTTTTGTTCTCGGATCGCTACATCCCTGTCAGTCTGGCTGACCGCCAGGAAACCGGCTTGCAGGACAACCGGTTGCTGGGATTCCGCTGGCGCAACCCGGACATGGGCGGCCCGACCTGGGAAGAATGGTTTAAGGAAGCCGGGGAACCGTTCCCGTCGGACCGCATTATCCGTTTCAGCGATGAAAGTGCGGCTTTTAACGCGCTGGATCAGGGGCTGGGGCTGCTTTTGTCCAGCAGTGCGCTAGTTGAAAACGGTCTGCAATCAGGCCGCTACCGGCAAATCCCTGGTCCTGAGCTGCGCGGATTTGCCTATTGCCTTGTGCTCAATCCGCTGTCGCGCAACAAGCGCGGCGTTAAGACATTCGCCGATTGGGTTAGGCGAGCCGCCAAACAGACATGAGCCCAATCGCCTCCGCATCGACAGCATTCATCTTTCCACGTTTAACATATGGCTAGACATAGATCTGGGCACGGGCCGCGAGCCCCCTGCACCCCTTGGCAGCTTATCCAGCTGGAACCAAAGAGGTGGCCTTCCCCTCTCTGGACACACCAAGGCAGGGACCACTCGACGCCTGTCCCATGCGGCTGACAGTGCTGACAGTACCGACAGTGGGTTGGACGCAGTGCGCGAATGGCAGGTAAGTTTGGTGTTTGCATTACAGCTCCTCCAATCCACCATGCCCTCCCACATCGACAACCCAACGTTGACACTGCATCTTATCATGAAATGATGCGCTGCATCCGAGGTCGGCTTCGAGCCCATATTACCGAATTCTGCAATATACACAGAGGTCGGAAAACGGCTTCGAAGCGGTCATTCGAGGATGGTCTTTGCGTCCCCCCCTGATGAATGTTGGAGATTAAAAAGTTATTTCAATAAGTTGAATGGCATCGTGTGCAAAATATGTTCATGTTTCGATCGCGTAGCGTCGCGCGGCGTCGCGTTCATCTCGGTTCAAGGGTGCATCAATGAGTTTGGTGTTTCGGTCGCCCTAGACGCGAATTCTAGAAAATGCAGAAGGGCCACGGTCGACATCGGTTTCTAGCCCGCCACATCGGCTAAGCCCGAACGCTTTTCGACGGGGCAACGGAACTGTGATTGAACAATCTCTGACCGATCATTCGCCTGGACATGACATTCCCGCCTCTGTCCCATCGGCCATATCCTCCAAATGCGAATGTAGACTTCCTGAAGCAGGGCGTCGTTGGCTGATCGGGACCGTTGAAAAGACATATTATAGAGCGAAATTGGCAAGCCCGTCGGCGAGTATGGTAGTGTACAAATATCCACAGACACCTGTCAATCTATCTGAACAATATATAAGTTTTTAAAGATTGTCTAAATTATTGGTGCTGCGTAACGTTGGTCAGAGCTCATACCCGCCAGCTTCCAAGAAGGACAGGATTACCAGTAGGGTTGCCTGCAGATGGTTGCGCGGAAGTGAAGGAAGCACTGACAACGGGGTGCAGCTCCATCCCGCCGTGCCAGACACAAGAGGAGGAAAGCCAAAGTGCAAAAGATCGGATTGATTGGCGTCGGGCTGATGGGGCATGGCATTGGGAAGAACATTGCAGCCAAAGGCCGGGAATTGCATTTTCTGCATCATGCAGGGAACCAGCCGACGGACGACCTGATCGAATTGGGTGCGACCCGTCATGACACGGCGGCGGTTCTTGCCAAGACTTGCGACATCCTGATCCTGTGTGTGACCGGCAGTCCGCAGGTCGAGGATGTGCTGATCGGCTCCGGTGCCGTGCTTGAAGCCTTGCGGCCCGGCACGATCGTAGTCGATTGTTCCACCGCGATCCCAAGTTCTACCCGAGCCCTTGCCGCAAAGGTGCGCTCCGTCGGATGCGAACTGGTGGATGCGGCAATGACCCGGACACCAAAGGAAGCTGAGGAAGGACGTCTCAACCTGCTGGTCGGGGGAGAGGGCGACACAATTGCCAAAGCCCGACCGGTGCTGAAGACCTTTGCGGAGAACATCTTTGTCGCCGGCGGCCCCGGCAGCGGACACCAGCTGAAGCTGATCCACAACATCATCTCGCTCGGCACCGTCACCCTGATCGCCGAAGTTGCGGCCTGTGCTATCTCGGACGGGATGGATGTCGAAGCAATGGTGGACTGCCTGCGCAAGGGCGGTGCCGGTGGCGCAGCGCTTGAACGCGTCGCGCCGTACATCCTTGAAGGCAATTCCGATCTGCTGCGTTTCACCATCGCCAACGCCTACAAGGATGCCAGCTATTACACTGCGATGGCAAATGAACTTGGGGCCACCCAAAAAGTGGCCGACGCGGTTCACGAGACACTGGGCGATCTGATCGAAAGGGGCGCAGGCGATGCCTTCATGCCCGAACAGGTAAAACTGCTCCGATCACCCCAAGCCTGAAGCCTGTCCGGGTGCCCTGGCCAACACAACGGTCGTGGCCTGCATGATCCTTGCCGCGACCTTCGGATCCTCGGCGGCCACCACATCCGCGATCGGTTCCATACTGATCCTCGGAAGGGTCCGCCACGGCGACGTTCCGTAAGTGTCATTGTTTCCATGGGACCTATCGAACTGACCAGCTGCCACCAGATTCAGTGAATTAACTTCCAACTCTCTGCGTTGATCCCATTGCTCATATGATCTGCATAATAGTTAAGATTATGCAGATTGTTTGAAGCAAGAGCCCATCATAGACTGAAGTGACTCATCAAAAAAATCCGCTAAAATACAGACAACATTCGAGAAAGTCTAACCATGGCAGAGCCTTACGTAACAATGTCGTTGAACGACAGGATCGCCACCATCAAGTTGAACAACCCGCCGCTGAACGTGTTCAAGATCGAAATGACCGGGCAGCTCGATCGCATTCTTGAAGGTCTGCGCAGGAATGACGAGGTGCGTGCCGTGGTCCTGAGAGGCGCGGGCCGCGCATTCTGCGCCGGGTCCGATATTTCCGAATTCGACGACTTTCACGAACCGGGCAAGGTCGTTGAACTGAAACTGCTGCGGCAGAACGCGGTTTTCGAGAAACTGGCCAATTTCCCCAAACCGGTCGTGGCAGCAATTCACGGCCTCGCCTTTGGCGGGGGGCTGGAAATCGCCATGTGTTGTGACCTGATCGTCGTCGAAGAGGATTGCCGTTTCGCGATGCCGGAAATGCGCCTTGGGGTATTTCCCAGCAGCGGCGGCCCCTATCGGACCGTGCGCCGCATCGGACCTGCCAAGACGAAACAACTGATCTTCCTGACAGAGCCAGTGGATGCGCCAACCGCACTCGCCTGGGGGCTGATCGACCGCGTTGTGCCGAAAGGCGATGTTGCCAGTGCCGCAAAGGCCCTTGCGACGGAAATGTCAAAGCGCCCGCCCAAGGCGCTCAGACTGTGCAAAGCCCTGATCGGAGAGGCTTCGCGGCTGTCGACCGCCGAATTGATCTCCCGCTCGCTCGACGCCAGCGACCAGGTCTTTGCCTCGGCCGACTGCGAGGAGGGCGTTCGCGCCTTTTTTGCCAAGGAAGAGCCCAACTTTGGGATGAACTGAAGCCGCCGAAATCGGCAGGGATTCGCACCATATTTGCGCCTCGCGGGCGGCGCGCGCCCGAGTGATCGGCGCCAGAAAGGAACTGAAGATGAACGAGATCAACAACAGCATATCCAAGCCGCAGAACCTGATCGGCAACGCTTGGGTTCCGGCTCAGTCCGGGCGTGTCCTTCCGGTCGTATCTCCGGTCGATGGGATGACATTTTCCGAGATCCCGGATAGTGATGCCGCAGATGTCGATCTTGCCATCACTGCGGCCCGAGATGCGTTTGAGACTGGGCCCTGGTCGAAGCTGACGGCTGTTGAGCGCGGACGGCTGATGTTGAAGCTCTCCCAGCGTATTCTCGAAGAAAAAGAAGCCTTGGCGCAGCTTGAGACCCGCGACAACGGCAAGCCGATCAAGCAGTCGCGCACGGACATGACCATGGCGGCCCGTTATTTCGAGTTTTATGGAAGCGCCACGGACAAGGTCCATGGCGAGGTCATTCCGTTCATGAACAATTATGATGTGGCGATGTACCGCGAGCCGCATGGCGTCGTCGCGGTGATCCTGCCCTGGAACTACCCGGCGCAGCAGGTCGGCCGGTCCATCGCCCCTGCGCTTGCCATGGGCAATACAGTTGTGCTGAAACCGTCCGAGGATGCCTGCCTGAGCGCCCTGCGGATTGCTGAGCTTGCCGTCGAAGTCGGATTTCCCGCAGGGGTCTTCAACGTTGTAACCGGTCGTGGTGAAACCGTCGGCAAGGCCCTGACCGAACATCACGGCGTGGATTTCATCTCTTTCACCGGGTCGCCCGAAGTGGGCACCATGATCCAGATCGCGGCGGCAAAGAACTATGTCGGCTGCACCCTGGAACTTGGCGGCAAGTCTCCGCAGATCGTTTTCGAGGACGCCGATCTTGACGCCGCAATTCCGGTGCTGGTGAACGCGCTGATCCAGAACGCTGGCCAGACCTGTTCGGCAGGCAGTCGCGTCTTGATCCATCGCCCCATCTACGATCAGGTCGTCGCAGAATTGAAATCGCGGTTCGAAGCGATCGAGGTCGGGCCGTCGGGCGAAGACGATATCATGGGCCCCCTGATTTCCGCCAAACAAAAGCAGCGTGTCGAGCGTTATATCGCAGAGTCGGATCAGCCTGTTATTGCCAAGGGCCGGATAGGATCCAACACACCGAATGACGGATTTTACGTAGCACCTGTTCTGTTTGGTCCTTGCGACCCCAACTCGCGTATTGCCCAGGAAGAGGTCTTTGGCCCGGTGCTTTGCGTGATCCCGTTCGAGGACGAGGTGGAAGCCATAACCATCGCAAACGGGACGGAGTATGGTCTTGTCGCCTCGGTCTGGACTCGCGATGGCGCGCGCCAGAAGCGTGTGGCCAAGGCCTTGCTTTGTGGGCAAGTCTTTGTGAACAATTTCGGTGCGGCTGGTGGCGTCGAACTGCCGTTCGGCGGAGTTCGGAAATCGGGTCATGGGCGGGAAAAGGGGCTGGTGGCCTTGCATGAGTTCTCTCGTATCAAGACAGTCGTGAACTATTTCGGCTGACGCACGCGCCAGACTGAACAAATTCAGCGAAGGGAGCGTCTGATGAAAATTGCTGTAATGGGGGCAGGAGCGGTTGGCTGTTATTATGGTGCCATGCTTGCGCTCGCAGGTCATGAGGTCATGCTGATCGGTCGGGCATCCTTCGTCGATGCAGTGTCGCAGAATGGCCTGATCCTTGAGAAGGGCGATGAACGGCTTGTCGCCAAGGTGAGTGCCAGCACCGATCCTTCAATGATCCGCAGCGCCGAGATAGTGATGGTTTGTGTAAAATCCGGTGATACCAGTGAGGCCGGGCAGCAAATTGCACCTCATCTGGCGTCAGGTTCCACCGTGCTCAGCCTGCAAAACGGCGTGTCGAATGCCGAAACCCTCGGGCAGATCACCGGGCGTCCGGTACTGCCCGTCGTGGTCTATGTCGCCAGCCACATGAATGGCCAAGGGGTTGTGCGTCACGAAGGGCGCGGCGATCTGGAACTGTCGGGGCAAGGTGCTGAGGAAATTGCCAGCATCTTCAACGCTGCTGGTGTCGAGACGCGCGTGTCTGACGATGTCATGGCTTCACTTTGGGCCAAGCTGGTCGTAAATTGCGCCATCAATCCCCTGTCGGCCATCACAGGTTTGCCCTACGGCAAGATCGCCGCGCAGGAAGGCATGCCGGAACTGATGCAGGATATTGCCCGCGAGGCCCTTTCGGTCGCACAGGCAGAGGGCATTTCTGTACCAGATGCGGTGTTCGAAACGATCCGAACCATACCCGTCACAATGGCCGGTCAGCATTCCTCGACCGCACAGGATCTGGGGCGCGGCAAACCGACTGAGATCGACTACCTCAACGGGGAAATCGTCAATCGAGCCGCTAAACGGGGCATCGACGTTCCGATCAATCGCACCCTGACCTTGCTGGTGAAAAGTGCGGAGCGCAAGAACATCGTTGATGGCCAAACGAACAGAACTGGGTAATAATATGCTGAAAGTACAACATATCTCCGCATTTTCGAGCGGATCGGATGGCGGTAACCCGGCGGGTGTGGTGATCTGTGACACCCTGCCTGAACCGGCCGTGATGCAGAAGGTGGCGGCCAAAGTCGGCTATTCGGAAACCGTTTTTGCGGCGCCCGAGGGCGATGCCTGGCGGGTCAGATACTTTGCACCCGAGGTCGAAGTGGATTTCTGCGGCCATGCGACGATTGCGCTTGGCGCCGCCCTGGCCCGCCATGCCGGGCCGGGTCTGTTCACGCTCGACATCAATCGCGCGCGCATCACCGTCGAAGGCCATTCCTCTGACACCAGCTGGGGGGCAGCCTTCCAATCGCCGCCGACGCGCAGTGGCCCTGTCGCGGCCGCAACCCTGACGGAGGCGCTGGATATCTTCGGTCTCTCGCCTGACGGTCTGGACCCGCGTATACCACCCGCCGTCGCGCATGGTGGCGGCGATCACCTGATCCTTGCGCTGAAAGACCGCGAGGCCCTGCGCGAGATGAAATATGATTTTGCTAGGGCGCAGGCGCTGGCCGAACGTGAGGGCTATATCACGTTCAATCTGGTTTACGCCGAGACGGCGCAACTGTTCCACGCGCGCAATCCGTTCCCGCTCGGCGGCGTCGTTGAGGATCCTGCGACGGGGGCCGCCGCTGCGGCTCTGGCAGGATACTTGCGCGACATCGACTGGCCGCATCAGGGCCGCGCAACCATCCGACAGGGCGAGGATATGGGCGTGCCCTCGCGGCTGATCACCGAGATCACGCCGGAACGGGGCGCCAGCATCCGCGTTACCGGAGAGGCCCGCAGCATCCGTGAACCGCAAGAGATCGAGGACTGAGACATGACGACACCTGAACAGAAACTCGAAGCGCTCGGCCTGACTTTGCCAAAAGCGCCTGACCCGCTGGCCGTTTACCGACCCGTGCGAAAGATCGGAAACACGCTGTATCTGTCTGGCCAGATTCCGCGCAATCCCGATGGGACGTTCATTACCGGCCGTCTGGGGGAAGATGCGACGATCGAACAAGGCTATGCGGCGGCACGCAATGTCGGGCTGCAACTCTTGTCGGTGGTGAAATCTGTCGTCGGGGATCTGTCGGCCGTCGAGGCGGTGGCCAAAGTTACCGGTATGGTTAACGCGACACCGGATTTCGTCGATCACGCCAAAGTCATCAACGGTTGTTCCGAACTGTTTGTCGAGGTTCTCGGCGAGGCAGGATATCATGCACGCGCGGCTGTCGGCATGGGTTCCCTTCCGCTTGGGGTCATGGTCGAGATCGAAGCCATCGTCATCGTTAAGGAATGAGTGCGCTGGAAGCGATCAGGGCGCCGCTTTTTGTGCCCGCGAACCGGCCCGAGCGTTTTGCAAAAGCCGCCGCTTCGGGGGCTGATGCAGTGATCCTTGATCTTGAGGACGCGGTGGCGGCGGATGCCAAGAACGCGGCCAGAGCTGCGTTGCGCCGCGATTTCACGGATAAGCCCGTGATTGTCCGCATCAACGCCATCGGAACCGCCGCGTTTGACGCCGATCTGGCCGCAGTGGCCAAGTTGCGCCCCGACGCGATCATGCTCCCCAAGGCGGAGGACCCCCAGCAGATCGGGTCATTGGCCGACATAGTGCCGTGTCCGGCCATTGCACTGATTGAAACTGCACGTGGCCTCGCCAATGCGCGCGAGATCGCTGCGGCAAAGGGTGTTGTTCGACTTGCGTTCGGATCGGTCGATTTCTGCGCCGATCTCGGCTGCGCCCATACCCGCGAGGTGCTGGCTCCCGCGCGTTTTGAACTCGTCCTAGCCTCGCGTCTTGCGGGCATTTCTGCTCCGCTCGACGGGGTGACCGTCCTGCTTGATGATCTGTCCGCAACATCCGAAGACGCGGCACATGCCAGGGAAATCGGGATGACCGGCAAGTTATGCATTCATCCCAAACAGATTTCGCCCGTGTTACGTGCCTTTGCGCCAAGCCAATCGCAAATCGACTGGGCTCGCCACGTGTTGGCTTCGGGCGACGGTGCGGTTCAAGTGGATGGCGCGATGGTGGACGAACCGGTACGCCTTCGTGCTCGCTCGATCCTAAAGCAAGCGGGTCATTCCGGGTCTTAGGGTCAGGACCCATTGATTTCCGTATGGCGGGGTGATTCATCGGTCGAAAAATGAGCGATGATATGAGCGATTTTTTTGGGCTGACGGACGCGCAGATGGCGCGTTTGGAGCCCTACTTTCCGAAGCCCCATGGCAAACCACGTGTGGATGATCGGCGTGTGCTGAGTGGCATTATCTTCATCAATCGCAATGGCTTGCGCTGGCGAGATGCCCCCAAGGAGTATGGTCCGCACA
>NZ_JBLWXG010000006.1:0-203469 GCF_048267565.1 Pseudophaeobacter sp. | reverse complement strand
AGAATGATCGCGCCTTTGCTATCCACAATGCAAAGCGCACATGACCGCAGCGACACATCCAGTCCAGCGTAGTATTCCATCATCTGTCTCCCTTGTTCACAACTATCCTGTGATCTTATCGGGAGCTCGACCTCAGAACAGAGGCAGCCCAATTACGCATGCTTTGGGGTGAAGCGGTACTCTTGAAATTATGGATTCAGTGTTGATGAGGTTGCAAGAACGTGTTTGAAAGATTTCAGACTTGCGTTGATGCTGTTTATTGCCTTAAAGCAAAAAATTCGTTTAGTTCTCCTGACTGCAAAGCTTCTCGCTGTGTAGCTTTAGGGTATGTCTTGGGGACTTTGGGATGCCTTCGAGGCATACCAATGCCCAGTCTCAGGGTTGAGATATCGTGATGAGGAGCTTTCATTAATCATGCAAGCTACTGATATTGATAAAATTAAATTCTCCAGAGAATGATTTTTTGGGCGTGGTAGATTTGTAACCGGATTGCGGGCCACTATAAATAATCCGCTAAAGAGGTCAGGACGTGAAGGACCCCCTTTCGCTTGGCCGGACGGGGGTTTTTTGTTGCGCGACAGGCGCAGGAGGACATGACATGAGTGAGAGCTGGAACAACCGCACCAAACTGGTGCACGGGGGCACGCGCCGCAGCCAGTATGGCGAAGTCAGCGAGGCGATCTTTCTGACACAGGGGTTTGTCTACGATAGCGCCGAACAGGCCGAAGCACGTTTTATCGAGACTGGCCCGGATGAATTCATCTATGGGCGCTATGGCAACCCGACCGTGGCCATGTTCGAAGAGCGTATCGCCCTGTTGGAAGGGGCCGAGGATGCCTTTGCCACCGCCTCTGGTATGGCGGCGGTCAACGGGGCGCTGACCTCGATGCTTAAGGCTGGCGATCACGTCGTTTCTGCCAAGGCGCTGTTTGGCTCCTGTCTGTATATCCTGGAAGGCATCTTGTCGCGCTATGGGGTCGAGGTCACATTTGTCGATGGCACCGATCTGGAGCAATGGCGCGCCGCGGTGCGCCCAGACACCAAGGCGGTGTTCTTTGAAAGCATGTCCAACCCCACCCTGGAGGTGATCGACATCACTGCCGTGGCCAGCATCGCGCATGCGGTTGGCGCCACCGTGGTGGTGGATAATGTCTTTTCGACTCCGGTGTTTTCCGATGCCATTGCGCAGGGTGCGGATGTGGTGGTCTATTCGGCTACCAAACATATCGACGGCCAGGGCAGGGTGCTGGGCGGGGTGATCCTGGGCACGCGTGATTTCATCCGCGGCACGGTTGAACCCTACATGAAACACACCGGTGGCAGTCTCAGCCCGTTCAACGCCTGGACATTGCTCAAGGGGTTGGAAACCATTGACCTGCGGGTCAGGGCACAGGTTGAAACTGCGCTGAAGATCGCAACCGAGCTGACTGGTCATCCGGCACTGGAGCGGATGATCTATCCAGGTCTTGCGACCCATGCGCAGCATGATCTGGTGCAAAGCCAGCTGCAGGGCAATGGCGGCACGGTGTTGGCGCTGGATCTGAAGGGCGGCAAGGAAGCGGCCTTTCGGTTCCTCAACGCGATGACTATCCCGGTGATTTCAAACAACCTGGGCGATGCAAAATCCATCGCCACCCATCCGGCCACCACCACCCACCAGCGGCTGCCCGATGCACAAAAGACTGAGCTGGGTATCACCTCGGGCCTGGTGCGTTTCTCTGTCGGACTGGAGGATGCGGGCGATCTGATCGCGGATCTGACCCAGGCGCTGGTAGCGTCGCAGGGCTAGGTTACAGCCATCTTTGGCGCCCTCTTTTCACGCGAGAGGGGGCGCCGCTTGGTGAGCCTGTTTTCACCCAAGGCGTCAGAACCGGGGGTGAACCTGCCGTATTTGCGTGATCCATTTTGAAGTTTGCCACGTAAAGGTATAAATAGATTAGGTGGCTGCGGGCATTGCGTGGCCAAATCGGAGAGCTGTGTGCAATGAATATCCTCAACCGTGATCTGCCTGATGTCCCGGATCAGCAAGAGGCCGAGGCCGCCTTGGCGCTGCTGCGCAAGTGGGCTAAAACAGTCACGCCGACCGAGCTGGCACAATTGGATCCGGCCCTGGCGCGGCTTTTGCCGGGGCGTGCGGTCAGCAATTATCCCGATCTGGCACGCAGCTACCCACAGGATTTCAAATCGGACGAGGCCTATCGCGCGACCCTGCCCGATCTGCAAAATGGCCCTGCCAGCCTGATCCGTGGCGCGAAAGAGCAGATCCAGCATGTCGGCATTTCCAATTTCCGCCTGCCGATCCGGTTCCACAGTCGTGATGGGAACGATCATACATTGGAAACCAGCATAACCGGATCTGTCAGCCTTGAGGCCGGAAAAAAGGGCATCAACATGTCCCGGATCATGCGATCCTTTTACAAACACGCCGAAAAAACCTTTAGCTTTGAGGTGATGGAGGCCACGCTGAGCGATTACCTTACGGATCTGGACAGTATGGATGCGCGGCTGCAAATGCGGTTTTCCTTTCCGATGCGGATTGAAAGCCTGCGTTCTGGTCTGTCCGGTTATCAGTATTACGACATCGCGCTGGAACTGGTGCAGACTGGGGGGCAGCGCCACAAAATCATGCATCTGGACTATGTTTATTCCTCGACCTGCCCCTGTTCGCTGGAGCTGAGCGAACATGCCCGACAGGCGCGCGGCCAGTTGGCAACGCCGCATTCGCAACGTTCTGTGGCGCGGGTTTCGGTGGCGCTGAATCCCACAGGCGGATGCCTGTGGTTCGAGGACCTGATTGGCCATTGTCGCCAGGCGGTACCAACAGAGACTCAGGTCATGGTCAAACGAGAGGATGAGCAGGCCTTTGCCGAGCTGAACGCCGCCAATCCGATCTTTGTCGAGGATGCCGCCCGGCTGTTCTGCGAGGCCCTGCAAGGAGATTCGCGCATTGGTGATTTCCGGGTCGTTGCCAGCCATCAGGAAAGCCTGCACAGCCACGACGCGATCAGCATCTTGACCCAAGGGGCGCTGTTTGCGCAGCAGAGCCTGGATCCGAAACTGTTTTCAACCCTGATCCATCAGGGCTGATCCTGTACAGGAATTTACAGGTGCCGGACCTGAAAGGCCTATTATTGGCGCTTTTAACCGCTGTGCGGCCCTGTTTGGGCGGGTGATGGCATCTGCTTTGCAGCGTTGCCCGGCTGCACGTGACACAGTGGATGCGCCGCCTGTGCCTTGACAGTTTCGCCGTGGCGGGCCAACGCTCCCTCTTATGTTGGATATTCGACCCGTTGGATATGTGATCGGCCTTCTGGTTGTGATCTTGGGGGGCATGATGGTGTTCCCGTTTGTTGCCGATCTTCTGGAGGGGCGGGGCCACTGGCCTGTGTTTTTGGAAAGCGGCATCATTACCATGCTGGGGGGCGCGCTGATCGCGCTCAGCTGTGGCAGCGCCACACAAAAAGGGCTGTCCATTCAGCAGACCTTCTTGCTGACTACCCTGGTCTGGGTTGCCCTGCCGATATTTGGTGCGCTACCCCTTATCCTTGGGGCGACCGAGCTCAGCTTTACCGATGCGTTTTTTGAAGCCATGTCCGGTTTGACCACAACCGGGTCAACGGTGATTTCCGGTCTGGATGATCTGCCCAAGGGGCTGTTGCTGTGGCGTGGTATCCTGCAATGGCTGGGGGGCATCGGCATTATTGTGGTCGCCATGGTCTTTCTGCCGGAGCTGCGCGTCGGGGGGATGCAGATCTTCAAGTCTGAAGCCTTTGATACAATGGGTAAGATCCTGCCTCGGGCGCAGGCGATTGCAAAGCAGATCGCACTGATCTACCTGGGCCTCACTGTGACCTGCATGGTGGTCTATATGGCGCTGGGCATGGGCTCTTTTGATGCGCTGGTTCACGCGATGACCACGATGTCGACCGGTGGGTTTTCCAATTATGATGCATCATTCGGCGCCTTTTCCGGCCCGCCGGAATATGCAGCCTCTGTTTTCATGATCCTCGCGGCGTTGCCTTTCGTGCGCTATGTACAGATGATCAATGGCCAGGCGAACCCGCTGGTTAGTGACAGTCAGGTGCGGGCATTCCTTGGCACGATTGCTATCCTGGTCGTGGTAACCGCCGCCGTCCTGGTCAGCATATTTCCGCATCACCCCGAGCAGGCGGTGCGTGAAGCGCTGTTCAACATCACCTCCATCATATCCGGCACCGGCTATGCCAGTGTCGACTATATGAAATGGGGCAGCTTTCTGATCATGGTGTTCTTCTTTGTCGGGCTGATCGGCGGCTGTGCGGGCTCTACCGCCTGTTCGGTCAAGATCTTTCGCTATCAGCTGCTCTTTGCCTCTATCCGGGTGCAGATCCAGCGTATCAGATCGCCGCATGGGGTTTTTGCCCTGCGGTTTCAGGGCCGCACTGTCGGGCCAGATGTGCTGAGCTCGGTGATTTCCTTTTTCATGTTCTTTGTGGTGACAATGGGGATTGTGGCCTGGGCGCTGGCGCTGACTGGGCTGGATTTCATCACCGCGATTTCCGGTGCCGCCACGGCGGTGGCGAATGTGGGGCCTGGCCTGGGGGATACCATCGGTCCGGCGGGCAATTTCGCCTCGCTGAACGATGCGGCAAAATGGATCCTCAGCAGCGCCATGCTGATTGGTCGGCTAGAGCTGATGGCGGTTTATGCTATTCTTACAGTGCGGTTTTGGCGCGCCTAGGCGCCGCAGTGGGTCATTGCGCGCTTGTACCGCTACAATCCATAGCCTTGCCCTTGAAACCACAAGCCCCTATGAGGCATTGATCGGAAACAGCGAGCGCACGGAGACTTTTGCCCATGCCCGTTCTAGTAATGAAATTTGGCGGCACCTCGGTTGCCAACCTCGACCGGATTAAACGCGCGGCCAAACGTGTCGGCGTCGAAGTGGCAAAGGGCTATGACGTCATTGTCATCGTCTCTGCCATGTCTGGCAAGACCAATGAAATGGTTGGCTGGGTCAATGAGACCTCGCCGCTGTTTGACGCCCGCGAATATGATGCCGTGGTGTCATCCGGGGAAAATGTCACAGCCGGATTGATGGCGCTGACCCTGCAGGAAATGGATATTCCCGCCCGCAGCTGGCAGGGCTGGCAGGTGCCGTTGAAAACCACCAGCGCCCACAGCCAGGCCCGGATCGAAGAGATCCCGCCGGAAAACATCAACGCCAAGTTTGGCGAAGGCATGCGTGTTGCTGTGGTGGCAGGCTTTCAGGGGATCAGCCCCGAGGGGCGCATCACCACCCTGGGCCGAGGCGGGTCTGACACCACCGCCGTGGCCTTTGCCGCCGCGTTCGAGGCCGAGCGCTGCGATATCTACACGGATGTGGATGGGGTCTATACCACCGACCCGCGGATCTGTGGCAAGGCGCGCAAGCTCGACAAGATCTCATTTGAAGAAATGCTGGAATTGGCCTCGCTGGGGGCCAAGGTGCTGCAGACCCGCTCGGTAGAGCTGGCGATGCGCTACAAGGTGAAACTGCGCGTTCTCTCTAGTTTTGAAGAACAATCCGACGCGGCGGGTACGCTGGTCTGCGATGAGGAGGAAATCATGGAATCCAATGTTGTGGCCGGTGTGGCCTATTCCCGCGACGAAGCCAAGGTGACGCTGATGTCGGTTGCTGACCGTCCAGGCATCGCCGCGACCATTTTCAATGCGCTCTCTGATGGGGGCGTCAACGTCGACATGATCGTGCAGAACATCTCGGAAGATGGCCGCACGGATATGACCTTTTCCTGCCCAACCGATCAGGTGGGCCGTGCCGATCAGGCGCTGATGAGGATCAAGGAACAGGGTGAGCTGAACTACGCCGAACTGGTGGCCGATGAGGATGTCGCCAAGGTTTCTGTTGTGGGTATTGGCATGCGTTCGCAGTCAGGTGTTGCGGCCAAAATGTTCAAGGTACTCTCTGATGAGGGGATCAATATCAAGGTTATTACAACCTCTGAGATCAAGATTTCCGTTCTTATTGATCGGAAATACATGGAACTTGCAGTCCAAGCACTGCATGATGCTTTTGAATTGGACAAGGCAGCCTGATCACGGGGCTGCCTGCCACAAAAAAATGTGAACAGGGCCCATGGTCGAAAGTACTGAATCTGAAAGTCGCAAGCTGCTTGGCCGCTTGCGCGAGGCTATGGCCGGGGACAACCCTGGCCAGGCCCGTTTGGACAAGATCACCCATCTGATTGCCGACAGCATCGGCACCCAGGTGTGCTCGGTCTATCTGTTTCGCGATGATGACACGCTTGAGCTCTGCGCAAGTGAAGGTCTGAATGTCGAATCCGTACACCAGACCCGGATGCGCATTGGCGAAGGTCTGGTGGGCCGGGTTGCCAAATTTGGCAAGGTGATCAACACGCCAGATGCCCCCAACGCCAAGGGGTTCCGCTATATGCCGGAAACCGGAGAAGAGCGGTTTTCTTCCTTTCTTGGTGTGCCGATCCAACGGCTTGGCGAAATGCTTGGCGTGCTTGTGGTACAGTCGAATGATGCCCGTGAATTTTCGTCAGATGCGGTCTATGCGCTAGAGGTGGTGGCCATGGTCATCGCCGAGATGACAGAGCTTGGGGCCTTTGTCGGCGAGGGGGCGGCGTTGTCGCCGCTGCACCAGCAGGCAGTTCTGTTGTCCGGTACTGCCGCGCAGGAAGGCGCCGCAGAGGGTCATGTCTGGCTGCATGAACCACGTGTGCTGGTCACCAACCCATTCGCCGACGACCCCGAGCGCGAGCAGGTGCGGCTGTGCGAGGCAGTGGAACACCTGCGCATGGGCGTCGACAAGATGCTGGAGATCTCGCAAAACGGCGATAAGGAACAGCTGGAAGTCCTTGAGGCCTATCGCATGTTCGCCAATTCCAAGGGCTGGATGCGGCGGATGGAGGAAGATATCGCACGCGGGCTCAGCGCCGAGGCGGCGGTGGAAAAGGAACAATCCCAGGCCCGCGCCAGGCTGTCGCAGGCGCAGGATGCCTACCTGCGAGAACGGCTGAGCGATCTGGACGATCTGTCCAACCGGTTGCTGCGCATTCTGACCGGGCAGGGGGCCGAAACCGGGGCTGATCTGCCAGAAGATCCGATTCTTGTGGCGCGCAACATTGGCCCGGCGGAACTGCTGGAATATGGCCGCAACCTCAAGGGCATCGTGCTTGAGGAAGGTTCGGTTGGATCGCATGCGGCGATCGTGGCACGGGCGTTGGCTATTCCACTGGTGGTCAATGCCAAACGGATCAGCACCGAGGCCTTGAACGGCGATCATATCATGGTGGATGGCGAGCAGGGCGTGGTGCACCTGCGCCCCGACGATACCGTGGTCGGGGCTTTTCGTGACAAGATCGCCATGTTGGCCCAGGCACAGCAACGCTATGCTTCGATCCGCGACAAACCGGCGATAACTCTGGATGGTCAGAAGATCAACCTGGTGATGAACGCAGGGCTGATGGCGGATCTGCCGTCGCTGGAAAATTCGGGGGCCGAGGGTGTTGGCCTGTTCCGCACCGAGCTGCAATTTCTGGTACGGAACCAGATGCCCCGGCGTTCGGAACTGGTGGCCCTGTATAAACGGGTGCTGGATGCGGCGCATGGCAAGCGGGTTGTCTTTCGAACCTTGGATATCGGCTCTGACAAGGTGCTGCCCTATATGAAGCCCAACGACGAGCCGAACCCGGCTTTGGGGTGGCGCGCGATCCGGGTGGGGCTGGACAAGCCTGGCATCATGCGGATGCAGTTGCAGGCCTTGATGCGGGCCGCAGATGGGCGGCCTTTGACAGTGATGTTTCCCTTTGTTGCCCAGGCCGAAGAATACCGCGCGGCGCGCGATGAGGTGACCAAAACACTGGAGCGCGAGCGCATTCTTGGCCATGCCCTGCCAGAGAGCCTTGAGATCGGCGCAATGCTGGAAACCCCATCTTTGGCCTTTGCCCCGCAAAAGTTCTTTGACGATGTTGGTTTCGTCTCGGTGGGCGGCAATGATCTGAAGCAGTTTTTCTTTGCAGCCGACCGCGAGAATGAGCGTGTGCGCAAGCGGTATGATAGCCTGAATGTGAGCTTCCTGAGCCTGATAGAGCAGATTGTTGAGCGCTGCGCCATCTCGGGTACCCCACTGAGTTTCTGTGGTGAGGATGCCGGCCGCCCCATCGAGGCAGTCTGCCTCGCGGCAATGGGGATGCATACGCTGTCAATGCGGCCTGCTTCAATTGGGCCAGTTAAGTCTTTGTTAATGAGAGTTAACCTGGCTGATCTGCGGCGCGTCATCTTTGCCTCACGTCATCGTGGCGACCAATCGGTTCGCGAGGCGGTTATGCGCTACCTGCGCGAAATCTGACCTGCGCCCCAGGCTCATCGCCCCGAGGTAATTCTGCGTCGCC
This sequence comes from Pseudophaeobacter sp., assembly GCF_048267565.1. Taxonomy (NCBI): domain Bacteria; kingdom Pseudomonadati; phylum Pseudomonadota; class Alphaproteobacteria; order Rhodobacterales; family Roseobacteraceae; genus Pseudophaeobacter; species Pseudophaeobacter sp. The sequence continues at coordinate 195,070 of NZ_JBLWXG010000006.1, read as the reverse complement.
CGCCTGGTCTGGCGTCAGTTTTCTGCGGCGCGCGGGGGGGTATTATCCGGTTTTATTGTCGCCTATTCACGCTTTTCGTCTGATTTCCTGGGTGGCGGGGTTGTCTTTTGTCGTAGGTATCTGCGCGCTTTGCGCAAAAAAGTGGCAAAAAATTACCATTTCTCAACTTTTCTGGTGATCTTGGCTTCTCTGGTCGAAGCTTGCGGTGAGCAAGGGGGGTAAAAACCTGGGTGCTGCCCGAAATTTGCTGTATTTTATGCTTCATGCCGCGGTGATGATTATGGGTTATTCCATTTCCCTGCCAGATTTTGCACTTAAGAGTGTCTCTTAAAATATTGTTAAAGATAGTTAAAATGAAAATACCCATAGGGGGCTGTGGATATTTCAAACAGCCGTTTTACCCGGGGGGCTTGGGCTGCCACGCCGCGCGGGCAAATTTTGGCTGGGGCGCCTTGCGGGCCTGATCATCGAATTAACTTCAAGCCTGAAACTTTAAGCTTGAAGTTTTAACGCGCCAACCTATCCTGACTACATAATCTACTTCCAGGGAGAATGGGTCATGAAAGTCGCATGTTTAGGAGGCGGGCCAGCCGGGCTCTATTTTGCAATCTCGTTGAAGTTGCGGCAGCCCGAGGCCGAGGTCACGGTGTTCGAGCAGAACAAGGCCGACGACACCTTTGGCTGGGGCGTGGTTCTGTCTGATGACGCGCTAGAGAACCTGAGCAAGAATGACCCTGCCAGCGCCCAGTCAATCAAAGAGAATTTTGCCTATTGGGATGACATTGCCGTGGTGCAAGAAGGCGTCCGCACGGTCTCTCAGGGGCATGGCTTTGCCGGGATCGGCCGTAAAAAGATGCTTTTGATCCTGCAAGAGCGCGCCCTGGCGCTTGGCGTTGACCTGCGCTTTGAATCCCGTGCGAAACCCGCCTCAGACTATCAGAAAGACTATGACGTGGTGGTGGGGTGCGATGGGCTGAACTCGGCGGTGCGGAACGAGTTTGCCGATCACTTCAAACCCAATGTTGATGTGCGCCCCTGCAAGTTTATCTGGCTGGGAACGCATCAGAAATTTGATGATGCCTTCACCTTTGTCTTTGAAAAGACCAAACATGGCTGGGTCTGGATCCATGCCTATCAATTTGACGACAATACCGCGACGGTGATTGTCGAATGTTCGGGCGAGACCTGGGATCGCTGGGGCTTTGAGGATATGTCCAAGGAAGAGATTATCCGCACCTGCGAGGAAATCTTTGCCGATCATCTGGGCGGCCACAACCTGATTTCCAATGCGGATCATTTGCGTGGGTCTGCGGTTTGGATCAACTTCCCGCGGGTGCTCTGCGATAAGTGGCACCATGAAAACGTGGTGCTGTTGGGGGATGCCTCTGCGACCGCGCATTTCTCGATTGGCTCTGGTACGCGGCTTGCCTTTGATAGCGCCATTGCGCTGGCAGAGCTGCTGAGCTGCGAGGACAGCCTGGAGCGCGCCTTTGAGCGTTACCAGGAAGAGCGGCGCCTGGATGTATTGCGGCTGCAATCGGCGGCGCGCAATTCGTTGGAATGGTTCGAGGATGTGGAACGCTACCTGGATATGGATCCGGTCCAGTTCAACTATTCCCTGCTGACGCGCAGCCAGCGTATTTCCCATGAAAACCTGCGCCTGCGTGACCCGAACTGGCTGGAATCGGCGGAAAAGTGGTTTCAACACAAGGCTGGTGTGCCTGCGGATGCCCCAGTGCGTGCGCCGATGTTCGCCCCCTACCAGCTGCGCGATATGCATCTGAAAAACCGCATCGTGGTCTCGCCGATGGCGCAGTACAAGGCGGTAGATGGCTGCCCCACCGATTGGCACCTGATCCATTATGGTGAACGCGCCAAGGGGGGCGCCGGACTGGTTTACACCGAAATGACCTGCGTCAGCCCCGAGGGGCGGATCACGCCAGGCTGTCCGGGTCTTTATGCGCCCGAACATGAAGCGGCCTGGACGCGTCTGGTAGATTTTGTTCATCAGGAAACCGATGCCAAGATCTGTTGCCAGATCGGCCATTCCGGGCGCAAGGGGTCAACACAGGTTGGCTGGGAAACCATGGATGCGCCACTGCAGAGCGGCAACTGGGATCTGGTCTCTGCCTCGGCGTTGCCATGGTCGGATCAAAACACCACCCCGCGTGCGATCAACCGCGCTGAAATGGACCAGGTCAAAGGCGAATTTACCGCCGCCGCCGAGATGGCAGCGCGTTGTGGATTTGACATGATCGAACTTCATGCGGCGCACGGCTACCTGATTTCATCGTTCATTTCTCCCAAATCCAACATTCGGCAGGATGAGTACGGCGGGTCGCTGGAAAACCGGATGCGCTACCCGCTAGAGGTCTTTTCTGCCATGCGCGCGGTCTGGCCGACGGACAAGCCGATGTCGGTGCGCATCTCTGCCACGGATTGGCTGGGGGCGGATGGGGTCACCCCGGAAGAGGCGGTCGATATCGCGCGCGCCTTCTCTGAAGCGGGGGTTGATATTGTCGATGTCTCTGCCGGGCAGACCTCGGTTGAAGGTCAGCCGGTCTATGGCCGCATGTTCCAGACACCGTTTTCCGACCGGATCCGCAACGAGGCGGGCCTGGCCACCATGGCGGTGGGCAATATCTACGAGGCCGATCACGCCAATTCCATTCTGATGGCGGGGCGGGCCGATTTGGTCTGTGTCGGGCGTCCGCATCTGGCGGACCCCTATTGGACCCTGCATGAGGCCAGCAAACTAGGGGATCGGGCGGGCACATGGCCGCTGCCCTATCTTGCCGGCCGCGATCAGGCCTGGCGACTGGCTGACCGCGAAGCAGAGGTTATCCGCGCATGAGCTTTGCTGGCAAACATGTTGTTATCACTGGTGGTGGATCGGGGCTGGGGGCGGAACTTGCGCGCCAGTTCGCCGCGCAAGAGGCCCGCGTTACCATCCTTGGGCGGCGCGCAGAGGCCCTGCAGGATGTGGCAGCAGAAACCGGCGCCCTGCCGCTGTCCTGCGATGTGACGGTGAGGGACAGTCTTGATCAGGCGATCAAGGCGGCCACAGCCGAGCAGGGCGGGGTTGATATTGCCCTGGCCAATGCGGGGGCCGCGCCGTCAAAACCGTTTGAGCGTATGACACCGGAAGATTTCACCGGTGCGCTTGGGGTCAATCTGTTGGGGGTGTTCAATCTGTGGCAGGCCTGTCTGCCGATGATGAAGCAGGCAGGCTGGGGGCGGTTGATCGCCATTGCTTCAACAGCCGGGCTAAAGGGCTATCCCTATGTGTCAGGCTACTGTGCGGCCAAACATGGGGTGCTGGGCCTGACCCGCGCCCTGGCGATTGAGCTGGCCAAGACGGGGGTGACGGCAAATGCGCTGTGTCCGGGCTTTATCGAGACACCCTTGCTCCAGAACTCGCTTGAGACCATCGTGAAAACCACTGGCATGTCACCGGAACAAGCCGCAAAATCACTGCGCCGCGGCAACCCACAGGATCGTTTTATCCAACCGGGTGAAGTGGCCGAGGCCGCATTGTGGCTGGCAAGCGTTGGCGCCTCTTCGGTGAATGGGGCGGCGCTGCCGATTTCAGGAGGTGAGATTTGAGCGAGACGGATATTGCAAAAGACCGGCTGCGGCTGTGGCTTCGGGTGCTTAAGGCGACGCGCAGTGTGGAAACCGAACTGCGCGAAAACCTGCGGCAGGGGTTTGCTACCACGCTGCCGCGCTTTGACGTGATGGCGGCGCTGAGCCAGCATGTCACCGGGCTGAAGATGAGCGAACTGTCCAGCGTGCTGAAGGTGTCCAATGGCAATGTGACCGGCATTGTTGAGCGTCTGGTAGAGGATGGCCATGTGCTGCGTGAAAAAGTGCCCGGAGACCGGCGCGCCAGCCGGGTGCGCCTGACCCCGGAGGGGGAGGCGGAATTTGCCCGCCAGGCAGCCGCGCATGAGCAGTGGATTGATGGAATTTTTGCCGATGTGGCGCCTGAGGCGGCACAGGGCATGGCCGAGGCGCTGGATGCAGTGGCCCGGCGGTTGGAAAACAAGGATGAAACGCAATGACCCAGGTGGATACACAGCATTTTCTTTGCAAGATTGAAGAGGGCATCGCCACGGTGTCTCTGGATCGGCCAGAGCGCAAGAACCCGCTGACCTTTGACAGCTATGCTGAGCTGCGCGACTGGTTCCGCGATCTGCACTACAATGACGCGGTCAAGGCCGTGGTCTTTGCGTCCAACGGTGGCAACTTCAGCTCGGGGGGGGATGTGCATGAAATCATTGGCCCTCTAACCAAGATGAGCATGAAAGAGTTGCTGGCCTTCACCCGGATGACCGGGGATCTGGTCAAGGCGATTGTCAACTGCGGCAAGCCGGTCATTGCGGCGATTGATGGCATCTGCGTCGGGGCTGGTGCCATTATTGCCATGGCGTCTGATTTGCGGATCGCGACGCCAGAGGCAAAGACCGCGTTTTTGTTCACCCGCGTGGGGTTGGCTGGCTGCGACATGGGGGCCTGTGCGATCCTGCCGCGGATTATCGGTCAGGGCCGCGCAGCGGAGCTGCTGTATACCGGCCGATCCATGAGCGCTGAAGAGGGCGCTGCCTGGGGGTTTCATAACAAGCTGGTGCCGGGCGAAGATCTAAACGCCGAGGCTGCGGCCCTGGCAGCGCGGATCGCGGCCGGGCCGAACTTTGGCAATATGATGACCAAGACCATGCTGGCGCAGGAATGGTCGATGTCGATCGAGCAGGCCATCGAGGCCGAAGCCCAGGCGCAGGCGATCTGCATGCAGACGGCAGATTTCGAACGTGCCTATCATGCCTTTGTAAACAAGGAAAAACCGGTTTTTGAGGGCGATTGATCCGCAAGCCGCAGCACGTGGTGCAGCGGTTGGATGCCTCCGGCGGAGGTATTTTTGGGAAGATGAAGAGAAGGGGTGACAGATGGCAGACCGTACATATTTGAGCTGGCCATTCTTTGAGGACCGGCATCGGGCGCTGGCGCATGAGTTGGACCTTTGGGCCGAGCAGCACCTGAGCGGCATTGATCACAGTGATGTCGATGAGGCCTGCCGCAGTCTGGTTGCTGCTTTGGGTGCGGGCGGCTGGGCGCAGCACAGCGGCGCAATGACGGGCGAGAGCCTGGATGTGCGTAGCCTCTGCCTGATCCGTGAAACCCTGGCGCGCCATGACGGGCTGGCCGATTTTGCCTTTGCGATGCAGGGGCTGGGAACCGGGGCCATTTCTCTCTTTGGGTCGGCGGCACAGCAGGCGGAATGGTTGCCGCTGACCCGCAGTGGCAAGGCGATTTCGGCCTTTGCCCTGACCGAGCCGCAGTCTGGATCCGATGTGGCAAATTCCACGATGACGGCGCATTTGGATGGCGATGACTATGTGCTGAATGGGGAAAAGACCTGGATCTCCAATGGTGGCATCGCCGATGTCTACACTCTGTTCGCCCGCACCGGAGAGGCACCGGGTGCCAAGGGGCTGTCGGCCTTTGTTGTACCGGCGGGTCTGCCTGGGTTTGAGGTGGTTGAACGGCAGCAGGTCATTGCGCCGCATCCCTTGGCCACTCTGCGATTTACCGACTGTCGCATTCCCACATCCGCCCTTCTGGGGCAGCCGGGGGGGGGATTCAAGATCGCCATGTCGGTGTTGGATGTGTTCCGGTCGACTGTCGCTGCGGCGGCGTTGGGGTTTGCCCGGCGCGCCCTGGATGAGGCCTTGGAGCGGGTGTCATCCCGGCAGGTTCAGGGGGCGGCGCTGTTTGAATTGCAGATGGTGCAGGGCCATATCGCGGATATGGCGCTGGATGTGGATGCGGCGGCGCTGCTGGTGTACCGCGCGGCCTGGGCGAAGGACAGCGGTGCAGCGCGCGTCACCCGCGAGGCTGCCATGGCCAAGCTGTTTTCCACTGATCAGGCGCAGCAGGTCATCGACAAAGCGGTGCAGTTGCATGGGGGTGATGGCGTGCGTCATGGTCAAAAGGTCGAAGAGTTATATCGTGATATCAGGGCGTTGCGCATTTATGAGGGGGCATCGGATGTGCAACGGGTGGTGATTGCCCGGCAAACCCTAGGTGCCTATCAGGGGGGCAAGTGAGATGTTGAGCGCAAGTGCCCATGCTGATACCTTTACCCGTGACAACCTGCCCCCCGAGGCGCAGTGGCCGGAGTTCCTGCTGGAGGGGTTTGACTATCCCGAGCGGATCAATGTTGGCGTCGAGCTGACCGATGCCATGGTCGAGAAGGGGTTTGGTGATCGCACCGCCCTGATCGGCAATGGCCGTCGCCGCACCTACAAGGAGCTGAGCGATTGGACCAATCGGCTGGCCCATGTGCTTGTGGAGGATCTTGGCGTGAAGCCGGGCAATCGGGTGTTGATCCGTTCGGCCAATAACCCGGCCATGGTGGCCTGTTGGCTGGCGGCGACCAAGGTGGGCGCGGTGGTGGTAAATACCATGCCTATGCTGCGCGCCGGAGAGCTGGGACAGATTGTCGACAAGGCAGAGATCAGCCATGCGCTCTGCGATACCAGGCTGATGGACGAACTGGTCACCTGCGCCAAAGAGTCGACCTATCTGAAATCGGTTGTCGGTTTTGACGGGACATCCAATCATGATGCCGAGCTGGACCGGCTGGCGCTGGAAAAACCGGTTCACTATCATGCGGTTGAAACCGGGCGGGATGATGTGGCGTTGCTGGGCTTTACCTCGGGGACCACGGGATCGCCGAAGGCGACGATGCATTTTCATCGCGATCTGTTGATCATTGCCGATGGCTATGCCCGCGAAGTGCTGGATGTGCAGCCGGAAGATATCTTTGTCGGCTCGCCGCCGCTGGCCTTTACCTTTGGTCTGGGCGGGTTGGCGATCTTTCCTCTGCGCTTTGGCGCGGCGGCGACGCTGTTGGAAAATGCCTCACCGCCCAGCTTGATTGAAATCATCGAGAAATATCGCGCAACGGTTTGCTTTACTGCACCGACGGCCTATCGCGTGATGCTGCAGGCGATGGAGGAGGGGGCGGATCTGTCATCGCTGCGGGCGGCGGTTTCGGCGGGAGAAACCCTGCCAGCGCCGGTTTATGAGGATTGGATTGCCAAGACTGGCAAGCCGATGCTGGATGGTATTGGTGCCACCGAGATGCTGCATATCTTTATCACCAATCGCTTTTCCGACCACCGCCCGGCTTGCACCGGCAAGCCGGTGGCGGGCTATCAGGTGCGGGTGCTGGATGCTGACGGCAACGAGGCCCCGCGCGGCGAGGTTGGCCGCCTGGCGGTCAAGGGTCCGACCGGTTGTCGCTATCTCGCCGACGACCGGCAAGAGATCTATGTTAAGGACGGCTGGAACGTCACGGGCGACAGCTTTGTCATGGATGAAGACGGGTATCTGCATTTTGCCGCCCGCAATGACGATATGATCATCTCGTCTGGCTATAATATTGCCGGCCCCGAGGTCGAAGCGGCGCTGCTGTCGCATGAGGCCGTGGCGGAATGCGCGGTGATCGGGGTCCCGAATGAGGCCCGCGGAGAGATCGTCGAGGCGCATGTGGTGCTTTCGACCGGAGAGGTGCCCTCGGGCCATCTGGTCAAGCTGTTGCAGGATCACGTCAAGGCCAGCATTGCCCCCTTCAAATATCCTCGCTCGGTGGTTTTTACCAAAGAGTTGCCAAAGACCGAGACCGGAAAGATCCAGCGGTTTCGTTTGAAAGACACGTCGCGCGGGTAGGGCCTGAACTGGGGGGGCGGGCTGCGTGGGAATATCGCGCAAGGCCCGGCCCCTATTCTGCAGGAAGGTGCCGGATCAGGCGGCCTTTGCCGCCAGTTTCTGTGCCTGCGCCAGCCAGCCCGCGACCGCCTTGGGTTTTGGCTGCGACGCCGGGGCAAAGAATGAGGTCTTGACCGGCTTTAGCCCGATAAAGCCAAGGATCTGACGTTCTGTCTGCCGCAGCATGGCGTTGTTATACATCAGCGACATGGCCCATTTTGGGGTGTCCGAGGTCATGAAGACCCGGCCGCTGCGTCCTTGCAGCAGGGGGGCTGGCAGGCCCATCTTGGTGTTGCGCGGATCAAAGGCGGTTCCCGGCAGTAGGGCGCGATCAAACAAGCCTTTCAATTTTCCGGGCATTCCTCCCCACCACATTGGCGTGGTCAGGACAAAATGCTCGCTCCATTGCAGCTGGCTGACAAAGGTTTCCAGGTCGGGTTCCAGGGGTTTGGTCTGGGCGTAACCGGCAAAGCCGTAATCCATATCAAAGGTCAGGTCATGCAGATGGCTGATACGGACCTCATGCCCATTGGCTTTGGCGCTGCGTGCATAGGTGAGGCTCAGCTCCTTTGAGAGAGAGGTTTCGGCAGGGTGGCCATTCAAGATATAGATCCGGGTCATCGGTATCTCCAGTAATTGACTGCGGTCATTTATTCGACATTAATGACTGTGGTCAACATTTAAATGACTAAGGTCAATTTATATGTGAGCAGTGCCAGAGGAGTCGTGACCCGGTTTGACCCTGTGGCCTGGACGTGGCACCTAAGGCTTCATGGTAAAACAGTTGCAGAAACGAACCCTAGAGACCCGCGCCCGGCTTGTGGCGGTGGCCACCGATCTGGTAGCCGAGCAGGGCTATGCAGCGCTGCGCACCGAGGAAGTGGTCAAGCGTGCAGGCGTTGCCAAGGGCACTTTCTTTGCCCATTTCAAGGATAAAGACGCCCTGATGGACATCTTGATCGGCACCGCGATTGACCGGCAGTTGGATCAGATGGCGCAGAAAGCCGCGCCTGAAACGGTGGCGGATCTGGTGGCATTGCATGCGCCTTTGCTGACGGTGATGACGCAGGAACGCTATGTCTTTGATGTGATTCTGCGGCTGTCAGGGGCCGCTGCAATTGCTGAAATCGGTGTGATTGCCACCACCTTTGAACGCTATCACCGCTTGGCAACACGTTGGTTTGAAACGGGTCATTTTCGCCGCGACATTGATGCAGAGCTACAGGCAGAGGGGTTGCAGGCCTTTCTTACCCAGGCCATGGCGCTGCATTTCTGTGCGTTGCATCGCAGCCAGCCCATGGCGCAACGGATGCAGCTTTACTTGCAGGCCTGGTTGCAGCCTAGCGTGTAGGCTGGGCAGGGCCTTCAGCGTCAGGAAAGATCGTCGGCGCATCGCTTGCGTGCCATTGCGGGTATTTATGCATGATCGCCGCAAAACGGGGGCTGATCAGAAAACGCTGCAACCAGGCCTGCAGGGCGGGCCAGGGCTGGCTGTCAAACCAGGGTTTGTCGATGAATGCGAACTGACGCACGAAGGGCAAAATCGCATAGTCCGCTAGCGTGGCCTCGGCAAAGATCCAATCCTCGATCTGATCGTTCAGCTGCGCCAGAAACTCTGCGGCCAGTTCTCGCTGCTCTGCGCTGTCCTCTTCGGGGTAGCGGCTGGCGTATTTTGTGCGATCCAGCGCCTGTTTGAACGGTCCGTCGGCGCGGTTGATCCAATCCCATCCCGCCTGTGGCATGTCCAGCCAGCGCTCTGGATCGTTCTGGCGCAGAGCCCAGACCATGATGTCGAGGCTTTCGTCGATTGCGCCTTCAGGTGTCACGAGGCAGGGCACGGTCGCACTGTCTGAAGCCTGCAAAAAGGCTGCGGGCTTGTCGCGTAGCACCACCTCTCGCAGCTCTACCTGTTGCTGGGCTGCGGCAAGGGCCAGCCGGGCGCGCATGGCATAGGGGCATCTGCGAAAAGAGTAGAGCGTGCAGGTCATCACGGTATCGCCAGTGTGTTTCAGCACCGCGCCGAGGAAGGGCGGGCCATCTGTGGGTGGAGGCTGGCAACAAATAGATTTTCTGCACCGCTGTCGAGAGGCGCAGGGGGCTTGATACGAGACCTGTGCGGCTTGGCTTGGTGCGGGGGGGTGCTTTCTTTCTTGGCAAGGCGGCGCTAACAGTATGGAAATTCAATCAAGCCACGGGGATAGGCAGCCAATGACGACTTTTCCAAAAATCTGGTTTCTGCGCCATGGGCAAACCGAATGGAACGCCGAATTGCGCATCCAGGGGCAGTTGGAATCTTGTCTGAGCCCCCTGGGCCTGACCCATGCACAGCAGCAGGCCACCGTGATGGGCCCGATTCTGGCTCAGTCGCCTGCCTGCTTTGTCTCGCCGTTGGGGCGGGCGCAACAAACGGCCGAGATCGCCCTTGGCGGTAAGGGCTATGCCACCGATTCCCGCCTGGCCGAGGCCCATGCCGGCGATCTGCAAGGCATGACGCTGCCAGAGGTCGCAGCGCGCTATCCCGCCATCTGGGACAGCAATCCCAGGCATCTGGATCTGTTCTGCGCCGCGCCCAATGGCGAAGGCTATGGGCGTTTCCACGCCCGGATCCTGTCGTTCATGCAGTCTTTGACAGGCCCTTCTGTGGTGGTTGCGCATGGATTGCTGGGGCAGGTGCTGCGCGGCATTGCCCAGGGATTGTCACGCGAGGAGATGGCGGCGCTGTCGAATGAGCAGGGCTGCGTCTATGTGTTGGAGCACGGCAAAGAAGAACTTTTGAAGTAAGCGGTTTTTTTTGAAAGAAATGCCTTTTCCCCTCTTGCGTCCGTCCCGCTCTTTGTCTAAATCCCCGCATATCGGGTGATTAGCTCAGTTGGTAGAGCGCTTCGTTTACACCGAAGATGTCGGGAGTTCGAGCCTCTCATCACCCACCATCCAACCCCTTGATAAATTTAATTGGCTTCAGGGGTTGGGGCTGGCCTGCGAAATGTTCCGCAGCTCCCCGAACCGCCCCGGTATTACCCGAATTTTCGGATCAGAGTGTAATCCAGTATCTTTGCCGTATCTTGAATCTGATCCGGTGCAGATCTGGCGTCGGTTTGACAGGGGGGCGCCCTGCTGGACTGCCCTGGGCGTTGGGTAACCTTTCCAGTGGCCCCGCATTTGAGACCATTGCAGCAGCGCAGAGTGGCGAATCGTGTGCAGGGTCACGTCGTCCAGCCAGGCGTGCAGCTCCCGGACGGGAACTGGCGGGCCGTTCGCCCATTTCTGGGCGGCTGGGCAGGGGGCATCTGCGTGTTGCTGCCCCTGTAAGCCAGTGCTAAGTTTCGGCAAAATCTAAAACCACCGGATGTGCATATCCATAGGAGAGAGACGCTTGCCTGAACCTCGCCCCACTTTAACCCTGACGTTGCGCCGCACTGGCGGGACCTCTCTGCAAAGCTTTCTCGCGCAGATCTCGCCGTTCCGAAGCGTTGAACACGAACCGTTCAATCCTGACAGGATGTGGGGGCATGTTGTTAAAAAATTCCAGGACGGCAGGGACCTGGTCGCGCTTGAGGCGGATATTGACGCGCTGCTGGAGGCAGAGGTCAATGTAAAACACTGCATCGAGGTTGTGCCCCCCGAGGTAACAAAAACCCTGATCAAATGCGCAAAAAAGCGGGGGTATTTCTTCATTGTCCTGACGCGTCGCGATAGCGTGCGCCGCTTGCGGTCTCTCTTTATGGCGATGTCGACTGGTGCCTGGGGGCCAGAGCAGGAAGAGGCGCGCTATCCGGGGATTTTGTCCGGGGAATTCAAGGCAACGCCCGTCAACCTGGAGAAGGTCAAAAGGCAATACTGGAATGACCAGCTGATGTTGGGGCGTATGCTTTCGGTGCTGCGGTATCAGAATGTTTCCTACCAATGGCTGGTGTTTGAAGAAATCTACAAAGGGGAACAGCCGGTTTCTGTGCATGCGGCAAATCTGGCGCGGCAGATCGGCATTGATGTGTCTGGCGAGGGGGACAACCTCGACAAGCTGAATGAAAAGGGCAAGCAGAGCTCGCATCATATTGAGGATTTCGTCCCGAACTACGACGCGATGATGGCGACCCTGAAGGAAGTCTGCATCGATTGATCGGCTTTTGCTGCATCAGGCCGCACTCCGGATTGGTAAATCCCGACCAGCGCCGCTGTGCGGGCTGTGCCCGATTCTGGGCTACCGCATCTGAAATGGCGCTGGCGGTCCGGGTGAGCGCAATCGAAGTTATGAAAATCAAATAGTTAGGATGTTTTGGCTATTTTTTTCGACCAAAGCGGAGAAAATGCCAAAACACCGCTTGACGATCCCCGAGTGCTGGGAATATTACAGCCCAACATTCAGCAGCAACGCTGGATGGGCAGCACGCGGTTGTAGCTCAGCTGGTTAGAGTACCGGCCTGTCACGCCGGGGGTCGCGGGTTCGAGCCCCGTCAACCGCGCCACTGCTGCCTGTTTGATTTGAGCATATCAAATCCCGCTCCGGATGGGGAATGTGGCGCAAGCCACAGAAGAAGGAAAATGCGCGGTTGTAGCTCAGCTGGTTAGAGTACCGGCCTGTCACGCCGGGGGTCGCGGGTTCGAGCCCCGTCAACCGCGCCACTTTCCTTGTGCCCTTTGGGTGGCCTGAAAAGGCATAGATGCGCGGTTGTAGCTCAGCTGGTTAGAGTACCGGCCTGTCACGCCGGGGGTCGCGGGTTCGAGCCCCGTCAACCGCGCCACTTTTCACCATATATGATCATATAATTTTCTTGCGGAAAAGCCGCCCTGGAAGCGATGCCCACCCTGGGCACGGCATATTCCGGGCGCTGCGCGGCAAAGCCCTAGATGGGCAAACAGCCCCGTGCAGGGGCTGGACAATCTGTTTCACCGCATCAGGGATGCCGCCGGGATCAGGGGGCAGGGGGCGTGGGTTCGGCCTGGGTATCGTGGCGCCAGGCGGTCAATTCTGAGTTGACCCACTCTGTCAGGCGTTCCATGTCTGGTGTCTGCTTTGCTTCCAGGTGGCGCAGCATGACCCGCACCCCGTGTTGATAGCCCGCGCGGTAGCTTTCTTCCGGATCGCTCTGGATTCCTTCAAAACCGGCAGGACGTTTGAATTTGCTATGCGGCATTGTCTGTCTCCATTCGCAAGGGCAGTAATATTCCTGCCCAGTCTCGCAAGATCTGGCTAAGCAAGTCTTAAAGCAGGCTGGGATCTGGGCGAATATCGCACATATTTCCCTGTAGGAGAGGTGCAGAGGCTTTGGTCCGACGCAGCCGGGGCGCCTGTGGTAGAGGGGCCGATGTGGCGGCCCCTCCTGATGGTCGTTATTTGCTCAAGGCATCCAGGATGCGCGCCCAGGAACGGGTGCCCTTGTGGAAGCTCTTGAGGTCGTATTTTTCATTGGGCGAATGGATCGCGTCATCCTCGTTGGCATAGCCGACGAGCATCGATTCCATGCCCAGGATCGACTTGAAGAATCCAGCAATCGGGATAGAGCCGCCCATGCCACAGAAGACGGCTTCGCGTTTCCATTCATCGCTGAGCGCACCGCGGGCGGCTTCGAATTCGGGGCGGGAAATATCCATCACCGAGGCACGAGATCCTTCCAGATCGTTGTTCCAGACCACTTTGCAGTCCGGTTTCAACTGGGCTTCGACATGTTTGCGCAACCTGTCGCGCACGGCATCTGGATTCATGTCGCCGACCAGACGGCAGGTGATCTTGCAATGGGCTTCGGATGGGATCACGGTTTTGGAGCCCGCGCCGTTATAGCCGCCCCAGATGCCGTTGATTTCCAGCGTCGGGCGGGCCCATTGCTGTTCAAGGATGGTGTAGTCTTTTTCCCCATGGGCCTGGGTGTAGCCTGCATTGCCCAGGTAATCCTTGGCATCAAAGCCCGAGGCCTCCCATTGGCGCAGCAGTTCGGCTGGCACCTTTTCGACCCCCTCGTAAAAGCCCTCCACTGCAACCGCGCCGCTGTCTTCGTCATAGAAAGAGGCGATGATGCGTGACATTTCCCGCAGGGGGTTCAGGCCGGGTCCGCCGTAATGACCGGAATGCAGGTCGATGCGTGGCCCAACAAGGGTGAATTCATCCTTGACCATGCCGCGCAGCTGCGAGGAAATCGACGGCACCCCGCGCGACACCATCGAGGTGTCGCAGATTAGCGCCAGATCCGCCTTCAGCTCGGCGGCGTGTTCTTTCATGAAGGGCACCAGCGAGGGAGAGCCGCTTTCTTCCTCGCCTTCAAAGAAGAAGGTGATGCGGCAGGGCAGAGAGCCATGGACTGCTTTCCAGGCGCGGCAGGCTTCGACAAAGGTCATCAGCTGCCCCTTGTCATCCGAGGCACCGCGACCGCGAATAACGGTGCCGTTTTCCGTCTCTTCCAGCTGTGGTTCGAAGGGCGGCGTGGTCCACTGGTTCAGCGGGTCAACTGGCTGGACGTCATAGTGGCCATAAAACAGCACATGCGGCGCTTCGGTATTTTCTTCACCGATATGGCCCACCACCATCGGGTGGCCGGGGGTGGGGCGTTTTTGCGCCGGGATGCCGATGCTGTTGAGATCTGCAACCAGCCAATCGGCGGCCTTGTCGCAGTCGGCCTTGAAGGCGGGGTCAGTGGAAATGGATTGGATGCGCAGCAGCTCCAGCAGGCGCTCTGTGGCGGCGTCAAGCTCTGTGTCAATCCGATCAAGCACGTCGTTCAGCGACATTGTTTTCTCCGGCAGTTGGTGGGAATTGAGAAGTGATGCCGGGACCCTAGCAGCCTCAAATGCCGGGGGCCAGATCTGCCAGCCAGATCTGCCAGCCTGTGCGTTTGGCCTGTGCGGGACGTGGCTGCGGCAGCGATAATGACCCCATTGGGTTTCCAATCAGCTGCATTTGGAACTTTTGTCGCAGCGGATTTGCCGGTTTAGGGGGAAAAGCGGGCGCTGAGCTTCTTGCCGGGCGATTGCTATAGGTTTATTTGACCTACATCAAAGTTGTTACGCGTCTTGCGGCCTATCAGCTTGAAGAGACGATACGCATTTGGTACTTATTCACTAATATGAATGAGTTTGCGACCAGCCAACTGCGTTCCAGATACACAGCCAGCGCTGCCGGATCGGCGCCTTGAGATAGCTATGGAGAAGCCGGTGGACTATTCCGCGAAACTTGATGCCGCCATTGATCGCCTTCACGAAGAGGGGCGGTATCGCACCTTTATCGATATCGAGCGCCGAAATGGCCAGTTTCCTCATGCCGTTTGGACCCGCCCGGATGGCAGCAGCCAGGACATCACGGTCTGGTGTGGCAATGACTATCTTGGCATGGGGCAAAACCCCGTCGTGTTGCAGGCGATGCACGACGCCATTGATGCCACCGGGGCAGGCTCTGGTGGGACGCGCAATATTTCTGGGACCACGGTCTATCACAAACGGCTAGAGGCAGAGCTGGCTGACCTGCACGGCAAAGAGGCGTCGCTGTTGTTCACCTCCGCCTATATTGCCAATGATGCCACCCTGTCGACGCTGCCCAAGCTGTTTCCGGGGCTGATCATCTACTCTGATGCGCTGAACCATGCCTCGATGATCGAAGGGGTGCGGCGCAATGGTGGTGACAAACGTGTTTTCCGCCACAACGACGTGGCGCATCTGCGCCAGCTGCTAGAGGCAGACGATCCGGGCGCGCCAAAACTGATCGCCTTTGAATCGGTTTATTCCATGGATGGCGATTTTGGACCAATTCAGGAGATCTGCGATCTGGCGGATGAATTTGGTGCCCTGACCTATATCGACGAAGTGCATGCCGTGGGTTTGTACGGGGCGCGCGGTGGCGGTGTGACTGAACGCGATAATCTGGCCCACCGTATCGACATCATCAACGGCACCCTGGCCAAGGCCTTTGGTGTGATGGGCGGCTATATCGCGGCTTCGAACAAAATGTGCGATGCGATCCGCTCTTATGCGCCGGGCTTTATCTTCACCACCTCTTTGTCGCCTGCGGTTGCAGCCGGGGCAGCGGCATCGGTCGCCTATCTGAAAGAGCACCCCGAGCTGCGCGACGAACACCAGGCATTGGCCAAGGCGCTGAAGCTGCGGCTGAAAGGTCTGGGCCTACCGATCATCGACCACGGCAGCCATATCGTGCCGGTGATTGTTGGCGATCCTGTGCATACCAAGAAACTCAGCGATATGCTGCTGTCAGAGTTCGGCCTCTACGTGCAGCCGATCAACTACCCAACTGTGCCACGGGGCACCGAACGGCTGCGCTTCACGCCTTCGCCGGTGCATGGGCCAAAAGAAATCGACCACCTGGTCCAGGCAATGGACAGTCTTTGGGCGCATTGTGCGCTGAATCGTGCCGAACTGGCCGGTTAAAGCACAGTTTTGTGTTCAAAGCGGTTGAGTGTGTTATGTCTTACTCAATGAAAAGGTACAGCTGAATCTCGATGTGATTCGGTGAGTGCCCTGAGATGTCGATTGCGGCAGGCTATGATGGGACAGCGGGCATGATGAGGCGCCTCACTTTGCGCAAGTCGAAGGAGCATGAAGAGATTCCTGCTCTGAAGAGCTTCGATGATTATGAGATGCGCCTCGGGGATATGATGCGTGGCGAGCGGGCGACTATGGGGAAATCCCTGCTCGATGTGCAGCGCGAACTCCGCATCAAGGCCTCTTACGTCGCTGCCATTGAAAATTCCGAACCCTCCGTTTTTGATACGCCAGGCTTTATTGCCGGCTATGTGCGTTCTTACGCGCGCTATCTGAACATGGATCCCGAGGTTGCTTTTGAAACGTTTTGCCGCGAAAGCGGCTTTTCTGTTGCGCATGGCATGTCCTCCCAGGCTTCGTCGCGTAAAGCACTGCCCCGTCCGGTCACCACCACCAGCGGTGGTCTGGGCAGTGGTGCCTTTACCACCCCAACCACACCCTTTGCACCGGCGGATGCTGGGGTCTTCAGCCATATTGAACCGCGCGCTATCGGCTCTCTGCTGGTGCTTGTCGGCCTTATCGTCGGTATTGGCTATGGTGGGCTGAGCATCCTGAAAGAAGTGCAGCAGGTGCAATTCGCCCCGGTGGAACAGACGCCGCTGGTTCTGGCAGATGTCGACCCGCTGCAATCCGCGCGCCGTCTTGGCGATGCGATGACGGCGGCAAATGCTGTCAGCGACCCCGCGACCGAGGCCCTGGATCGTTTGTATCGTCCGCAGGCGTTGGATGTGCCGGTTCTGACAGCGCGTGATGCCCCCATCGCAACGCTTGATCCGCGCAGCCTGGGTAACTTTGCCGTGCCCGAAGAACTGCCCAGTGTGCTCCTGGCGGATGCCAGCCTGCCAGCCGACGGCCCTGCGGGGGCGGGCGTGCCACAGGTTGTCGAAACCGTCTCCCCTGGGGTTGAAATGGTTGCGGTGCGCCCCTCTTGGGTGCAGGTGACCGTCGCCGATGGCTCGGTCATCTATGAAACAATCATGAACGCCGGTGACAGCTTCACAGTGCCGCTCACCGAAGAGGCGCCAAAGCTGCGCACCGGCGAAAGCGGCGCGATTTACTTTGCCGTCAACGGCAATCACTTTGGCCCGGTGGGCGATCGTGGCCAGGTGAGCAAGAACATCGATCTCTCGGTTGACGGTGTGCTGGATCGGTTTGAAGTGGCTGATCTGGCGGATGTGAAAAACAGCGCCCTGGCCACCATGGTGGCATCATTGCAAACCCAGAAACCTGCCAGCGAATAAATTGCCTTACGGCTGTGCCGACCCCTTATCGGGATTTTGCGCGGGCTTTCGATGCATCGACCCATGTCTTATTGTTGTGATCGCGGGTCCAGGCTGTGCCGGGTTGCCCGCCTGTTGATCTGTTTCATCCAGGGGGGCTTGGTCTTTTCAGCCAAAGAAAGTGCTTTTGCCGGGCTTGCCCGTTGGTCGCCCCATTGCAGCGCCGGGGCGGAGCCCGTATCTAACCGGTAATGAGGATCAACCGGGATCAGTCTGCATGTCGATGAATCACATTCGCCCCTGGCGCAATATCGAGCGCCGCAAAAGTCGCCAGATCCATGTTGGCAACCTGGCCATTGGCGGCGATGCGCCCATCGCGGTGCAGACCATGACCAATACCCTGACCACCGATATTTCCGGCACCATTGCCCAGGTGCAGGCCGCCGCCGAAGCGGGGGCGGATCTGGTTCGGGTTTCTGTCCCGGATGAGGCCTCTTCCAAGGCGCTGAAAGAAATCGTCGCCGAAAGCCCGGTGCCGATCGTGGCTGATATTCACTTTCACTATAAGCGCGGGATTGAGGCGGCCGAAGCCGGGGCTGCCTGTCTGCGGATCAATCCGGGCAATATTGGCGATGAAAAGCGGGTTGCCGAGGTGATCAAGGCGGCGCGCGACCACAACTGCGCCATTCGTATTGGCGTCAATGCCGGATCGCTGGAAAAGCACCTGCTGGAAAAATACGGCGAACCCTGTCCTGCAGCCATGGTCGAAAGCGGCTTGGATCATATCAAGATCCTGGAAGATCACGATTTTCACAACTTCAAAATTTCGGTCAAGGCCTCGGATGTCTTTATGTCTGCCGCTGCCTATCAACAGTTGGCCGAAGCGACGGATGCTCCGATCCATCTTGGCATTACCGAGGCGGGCGGCTTTGTCTCGGGGACGATAAAATCCGCCATTGGCCTGGGTCAGCTGCTTTGGATGGGCATTGGCGATACCCTGCGCGTCAGCCTGTCGGCGGATCCGGTCGAAGAGATCAAGGTTGGCTTTGAGATCCTCAAATCCCTTGGCCTGCGCCATCGTGGCGTCAACATTATCTCTTGCCCGTCCTGTGCGCGCCAGGGGTTTGACGTGATCAAGACGGTCGAAGCGCTGGAAGAGCGGCTGGCCCATATCCACACGCCCCTCAGCCTGTCGATTATTGGCTGTGTTGTGAACGGTCCTGGTGAGGCCCTGATGACGGATGTGGGCTTTACTGGCGGCGGCGCTGGCTCTGGCATGGTTTATCTGGCGGGCAAGGCCAGCCATAAGATGAGCAATGCCGCCATGGTGGACCATATCGTCGAAGAGGTAGAGAAGAAGGCTGCAGCCATCGACGCGCAAGAGGCCGCCCAGGCTGCCGAGGCCTGATTGGTGCCAGCGTAGCGGGGCAGGGGTATTGCGCCAGTGCCCTACATGAAATCAAAGAATTATACGAAAAGGGCGCCACACCAGCGCCCTTTTGTTTTGTTGATAGAGGTCGCGATCAGCTGTTTTCTTCGCGCTGTTCGTCGACCAGGGCTTTCAGCTGATCGGCCGGCAGGTAGCCGCGCAGCAGCTGGTCGCCCAGAACAAAGGTCGGCGTGCCCGAAATCGCCAGGTTCTGCGCCAGGGCGCGGGTGCGGCGCAGTTCTTCTGTGACGGCCTCGGTATCCATTGCGGCAATAATCGCATCTGCATCCAGCGAGAGCCCGTCGGCCAGACGGCGCAGGGTGACCTCGTTTGGCTCTCCGCCCATCGCGATCAGGGCGTCATGCACCTGTTCATAGGCGTCGTCGCCCGCCACCTGCTTGGCCGCCACCGCAAAGCGCGAGGCAAAGACAGAGGCTTCGCCAAGGATCGGGAATTCCTTGACGATCAGGCGGATGTTGCCATCGGTCTGCAACAGCTTGGCAACCTCGGGGGCGGCCTTGCGGCAATAGCCACAGCGATAATCCATGAATTCAACCAGGGTGATATCGCCCTCGGGGTTGCCACCAACCCAGGAATAGCCGTCATTGTACAGCTCTTCCATATTGGCCGCGACCATGGCTTCGTCGCGGTTGGCCTCTTGCGCGGCCTGCTGTTGTTCCAGCAGGTTGACGGCCTCGATGATGACACCGGGGTTTTCCATCAGATAGGCACGCACCTCTGCGCCAAAGGCCGCGCGTTCATCTTTGGACATGGCACCCAGATCAAAGGCCTGCGCCGGCAGGCTGCCCAGCCCCAGCATCAGGGCGGTTGTGGCCCCAGTGACCCTGCGTGAGAGAGATTTCATCGTCGTTTCCTTTTCTGACTTTGTTCATAGGCCACCAAGACATCCTGGGCCCGCCGCCAGGTGGCAGACCCACGCGGCAAGAGGGCGGTGGCACGTTTGGCGTGCAGGCCTGCATCGTCCAGACGCCCGGCAAGGGCATAGCGTTCGGCGGTTACCACAGCTGCCATTCCGTTTTGACCGGTCTTGGCGTAGGCCTGTGACATATCCCGCAGCAAAAGCGTATTGCGAAAATCCAGATTGCGGGATTTTTCCATCGTCTTCAGGGCCTCGCGCGGCGCTCCGGCGGCGAGTTGCGCCCGCCCATAGCTGGCCAGGAGCAACGCATCTGACGGGACCAGCTGCACGGCCCGTGCCAGGCTATTCTTGGCGGCGTTCCAGTTGCGGTGTTCAAACAGAATCTGCCCCTTGAGATCGTGGTAATAGGCATCATTGGGCCGGATTGCCAAGGCAGCATTGATCGCGCGCAGCGCCTTTGACAGGTTGCGGCGCCTGTGATGGGCGATGGCTTCGCGCATAAGCTGGATGTCTTTATGGCTCTCATCCGTGGCGCGACGCAGGCTCCATTTCGGCGCGCGGGTAAAGCCCGATAGCTTGCCGCGTAGCCGCGCAAACCAATAGTCTGCCTGCGGGTTGGGATGGGGGGCGGCACCGGTGGCGGCAACAAAGGCCTTGGCAGCGCGAATCCGATCCCGGCTAAGCGGGTGCGAGCGCATGTAGGGATCCTGGTGGGCGGCGCTCAGGACCTCTTGTCCGGCAAAGAGCTGGTGTACATCGACCAGGCCCTGCGGATTGATCCCGGCTGCTCTTAGATAGCTGGCAGCTGCCCGATCAGCCGAGGATTCTTCAGCGCGGGTATGGGATAAAAACCCCCGCAGTGCAGAGGTTTGACTGCCAATAGCGATTCCCGCTGCGGCCTCGGGAGAACCGCTTGCCGCGGCCAGCGCGGCCAGCGCCAAGCCAAGCCCGGCCGCCGATCCTGCTGAGCGCATGTTCTGCATCCGCCGCGCCAGATGGCCGTTGCTGATATGGGCCGCCTCATGGGCGATCACCGCTTGCAGCATTTCGGGGCTGGTGGATTTGAGGATTAGGCCAGAATGCAAAAAAATCGTCCGGCTGTCCAAGACAAAGGCGTTGAACTGCGAGTCGTTCACCACCAGCACACGCACCCGTTTTGCATTCAACCCTGCGGCCTGCAGCACAGGCGCGGCCAGTCTCAACAGGCCCTGTTCGATATCCGCATCCCGCAACAAGGTAATAGAGGCTGCCTGCACTGCGGCGGCAGTATACAGCAGGGCACAAAACATCAGGGCCGGGATTGACGCCAGGCGGGAGAAGCGGTCAAAAGTCATGCGCGCACCATGGGAGATGAGCATGCGAAACTCAAGCCGGTCAAACGTTGATCCCTTCATTGTGATGGATGTCATGGAGGCCGCCCGCCAGGCCGAAGAAAAGGGTCGCCACATCATCCACATGGAGGTGGGCCAACCGTCAACCGGTGCGCCAATGGCGGCGCGGCGCGCGCTGGCGGATGCGCTGGAAAACAATGCCTTGGGCTATACCGTGGCGCTGGGGCTACCCGCCCTGCGGCAACGTATCGCGCAGCTTTATGGTGAATGGTACAACGTCGATCTGAACCCAGAGCGGGTGGTGGTGACACCGGGTTCTTCCGGCGCCTTTCTGCTCAGCTTTACCGCGCTGTTTGACAGCGGAGACCGGGTTGGCATTGGCGCGCCGGGCTATCCGTCTTATCGTCAGATCCTCAAGGCGCTGGGGCTGACCCCGGTGGATATTGAAACTGCAGCTGAAAACCGGCTGCAACCGGTGGCCGCCGATCTGGCGGGGCTTGATCTGGCCGGGCTGATGGTTGCGTCGCCCAACAACCCCACTGGCACCATGCTTGACCGTGCAGCCATGGGGGCTCTGATCGAGGCAACGCAGGCCCAGGGGGCTGCGTTCATTTCCGATGAAATCTACCACGGGCTAGAGTATGAGGCCAAGGCGGTCACCGCGCTGGAGCTGACCGACGACTGCTATGTGATCAACTCCTTTTCCAAGTTCTTTGCCATGACTGGCTGGCGCGCCGGCTGGATGGTGGTGCCCGAAGATCACGTGCGGGTGGTCGAGCGGCTGGCGCAGAACATGTTCATCTGTGCGCCGCATGCCAGCCAGGTGGCCGCGCTTGCGGCTTTGGACAGTCAGGATGAGATGCGCGAAAACCTGGCGGTTTATGCGCGTAATCGCCAGTTGATGCTTGAGGGGCTGCCAAAGGCGGGCTTTGACAAGATTGCGCCGCCGGACGGGGCATTTTATGTCTATGCCGATGTGGCGGATCTGACCTCTGATAGCCGCAGCTTTGCGGCGGAAATCCTTGAAAAGGCTGGGGTTGCCGTGACTCCTGGGCTGGACTTTGATCCAGTACGCGGCGCAACGACGCTGCGGTTTTCCTATGCGCGGTCAACCGAAGATATCACGGAAGGGCTGGCGCGGCTGGCCCAGTTCATGGCAACGCGTGGCTGAAATCCGCGTGCGGTGATGTCGGGCGCAGGGATGCTGTGCTTGCGCCAGGTTCTGGCCTAGGGTGCAGCCATGAAACAGAGAAAGCAAAGCATGGGCAAAGTCATAGTGAAGGCATTTTTGATGGCAGCGGTGCTGGCTTGCATGGGGGGGGGCAGCGGTGGGCTGATGATATCGCAGGCCCGCGCGCAGGGGGCCGCTGCCGGGCAAGTCTTTAGCGGTCTGGCCCGTGTCGATCCCGCAGTGTCGCGTATTGCCGATGCGGGAGCTGGGGCTGATATCCGCCTTGGGCTGAGCCAGGGGGTGCCCTATCGGCTGTTCACCCTGGACGGGCCGCCCCGGTTGGTGTTGGATTTTCAAGAGGTCGACTGGACCGGGCTGAAATCTGACGAGCTGCTGTCGGGGGCGCAGATTACCTCGGTCAAGTTTGGCACCTATGTGCCGGGCTGGTCGCGCATGGTGCTGGCCCTGTCTGGGCCGATGGCGGTAGAGGCGGCGGCGCTTGCGGTGGATCCGGTGACATCTGCGGCGGTGCTGGATATTTCGCTGGCGCCAAGCGATGCAGAAGATTTTGCCAGAGTATCGGGGGCGCCACATGATGCACGCTGGGATCTTCCGGTGCCGCAGGCCTTGGATATTGTCCCGCAACGAGATGAAAACGCCCCCCTTTTGGTGGTTCTTGATCCCGGTCATGGCGGCATTGATCCCGGTGCCGAGGCGGCAGGCGGGATTATGGAAAAGGATCTGATGCTGCAATTCGCGCTGGAGCTGGGCGAGGTTCTGGTCCGATCCGGTCAATTTGCGGTGCAGGTCACCCGCGATGGCGATTACTTTGTCTCGCTAGAGCGGCGCACGGCGCTGGCCCATCAGGCCGGGGCAGATTTGTTTATTTCGTTGCATGCGGATTCCCTGACCCAAGGCCACGCGCAGGGCACAACCGTTTATACTCTGTCAGCCGAGGCAACGGATGCAGCCTCGGCAAGCCTGGCCGAACGCCATGACCGGGCCGATCTGCTGTCGGGCACCGATCTGAGCCATACCGATGACAAGGTAACCGGGGTGATGCTGGATCTGGCCCGGCAGGAAACCCAGCCGCGCAGCATTGCCTTGGCGCAGGCGCTGGTGGCCGGGTTGCAGGCGCAGGGTGGTCCTCTCAACCGCAAACCACAGCGCTCGGCCGGCTTTTCGGTACTGAAATCGGCAGATATCCCATCGGTTCTGGTTGAAATCGGCTTTCTGTCCAGCGACCGCGACCTGGCCAACCTGCAAAACCCCGCCTGGCGCCGCCAGACTGCGGCGGCAATGTTGAAGGGGCTGATCGATTGGCGTATCCGGGATGACGCGCAGCGCGCCCTGGTCCGGCAATAGCCGCAGCAGTCTAGATATGATCCGCGGGGCGTCTGAGGCGGTTTTTCCCCCTTCTATGGCATTTTTCCGCTGTTTGTGCTTTTGACCCCACGCCCCCGGGCTCCTATATAGGCGACACCTCGCGAGAAAGGCCGCATCCGTGCTCAGGTTTATACTATCCTTCTTTGGATCCATCTTTAGTACCATCACCCTTGGCATTGCCATGGTGGCGCTGACCCTTGGGGCGGTATTCTGGATCTATGGTCGCGACCTGCCCAGCCATGAATCCCTGTCGCAGTACCAACCGCCCACCATCAGCCGGATCTATTCGGGCGAGGGGAGGATGATTGACGAATTTGCCAAGGAACGGCGCCTTTTCACCCCGTCAGAGGATATTCCCGATCTGGTGAAGCAGGCCTTTATTTCCGCCGAGGACAAGAATTTCTATAGCCACCATGGCTATGACGCCCGCGGTATCGCCGCCGCCGCCTTCGAGGCGGTACGCTCGCGCGGGGATAATGTGCGCGGGGCCTCGACTATTACCCAGCAGGTGATGAAAAACTTCCTGTTGTCCGGCGACCGCCGTGCCGCGCGCAAGATCAAGGAGATCATCCTGGCCACCCGGCTGGAGGAGACGCTCGACAAGGAACGGATTCTGGAACTCTATTTGAACGAGATTTTCCTGGGACAGAATTCCTACGGTGTGACGGCTGCGGCGCAGACCTATTTCAACAAAACCCTGGGCGAGCTGGCCCCACATGAGGCGGCGGCGCTGGCCTCTATGCCCAAGGCGCCGTCGGATTATCACCCGGTCCGCCAGAGGGAGCGTCTGCTGGCGCGCCGCAACTATGTGCTGCGCGAGATGCGCGAGAACGGCTACATCTCTCAGGCGGTGTATGACGTTGAAGTCGAACAGCCGCTGCGTTCAGTGCAGAATGGCGATTTCGCCAGTTTCCGCACCACATTGCCGCCGCGCGATTATTTCTCGGATGAGATTCGCCGCCAGTTGTCGGAAAACTTTGGCGAGGGAGAATTCTTCACCGGTGGCCTGTCTGTGCGGGCCACTATTGATGCCGAGATGCAGACCGAAGCGGCAGATGCGCTGCGCACCGGCCTGCAAAAATACGACCGCTCACGCGGTGTCTGGATTGGCACTGGTGTGACCCTGGAAGAGGCAGACCTGGCGGATGAAGCCAGCTGGCGCGCGGCGCTGTTGTCGGCAGAGGTTCCACGCGACATCACCCTTGGCGGCAAATGGCTGCCAGCGGTTGCGCTGGAGGTGGGCGACAAGGCCCTGGTGGTTGGCGTCGAAGGCGAAGAGGGCACCGGTGAGGTGCCGCGCGATGATATCAAGTGGATGAAGGGCAGCTTCAAGGACAATATCAGCCGCGGCGATGTGGTACTGGTGCGCGCCGTGCGTGGCGAAGACGGCAGCCTGAAACACTGGTCCCTGCGGCAGGTGCCAGAGGTGCAGGGCGGCTTTGTCGCCATGGATGTCAACACTGGCCGGGTTCTGGCGATGCAGGGCGGGTTTTCCTACCAGCATTCGGTGTTCAACCGCGCCACCCAGGCGCAGCGACAGCCGGGGTCCAGTTTCAAACCCTTTGTCTATGCGGCGGCACTGGACAGCGGCTATAGCCCGGCGACCATCGTTGTGGATGCCCCGATCGAGATCAACACCCCGCAGGGCCTGTGGCGCCCCAAGAACTCTTCCAACAAGTTTTATGGCCCTACACCGCTGCGCACCGGGATTGAGCGAAGCAGGAACCTGATGACCATTCGTCTTGCACAAGAGGTTGGCATGCCGGTGGTTGCGGGCTACGCGGAACGCTTTGGCGTCTATGATGATATGGGGCCTTTCCTTGCCAACTCGCTGGGGGCGGAAGAGACCACCTTGTATAAAATGGTGGCGGCCTATGCGATGTTTGCCAATGGCGGCGAGCGGGTGCAGCCGACCCTGGTGGACCGGGTGCAAGACCGTTATGGCCGCACCATCTATCGCCATGATGATCGCGACTGCGTCGATTGTTCCGCCCCCGGCCTGGCAGCGGGGCAGGCACCACGTATTGTCACCAATCGCGAACGGGTGATGGACCCGATCACAGCCTATCAGCTCAGCTCTATGATGAAGGGGGTGGTGGATCGCGGCACGGCCTCTAGCGTGATCGACCTGCCGGTGCCAACGGCGGGCAAGACTGGCACCACCAATGATTCCCGCGATGTCTGGTTTGTTGGCTTTACCTCCAATATCGTCGCCGGCTGCTATATGGGTTTTGACCAGCCACGGCCGATGGGCCGCGGTGCCTATGGTGGCACCATGTGTGGCCCGGTTTTCCAACAATTCATGGAGGTCGCGACTGAGAAATTTGGCGGCGGCCCGTTTGAGGTGCCTGAGGGCGGTCATTTCATCAAGATCGACCGCTACACAGGCGCACGTCTGCCCGACAGCGCCTCTGGTGCCTATGTGGTGGCAGAGTATTTCCGCGATGGCGCCGAGCCGATCTTTGGTCTCGCCTTTGATGGTGGTTTTGCGATGGGATCGGATCTGCCGCTGCTGGAAGAGGTGCAACAGTCTGGCCGTCAGGTCACCACCTCAAGCGGTGGCACTGCGGTGCTGGGCCCCAAGGCCACCTTTGGCACCATCACGTCGGGGGGGCAGTACTAAGGGCAGGGGACAAGCCATCCTGCCTGCGCCCGCCTGCGGCGTGCGACGTTTTCATGCCTCCGGCGGAGGTATTTCTGGTAAGATGAAAGCGGTAGGTGCAGGCTGCGTTGGGCCGTACGGCATAAGGCCTGTATCTGTGTTGCCTCGCGCTGCGGCGAGGCAGGCTGTCCTTGTCAGAGCTGGCGATCAGCGATGTTCCCATCCTGACAAGGGCGCGAATCATTGCCGTTGCTGCCACTTCGAAAGCCGCTTTTTCCAGAAAGGCCAGTCGGCTTGCCATCCGTCATGTTGGGGTGTCACTATTGGTAAGCTTGCAAAGCCAGCTGTCGGGTTTTGCGAGGCCATGACGCCGGGGGCGGTTTGAATTCCCTGGGCCGGGGGCGGTGCGCTGCTTGCCCGCAGGGGCCGCGTGGTCTATCACCCTTGCTTGATACGTAGTTCAAGGACATGACATGCGCGCTGAAACCCAAAACACCGTGGCCGAGATCGAGAAGTCGCTGGAGCTTCTGGCTCAGCGTCTGAATTGGGAAACGGCCGAATATCGCCTGGAGGAGTTCAACGCGCGGGTCGAAGACCCCAATCTGTGGGATGATGCCGAGGCGGCGCAGAAACTGATGCGCGAGCGGCAGAACCTGGTCGATGCCATTGATACCTATAAGGGCATAAAGCAGGATCTGGCGGACAATATCGAGTTGATCGAACTGGGGGAGATGGAAGAGGACGGCGAGGTCATCGCGGATGCCGAAGAGGCGCTGAAGGCGCTGAAGGAGACGGCGGCGGAGAAAGAGCTTGAGGCCCTGCTGGACGGTGAGGCTGACAGTAATGACACCTTCCTTGAGATCAATTCTGGTGCCGGTGGTACTGAGAGCTGCGACTGGGCCTCTATGCTGGCGCGGATGTATGTGCGCTGGGCTGAGAAAAAGGGCTATAAGGTTGAGCTGCAATCGGAGAGCGCGGGCGAAGAAGCGGGTATAAAATCAGCGGCTTACAAGATTTCTGGCCATAATGCCTATGGTTGGCTGAAATCTGAAAGCGGCGTGCATCGCTTGGTGCGTATCTCGCCCTATGACTCGGCTGCGAAGCGTCATACCTCGTTCAGCTCTGTCTGGGTGTATCCGGTGGTGGATGACAATATCGACATCGAAGTGAACCCGGCGGATATCCGTGTTGATACCTATCGTTCCTCTGGTGCGGGGGGGCAGCACGTAAACACCACCGATTCTGCGGTGCGGATCACCCACCACCCCACCGGGATTGTGGTGACCTCGTCGGAAAAATCGCAGCATCAGAACCGTGATATTGCCATGAAGGCACTGAAATCGCGGCTGTACCAGCAAGAGCTGGACCGGCGTAACGCTGCCATCAACGAAGCGCATGAAAACAAGGGCGATGCAGGCTGGGGCAGCCAGATCCGGTCTTATGTCTTGCAGCCCTATCAGATGGTCAAAGATCTGCGCACCAACCATGAAACCTCGGACACCAAGGGGGTGCTGGATGGTGATCTGGATGGCTTCATGGCGGCAACCCTGGCGTTGAACGTGGCCGGCAAGAGCCGTTCTGAAGCGCAGGGCGACTAGCGCCAAGCGGGCGCAGTGTGACGCCGGGGTTTGCCCCGGTACAGCTTTGGGGACGACCTGGCGGGCGTGAGGAAACTCTTGCGCCCGTTTTTATCTGCCTCGGGCGCGTCGTCAGCGCGGCGGCGCATCACACTGATTTTCAGTGAAAATGAAAGCTGCAGCGCGGGTGCGGCTTTTCAGGCGTGCCTTTGCCCGCTAGGCTGATTTTCAAATAAGTCAGGAGCAGGACTGCAATGTACGACCCCTATGGATCCGCGCAAGAATTGGTGCAGCAACTCAATACTGGTGCCCTGAGCGCAGTAGAGGTGATGCAGGCGACACTGGATCGGATCGACGCGCTGAACCCCGCCCTGAACGCCGTTGTTGCCCTGCGCCCGCGCGCTGAACTGATGGCCGAGGCTGCAGCTGCGGATCAGAAGGCCGAGCGCGGCGCGCTGCACGGGCTGCCCCTGGCAATCAAGGATCTGGCCAATGTGCGGGGCATTGCCTCGACCCAGGGATCGCCGTTGTTCAAGGATTTCATCCCTGATGCGGATGAGCTGTTCGTGGCGCGGCTGCGGGCTGCGGGGGCGATTATGATCGGCAAGACGAATACGCCGGAATTTGGCCTCGGTTCGCAGACCTTCAACCCGGTCTATGGTGCCACCGGCAATCCCTATGATCCGGCGCGCAGCTGTGGCGGATCTTCGGGCGGTGCGGCGGTGGCGTTGGCAGCCGGGCTGGTGGCGCTGGCGGATGGATCTGACATGATGGGCAGCCTGCGCAATCCGGCGGGCTGGTGCAATGTCTACGGGTTTCGCCCGACCTGGGGCTGGATCCCGGCAGAGCCGCAGGGCGATCTGTTTTTACACCCGTTGTCCACCGTGGGGCCGATGGCGCGCAGTCCGCAGGACATTGCCCTGTTGCTGGATGTGATGGCGGGGCCGGATCCGCGCCAACCGCAGGCGCGGGGCAGTTCTGCCACCCTGCCGCTGCCGGATGCCAAGCCGCAGCGCATTGGCTGGCTGGGCGATTGGGGCGGTGCCTTCCCGATGGAGGCAGGCATCCTGTCGACCTGTAGCGCCGCGTTGGAGGATCTGAGAGCATTGGGTCACCGGGTTGAACCCGTGGCGCCGCCCTTTCCGGCAGAGCAAATCTGGCAGTCCTGGATCACCCTGCGCTCTTTTGCGGTGGCAGCGGGGCTACGCCGGTTCGATGACCAGCAGCGCGCAGCGCTGAAAGACACCGCCATATGGGAGCTGGAGCGCGGCCTTGCCTTCAGTGCTCAGCAGATCCAGGCGGCCTCTGATATTCGATCCAATTGGCAGCGCCGGGCGAGCGAGCTGTTTCAAGACTTTGATGCGCTGGTGTTGCCCACGGCGCAGTGCTGGCCCTTTGCGCTGACCCAGGATTACCCGCGCGAGGTCGCAGGCACAGAGATGGACAGCTATCATCGCTGGATGCAGGTGGTCACCCCGGTCAGCCTGCTGGGGCTGCCCTGCCTGGCGGTGCCTGCCGGCTTTGGTGCGGCTGGGTTGCCAATGGGGCTGCAAATCTTTGCGCGTCAGGGGCAGGATCGCCAGTTGCTGGCGCTGGGCCAAGCCTATCATCAGGCAACCGGCTGGCCACAAAAGTCGCCACCACCAGGATCCGCGCCGAACAGTTGATGCGGCCAAAGACCTACAGTCCAGGTCGATAGAGATCAAATCTTCTGGGGAGGAGAACACAGATGGCGGAAAAACCCTTTGGCCTGCCAGAGCTGCGGCCAATGCAGGCGAATATTCTGAAACAGGCGCTGGTCCTTGGCTGGCAGGATTTTTGCCGCAAACCCGCCTATGGGCTGTTTTTTGCCGGGGTCTATGTGGCGGCGGGCTGGTTGATGAGCTGGATCACCCTGCAAACGGGCACCACCTTTTGGCTGGTGCTTGCGGCCATTGGCTTTCCGCTGATTGGCCCCTTTGCCGCCGTGGGGCTTTATGAAGTGTCGCACCGGCTGGAGCAGGGCGAACCGATGAACCCCTCTGCCATTCTGGGGGTGATCCTGCATCAGAGCCGCCGCCAGTTGCCCTCGATCTGTGCGATCATCATCGTGGTCTTTCTGTTCTGGTTCTTCCTTGGCCACATGATTTTTGCCCTGTTTCTGGGGCTGACAACGATGACCAATATTTCCAGCTCGCTAGAGGTGTTCTTGACCGCCAATGGCCTGATGATGCTGGCGGCTGGCAGCCTAGTTGGCGCCCTCTTTGCGCTGCTTCTCTATATGATTACGGTGATTTCCCTGCCGCTGCTGCTGGACCGGGAGGTGGATTTTGTCACTGCAATGATTGCCAGTTTTACCTATGTGCAGCGCAATTTTCTGCTGATGATGCTTTGGGGGCTGGGGATCGCGGTCTTGACCTTTGCGGCGCTGTTGCCGGGGGTTGCCGGGTTGTTCCTTGTTCTGCCGCTGCTGGGGCATGCAACCTGGCACCTCTACCGGTTGATCGCCCACTGACAACGCATTGACCGCTGCCCCGATGTGCCAGAGCGGCAGGTCAGTAAAACGGATCGTCCGGGCGCAACAGATGGCGATGATAGGGTTGCAGATCTTCGGCATCGGCAAAGCCTGCGCTGCGGGCGGTATTCAACGCCGGCCCCATTTTCTGTCCAAGATGTTCGTAGACCATGCGGGTGACCCGCTCTCCGCTGCCATCGCGTACGGTGCGCGCGACATAGCCAAGCCAGAAGTTATTCTCAATCGAGCTGATCCGTGACAGATAGTTGAAAGAATAGGTCATCGCATTGCGCCGCGAGAGGACAAAGGCGACACCATCTTCATGCGCGGTTACAAGGCCGCGAAATTCGCGCATCCTCGGCGTTTCCGGCAAGCCCTGAAAGCGCATGGAGTCGCGGGCCTCATAGCCTTTGATGAATGTGGCTGTGTTGGTTGAATGGAACACATAGACAAGACCAATGATGAATTTGTCACTGTGAATGAAACTGCGCCGGGTAAAGCGGTAAAATCCGGTTGGGAACATGGCCTCAGTCAACTGAGAGATACCATGGCCCAGAAAACCGGCGAGAAAGGGGCTGTCCAGCACCACCGGTTGACGCCCGATTGTGTCGACCGGCTCAAGCAGGATGCGCGCGTCCACGTCAAAGAAGGCGCAGATCCGGTCCAGTGTATCTGGGCGCGGAAAGCTTTCGCCGGACATGTAGCGGTTAAACTGGGTTCTGTTGATCTCTAGGCGGCGGGCCAGTTCAGAAATCGACGGATAGTTTTGCGCCAGCTGACGCAGATTGGTGCCAAACATATTGCGCAACTGCACTGGCGACCGGACCCGACCGCCATCGGTTTGATCTTTTCCGTCGTGGGGTTCTGGCATCTGGCGCTATGTGTCCTGTTGCTGTCGGGGTCTAGTGGATACGAATTCGTGACATCCTGGTTCAATTCTGTGTCAGAAGACTAGCCGGGGTGACACAAAAAGCAATGGTTCGACGCAGTTTTGACGATGTTTAATCCCTTCATTTGCAGCACACTTGTATTACCCAAGATACGAGGTCCGAAATGATTGGAATAGTTCTTTGGAGTGATGCTGCCGCCGGGAAGGGTGTTATCTGGTGTGAAGACCAGGGAGACCTGGCCTTCTATATCCATCGGGGCACCTGTGAAGACCACAAATTAGGTATTGGCGATTGGGTGAGCTTTGAGTTGATCCTGGCTTCTGATCTGCGTTTGGCGCGCGATCTCCGGGTTCTAGAGGAACCTGGTTGCCCAGAGCTGGTTGCCGATCTTGTTGCCTGTGGGCGCGGTGGCATGCCGCTGCCTGCGGATGACCTTGTTGCATCTTGGGAAGATCACAGCCTGGACATTGCGGTCTGTGATGCAGGGCAGGGCGGCTTTCCGGTGCCGCCGACGTCCTGGTCGCAGGGGCCAGCTCTGGCGCGTGACGACCCGAAGGTCGTGCGCTTTCCCACCCGGCATACCAGACGGCGGCGCAGTGCCTGACGGCTCATCCTGCGCTTGATGCGCTGGCGCGTATCGGCCAAAATCCCAATGAAAAAGGCCAGTCCGAAGACTGGCCTTGATACTGGAAAAGGCAGCGGTTGCAGTGTCTCAGCTACCGCGCAGCAGGGCGGCAACGCCGGTGCGTGCCACGTCGGTCAGGCCCAGCGGGCGCATCAGATCGGCAAAGGCATCGATTTTTTCCGGCGCGCCAGTGATCTCAAAAATGAAGCTGTTCAGGGTGCTGTCGACGACATTGGCGCGGAAGATATCGGCCAGACGCAGGGCTTCGACCCGCTTGTCGCCATCGCCCACCACCTTGAAAATCGCCAACTCTCGTTCAACCGAGTCACCCTCAACGGTGAGGTCATGCACTTCGTGTACCGAGACGATCCGGCCCAGCTGCGCCTTGATCTGTTCGATCACCTGCGGCGTGCCGGTTGTGACGACGGTGATGCGTGACATATGGCCGGTATGATCGACCTCGGCGACGGTCAGGCTTTCGATGTTGTAGCCACGCCCGGAAAACAGGCCGATCACACGGGCAAGGACGCCGGGTTCGTTTTCGACCAGAACGGCCAGGGTGTGTCTTTCTTCCTGGTCGGAAAAGGTTGGGCGTAGGTTATAGGCAGAATGCCGGGTAGAGCCTTTTTTGATGTGTAGGGCAGACATTGATGTCCCTTTCTAAAATTCATGCCATGGGGCCTATGGGCCTCGAAGGGCGGCCAACGGGGGCCAAACTGGGCGCCGGGCGTGATCGCCCGGCGCATGTGGTGAATGGCAGGCCTAAACCAGAACCGCGCCGCCAGCCTGGATGGCGCCCTGGGTGTCGGCCTCTCCCATCAGCATTTCATTATGGGCCTTGCCCGATGGGATCATCGGGAAGCAGTTTTCGTGCTTTTCCACCAGGCAATCAAAGATCACCGGGCCATCATGGGTGATCATCTCCATGATCGCATCGTCCAGATCTGCCGGATCTGAGCAAATGATGCCCTTGGCGCCAAAAGCTTCGGCCAGTTTCACAAAATCGGGCAGCGATTCAGACCAGGAATGGCTATAGCGTTCCCCGTGCAGCAGTTCCTGCCACTGGCGCACCATGCCAAGGCGTTCATTGTTGAGGATGAACTGTTTCACCGGCAGGCGATACTGGGCGGCGGTGCCCATTTCCTGCATGTTCATCAGCCAAGAGGCCTCGCCGGCGACGTTGATCACCAATGCATCGGGATGCGCCATTTGCACCCCGATAGAGGCCGGGAAGCCATAGCCCATGGTGCCCAGGCCACCGGAGGTCATCCAGCGGTTGGGATCTTCAAAGTTGAGATACTGCGCTGCCCACATCTGGTGCTGGCCCACTTCGGTGGTGATATAGCGATCATGGTCCTTGGTCAGGGCCTCCAACCGCTGCAGGGCATACTGCGGCTTGATGGTTTTTTCCGACCCAACATAGGCCAGGCAGTTGACCTTGCGCCATTCGCTGACCTGTTCCTGCCATTTGGCAATGGCCTCGCGGTTGACCTTGCGGCCACGCGATTTCCAGACTTTCAGCACATCTTCAAGCACATGGCCCACATCGCCAACGATGGGAATGTCGATGCGGATCACCTTGTTGATCGAAGAGGGGTCGATGTCGATATGGGCCTTTTGCGAATTGGGGCTGAAGGCGTCGATGCGGCCAGTGATACGGTCATCAAACCGGGCGCCGACATTGATCATCAGATCGCAGTCGTGCATCGCCAGGTTGGCCTCATAAAGCCCATGCATCCCCAGCATACCCAACCAGTTGTCGCCCGAGGCCGGATAGGCACCAAGCCCCATCAGGGTCGAAGTGATCGGAATGCCGGTGGCATCGACCAGTTCGCGCAGCAGCTGACAGGCGGCAGGACCAGAGTTGATAACGCCGCCGCCGGTATAGAATACGGGCCGCTCGGCGGTCTCGATGGCGGCGACCAGCTCGGTGATCTCTTCCATGTCGCCCTTGACGGTCGGCTGATAGCGCGAACCGGTTGGTTTCGCCGACTGATAGGTGCCAGTGGCAAACTGCACATCCTTGGGGATGTCGATCAAAACGGGGCCGGGGCGGCCAGAGGTGGCGACATGAAAGCCTTCGTGCAGGGTTGCAGCCAGCTTGTCGGTGTCTTTCACCAGCCAGTTGTGTTTGGTGCAGGGGCGGGTGATGCCAACGGTGTCGGCCTCCTGAAAGGCATCAGAGCCGATCATGAAGGTTGGTACCTGGCCGGTAAGCACAACCAGCGGAATGGAATCCAGCAGCGCATCGGTCAGCCCGGTCACCGCATTGGTGGCCCCAGGCCCCGAAGTCACCAAGACAACGCCGGGCTTGCCGGTGGAGCGGGCATAGCCTTCGGCGGCATGGACCGCGCCCTGCTCGTGACGCACCAGAATGTGGCGAATGTCATTTTGCAGGAAAATTTCGTCATAAATCGGAAGTACGGCGCCACCGGGATATCCGAAGATTGTGTCCACGCCCTGTTCCTTCAGGGCTTCGACTACCATTTTTGCGCCGGTCATTTCACGTGTCATCTGCTTTTTGCTCCAATTGGCGGCATCGTCCATTACGCATAAAAAAAGCCTCCGCTTATTCAAGGGGAGGCGCATGGGTTTGATTGTGGTCTACCGTTACCGGCCCATGCGCTTGGTTCCTACAATTACGACTAGGCTGGTCATGGCCAGGCTCTCCCTGTGTGCTACTGTACTACGTTGCAGCGGACATTATGTCTGCTGGAACGGGGCGTCAACAGGCAAAGACACTGAAAAAGAGTTGATTTGGGACATTTTCTTGCGTGCTGAAGGTTTTTTTTGTAATTAGTGGAAAAATGTGCGGGCCATTTCGGCTGAAAACACCTGCGCCGGATTAAAACTCGTGCCCGGTGCCCTGCAAAACACCGTGTTCCAGAGCATAGCGGGTCAGGCCTGCGGTCGAGGAAATGCCCAGTTTGCGCTTGATGTTCTTGCGATGGGTTTCGACCGTGCGTACCGAGATATCCAGGGTTAGCGCGACCGCCTTGTTGGATTTTCCCTGCGCCAATTCAAGCAGAATGGTCTGTTCGCGCCCGGTCAGGGCCTCGCGTGTCTCGCCATCTTTGGGTTTGAGCGAGCCTTCCGCTCCGGTACAGAGATAACGCTCTCCGCGCACCACCGCATCAATCGCCTGCTTGATTTCTTCGGTGGGTACATCCTTCAGGATATAGCCCATGGCGCCATGGCTCAGCGCGGTTGAGATATATTCGGGGCTGTCATGCATCGACAGGATCACGATCCGGGTTTCGGGCAGGCGCTCCAGGATCAGCTCGGTGGCGCTCAGCCCGCTAAGGCGCGGCATGTTGAGATCCATCAGGATAACATGCGGTGCCAGGGCGGCGGCCTGTTCCACTGCTTCGACCCCATCCACAAGGCAGGCCAGCACCTCGATGTCGTCATAGCTCTCGAGAATGGACTGGATGCCTTCGGCCACCATGGGGTGGTCATCGACGATCAAAA
Organism: Pseudophaeobacter sp.; assembly: GCF_048267565.1. Classification (NCBI taxonomy): domain Bacteria; kingdom Pseudomonadati; phylum Pseudomonadota; class Alphaproteobacteria; order Rhodobacterales; family Roseobacteraceae; genus Pseudophaeobacter; species Pseudophaeobacter sp. Next base: position 159,743 of record NZ_JBLWXG010000006.1, on the reverse strand, counting down.
CGCGCGTTACATCAGTCATGTCTTTTCCTTTGGCCTTTCTCTGGCCGCTGGTAGCGGTATCGCCAGTCGCCGACCCCCGGGGCTGGTGACGTCAGGATGATTTGACCCGCGGCTCATCGCTTAGGCTTTCCCCCGGTGCCAGCAGGTGGCTCAGGGGCAGGATGGCTTCGATCATTGTGCCGCTCTGGGTGCCACGTGATGACAGAATGCGTAAGGTGCCGTCAAGTTGCTCTATGCGTTCCTGCATATTGCGCAGGCCAATGCCCGCCCCGGTGCGGTCCTGTTCGGGGGGCAGGCCGGTGCCATTGTCAGAAATCCGCAGCGTCGCCCCCTTGGCGTGGCCGCGCAGATCCATCGACATCTCTGTGGCGTCTGCATGGCGTTCGATATTCATCAGCGCCTCTTGGGCAATCCGGTAGAGCGCGATCTTGGCTTCGGCATCCAGCCGGTTGCGAAATACCACTGTGCTGAAGTTGGAGGCAATACCGGTGCGCTGGGCAAAATCATCCGTCAGCGCCTGTAGCGCTGGCCCCAGCCCCAAATCATCCAACACCCCGGGCCGGAGATCACGGCTGATCCGGCGCACTTCGGTGATGGCGGTGGCGAGGTTTTCGATCCCTTTGTCCAGGGGCGGGAGCGCGCGCTGCAGTTCGCCACGCTTGAGCTGCCGACTGGCCGTGTCGAGGGTATAGCGCACGCCGACCAGGATCTGGCTGATACCATCGTGCAATTCGCGCGCCACCCGGCTGCGCTCTTCCTCCTGGGTGTCAAAAACCCGCTGGGTCAGCTCTTTCAGTTTGACATCGGCAAGGCGGCGTTCGCGGATGTTCAGCACCATGCCCGAGGCAAAGACAACGACCAGCGCTGCCAGCGCAATTGCCCCGGTATAGTAGAACGTGCGCTGCACCCGCGATTCCACCTCGGCACGGGCAGTTGCAACCGTGGCCAGCACATCGTCGATAAAGACGCCAGTGCCGACGGCCCATTGCCAGTCTTGCAGGCCGACAACATAGGCGATCATGCGCGCCTCTTCTCCGGTCGAAGGTTTTTGCCACATGAAGCTATGCCAGCCCGCCCCCTGTCGGGCCAGACGGATGAATTCATCTACCACCGGGGTGCCTTGGCTGTCCTTCAGGCCGGTCCAGTTGCGGGTTATGAACTCTGTCTGACGCGGGCTGACAAGATTGGTGCCGTCGTAATCATAGACAAAGAAAAAACCATCGGCGCCATAGATCATAGAAGACAGGATCTGCGTCACCTGTTGCTTGGCCTCTTCGTCGTCGGGCGCGGCGCGGCCATAGATAAAGGAAAACCCGTTGCGCGCCTGGGTCACATAGTTACGCAGCTCGGCCTTTTTGGCCGCCAAGAGCTGCTGTTGCAGGGCCTGAATTTCGCGCTCGGCAGAGCTGCGCGACTCAAACGCGATCAGCAGGGCAATCGCCGCCACCGCAACCACAAGCGGCAGCGTCGCCAGAATTGAGAGCTTCTGTGCGTAGTTTGGTCGAAAAATCATGCGAAAATTAGCCATGCGCCGAATCGTTACGCAATCTCGCAACCGAATCAAAGACCTGGCATTGGCATTTTGCCATGTCGGGTCGTGAAATCGCGACGGATTCGCAAAAATTGGCGGTCCAGCATTCAGGAATGGCCAGTTTTTGCGTCGCCTACGCAGTACTAGGTATTCACAAGCGCCATTCCGCCGCTAGGCTGACGCCACTCGAATAGATCCGTTCGGCCAAAGCCGGACATAGGGACTACTTATGGGAGGAGCACTATTATGGATCGTCGTTCTTTTTTGAAAACCTCTGCGCTGGGCGGGACCGCCGCAGCTGCAACCACTCTGGCCGCACCGGCCTATGCACAGGGTAAGCGCACCCTGACCATGGTCACCACCTGGGGCCGCGGTCTGGCAGGCGTGTTTGACGCCGCGCAGCGCGTTGCCGACAATGTCACCGCCATGTCCGATGGTCAGCTGACCGTTGACATCAAAGCAGCCGGTGAACTGGTTGGCGCGTTTGAAGTGTTTGACGCGGTGTCTTCCGGTCAGGCCGATATGTATCACGGCGCCGACTACTACTTTGTTGGTCAGCACCCAGGCTATGCCTTCTTTACCGCTGTGCCCTTCGGCATGACAGCAACCGAGCTGGCCAACTGGTACTACCAGGACGGCGGCATGGAGCTGCACGACGAGCTGGGCCAGATCTTTGGTCTGAAATCCTTCCTCGGCGGCAACACCGGCGCCCAGGCTGGCGGCTGGTACTCGAAAGAGATCAACAGCCCCGAAGATTTCAACGGTCTGAAGTTCCGTATGCCTGGCCTCGGCGGCAAAGCCCTGGGTAAACTGGGTGCCTCGGTTCAGAACATCCCTGGTTCCGAAGTGTATCAGGCACTGTCTTCCGGTGCCATCGACGGCACCGAGTGGATCGGCCCCTGGGCGGATGAAAAAGCCGGTTTCCAGGAAATCACCAAGACCTATTACACCGCCGGCTTCCACGAGCCAGGTGCCGGTCTGTCGGTTGCGACCAATCGTGACGTCTTTGAAAGCCTGTCGCCTGCGCATCAGAAGATCATCGAAATCGCCTCTGGTGAATGCCACCAGTGGAACCTGACACAGTTCCTGGCCAACAACGGTGCTGCGCTGCAGCGTCTGCAGGCTGGTGGCGTCAAGGTCATGGAATTCCCTGACTCCGTCTGGGATGCTTTCGGTGCGGCTTCGAAAGCAGTCATGGACGAAAACATGGGCGACGACCTGTTCAAGAAGATCCACGACAGCGCGATGAAGTCGATGAAGTCTTCTTCCGCTTGGCAGAACCTGTCGTCCGGTGTGTACACCGCACAGCGCGACCGCGTTCTGGGCTAATCGCCCCTGACGCATCTTTTGGACCCCCCGCCGGGCGCGGGGGGTCCCTTTTTCATTTTTGCCGCAGGCCAGAAGGCAGGGGTCATTCCCATAGGATGCTCATGCTGAGCAAACCGCGCCTCCAACCCGCCGCATGCAATCATCCGAGGGAACAATGCAGGACGACACAGGCATTTCCTTTTTCGGCGCTCTGTTCAACGGCCTGATCTGGCTGGTCCAGAACATCGCCGGCGCCTTTTATAATTTCGGCTACGCCGTAACCCACCCGCAGCTCTGGCTTGATTGGTCTGACAAGGCCTCGATCATGCGCTTTGTTTACTATGGCGGCTCGGTCGAGTTCTTTTTTGTGGTCTTCACCCTGTTTCTGATCCTGACGGCTATTGGCATCTATCGACGCCAGTTCATGTGGGGCATGGTTCGGGTGCTGGAAGGCTTTGCCAACGGCATCGGGCGGTTCTTTGCCTGGGCGGGTCTGATCATGGTGATCCAGCAGATCATCATCGTCTTTATGCAGCGGATCTTTGCGCGCCCAGAGATGAGCTTTGGTCTTGGCATTGCGGTTGAAAAAGACATCAGCTGGTTTGCCGAAGAACTGAAGCTCTACAATGCCTTGGTGGTCTGCCTTTGTGTGACCTACACCTTTGTGCAGGGCGGGCATGTGCGGGTGGATCTGATCTATTCCGGCATCAGTTTCCGCGCCAAGAAGGTGGTCGACATGGTTGGCTCGCTGATCTTCATGATGCCTGCGGCCGTGCTGACCTGGATGTATGGCTGGTACTTCCTGTGGCGCCATCTCATCGTGCCGAAGCCTTCGGCCTCTGACAGCCTGGAACGCCTGGTGATGAAGGCGCGCGCGCTGCGCTGGAACGTTGAAACCATCGGCTTTAGCCCGAATGGCTTTAACGGTTACTTTCTCTTCAAGATCTTGCTGGTGACATTCGCTGGCATCGTCTTTGTACATGCTGCTGCCTTCTTCTATCGCTCCCTGTTGGAGTTCATCGAAGGACAGGGCAGTGAAAATAAATACCTCGACAAGGATACCCTTGGAGAGGGCGAAGAAGCCTATGAAGGCGCTCATTAACCTAAGGGACAGCTGATATGCTTTTCGGTCTTGATGGCGTCGAACTCGGCCTGCTCATCGTATTCCTATGCCTTTTCGGAGGCATCCTTTCCGGCTTCCCGGTGGCCTTTGCCATCGGCGGTGCTGGTATCATCTCCTTCGGGATCATCGCGGCGCTCGACAGCGCCGGGCTGCTGATCCACCAAGCCATTGATACATCGTCTGCGGTGTATCAGGATCTGGTGAACAGCGGGGTGAAACCCGATGTCATTTCGGTCTTCCGCTATCCAGAGCTCCCACGCATTGCAGAACCTGTTTTTGCGCAGGGCTGGGAATATGCGATGGACCGCAACGTTTCCTTCATCGTGAACCGGATGAACGAACGGGTTCTGGCGGGGGCCTCCATTGAAACCCTGCTGGCGGTTTTGATGTTCGTTCTGATGGGGATCACCCTGGAACGGTCAAAAATCGCCAATGACCTGTTGACCACAATGGCGCGGGTCTTTGGCCCACTGCCTGGTGGTCTGGCGGTTTCCATTGTTGTGGTTGGGGCCTTCCTTGCCGCGTCTACCGGGATTGTTGGGGCAACTGTGGTGACCATGGGCCTGCTGGCTCTGCCCACCATGCTGCGCAACAACTACTCGCCGGAACTGGCTACCGGGGTCATCGCGGCCTCTGGCACATTGGGGCAGATCATTCCGCCATCAATCGTCATCGTTCTCTTGGGCACCCTGGCGGGGGATCTCTACTCGACCGCGCAGGAAAGCCGTGCGATGGATGTCGGCTGTTCCGACGCCCTGACCTATCTGGGTGAACCTGCCGTGGTTTCGGTGGGGACATTGTTCCAGGCGGCGCTGCTGCCGGGGATCATGCTGGCGCTGCTCTATGCGCTCTATGCCTTTGGCTATGCGATGCTGAACCCGGAAAAGGCCCCGGCTGTGGCGCTGGAAGCCAGCTCGAACGAGCCGGTCACCCGCAATGAGGCCCTGTTGTGGTTCCTCGGCGCACCTGCTGCCATCATCGGTGGTGCCATGCTTCTCGGCTCTTTCGGGGTGATCGGGTCGCAGAATATCACGGTTTCGGCCTTTTCCGATGCGGGGCAGACCGCGTCGCTGCGGACCAATGTGGGGCCTGACTGTCAGGCCGCCATGATCGATCTGCACGGCCAAGAGGCCTGGGATGCAGCGGTTGCGGAACAGGTGGCGATCGACGCCTCTGGTGGGGTTGCCCAGGCAACCAAGCTGACAGAGGAAGAGTTCGCCCAGGCCCAGGTCGACAAGATTGCAAATGCCGCGCCAATTGGCACTGGGATTACCATTCTTGTGGTCATGCTGGGGCTTGTGCTGGCGATCGGTCGCGGTGTGGCGCCGTCAAGGGATGTCAAACCACTGATCCTGGGGGCGATTGGCCTGCTGCTGGTTCTGTTGGTTGATGTGCTTTTGGTGGCACCAACGACGACACCAGGTGTGACGGTTCTGCTGATGGCCTTGCCGTTCCTGCTGGCGCTTTATGGCGCCCGTGAAGCAGCGGCGCGATGTGCCCGCAATGACCTGATCCGGGTGGTTTTCCCACCGCTGGTTCTGATTGTTGCGGTGCTGGGGTCTATCCTGGGTGGCATTACCAACCCGACGCCGGCAGCGGCGCTTGGGGCCGGTGGGGCGATCATGCTGGCGGCCTATCGTCGCCTGCAGGATGAGGGGCGTTCCGGCAAGATCATCATCTGGGCGACCTTTGCGGTGATGATTGCAATCCTGATCGGGGTGAACTTTGATCTGCGGATCAATCAGGAAAATGTCAGCTTTGAAAGCTGGATTGCCTTCTTCTTTGCTTATGGTGCCTATCTTTATGCGCTCTTTGGTCTGCTTTATGGCTGCTGGGTGTTGTTCAAAGGTGGCGTGCTGACCCCAGTGGTGCGGGAAACTGCCAAGGTGACCTCCATGGTCTTCACCATTCTGATCGGCTCTCAGCTGCTCAACCTGGTGGTGATTTCATTTGGTGGTGAACACTATATCCAGCAGTTCCTGAAGAGCTTTGACAACGAGCTGACGGTCTTCCTGATCGTTATGCTGGTGCTGTTCTTCCTTGGGTTCGTGCTCGACTTCCTTGAGATCATCTACATCGTGATCCCAATTGTCGGGCCGGTAATCTATGGCGGGTCTTTTGACCCCAAATGGGTGACGATCATGGTAGCGGTGAACCTGCAGACCTCCTTCCTGACCCCACCCTTTGGCTTTGCGCTGTTCTATCTGCGCGGGGTGGCACCCAAAGAGGTGACGACGGGGCATATCTATCGCGGGGTTCTGCCCTTCGTGCTGATCCAGGTGGCGGGTCTGGCGATCCTGTGGTTCTTCCCTTCGATCGTGACCATCGTGCCGGCTTTGATCCCGAACTAACCTGTCGGCATGTGTGACATGACCCAAAAGGGCCCCGAAAGGGGCCCTTTTTCTATGCCGACGGAGACCCGCCCTAGGTTCGCGCCGCATACCGCACTACTGAGCGGTACAGGCACCCCAGCGCCGCCCGAGCGGACGCAGCCAGCCAACATTAGGTCTAGGGGGGAGGATATAGCAGGCCAGCCGCCAGGCGAGGCGGGTTAGCGACTGCGGTGCAGCGGGGATTGCGGCAACTGGATATTGGCCACCTGTTCGGCAATGGGATCTGCCGACAGCGGATGGGTGCTTTCGGTAAAATCAGTAGGATCCTGCATCTGTTTCCAGCTGCCTTGATGATAGATCTCAAGGCCTGAAAATTTTTCCTTATAGGCCATCTTGCTGCTGCCCGGCACCCAGTAGCCAAGATAGACATAGGGCAGGCCACTTTCCTGCGCGATCCTGATATGATCAAGGATCATATAGGTGCCAATCGAATTCTGCGGCTGATCCGGGTTGTAAAAGGAATAGACCATGCTCAGCCCATCTTCGAGCACATCCGTCAAAGACACCGCAACAAGTTCGCTGAACTGCGGTTCGCTATATTCTATGACGCGGGTGCGGATTGGCGTTTCCTCAATCATCGCGGCGTATTCAAAGACATCCATATCCGCCATGCCGCCATCGGAATGGCGGCTGTCCAGATAGCGGCGAAACAGGCTGTACTGGTCCTCTGTCGCCCAGGGCGAGGTGGCGCGCCGCTGCAGGTTGGCGTTGCGTTTCAAAACGCGCTTTTGGCTGCGGGTCATGGTAAAGGCGCTGGTATCGATCCGCGCTGACATACAGGCTGAACACTCGGAACAGGAGGGCCGATAAAGCACATTCTGCGAGCGGCGAAACCCCTGTTGTGACAGGCTGTTGTTCAATTGCTCGGCGCCATCCCCCTGCAACGACGTGAACAGCTTCCGCTCCATCCGGTTTTCCAGATAGGGGCAGGGCTGCGGCGCAGTAACATAGAACTGAGGAGCAATTGGAAGTGTATGGCGCATCTGGGCCTTGTTGTGCAGAGGGTTTTCTTGATCATAAGAGGCCCGTACAGGATATCAATGGCCCAGCCCTGTGCAAGCCTGCATTGAGACAAGGTTAAGGCCGGGCCGCTGCCGCGTTATCCCAGGCGGTCAAATCAGGCGCCCGCGGCTCCTTTTGTCAGGCCTCTGCCCGCGCTCAGGCGCGGCGGTTGATCATGACAGTCCCCAGGAGAGAATCGCTCAGCCCCTGGCCGCGCGCGGTGGTCAGCATCATTATCACCGAAATCACCTGCAAGACCGGAATGGCCAGCGACAGGGAATAGCCGGTTGTATGCAGCGTTGCTTGCCCGGCATCCAGACGCCGCCCGTTCAGGGCGCGCAGTTCGATCCCGGCAAAGCGCATCCCTAGGGTGGCAGAGCCATTGGCGATGGTCACGGCGCGGTAAACAAAGCCGATAACCAGATAAAGCAGCGGCCAGATGAACAGGCCGACAAAGGCCGTCAAGAGGACGGTAATAAGGCAAAGCCCGAAAATAAGGATACTGTCGATGACCCAGGCGACCAATCGTTTGGGGGCAACAGAAGCATAGAATTCAGCCTGGTAATCGGGATCGGGCAGGGCGGTCATGAGCGGTCTTTCAAGGTTGTTTCAGGGTAGGGATTGACCCGCGCACCGCCCCTTTGGGCCTTGGTGCGCAGATCGAGAGCCAGCGGTCGGCCCTAGTGGGCCTTGGCGGCGTGATCGTTTTCGTCGTTCTCACCGGTCTCGGGGGCAGTTTCGGGCATTTCGCTGCGTTCGTCCATGAACTGGTCGAATTCAGCCTTGTCCTTGGCATCACGCAAGCGCTGCATAAAGCTCTCAAAGTCATGCTGCTCCTGCTCCAGCCGACGCAGCGTGTCTTCCTTGTAGGCATCAAAGGCCGAGTTGCCAGAGGGTTTCATTGCCGACATTCCATGGCTGGCCCAGGCTTTGCGGCTACGGCTACGGCAGGATTTGTTGAACATACGTTTGCTCCAGATCATGTAGAAAAGCAGGGCAAGGCCGATTGGCCAGAAAAAGACAAAGCCAAGCACCATGGCGGCAATCCAGGCACCTTTGCCTTTTTGGTCCAACCAGGCCTCGCTACGAGTGAACCACCCCTGCTGGCTGTGGGGCGGGGTGGGGGAGGTAATAGCTGTCATGTTCCGTCTCCAGGTTATGCGGTCTTGCGACCGGGCTTGTCGTGTTTGGCACGATGTAAATGCCTTTCACATTACTGCATATCGGATCTGGGTGGACTGGCTTCAAGGGGCTATGTAAATCTTTTTTACATAATGTGAGTAAGGTTCTGATTTAATTCATTATATGTTTGTAGCGGGACACGGATTTCTGCAGCTTCGGACATAGATATTTGCAGCAAATGATTTTTGGCAGCAGATAGCCTCGCGCGCCCCGCTAGCGCATTGATTTGAAGCTTTGCAAGGCCGTTTCAAATGGGTGTAGCGGGACACGGATTTTTTCAACTTTGGACATAGATATCTGCAGCAAACGATTTTGAGCAGCAGATAGCCCCGCGCGCCCCGCTAGCGCACTGACTTGAGGCTTTGCAAGGCCGTTTCAAATGGGGCGTTAAAGGCAGTTTGAAACGGCCCATTTGAAACGGACCTGGATGTGATGGTAATCCGACCTGAGGTGCCCTCCTAGGCGGCCTAGAGCAGGGCTGTGCTCCATACCTATGGCCGGTGTCAGCCCAAAGCAGTCCTCTCTCTGGTGAACTGACACCAGCATTGAGAATACGAGACGGGCGAAAACCGGTCATTCTCGCGTTCGGCTGCGAATGACCATGATTCTCAGAAGAGTCGACACTCGCCCCTTGAGCTCCAGCCTCGGCATTACGTAGGAACACGGCAGTAGGCAGCAGCGTCCAAGGCGCCAATAAGCGCAGGAAAGCAGGCTCCCGCTGGCATTCGGCTAGACTTACCTCTGTACACTGTTGGCAACCCTGCTCCGATATGGTTTGCGGTACTCAAATTCTGAGGACCGCAAACCATTCGCGTAACGAGTCACACTCTTGTTAGATGGCCTCGAGTTGCGTCTGAAACAGCCCCCAAGGACTGCTAAGCTACGCCCGAATTGAGCTGCTCCTGCAACTCCTGAATTAAGTACTCGAATTCGGCTAGGGGCAACTGTCCCAGAATTGCATTCTTCAATGAATTCTCAGTCACCCCCGGCTTCGTTCTATAGCAACACTTTTCATTCAAGCCGGCATCACAGTAATCACAATGAGGGACGCCCGTAGTGCCGCATCCGCCAGGCAATTCCCTTATAAATTGCCTAAGCTCGTTACAGAAACCATCTAAAAGAACCTTTCCCTTTACGAACCGTTTCAAACTAGAGATGGAGGCACTGAGACCATACGGCTCAGCAAAATCAACTAGTGCCTGCCGCTTGGCTTCCAGGCTATGGACCAGCCCAGCGTCGTTGAGACGCCCAACCCCATCCGAATATCTGAACGCAGATTGGTAGTTATCTTCAACAGCTCCTCGCAACGCTTCAACGCTAGCTAGAAACAGGACATCATTTGCATTGCAAAATTTATCGTATGCTTGCTCCGCAACCTGACTGAGACGATCATCTTGTGGCGCATAAGTCGAGTCAGCCAGGCATCTAGTTATAACCGACCTACAAGCGAAATGGCTCTCCATGGAGTAATGCTTGAGGACAACTACATTTCCGTTTTGAGGCATTTCCCCTCTGAAATCACGAACATCTTTATCTATAATCCCAAGAATATTTTTTGGGACATAAGGCCTCAGGTCGTCCTCCTCTTCTAGTTCAGCGAAAAGACGTACAACCTCAGAGCACCCCTCTCCAAAGTTTGCAATAAGTTCAACAGGCTTGAGTACGACATCTCGATCAAGCCTGGAAACAATCCTTTGATAAACTTGAATATCCGTGATGCCCTCTAAGATAATGGCAGCTTGTCCGGACATGATTGCGTCGTTCACAATTTCGGACTTCGTCGGCAATTCGTAGCCGCCATTTTCAACGGTCAACGAGGCTTCCCCCGACTTCAAGTTTGCAGAGTGTGTTTGGGTTTTGACTGATTGCAGGGGAATGCGACGCCGCAATAATTTGGCAGTCTGGAAGAATGCCTTGAAGCAATCCAAGAACTTCGCGCTGCCATTTCAGGTTGAGTGATATTTCCGGCTCATCTATGAAGATAAAGTCACGCCCTCTCCCAGCCGTTGAAATCAGCGTCAGGAACGTAAGAATATGGCGTTCACCACTGGAAAGCTCGCCCAACCCGTGGCGCTCTTCATCAATCTCAATATAGGCACTGCGAGAGCTTTCAACTACAAGCTTCTTTCCAAACTCGAGTTGGTCATTGAAGGCAGACACGATTACGTTGACACCGTCGAGGCTTTCATCCTCAACCTCAAGCTCTCGGATCATATTGCGGAACATGTTAATTAATATCGGATTGTCGTCGGGCGTGACTTGAGCATCATCGGAACAATACAGGTCTAGCGTATTTCGAACCATACTCATGAAGGCATTTTCGTCTGGCCCAGAAAGCGCACTCTCTATTCTGCTCTGGTACTTTTTCAGTGACGCGAGAAATTCAGGTGTTGACTGTTCATCACTTCGGTTGAGCTCAGGGTTCTCGACTAAAGTCGCAATCGTGTCAAACAGAGCGGCCTGAATATTTTTAGTAGTCTTGTAACGCGCTTCTCGATACTGATCCGAGAGGATATCCTCGATATTTTCCATCTTGATAGATTTGAGGTTGAGATGAGCAACGTCGAAATCGATCTCTCTTTGCCTTGAACTGTTTCGGCTCCTTCTTCTCAGAAAATAGGCGAGTTCCGATGATAAATTTCGCATGTCGTCCCGGAACCCCGAATCCCGCGCGATTTCTGAGGGTCTATAATCGTGCGTACCTCTGAAACCCCGTCGAGAATTTTTGCTGTATCTGTAAAGAAAGTCGAAGATAATCTCAGGATTAACGGACAGGTTTTGAGGTGCAATCCCGCGCTCCACACCAATTGAAAGGGACCTTAACTTGTCGAACTCTGGGTACTCTTCAATATGCCACTCATAACCGCTTTCACCGTTAGATTCAGCGTATACGTGATACTCAGACTTTTCGATCTCCCCAACTAGGGTGCAGTCTATTCTTTGAACCTTATTTGCCAAAAGGATTGACTCAGATTGCGAGAAGAATGAACTCATTATTTGAAGCATGGTCGTCTTGCCAACACCATTGGGTCCATACATGACGCTGGTTGGTCCGTCGGCAAAAATCAAATTTGCAGCTCTCTGCTCCGCTTTGAATCCTGATACCTGGAATCTCTTGATTCTCATTTTTCTAAATCTCCTAACGAAGTTTTTTTCGCCGCAACTAAAATTTTGCAAAGGCTCACCTTACGCTGTGCGTGACAATCTCAGCAGTCAAGGTAAATGTCGACGGACTAAGTGGGGACGGCAGCGTTTCTTTTTGGCGTGATGCGGCAAATTCGCTTCAGAGCGCCGTCTCTGGCAGCGTTGGTCTCAAGCTGTCTTTGGCGTGAATGTCGCGGTTAGGCTGCCTGCTGCCCTCCGCTTGATTCTCCCGGCACAGGGGGCCGGTTTGGGTCGCGTGCTTCTTCCATGACTTCTCGCGGTGGCCCTGACTTTGCAAAGTCCGCAATCTGCGCATAGCAGCCAGAACAGGTGTTTAAACACCTGTTCTGGCCCATTTACCCCAGTAGGTCCCGCGCCCCCATCAGCAGTAGATCGGCTCCCAGCGGGGCCAAGGCCCGTTTCCAAAGCTGCAGGGCCGTCTCCCCCGGCAGGATCTGGATGCGCTCCTGGAACCTCCGCCCGCCCGCGACAACCACCGGCCCGCCGTCGACCTGATCGGTGAGCCAGTAGACCGTGCCCCCGGTCATGCGCTGGCTATCGGCCAGGCAATCGCGGATTGCGTGGCGGCCGGGATAGGCGGGCAGCAACGAGGGGTGGTAGCCGATGGCGCCGAGCCGGGCCAAGCGGATGAACCAGCTGGGCAGGATGCGGAAAGAATGGGCCGAGACGATCAGATCGGGGCACCAGGGCAGATCCGCGCCGATAAGGGGCACGCGGCGGTCTTTCACCACGTAGCGCAGGCCAAGGCACTCAGCGGCGGCAATGGGGGCGCGCTCCCCCGGCTCGGTAATCAGGCAGGCCTCAAAGCCCGCTTCGGTGAGGCGCACCAGCACCTCGGCCGCGAGCCAGGAACAGCCAATCACGGCAATGCGGCGGGGGCTACTCTTCGACATATCGAAACCCCTGCACGGCCCGGAAATGCCCGCCAAGCTTGCCGACGATGCCGTTCTTGCGTGTCGCCTTACACCCCAGCGCCGCCGAGGTCTGGTGCCACAGGGGCTGGTTGCGCAGCGCAGCCGCCAGTCCGGGGTGGGAGGTATGGAACAGCGTCGGCAGGGGCTTGTCGTAGCGGTTCACCCCGCGCCGCCACAGCGCCGCCAGTTCATTGAGGAAACGCAGGCCAAGGCCCGCCCCCTGCCATTCCGGCATGATCACCAGACGGCAGGCCCGCGCCTCGACCAGACCGGGGCGCGGGCTGAAGGCGATATGCGCCACAGGCTGGCCATCGACAAAGCCGACATAATAATCGGCCGCCACCATGCGGGGCAGCTTCAGGTAGTGATGCGGCTCAAACAGGGGCCAGTAGGAACCATCGGTCTTGTGAATGTCCATTGTGAGGCTGGGGGCACGTCGAAGACGCCTCCATTTAAACTCGGCCGAGCGGGTGTCGATGACCCAATCCGGCTGCAACCAGGGCACCACATCCTCGTGGCAGGTGACGCCAACAAACTGGCCCGCCCCCCGGCGCCAGCCCTTGGCAAAGGCGGCTGCCCCGATCCGGGCCACCCGGCGGTCGATGGTCGAAGTGAACTCATCCAGGACAGCCAGTTTAGGGCGCTCGCACAGAAGCCGCGCCAGCCCGGCCCTGAACTGTTCGCCATTGGACAGGCAGTGGAAGGGGCGCAGCCAGCTTGGCACGGTGCCAAGCCCCACGGCGGCCAGGGCAGCAGTGACCTGGCCCATCTCCGCCTCGGGCGCAATGGCGTCGATCAGGGCCGCATCCCTAGGCCAGCGCGGTGCCCTATCAAAGCGTTTGCCGAACAGGGCACGGGCGAGAGAGGTCTTGCCGGTTCCAGATGGGCCGACGATCAGGCCGATCTGCCAGGGCCGCGCGGCAAGATCTGCGTCAATGCTCAGACGAAAGTCGGCGTCGCCTTCCACATTGAACATGCTGGACACACGGGCGGCACGGTAGGTTGCAGGGATGGGGGCGGGGTGGTGGATTTCAACCTTCATGTGTTCACCACCTTGCAGCGATGCCCCTGCGCCTTCAGCGCCTCAAAGAGGGCCGCCTGCGCGGGTTCGTCCTCGGCCAGGACAATGATGCCGAACTGCGGTTTATAGCGGTTCCCCTTGGGCTTTCCGGGGGCGCCCTGGGGCAACGGCGGGAGGTCGATTTGTTGAGATTTGGGCATTGTGGCCCTCCTGTCCTTTGCGCTCGGTAGTCTGGCGCTTGGGGGAAGGGCTCGGCGGCCTCAAAACATTATGTGCCTTGCATCTTGGGCACTTGATTGCCAGCAGCCCGGAGAGGGCTTGAGGCTCGAATTTAAATAACAATTTGCGGCACTCGCCGCAACGCTGCTCTTGCAGGAACAAGTGGAATCACCCCATTGAGACCGCACCCTCGCGAGGGGTGGGGCGGCCATGAAGCTTATGCTGGTCGGCGGGGTCAGCTGTTTAATTTTGGCCCCGTGTCGGGGGGCGTTGGCGCGCCCCTCGGCCCCCGGTCATGGCGACCAGGTGCCCCCCTTGTTAGCAATGGACAAAGAGGCGGAAAAACCCGCAAGTTGTTTTGCGCCTTAACCGGCCCCGACGGGTGAATAGCGCACCGGCAGGCCATTATAGGTCAGGCCCTCGATCAGTTCCGGCTTGTCGCTCATGTGGCCAGTGAAGTCCCAAATGGCATCTGTTGCCTGGCCGTAGACAAAGAGGGTGTCTTTCCCAAGAGAGGCGGCCAGCTCCTGCGCTTCGCGGGACAATGTGGCACCGATGCCCTCGCCCCGGCGGCTTTTGTGAACCCAGACCATGATCGGTGTGAAGGCCCTGGCGGCATCAAAGGGGAGGTTTCCCGCTTCGGCCTGCTCTTTCACCCAAGGGTCATTGAGGGACGGAAAGACCATATAGCTACCGATCAGACAGTTGCGCTCGTCCACCGCCAAAACCATCTGCGTGTCCAGATCGACCAGGCCGGGGTAGCGCGCAGCGCGCCCCAGTCCTTCTGCCATCCAATCCTGCATATTCAGAGCGGCAATGGCTTTTTGGCGCATCGCGGCGACGTGTCCCTTGACAAAGGTGGTCATGAATACACCGCCAATCCTGTCTTGAGGGCCTGCATTGCCGACCAAAACCCTGGCCCCAAGAGGGAGGTCAAAATCGCTCATGCCTCGCCCCCCCCCACACAAGCCCCCCCCTGCAAACCTTTTAAAATATACGTCTATCCGCGATCTTCCGGTGCCTTCGGGCCTCTTCCGGCTGCTGCAGATACCGATGTCCAGCTACAGGCTGGATCGGAAAGGGGTGCGCCAAGGCAATCAGCGCAGGGCGCGGGGTAAATTTGCGGTCGTGCTATTCTTCAAAAGAAGACAACTGCGAGGCTTGACCTCCATTTTTCTTTGAAATATCACCTGCACCAAGAGAGCGGGCGTTGTGTAGTGGTAAGACCTTAGCCTTCCAAGCTAATGACGCGGGTTCGATTCCCGCCGCCCGCTCCAGTATCACCGCTGACAACTCCCCCCAAACATTACCCTATGTGACAGACCTGTCTTGTCGTGTTTTTGCTGGACCGTCTGGTTTGGGACTGGGTTGCGACGTTTTAGCCTCAGGCCCTGTCTGAGCCCATATTTCCCTGGTTTGTCGGCACCCAGAGCCCACAGCCGCTTGACCTGCAGGTCTGGCGGGGCCATGAACCTGACTGGACCGCAGGGCGAGGGGCCCTGACAGGGAAATCGGCAAAAGGATCCGGCATGGCGCGAAACAAGGTTTCTCCGACCTCGCAAGAAGAGCGTGAGAGCTCTCGGGAAATTGGCGTTCTGGGGGCGTTGTGGCCCTTTATGCGCCCCTACCGGCTGCTGATGTTTGCTGCCACCTGTGCCCTGGTGATGACCGCTGGTCTGTCGCTGACGCTGCCTTTGGCGGTGCGGCGTGTCGTCGACAATTTCCGGGTGTCGGAAAGCGCCTTGCTGAACCAGTATTTCATGGCTGCGCTGGTCATTGCTGCCCTGTTGGCGGTCGGAACCGGGCTGCGCTACGCGCTAGTGACCCGGCTGGGAGAGCGGGTTGTTTCGGATATCCGCAAAGCGGTGTTTGACCGCGTTATCGGCATGAGCCCGACCTTCTTTGAAAAGATCATGACCGGAGAGGTACTGAGCCGGATCACCACCGACACCACGCTGATCCAATCTGTTTTGGGTTCGTCTGTGTCGATTGCCCTACGGAACCTGTTGATCTTTATTGGTGGCATGATCTTGATGCTGCTCACCTCGGCTAAATTGACCGGCATGGTCCTGTTGATTGTGCCTGCGGTGATTGTGCCGATCATGGTTTTGGGGCGGCGGTTGCGCGGTATCAGTCGCGAAAATCAGGATTGGATCGCGGCCTCTTCGGGCAATGCCGGCGAAGCGCTTGGCGCGGTGCAGACGGTGCAGGCCTTTACCCATGAGGCCGCCAGCCGGGAGCAGTTTTCCAAGATGACCGAGACCGCCTTTGGTGTGTCTGTCACGCGGATCAAAACCCGCGCCTATCTGACTGTGATCGTTATTTTCCTGGTGTTTTCCGGTATTGTCGGGGTGCTTTGGATGGGGGCCAATGACGTGCGCGCAGGCGTGATGAGCGAAGGCACCCTGATCCAGTTTGTCATCTATGCGGTTTTGGTCGCCGGGTCTGTTGCGGCCCTCTCTGAAATCTGGAGCGAGCTGCAGCGCGCCGCTGGTGCCACGGAACGGTTGATCGAGCTGCTGAACGCGACGGATACGGTGAAAGACCCCAGTGCTGCAGCGACGCTGCCCACCCCGGTGCGCGGTGAAATCTCTTTTCAGGGGGTTTCCTTTGCCTATCCGGCACGCCCCGCTGTGCAGGCCCTGGATGATGTGAACCTTGAGGTGAAGCCGGGTGAAACCGTTGCCTTTGTCGGGCCTTCGGGGGCTGGCAAGACCACCATCATCCAGATGATTCAGCGGTTTTACGACCCGGATAGGGGTGCTGTGTTGCTGGATGGTATCGCCCTCCGCGATCTGCGGCGCGATGACTTTCGCAAACATATCGCCATGGTGCCACAGGATCCGGTGATCTTTGCTGCCTCGGCGCGCGAGAACATCCGCTTTGGCCGTCCGGAAGCCACGGATGCCGAAGTCGAAGCCGCTGCCGCTGCCGCCGCTGCGCATGATTTCATCTCTGCCTTGCCAGAGGGCTACGACAGTTTTGTGGGTGAACGCGGTGTGATGTTGTCGGGGGGGCAGAAACAGCGGATTGCGATTGCCCGCGCCATCCTGCGCGATGCGCCGGTGTTGCTGCTGGACGAGGCCACCTCGGCGCTGGATGCTGAAAGCGAACGACTGGTGCAGGCCGCGGTGGACAAGCTGAGCCTGAGCCGCACCACCCTGATTGTGGCGCATCGTCTTGCCACGGTGAAGAAGGCTGATCGCATCGTCGTGATGGAGAATGGCCGGGTGGTTGCCACTGGCACCCATGATGCGCTGGTGGCTGAAGGTGGGCTATATGCGCGGTTGGCGCGGTTGCAGTTCACCGATGGGTTGGCGGCCGAATAGCCGCTAGCCCGGCGTGGCGGGGGCAGGGCGCCTGCCATGCTTATGATTATGCCTCGGTCGGATTGGCCGGGGCGCTTTTACTGCCTTGGTATCGGCCTGTTTTGATCTGCGTCGATTTCTATTGACCTGTATCGCCACGTCAGTTTTCCCTCTTGCCTTGACGTGACCCCGCGCATGCGCTTGCACGCTGCGCCGTTTGGTCCCAAATTGAGCCCAAAGAGGATATCTCCTGGGCATGCCCGGGGTTAGGGGAGGATAGGAATGGCTTTTGCCACGATTGAAGACAGCATTGCGATGGAACAGGAAGCAACCTGGGAGGAACGGGATAACCCGGTAACGCTGTACCAGTTGTTGTCGCGCACCACGGGCAGGTTTCCCAATAACAACGCCGTCAGCTATCAGATCTTTTCCGGCCCCACGGATAAGGCGGAAACACTGACCTGGAGCCAGTTGAAGGATCAGGTCACCCAAGCGGCGAATATGTTCCGCAAGCTGGGCATCGGCGAAAAAGACGTGGTGGCCTATGTGCTGCCCAACAGCAATGAAACCCTGGTAACGATGCTTGGCGGTGCGGTGGCAGGGATCGTCAACCCGATCAACCCGCTGCTGGAGCCGGAACAGATCGCGTCTATTCTGCGCGAAACCAAGGCCAAGGTCGTGGTGACGCTCAAACCTTTTCCCAAAACCGATGTGGCGCAAAAAGTAGCCGAGGCGGTGCGCCATGCGCCGGGGGTGAATACGGTGCTAGAGGTGGATCTGAACCGCTATCTGACGCCGCCAAAATCCTGGATCGTGCCGCTGCTGCGCCCCAAGCTGGAAAACAAGGATAAAATCGCCCACGCGGATTACAAATCCTTCCGTCGAGAGATGCTGAAACAGCCCACCACCCTGGCCTTTGCCGATAGTACCACGGACCGGGTGGCCTGTTATTTCCATACCGGTGGTACTACCGGCATGCCCAAGGTGGCGCAGCACACCTATTCAGGCATGATTTACAACGGCTGGATTGGCGATACGCTGTTGTTCACCGAGAATGACAACATCATGTGCCCGCTGCCGCTGTTTCATGTTTTTGCCTGCCATGTGATCATCATGGCATCGCTGTCTTCCGGGGCGCATGTGGTCTTTCCAACGCCGCAGGGCTATCGTGGCGAAGGTGTTTTTGACAATTTCTGGAAACTGATCGAACGCTGGAAGATCACCTTTATCATTACCGTGCCGACGGCCATTTCGGCCAAGATGCAGCGCCCGGTGGATGCGGATATCTCCACCGTCAAGACTGCTTTTTCGGGGTCTGCGCCGCTGCCGGTTGAACTGTATCGTCGTTTCCAGGACGCTACAGGCATCAATATCATCGAAGGCTACGGTTTGACCGAGGCCACTTGCCTGGTGTCGTGCAACCCGGTCGACGGGGAAAAGAAGATCGGCTCTATCGGCATCACCTTCCCCTATACAGATGTCAAAATCGTCAAGAGTACGGCTGATGGCATGGTCGAATGCGGTGTCGATGAGGTGGGCGAAATCTGCATCTCGAACCCCGGTGTCTATGCCGGCCACACCTATACCGAGGCGGCGAAAAACGTCGATCTCTACTATCAGGACAAATATCTGCGCACCGGTGATCTGGGTCGCTTTGACGCGGATAGATATTTGTGGATTACCGGTCGGGCCAAGGACCTGATCATTCGTGGCGGCCACAACATCGACCCGGCTGAAATAGAAGAGGCCCTGCTGGGCCATGAGGCGGTCGCCTTTGCCGGGGCGATCGGCCAGCCCGATGCCCATTCCGGAGAGCTGCCCTGCGCCTTTGTCGAGCTGGTCGACGGGGCCACTGCCACGGCAGAGGAGCTGCTGGAGTATTGCAAGATCCATGTGCATGAGCGCGCCGCAATCCCCAAACACCTGACGGTGATGGACGAGCTGCCCAAAACAGCTGTTGGCAAGATCTTCAAACCGGATCTGCGCAAACATGCCATCGCCCGTGTCTATAATGACGCGCTGCTGAAGGCGGCCTGTCCGGCGCGGGTAGAGGCGGTGATCGACGATAAAAAGCGCGGCTTGGTTGCTCAGGTTGTGGCCAATGGTGCCAGAGATGGGGATATTGCTGGCGTGCTGGGCGGCTTTACCCGTCCCTGGGAACACCTGCCCGCCGAGACGAGCTGATAGATGGCGGATCGAACCGGGCGGGGCGCCAGGGCGAGGAAAAACAGCCAGGCATCGGGGGCTTTGGCCGTGCCTGGAGGTCCGCGCCTTTGATCAGAAATTCGCCCTTGCCACAGGACGCGCCCCAGCCGGGCGCGTCTTTTTTCTTCATTTGCCATTTCCATCACCGCTTGCTCTGGCCTAGTCTTGCGCCGTGAAACTACCGCTACGAAGGATCGGGAATGGACTACGAACGGCTGATCGACGAAGAAACCTGGGCCTTCATTCGCAAGACCGGGGAGTGCTATCCAGAGGATGCTGTCGCGCAAAGCATCGCCGAGCAGCGCACGCTTTATGATGAAATGGCGCGGGCCTTCCTGGCGGCACGTCCGGCCTTGGTCGAAACCGAAGACCGCCAGATCAGCGCTGCGCCCGGCAATCCCGATGTGTCGCTGCGGATCTACAGCGCGGGCGATCCAACGCGCACGGTACTGTTTTGCCATGGGGGCGGCTTTGTGGTTGGCGGCCTTGAGAGCCACGATGACATTTGTGCCGAAATCTGCGCCCAGACTGGCTATCGCGTGGTGGCCGTGGACTATCGGCTGGCGCCAGAACATCAACACCCGGCGATGTATGACGATGCATGGCAGGCGCTGTGCTGGGTGATCACGACCTATGGCGAGGGGGTTGTGCTGATGGGCGATAGCGCCGGGGCAAATCTCTGTGCTGCGCTGGCCCATGGGGCGCGGGGCGAGGCCGCGGTTCAGGCGGCCATTATGGGGCAGGTTCTGATCTATGGTGCCTTTGGCGGCGATGTGAATGCAGGATCCTACCTTGAACATGCGCATGCCCCGATGCTGACCCGTGACGAGGTGCTGTTCTACCAGGACATTCGCCGCCCCAAGGGCAGCAGTCCCAGCACAGAGGCTGACCCCAGCTATGCGCCGTTGCAAGATAGCGATTTCAGCCATCTGCCGCCCACGGTGCTGGTATCGGCCGATTGCGACCCGGTGCGCGATGACAGCCGCGACTACCGCGACAAGGTGCTTGCTGCGGGCGGCAAGGCCTATTGGGTCAACGAGCCGGGCCTGGTCCATGGCTATCTGCGGGCCCGCCACACAGTGGGGCGCGCCCGCGATAGCTTTGAACGGATCTCTGCAGCGGTAGAGGCCCTGGGGCAAGGGCTTTGGCCCTATGATTAACGCGCGTTGGGGGCTTCGCTGAGAAACGACTGCGCCTTCATTGTATCGGCTACAGGCGCGCCCAGTCGGCTTAGGATGGTGGGGGCCAGTTGACGCTGGTCGATAACATCGTCTTTCGCCGGCCCCTGCGCATCGCCAAAGTAGTAGAGCGCGGTTTCCTGTTGCAGCGCGCTGCGCCCGCCGTGATGGCCGCGTTCGTCCTGGCCATGGTCGGCGGTGACGATCACCTCATAGCCCATCTGACGCCAGCGGCTGATAAAGGGGGCCAGCATTTCATCCATGACAAAACAGGCGTGGTCCATTTCCTGGCAGTCATGGAAAAAACGATGTCCCATACTGTCAAGCGTGCAGGTGTGCAGCATGCCGTAGTTCAGGCCAAAGCGCAGGCAGAGATTGGTCAGGGTGCCAAAGAGATCCACATCCGAGGGCGTCATCTGGTTGGTCAGACCATAGCCAGTCATGGTGTGGAAACGACCATGGTTGATACTGTCGCTTTCGGGTTCGTCATATTCAATATCGCGCACAAAATCAAAAGGGTGGCGGTTGAAAAACTGCGACCAGAAACTGTGCGCCACGGCCCCTGTGGTGCCCCCGGCTTCACGAACTTGGGAAAAGACATCCTTGTGTTCCAGTCGAAAGACATTGCCATTTCCGGTACAGCCATGTTCGGCCGGGGCCACGCCTGTGTGGATCGAGGCATAGCAACTGGCTGAAATTGAGGGCAGCACCGCGCGCTGTTTCCAGACACGGGCGTCGCCGCTGTCGACCCAGCCTTCCAGATTGCCAAATAGCCGCCGAAAGTTGCGATAGGGCACCCCATCCAGAATGATGAGAAGCAGTTTGTTGTCCATGGCGCGAATCCTTTGTCTCTTTGCCCCATCATTGCGATCAAATCTTGAATTGCCATTCAGAAAGTTGATCCTGGCGTGAAATGGCATCATCATAGGGCCGTGATGGCGCGTCACGGCCTACAGAAAGCGCCGCGCCATAGCATCAGGCCCGCGCAATCGCGCGGGCCTGAGCCTGTCATTCGTGTTGGTTGGTGGGGCGCGCTTGGCTCAGTTGCCGGCGCTTTCCATCTTGCGGTTGGAAATCACCTCTTCCAGCCAGCCCAGACGCATTTCCGGCACCGAGCTGAGCAACAGATCTGTGTAGTCGTCAAAGGGCGGGCTCAGCACCTGGGTCTTGCTGCCATAGCGCTGCACCTTGCCCTGATACATCACCGCAATGGTGTCGGAAATGGCGCGCACGGTGGCCAGATCGTGGGTGATGAAGAGAAAGGCAACATCCTCGATCTTTTGCAGGTTCAACAAGAGCTTGAGAATGCCATCCGCGACCAGTGGATCCAGCGCCGAGGTGACCTCGTCACAGATGATCATCTTGGGTTTGGCCGCCAGGGCGCGGGCAATGCAGACCCGCTGCTTTTGTCCGCCTGACAGTTCTGCCGGGTAGCGATCCATGAAGTCTTCGCCCAGCTCGATCTCGTCCAGCAGTTCGATGATCCGCTTGCGTTTTTCCTTGCCCGACATGTTGAAATAGAACTCAAGCGGCCGACCAATGATGGTGCCCACGGTCTGACGTGGATTCATCGCCACATCTGCCATCTGGTAGATCATCTGCAATTCGCGCAGATCCTCGCGCGAGCGTCCCGCCAGATCGGGCGAGAGCGTCCTTCCGGCAAATTCGATCTCGCCTTCGCGCGGCGGCAATAGCCCGGTGATCACCCGCGCAAGGGTCGATTTGCCCGACCCGGATTCGCCCACCACCGCCAGCGTCTGCCCCGGATAGAGATCGACATTGACGTTGTGCAACACATCGAACTGCGTGCCCTTGTAGCGGGCAGTGATATTGCGCACGCTCAGCACGGGATCCCCGGCAGACTCTTTTTCCGCATGTTCAATCGACCGCACCGAGACCAGCGCCTGGGTGTAGTCTTCTTGCGGGGCGTTGATGATCTGATCAACCGAGCCATATTCGACCATATTGCCGTGGCGCAGCACCATGATATCGTCGCTGACCTGGGCCACAACGGCCAGATCATGCGTGATATACAGGGCCGCAACACCCGTTTCGCGGATGGCGGCCTTGATGGCCATCAACACGTCGATCTGGGTGGTGACATCCAGCGCGGTTGTTGGTTCATCAAAGACCACCAGGTCCGGTTCGGGACACAGCGCCAGCGCCGTCATACAGCGTTGCAGCTGCCCACCAGAGACCTGATGCGGATAGCGGTCGCCGATGGTTTCAGGGTTGGGCAGGCCCAGCTTGTCAAACAGATCTCGGGCGCGGGCCTCTGCCTCTTTGCGGCTGAACTTCTTTTGTTCGACAGCCGCTTCGACCACCTGGTCCAGGATCTTTTTTGCCGGGTTGAAAGAGGCGGCGGCAGATTGGGACACATAGGTCACCTCGGCGCCGCGCAGTTTGCGAATGTCGCCAGTGCCCGATTGCAGCACATCGCGGCCATTGATCCAGACCTCACCCCCGGTGATTTTGACACCACCGCGGCCATAGGCCATGGCGGCTAGGCCAATGGTCGATTTGCCTGCCCCGGATTCCCCGATCAGCCCCAGAACCTTGCCCTTTTCCAGATCAAAGCTCACCCCGTGGACAATTTCGATGTCATGGGGTTTTTCACCGGGCGGGTAGACCGTTGCGCCGATTTTCAGGTCGCGGACCTTCAATTGTGGATCGCTCATCCGCGGCCTCCTTTCAGTGAGGTGGTTCGGTTCAGCACCCAATCCGCCACCAGATTGACCGAAATAGCCAGGGTGGCGATGGCAAAGGCCGGCATCAGCGCGGCAGGAATGCCATAGACGATACCTTCGGCGTTTTCCTTTACGATGCCGCCCCAATCCGCCTGTGGTGGTTGGATCCCAAGGCCCAGGAACGACAGGGTCGACACAAAGAGCACCATGAAGATAAAGCGCAGCCCCATTTCAGCCACCAGCGGTGACAGCGCATTGGGCAGGATCTCACGGAAGATGATCCAGATGGTTTTTTCACCACGCAGGCGCGCAGCCTCGACGTAGTCCATGACCTCGATATCCACCGCGACAGCACGCGACAGGCGGAAAACGCGGGTGGAATCCAGGAGGCCCATAACCAGGACCAGCACCGGCAGGGTGACAGGCATCACCGACAGGACAACCAGCGCAAAGATCAGCGAGGGGATCGACATCAAGAGATCGACAAAGCGCGACAGCAGCTGATCAACCCAGCCCCCGGCGACAGCGGCCAGAAACCCGAGCACAGATCCGGTGGTAAAGGACAGGATGGTCGCAGCGGTGGCAACAAAGATGGTGGTACGCCCGCCATAGATCATCCGGGACAGAAGATCGCGGCCAATGCCATCGGTGCCCAGCAGGAATTCGGCGCTGGGGGGATCCCAATAGCCCGTGCTGACCACCTCGGCATAGCCGTAGGGGGCCAGGAGCGGCGCGAAGATGGCGGCAAGAAAGTAAAGTGCGGTAAAGAAGAGCCCAATGGCTGCAGCAAGAGGTATTCTCATTTTGGATGCCTCAGTCTTGGGTTGGACAGGATAGAGACAATGTCGGCGATCATGTTCATGCCGATGTAGACGGCGGCAAAGATGATGCCGCAGGCCTGCACAACGGGCACGTCGCGTTTGGAAACACTGTCCACCAGATATTGGCCCATGCCAGGATAGACAAAGACAACTTCGATCACCACGACGCCGACAACCAGATAGGCAAGGTTCAGCATCACCACATTGACGATGGGTGCGATGGCGTTTGGCAGCGCATGGCGCACAATCACCTGCAGCCCGTTCAGGCCCTTCAGTTCAGCCGTCTCGATATAGGCCGATTGCATCACATTCAAAATGGCGGCGCGGGTCATGCGCATCATATGGGCCAGCACGACCAGCGTCAGGGTCGCGACGGGCAGGGCGATAGATTCCAGTTTGTCGAACAGCGCCGCATCCGGGCGAAAGGCCGTGGCGGTGGGGTAAAACCAGCCCAGTTTGACGCCAAAGAAGAACATCAGGACATAGCCGATCAGAAATTCGGGAATAGAGATTGAGGCAAGCGTGACGCCAGAAATCGCCTTGTCGGGCCAACGTTCGCGAAACCGCACCGCCAAAAGCCCCAGGAAGATCGCCAGCGGCACGGCGACGATGGCGGCCCAGAAGGCCAGGAAGAGCGTATTGGACAGGCGCTGAGAGATGCTTTCGCCGATATCGCGCCCAGAGGTCAGAGCAGTGCCCAGATCGCCCTGCACAAGACCGCCCAGCCAAGAGAGGTAGCGCTGCAAGGCGGGTTCATTCAGGCCAAGTTCGGCACGCAGGTTTGCCAGGGCTTCAGGGGTTGCAGATTGTCCCAGAATGGACTGTGCCACATCCCCTGGCAGGATGATTGTACCGGCAAAAATCAGCCCCGAGACGAGAAACAACAGGATGAGGCCCAACGCAATGCGTTGGGCCAACAATTTGATAATCAGGGGCATCTTATGCCTTCACCCACATTTTCATTGGGGCGTAGGCGTTCATCAGCGGCTGGCCTTTGGTGTTTTCCACCCAGCCACCCAGACGATCCGATGTCGCATCAACAAAATCGTTGAACATCGGACAGATCAAGCCGCCTTCGTTGCGCTGGATTTCGCCCATGTCCGCATACATTTGCGTCCGCTTGGCAGTGTCCAGCTCGGCGCGGGCTGCCAGCAGCAGCTGGTCGAACTTTTCATTGTTGAACCGGGTGTCGTTCCAGTCTGCCGTCGACAGATAGGCGGTGGTGAACATCTGGTCCTGCGTCGGACGACCCCCCCAGTAGCTGGTGCAGAAGGGCTGTGCATTCCAGACCTCGGACCAGTAACCGTCATTGGGCTCGCGCTTGACGTTCAGGTTGATGCCCGCGCTGGCACAGGACTGCTGGAACAGGGCTGCCGCATCTGGTGCGCCGGGGAAGGAGTTATCCGAGGTGCGCAGCAGGATCTCGCCATCATGCCCCGATTTTTTCAGGTGGAACATGGCTTTATCCGGGTCGTATTCACGCTGCTCGGCAGGGGTGAACATCGGATAGGAAGAGTTGATGGGGCTGTCGTTGCCAACAGAGCCATAGCCGTTCAGAACCTTGTCGACCATTTCCTGACGGTTGATGCCATATTTCAACGCCATCCGCAGATCGTTGTTGTCAAACGGCGCGGTGTCGCAGTGCATGATGAACACATAGTGGCCAGGGCCGGATGTGGAATGCACATTGATATTGGGAGCGCGGTCAACCAGTTTCGCCGTCCGGGGTGGAACCCGGTCGATCATGTCAACCTGACCAGACTGCAGCGCAGCAACGCGGGCGGTGTTGTCGTTGATCACGATCAGCTCAATGGTGTCGGCATAGCCAAGGTCGCCCCAGTGGTTGGGGTTCTTTTCGGCGACGATACGCACGCCCATGTCTACATCCTTGAGGATATAGGGACCGGTACCAATGGCGGCGGTGGGATCATCCATGCCACCATTCGGCTGGATCACCAGGTGGTAATCGGCCAGCAGATAGGGAAGGTCGGCGTTGGGCGATTCCAGCTCAATAACAACATTGTTGCCATCGGCCGACACGTTCTTGATGCCGCGCATGATGCCAAGCGCGCCAGACTTGGTGTCTTCGCCCGAATGGCGTTCCATGGTTTTGACGACGTCTTCGGCGGTGACGGATTTACCGTTGGAGAAGGTGATGCCTTCGCGGATCTTGAAGGTCCAGACGCGGGCATCAGCCGAGGCCTCATAGCTTTCCGCTACTTTGCCATCCAGGCCGCCATCGTCGTTCAGTTCTACCAGGGACTCGCCCCAGAGGCGGATCATCATCAAGGCGACCATATTGGTCGACAGGGCTGGATCCAGGCTGTCGGTGGTGCTGCCGCCTTGCAGGCCCATACGGATGGTCCCCCCCTTTTGCGGCTCGGCAGCGTGGGCTTGCGAGGTCAGCAGGGTGCCGGCAGCGGCGGCGCTAAAGCCCAGGGCGGCGGCTTTTGCCATGAAGTCGCGGCGGCTGAGTTTGCCGGCGGCGGCATGGCGTGCCAGAAAATGAAGGTGATCGTTCATCGATGTCTCCCAGTTATTATATTTGCGGCCTGCGATCCCGGAACGCGACCTTGGCGGCAATTTCTTGTATGGTGCGACAAGATTTGCGCATTTGCCGCGACCTCGCAAGCTTTAATAACGACAAGGCCGGGCTGCGGAAACTTTTGCAAAGTTTCACATTCCGCCCGGTGTCGCCTTCTTAAGGTGTCATGCCGCATTTGCGAGGTAAACCAGCTTTTGTAGCGGTATTTCACTTCTGCTGAGTTTTTATGACCTTTGGGACCAAGCCCTGCATTTTTTGGGAAAACTGTCGGGCAATGGGGCGTTTCTTGTAAAACTGATGCGAATCCGACCTCGAATGGTCAAAGAGCGACTCTGTCCTGCCACTGCAGAAAGGACGGGTCTAAGGGGCGGAACCTGGCAAGTCGTCGGCAGTGGCGCGCGCGGCCTAGCGGTCGGCGCTGTCCATCCAGATGGTCACGGGGCCATCATTCAGCAGACGAACCTTCATATCGGCGCCAAATTCGCCGCGTTGTACCGGCAGACCCAGCGCTTCCAGTTGATCGGCAAAATAGAGGTAGAGCGCCTCCCCCTCTGCAGGGGGCGCGGCCGTGGAAAAGCCAGGTCGGTTGCCACGGTGGGTTTCGGCGGCCAGGGTAAATTGGCTGATCACCAGAATAGACCCCGAAATATCCACCACAGAGCGGTTCATCTTGCCGGCATCATCGGTAAAGATCCGCAGCTTGGCGATCTTTCTGGCCAGGTAATCGGCCTGGGATTTGCCGTCGCCCTGCATGGCGCAGATCAGCACCAAAAGCCCGGCGTCGATCTCGCCGATCACCTGTTGATCGACGGTAACCGAGGCTTGCGAAACACGTTGAATGACTGCACGCATGGAGAAAGAACCTTTGCAACCGCCTTTACGGCGGCGGGGGACAGGGGCCAGCGTCTAGTCGCGCCAGTCGGTGAATTCAGGCAGGGCGGCGCGGCTGGTGCGAAAACGATTGGCGGGGTGGTCCGGATCGCCATAGCCAAAGGAAATGGCGCAGAGGATCTGGCGGTCCTCTGGAATTTGCAGCATTTCGTGCAGCAGCGGCGCAAAAGAGGCCACCGCCGCCTGGGGAATGCTTGCCACGCCGACAGCCTGTGCCGCTAGGGTGAAGCCTGCGACAAAACCACCGCAATCCATCGCGCCATATCCTCCCAGATCGTTTGGTGTCGACAGCACCGCGCAGTGGGGCGCGCCAAACAGGGTGAAATTTTCCATCATCTGCCGGGCAGATCCGGCGCGGTCGCCTTTTTCGACCCCGACCGCCTCGTATAATGCCCAGCCGCATTCCCGGCGCCGGGCTTTATATTCATCCAGATAGGCCTTGGGGAAGTCGAGATCAGGACTGTGGCCGCCCGCCATGGCCGCCTGTGTCAGGGCGTGACGCAGGCGATCGGTTTCTGCGCCGCTGGTCACGGTGACTTTCCACGGCTGCGCGTTGCACCAAGAGGGAACTTTCTGGGCGCATCTCAGGATGTCTTCGATCATCGCGCGCGGCAGCGGATCGGGGCGAAAGGCGCGGCAACTGTGGCGGGCGGAAAACAGCGCCTCAAGAGCGGGCAGGCTGGGCAGCGGAGCGGTCATATTATGTCGTCCTGTCATCAGGTATTGGCATTTGTCTTGCGGGTTTCTTGCCCCGGATTTTGGGAAATCATACCGCCGACGGCTAGCTTTGGGCGCCAAAATAGGCGGCGACGCCCAACAGCGCGAGCCCCAGAAGAACGGCACCGGCGATCTTCCAGCTGGAATAGGGGCGTTCGCCCTGAACCCTGCCGCTTTGCCCGTTGATTACAAAGCGATAGGTCTTGCCGCGATATTTATAGGCGGCCATCCAGACCGGCAGCAGCACATGTTTGAAGGTCACGTCCGAAAGCGCCGTGTCGATGTTTGAAATACGCTGGCGGTCGCCGCCGATGTCAAACCGGACGTCGCGTTCGATCACTCGATCCATATGGGCGCGTGCCTCATTAAAGCCCTCGTCCAGGGGGATGGCATAGGCTTCGGCGCGAAAGCCGGCCAGAAACTGCGGCTGATAGGGGGCAAGATGCGACAGATCCCAGGGTTCCAGCGCATCGGTATAACGTTTTGGCAGGCTCTTGGAGGCCAGCACCAGCACATCGTCAAAGAACCGTGAAACCCGGCCGGACACCGGGGTCCAGCGGATCTTGGCCACCCTGCGGATTTCTGCCTTGCCATCCACCATCACCGTTTCAGAGACGTAATAGGTGGTGCCCCGCGCCCCGGAATAGCGGCTCTTGGTCTTGGCGTCATAGGTCCAGTAGGGGACGTAGATTCCCTCCATGCGCCGCCCCTTGCGGGCATAGGCCTGCAGGCCATTAGGGGCAAACCACAGAGAGCCGAGCCAGTTTGCCATAGCCTTTTGTGCGGCAGGTTCTGCCAGCATGAAGGGCACGACGCCCTTGGGTTTGATGTGGCGGCTCTCGCCGGTATCTGCCACTACGGGGGTAGCGCAGAACGGGCATTCCAGCGCATGGGTTTCATCCGAAAACTCGACCTGGGCGGCGCAGTTGGGGCAGGTGGAAACCCGCGTTACCTCCATCTCGGCTTCGGGCAGGCGCGCGGCCAGCGCGGCCTTGAAATCCAGCTCGCGCAGGGCACCGCCCTGTGGGGCGGCCTCTTGCACCGCTTGACCATGACCACAATGGCCGCAGATCAGGCGCCCTTCCTTTGGGTCAAAACGGTAGTCGGCACCGCATTGTTCGCAGGGAAAGCGGTTGGTTTCGATCGGGCTTTGCGGGCCTGCTGGGTCCCAGCTGTCTTGCGGGGCGGCTGGTGGTGCAGGTGGCGGAAGGTCAGTCACAATACTACCAAGGCTAGAGGCCGAAAACTGGCCAGTGAGAGCAAGTTGCGCAAAAACGGGTGCCGGTTTTGCGCTAATGAACATGCTATATCGAATGTCTATGGCCAGTCACGTGGATGCAAGTGAACGCGACAAGCCCTGGAATAGCGCCAGCGGCGCGGCATCAACGGGCCGGTTGCCTGCTGCGACTTAGGCGGCTGGCGGCGGTGGCGGCGGTGGCAGGATAGTGAAGAGCTGTGCCAGTTCAGCGACGTCACCGGCGCGCATCCACCCGTCCTGGCCAGGTGTCCACACATGGGTGTCACGGGTCAGGCTACCCTCCTGTGCCATGCGGCCCAGACGCGCCTTGGAAAAGGGCCCAGAGGTGGTGCCATTCTCAGCCGTGTGCCAGACATGTTCGACCGGCGGTGGCGGTGGGGCTGCGGGGGCGGCTGCCTGCGCTGGTGCTGCGACGGCAGGGCGGGCCCCCCAGGGGCCAGCGGCCTGGCCGGTATTGGCCATTTGTTGCGCCATGGCCATCCCCATGCCCATGCCCATTCCGGCCCCCATGCCACTGTTTGGGGCGGTTGCGGCGGCTTCCATTGCCTCGGCGGCGGCAAATTGGGTATAGCGGCCCAGATCGCCGACAATGCCCATCTGGGTGCGCTTGTCCATCGCCTGTTCGACCGCAGGCGGCAGCGAGATGTTTTCAATATACAGTTCGGGGATGCTCAGCCCGTATTCCGCCAGGGTTGGCGCGATTTCGGCAGCGACCAGCTTGCCCAGATCAGCGGTATTGGCCGCCATATCCAGCACCGGAATGCCCGATCCTGCCACCGCGCGCGAAAACTCTTGCACGATGATATTGCGGATCTGGAAAGAGATCTCATCCATGGTGAATTCACCATCGGTGCCAACGATTTCAGTCAGAAAGCGCGCGGCATCCACCACCCGGACCGAATAGCTGCCAAAGGCGCGCAGTCGTACCGGGCCAAATTCGGGATCGCGACAGATGATCGGGTTCTTGGTGCCCCATTTCAGGTTGTTGAAACGGGTTGTATTTACAAAATAGATTTCGGATTTGAACGGCGACTGAAAACCATGATCCCAGTGCTGCAGTGTGGTCATCACCGGCATGTTGTTGGTTTCAAGCAGGTAAAGGCCCGGCGTGAAGACATCTGCCAGCTGGCCTTCGTGCACAAAGACCGCCGATTGGCCTTCGCGGACGGTCAGCTTGGCGCCGTATTTGATCTCATGCGCTTCGCGTTCAAACCGCCAGACCATGGTGTCGCGGCTGTCATCGGTCCAGTGGATGACGTCGATGAATTCGCCTTTGAGAAAGTCAAATATTCCCATGGTTCAGGTCCTTTTCTATAGTCGTATGTAAGGCAGGCAAACGGGGCAGTTGCAGCTAGAGAGGCTGCCCCATTACGTCGCGGGCAAGGATGCGTATGATGGGGCGGGCTTCTTCGACGCTCATGCCTGTGCGCAGGCGCGGATCATAGAGCATTTCCAACAGCAGCTCGTCATGACGGGTCAAGAAGGCAAATTCATCATCGTCATTAAAGATAGAGGGGCGGGCGCGCGGGCTGTCGTTCAGCAGGCCAAGGCCCTGCGCGACCTCTTCGTGGATGCAGCTGTCGCGCACCAGATCGGGGTGTTCGGCGCGGATCAGCGCAACGCCGCGCAGATAGTCGAACGGTGCATTCTGTGGGCCGCCTGCCAGCACAAAACAATAATGCGTGCGCGGTGGATTGATAAAGAGTTGCAGGTCGTTGTCGCTGAGATTGGGCAGCAGGGAGCGGACCGTTTCGGCCACAAAGGCGCGGTCATCGGCACTGGCAAAGATCACGTGGAAATTGCCCCGTCTCGGCGCGGTTGTGATGCTATGGCCGGTGACCCGCGCCAGCCGTTCGCCATAGGCGCGCAGCACCTTGCGATCACGATTTCGTTGGCTTTCGGGCACCGAGGGGCCAAATTCGGCAACCAGTTTCACCGGGCCGGACCAGCGGCTTAGCCCACCGGTCAAACCGCCGCCGCGCCCACCATATTCACTGTAAAAGGCAATGGCCTCAAAGTGCTCTGCCAGATCATCGGCATCAAAGGGGGTTTCCGGCCCGCCGCCGTCCGTGCGCAGCAATCCGCGGGTTAGTAGATCCTGTTGCAGCACCCGGTAATAGTTGCGCAGCTGGGCGCTCTCGGCCGAGGGGGGGCGATAGGCTGCAGGCAGCACATCTGGACGCGGCTGCGGTACCAATGATGTGGTATCATTGACGGGCAGACAGGCGGTCAGCACCGCGAGGGCGGCAAGGCCAATGCCTGCCGCTGCCGGGGGGGCGAGGCTGCGCCACAGGGCCATGGACGCCCGCCGCATTTAACCAGGTACCGAGGTGGCGGCGGTATCGCCGACCCCATCCTTGCGCGCCTTGGCAGCCGCCAATGTGTCGCGCAGCTCGGCTTCCATCTTTTTCAGCTCTGCTTCGGCGGCAGCACGGCGGGCCTTGCCTTCATCGGCGATTTGCAGGCTTTCCTGGATGGTGCCCACCAGATCCGCATTGGCCTGTTTCACGGCTTCGATGTCAAAGACGCCGCGCTCCATCTCTTCTCGGATCATCTTGTTGCTTTGGCGCAGGTTGGCCGCATTGGAGGTCAGCAGCTCATTGGTAAGATCATTGGCCGAGCTGACCGCCTGGGCGGCCTCGGCAGAGCGCTGGATGGTAACCGCCTGGGCAAGCTGGGTTTCCCACAGCGGTACCGTATTGACGAGGGTTGAGTTGATCTTGGTGACCAGGCTTTTGTCGTTTTCCTGCACCAGCCGGATCGAGGGCAGCGACTGCATGGTAACCTGGCGGGTCAGCTTGAGATCATGCACCCGGCGTTCCAGATCGTCACGGGCAGCACGTAGATCGCGCAGCTCTTGTGCGCGCATCACCTGATCGGCCTCTGGTGCGGCGGCAACGGCGGCCTCCAACGCTGGGATATCCGTGGCATCCAGATCGGCCAGCTTGGCCTCGCCGGCAGCGATGTATAGCGCCAGTTCGTCATAAAAGTTCAGCGTTTTCTCATAAAGCATATCCAGCGATTTGATGTCTTTCAGCAGGGTGTGCTCATGGCCCAACAGATCATCGGTGATCTTGTCGATCTGGCCTTGAATGCTTTCAAACCGGGCGGTGAATTTGGCAAAGGGCGCGGCGCGGCCCAAAAGGCGCTCCCAGAAGCTGGGTTTGCGGCGCACGTCCAGTTCCGAGACCGAAAAGCCGCGGATGGTGGTGACGATATTGCGTAGCGAGTCGCCTGCCGGGCCGACATCCTTGTTGCGCACATCCGCCAGCATAGCCTGACTGATTGTCTGCAATTCCGCCTGAGCGCCAGAGCCGAAGCGGATGATCGAATTGCTGTCGCCCATGTCGATTTCACCGATCCGGGTCTGGATTTTAGCGCTTACCTCTGGCGTGGCCTCTTGCAGCGGCGCCACTGCCTCAACGGGTTCGGGCAGGGTTGTGGCGGCAACAGCCATGACCTGGGCCTCGGCTTCGGCGGCTTTTTTTTGAACTATTTCAGACATCAAGAGGGTTCCTTGCAAAGAGGTTAGCTACGGTCCAGATGGACGCCTTCACGCTGTAGCCGGTCGCGCAGCACATCAATTTCAACGGTCAGATCGCTGCGGTCTTCCAGCAGCATCTTGCGGGTGCGGGCAGTAAAGTTCTGTTCCAGGTCGTGCAGCAGGGCCAGGTAATCGCTGCGGGCCGTCGCATCGCCGCTGCGGGTGTATATGTCGGCAAATTTCACTGTGGCGTCGCGCGCGCCCTGCAAATAGACCGTCAGGTACTTGCGGGCGGCGGTCAGATCGCGCGGGTCTTCTTCGACCGTGCGAAACAGCTCGCGCGCGACGGCCTGAAACTGTTCGACCCTTTCTTCGACCTCGCGGTCGCGGGCCCGCAGCGCGGCATCGGTCATGGCATCCAGGTTGAATTCAGCTTCCTCGACGGCGCGGGCTACCCGGTTTTGCTGAAAGTCATCAATGCCTTCGGTGCCCTTGTTCTGCAAAGGATCCAGACCAAAGGCAGCCAGATGCAACCCGCAGGTCGCTAGGCCATAGATGGTGGCAATCAGCAGACCCGGTTCGGCCTTCCAGGCGGCAAGCGCTGCGCCGGTGCCAACCAGAAGGGCGGCCAGGATCTTGCGGGGCAGGGCGGGGCGGCGGGCCACGCGCCGGGCCTGAAAGGCAGCTGTGGCGCGCAGGCCTTCGCGTAGCATATAGGCCCCGCCCGTCCAGAGTGCCGCCGCCACCAGCCCGAGGGCCAGCCCGGTTGCGCCGTCATTGAGAGAAAGCAGCAGCATCAGCCCCGCTGGGATGAACATCAGGTTCGCGCGCAGCCCCACCGGATCGGTGGTGGCATTGCGGGTGCTGGCATGGGGACGCGCCAGGGGCGCATTGTCAGAGGCGGCGCCTTGCTCTGCGCTGTCCCGGCCAGAGCGGGAGGAGCCCTTGGGGCTGAATTTACCGCCAAACTGTTGTGCCATGCGTCAGCCCCCCACGATCCAGCCAGTGCTCAGGCCGATCATCAGGAATAGCAAAGCGGCAAAGGCAATTTTCTGCACGCGTGTTCCCCTCGCAAAGCGCTGTTGTCTCTTGTTACCAAGAAACTAGGGGATGCGAGAGGTACTTGCTAGGGGGAAGTCTTCCCGAAGTGCCTCAGCGGCGGGGATTCTTGCCACCGGGGCGATTTTTTGGCCCTGATGTCCGGCCTGCAGGTTTGCCTGATGCTCCGCTTCCGCTGGGTTTTCCGCCAAATTTACCGACAGGTTTTCCACCTGTTCTTGCGCCAGGTTTGCCGACGCCGCGCTGGCTATCGGATTGTTTGCCAGGGCCGCCGGGGCGTCCGGTTGGCGCCCCCACCGAGCGCCCAGCAGGGGCACCGGGCCTTCCCGGTTTTCCTGCTGGTTTTCCGGCCGCTTTGCCAAAGGGCTTGCCGCGGGTGGGCCGACGGGCCGGGGTCTCTTCCACCTCTTCGGGTTCCAGCCCCAACTGATCGCGCACCACACGCGGGCGCAGCTCTTCCACCTCGCCCAGCTTCAGGGTGCCCAGCTGAAACGGGCCATAGGATAGCCGCAGCAATCGGTTGACGTTAAAGCCGATATCTTCCAGCGCGCGGCGGATCTCGCGGTTCTTGCCTTCGCGTATGCCGATGGTCAGCCAGGCATTGGCGCCTTGCTGGCGATCCAGCGCAACCGTCATGGGCTGAAAGCGTTCGCCGTCAATCACCAACCCCTTGCGCAGGGGTTCAAAATCTTCGTCCTTGGGGCGGCCATTGATCCGCACCCGGTAGCGCCGCAACCAGCCTGTCGAGGGCAGCTCAAGGCGGCGTTTGATGCCACCATCATTGGTCAGCAGCAACAGCCCTTCGGAGTTGAGATCCAGGCGCCCAACCGTCATCACCCGCGGCAGGTCTTCGGGCAGTTCGTCAAAAATGGTGCGCCGCCCCTTTTCATCGCTGTTACTGGTCACCAGCCCGGCGGGCTTGTTGTACAGCCACAGGCGGGGTGCTTCGGCCTCGGGCAGGGGTTTGCCATCCACCAGAATGCGGTCAGCGCTGCTGACATTCAGCGCCGGGCTGTCGATCTGGCTGCCGTTGACCTTGACCCGACCCTCGGCAATCATGCGCTCGGCCTCGCGGCGCGAGGCAACACCCGCCCGCGACAATACCTTGGCGATGCGGTCCCCGGTTGGGGAGCCGTCGCTAGGGGAGGACGCATCAGGCACTGCCTTGCTGGCAGACTTGGCGGAGGCTTGGGCCTTGGATGGGGCCTTGCCCTTGGGGGGTCGGGGTGCTTTGCTCATGGTTTTGGGACATAGAGCATTCCGCTGGCTTGCGAAAGCTCCCATTCCGGGGCAGGAAAGGCCATGGAAAGAAAACCCGCCATGTTCACATCGCATATGGAAACAGCCCTTGCAGAGGCCCGTGCCGCCGCCGCGCGGGGGGAAGTGCCGGTTGGGGCCGTGCTGGTCGCGCCGGGGGGGCAGGTGGTGGCACGCGATGGCAACCGCACCAGGGCGCTGTCGGATCCCACCGCCCATGCCGAGATTCTTGTGCTGCGCGCGGCCTGTGCCGCTGTCGGCGCAGAGCGGCTGCCGGGCTATGATCTCTATGTCACGCTGGAGCCCTGTGCCATGTGTGCGGCTGCCATCGCGGCGGCCCGCATTCGGCGGGTCTATTACGGTGCATCAGACCCCAAGTCTGGCGGCGTGGCGCATGGGGCCTGCGTGTTCTCGCACCCCCAGGCGCATCACGCGCCAGAGGTCTATGAGGGTATCGCCGAGCTGGAAGCCGCAGAGATCCTGCGCGATTTCTTTGCCGCCCGCCGATAGGCGCATGGCCGGTGTCCCTGCGCTGCCGCTGTTTCGCCGACTGGATTTTTGCCCGGCATTTCAGTAGGTGAGGCGAGGTCAGGGCGGTTTGAACGGCGCGCCGTGGTCAAAACAACGGGGGCAAGGAAAAGGGAATAGGCGAATGAGCAAAGTGATCACCGGGCAAGACGGCCAGCCCCGCTGCGCCTGGAGCGCCTCGGCGCCTGAATTTGACGCCTATCATGATGCCGAATGGGGCTACCCCGTAGGGGATGATATCCGCCTGTTTGAGAAAATCTGCCTCGAGAGCTTTCAGTCGGGACTGAGCTGGCGCACCATTCTGGCCAAGCGGGAAAATTTCCGCCGCGCCTTTTGCGGTTTCGACTGGACTGTGATCGCCTCTTTCACCGAAGAGGATGTCGAACGGCTGCTGCAGGATGAGGGCATCATTCGCCATCGCGGCAAGATCGAATCCGTGATCAACAATGCCCGCTGCGCCCAGGAACTGGTGGCCGAAGCGGGCTCGCTGGCGGCGTTTTTCTGGAGCTTCGAGCCAGACCCCAAGACGCTGCCAGAGCCGCAGACACAAAGCACCAGCCCCGATTCTGTTGCCCTGTCCAAGGCCCTGAAGAAACGGGGCTGGAAATTTGTCGGCCCCACCACCGCCTTTGCCTTCATGCAGGCGATGGGCTTGATCAATGATCATGCCAGGGGCTGCATTTGCCGTGCCAAAGCCGATGCCGCACGCGCCGCTTTTATCGCCCCACAGGTAACGCCGGGGGCGTGACGCAACCGCGCCGGGCGTTGCCCGGCGCCCGGCCCAACGGGCGCGGTTCTGCGCAGCAGAGCCGACAACGGGCGGGAGCGCTTCCTGCGCGTTTCAGACCTCGATTGCCTGCATTACCTGCGGTTCGATCACCGCGACGTCGGGCAGGGCCTCGATCAGAACATCGGCGCTCTGCTCCAGGATGGGAAAGGTGCGGTAGTGGCAGGGAATCAGCATCTTGAACTTGAAATAGCGCTTTGCAGCATAGGCGGTCTGCTGCATATCCATGGTGAAATGGCCCCCCGCGCTCAGGATGCCGATATCGGGTTTGTAGTAGTCGCCGATCCAGTCCATATCTGCCATCAGGGCTGTATCGCCGGACAGATAGATCGTCCTGCCCTCGGCCATGATCACATAGCCCACCTCAGAGCCGCCGGCCCGTAGCCCCTCTTCGGTGGTAAAGGTCGAGCTGTGCGAGGCAGGCACCATGGCCAACTTTGGCCCGCCCAGATCCACCGTGCCGCCCTTGTTGAAGCCTATGGTGGAAATCCCCTCGCTTTCGCCCCAAAAGCCCATCAGGTCATACTGCCCCACCACCGGGATTTTCAGGGCCTTGGCCAGCGGCAGCACATCCACCACATGGTCAAAATGGGTATGGGTCAGAATGATATGGGTCGCACCGTTCACCGCCTCGTCGTGCTGGCTCTCTTGCAGCGTCGGATTGCCGGTCAGCCAGGGATCAACCAGCAACACCCTGTCGCCTGTTTCGATGCGAAAGCTGCCATGTCCCAGCCAGATGATTTTCATGTCGCTCTCCCTTGGTTTCAAATCAAGCGTGTGTGTCGTCAGCCTAGGGGCTGTGCAGATGAATGCCACCCCATTCTGGCCCGAAGCGCCCCATTGTGGCGCAACACATGTACACGCGGCAGTGCATGGGCTGATTATTGCTGCTGCTTTTGGCGGCAGGTGGCGGGGCAGGGTCGTCCCGCAGTGGATTTTGACGCGGTTTTCCCCGATATTCACACCACCAGAGCAGAGCACAGGCTTGCGGCGCGCGCATCGCCCCGGTAAATGCCACCATGAACACGAGATGAGGGTTTCCATGTCGATTGACCAAAACACCGCCGCCAAAGTGGCCAAACTGGCCCGGATCAAGGTGGAAGATGACGCGCTGCCAGCCCTGGCCGCCGAATTCAACACGATCCTAGAGTTCATCGAACAGCTGAACGAAGTCGATGTGGAAGGGGTTGAGCCAATGACCTCGGTCACGCCTCAGCGTCTGAAACGGCGTGCGGATGTGGTCACCGACGGCAACCAGCAGGACAGGATCCTGTCCAATGCCCCCGATGCCCGCGAAGGCTTTTTTGCTGTCCCCAAAGTGATGGAGTGAACAGATGAGCGATCTGAACAAATTGGGCCTGGCAGAGGCCCGCGATGCGCTGCGTAAGGGCGAAACCACCTCTGTTGAGCTCACCCAGGCCTGCCTCACTGCCATCGACAAGGCGGATGCGCTGAACGCTTTTGTGCATAAAACCCCGGAAATCGCGCTGGAACGCGCCGCCGCTGCAGACGCACGGCTGAAACAAGGCGATGCGCCAGCCATGTGCGGTCTGCCCGTTGGAATCAAGGACCTGTTCTGCACCAAGGGGGTGGCCAGCCAGGCGGCGTCCAACATCCTCGAAGGTTTTGTGCCAGAATATGAAAGCACCGTTTCGCAGCAATTGGCGGATGATGGCGCGGTGATGCTGGGCAAGTTGAACATGGATGAATTTGCCATGGGCTCGTCCAACGAGACCTCCACTTACGGCAATGCGGTCAGCCCTTGGCGGCGCGAAGGATCCGATGCGCAGCTGACACCGGGGGGCTCTTCCGGTGGTTCCGCCGCTGCCGTTGCCGCTGACCTTTGCCTTGCTGCAACCGGCACCGATACAGGCGGGTCGATCCGCCAGCCTGCGGCCTTTACCGGCACTGTTGGCATCAAGCCAACCTATGGCCGTTGCTCGCGCTGGGGTGTCGTTGCTTTTGCCTCTTCGCTGGATCAGGCTGGTCCAATGACCAAATCGGTGCGTGATGCGGCCATCATGCTAGAGGCGATGTCGGGTCATGACCCCAAGGACAGCACCAGTGCCGATCTGGCGGTGCCAAACTTCGAGGCGATGCTGACGGGCGATATCCGTGGCAAAAAGATCGGTATCCCCCGGGAATATCACATGGAGGGCATGCCCGCCGAGATCGAAAAGCTCTGGGCTGAAGGGCGGGACATGCTCAAGGCGGCAGGTGCCGAGATCGTCGATATCTCTCTGCCGCATACCAAATATGCGCTGCCAGCCTATTACGTGATTGCCCCGGCCGAGGCCTCGTCGAACCTGGCGCGCTATGATGGTGTGCGCTATGGAAACCGCGCCACGCTCGAAGCGGGCGATGGGATCACCGAAATGTATGAAAAGACCCGCGCTCAGGGCTTTGGCGATGAGGTGAAGCGCCGCATTATGGTTGGCACCTATGTGCTTTCGGCTGGCTTTTACGACGCCTATTACAACCGGGCGCGCCGGGTGCGTAGCCTGATCAAGCAGGACTTTGAGAATGTCTTTGCTGCAGGTGTCGATGCAATTCTGACCCCTGCGACCCCCTCGGCGGCCTTTGGTTTGGGCGAAATGTCCGATGCCGACCCGGTTGCGATGTATCTGCTGGATGTCTTTACCGTCACCGTGAATCTTGCCGGTCTGCCCGGGATTGCCCTGCCTGCGGGGCTGGACAGCCAGGGGCTGCCACTGGGCCTGCAACTGATTGGGCGCCCCTGGGAAGAGGGAGATCTGCTCAATACCGCCTACGCGTTGGAGCAATCGACCGGATTTGTGGCAAAGCCGGGAAATTGGTGGTAAGCTCAGCGCAAAGAAGAGCAGATAAACAGGTAGGTCCCATGCGTGTCATTGTTACACTTGCTGCCCTTGGCAGCGTCTTGAGCGTTGCAGCATGTTCCCCGCCTGTACCTGATAGCGCGGCAGGGGTTGGCCTTGATGGTGACCCCTTTGCCCCTCCGCCAGCGGTGGGGACGACCATCAACGGCGATGCCCTGGTGCCGCCAGCGGCCATCTCAAGCGAGAGTCTGGAGCTGCGTAACGAACCGGTGCCAAACGCACCGCGCAGTCCGGCCCGCAGCACCACCGCGTCCAGCAGCGCCGCCGTCGGCTATGGCAGCAGCACGACTGCGGCGAATATCGCAGCGGAAACTCAGGCGGCCCTGCGGGCAGCCGGGTCCAATTCGGGCCAGGCCCCGGTCGAGGCCAGCCCCGCGAATCCGGCCCCAGCGCTGATCGGCAATCCCGGAATTTCGGATGAAAACAGCTTTGATGCGGTGGCTTCTCGCCAAACCATCGAAAGCGACGCTGCGCGGCTGGCCAATCAGCGATCGCAGTATCAGCAGGTTGAACCCACTGCCTTGCCCAGCCAGGCAGGCAGCCGTGATCCCAATATCGTGCAATATGCCCTGAGCACCTCTCATCCGCGTGGCACCAAGCTCTACAGCCGGGCCGGCATCAATCTGCGGGCGCGGTCCGCGCGCAACTGCGCTGGTTTTCTCTCGCCGGATCTGGCCCAGATTGCTTTTCTTGACGCGGGCGGTCCGAAGCGTGATCGCCAGGCACTTGACCCCGATGGCGATGGCTATGCCTGCGGCTGGGATCCACAGCCCTACCGGCGGGCCGTGCAAGGCAATTCCTGATGCCGGGTGCGGCGGGTTCTGAGGCGAGCGCTATCGCCGCGCCTGATCCGGTGGCGCCTCTCAAGGCAAACTGGTGCCCCAGCCCCAATCACGGCAGGCGCCGCGACGGATTGAAACCACATTTGGTGGTTCTGCACTATACTGCA
The DNA here is from genome assembly GCF_048267565.1 of Pseudophaeobacter sp. NCBI lineage: Bacteria > Pseudomonadati > Pseudomonadota > Alphaproteobacteria > Rhodobacterales > Roseobacteraceae > Pseudophaeobacter > Pseudophaeobacter sp. The sequence continues at coordinate 119,353 of NZ_JBLWXG010000006.1, read as the reverse complement.
ATGACCAGCGCTGAGGCGGCGCTTGCACGGCTTTGTGATCCGGCGGCGGAAGTCTCAGCCCACTACCTGATCGGGCGCGACGGGCAATTGTGGCAGATGGTACGCGAAGACCTGCGCGCCTGGCATGCTGGTGCTGGCGTCTGGCGCGGCCACGAGGATATAAATTCACGTTCTATCGGCATCGAGTTGGACAATACCGGCAACCACCCTTTCTCCGCGCCGCAAATGGCGGTGCTTGAAGGACTGTTGCGTCAACTCATGACGCGCTGGGAAATCCCGCCCGAGGGTGTCATCGGGCATTCCGACATGGCTCCGGGGCGCAAGATCGACCCCGGACCGCGCTTTGACTGGGGGCAGTTGGCGGTCCTGGGATTGGCACGGACAACACCCGCAATCACCGGCGGCACGCGGCTCTGCGATCCTGATGTGCCGCTCTCAGATCTGTTGCGCCGTTATGCGCGAGATCTGGGCTATACAGCCCCCGTAGATGACGCGACGCTCTTGGCCGCGCTACGCCTACGCTACAGGCCCTGGGCCCAAGGCCCGTTGGCGGCTGAGGATGTAGAGCCGTTGGTGCAGTCTGATCTTTGGGTTTGAGGGATTTACGAGGCTCTGCCTCGTGCTCCGGGATATTTTTAGCCAAATGAAGGGCGCACACTTTTCATTTGGCTAAAAATATCCCGGGGTGAATTGGCCAGAGGCCAAGAGGGGCAGCGCCCCCAGAGCGCTTGCACCTTGACGCGGGCTGTCGGGAGGAATAGGCGGACAGAGCGCAGAAGGCTGGACGGCCGCGCTGGAAGCTTTGCTTTCGCGAGGAAAGTCCGGACTCCCTATAGCAATGGTGCCGGGTAACGCCCGGGCGGGGTGACCCGACGGAGAGCGCCACAGAAAACAAACCGCCACGTTCTGGGCGCTGTCAAGGCAAGCAGGTTGAAGCGTGGTAAGGGTGAAACGGTGGGGTAAGAGCCCACCGCGCCGCTGGCAACAGGGGCGGCATGGCAAGCCCCACTGGGAGCAATGCCAAATAGGGTCCCCGCGCGGGCAGGTCGGCGTATGCCGAAACCGCCGCTAGGCATGCTATAGCCGAGAGGGACCGGGTTGGCAGCTAGAGGTGCATAGCAATATGCATCGCAGAGGAATGGTCGTCCAAGGAGCGCATGCTCTGGGACAAAATCCGGCTTACAGGCCTTCTGCGCATTTTACGACCTGGAGTGGCGGGAGCTACTTGCCTATTCAGGCAACAGGTAGACAACTGGCAGCACAGCGGATTCCCCGCAGCCTGCAGGAAAACCGGGGGCATTCCCAGAATTCCGCAGCAATCACGTGGGAATCCTATTGACTTGGGGGCTGGGGCAGGTACAAGCCACGCTCGTATAGGAATTTACCGAGAGGCCCCTGCCTTTTCGGACGCAGGAGAAGCACCATGGCGAAGCCGACCACAATCAAGATCCGCCTGAACTCGACCGCGGGCACCGGCCACTTCTACGTGACCAAGAAGAACGCGCGCACCATGACCGAAAAAATGGTTGTACGTAAGTACGACCCGGTTGTACGCAAGCACGTCGAGTACAAAGAAGGCAAAATCAAGTAAGCCTTAGCCGGTCTTACATGAATTAAGGGTCACGCATTGCGTGGCCCTTTTGCGTTTGTGCTGTTCAGTATCTAGGTGCAAGGCCATCAACTGGCGCTGCGTAACATTTATTCTACGCGGAGGACATAGAGGCTGGCTATGATGCGGGTACTGCCAGCCATCTGGGGTGGTCGCTAAAATTCAATTGGAAACAGCTGAAAAAGCGTATCATTATCAAACTGGTAAGGCCTGATTTTGCCCCATTCCCTATCTAGATTGATGGCGTGGAATGGTGAATATAGGTGGTGTCATGGTTAAGAGTGCGTTGTTTAGCGCCGCATTTATGTTTGCGGTTGGTCCCGAGCCAAATCCGGTTTCGGAAAATGTTGTTCCCCTGCCCATAGAGGTTGCTGCTACTGGCTTGGAGGCCAGGGGCGCCTCAAGAGATCTGGGGGCTTTTGCAGGCCAACCCTCCCGAGAAATTGAGCCGGTTGCATCCGGCACGCAGCGGCGGGTGGTGCAGGTTCTCGGGCGGTCGCTGTCGCTCTCTCTGATGCGGGCGGATCGCATGGGATTGGCGGTTCTTAGCGTACCAAAGCGGAGTGTCATTGCCAATCTCCCCAACCTGGAGCCCGATGCCTTTCGCAGTCTGGTGGCTGTGGAAACGGGCTGTCGCCCAGTTGGGCAGGTTCAGGTGGTCGGCGGCAAAGGTGGCACGATGGCGCTGGCCACAGGGCTGTTTTGCAGCTAGCGGGCTGGTCTTTCATTCTGCTTTAAATCCGAGAGCCGGGTTGGCGAGGTCTGTGACTTATAGAGCGGAGGTCATTTAGGCCCGCCACTCGGCCATGGTCAGGACCGGTTTCAAGCCCTGGCTTTCAAACAGGCCTGCGGAGGTCTTGTTGAAGGGGGCGTAGGTGGTGGCGATGGTGCCGATCCCCAGGGTCTTTGCCCGCTGTTTGACCACAGTGAGCAGGGCTTGCCCAACGCCCATGCGGCGAAAGGCCTTTGCGGTGGCAATATGGTGCACCATCACGCGGGTTTCTTCAAACAGGACAGGCAGCGGCGGACGGTGTTCAACGCCATAGATGACATAGCCCAAGAGCGCACCCTGAGGGCTTTCAGCTATGAGCGCGGTGATATTCTCTGCCTGTAGCCACTCTTGCAGCCACAGCGCGAGCGCCGTGTCAGAGGGGGCGGCGGGGTAGCGGGCGGGCTGATGTTCAACATGCAGGGCGTGCAGGTCTTGCAGTAGCGGGATAAGGCGGGCGGCCTCGCTTGGCGGTAGGTCAAGAATTTCCATTGGCTTCCTGTGTATCAATTTATCAAAGAATGGCTGTTCAAAAAGAAACGAGGGGCGGATCGTTGTGATCCGCCCCTCGCTGTAGGTCTTGGAATTTTTTTATCGCTTATTCGCGATTGCCAAGCAGCTGGAGCAACATCATGAAGAGGTTGATGAAGTCCAGATACAGGCTCAGCGCGCCCATGATGGCGGCCTTGCCCAGCCATTCTTGATCGCCGGAATGGGCCATCTCAAGGTAGGTGGTCTTGATCCGCTGGGTGTCATAGGCGGTCAGCCCGGCAAAGATCAGCACACCAATCACGGAAATCGCAAAGGCCATGGCGCCGGACTGCATGAACATGTTGACGATTGACGCGACGATCAGGCCAATCAGACCCATGATCAGGAAGGCACCCATCGCCGAGAGGTCTTTCTTGGTGGTGTAGCCCACCAGGGACAGCCCCGCAAAAGAGATCGCGGTGATCAGGAAGACCTGAATGATCGACTGCCCGGTGAAGACCAGAAAGATCGAGCTGAGCGACAGGCCCATAACTGCGGCAAATGCGTAGAACAGCAGCTGTACGCCTGCGGCGGGCATGCGGTTGGCAGCGGCGCCAAAGCCAAAGATGAAGGCTAGCGGAGCCAGCATGATGACCCATTTCAACGGCGACAGGTAAATCGCATTGCCAAAGCTGGTCAGGTATTTGCCTTCAGCGATCATTGCGCTGTCGCCAGCCGGGTCGCCGGTGACGGCCAGATTTGACAGAGCCCAGGCCGCCAGGAATGTGATGAAGAGGCCTGACGACATTGTGCCGTAGACCTTGTTCATATGGGCGCGTAGCCCTGCGTCGATCTCTGCAGTGCGGGTGCCTGCAGCGGATCTTATTGTATCAAACTGTGCCATGTATCATGGTCTCCGTTCCAAAGTCTCCCTTGCCGACCCCAATACGCCAAAGCGCGCCAGGAGGCATTCCCGCTAAATATCGGCTTTCTTTGGCGTCCATTCAAGGCTCTTGGCTAAAAATCCCCCTAAAAACGTAAAAAGACCTGCCGCATTCAGGGGCAGGTCTTTTTAGCGCTGTCTGAGCAGGCTGTTGGCGGGCACCTGGGTCTTTACCAGTGCCAGCTTTCCGGCGCATCCCAGAGAGGGCGCGCAGCTTCTTTCAGGGCCTCTTCACGGGTGATGCCAATGTCTTCCAGCGCGGCGGCATCCAGGGCTTTCAGGGCGCGGCGTTGGCGCAGCAGGGCAGCCCGATCGGCAATATGGGACAAAAGGCCAAAGCGCGCAGTCCGCGGCCGGGCGCCGGTGGTGGCGCAGGAGGTTACATTGTAAGTCATCGTCTCTGTCCTTTCATTCAACATTGATGCGTTTTTAGGTCTTCATCATTTCTATTGATGTATATGGTCTATTGTGATCTATTTTGAAAACGAATGTTATTGATGGAATGCATCAGGAGTTGTGATGGCACGGAATTTGGATATCACCACGCTGCGGTCCTTTGTGGCGGTAGCTGACTATGGCGGCGTCACGCGGGCGGCTGGCTTTCTGCATCTGACGCAATCGGCGGTGTCGATGCAGCTCAAGCGGCTGGAAGAGCTGTTGGGGCTGGCCTTGCTGGATCGGTCTGGCCGGACCATTGCATTGACCCCGTCGGGAGAGCAGCTGCTTGGCTATGCCCGGCGCATGGTGGCGCTGAACGACGAGGTCATCGGGCGGCTGACCGATCAGGCCTTTGAGGGCGAGGTGGTTCTGGGGGTGCCGCATGATGTGGTTTATCCGGTGATCCCGCAGGTCTTGCAGCGCTTCAATGCCAGTTTCCCACGGGTGAATGTCAATCTGGTGACCTCGAATACCCGGGATCTGAAGGCGGGTTTTGCCAAGGGCACCTATGATTTGATCCTGACCACCGAAAGCGGCGCTGGCGCTGACGGCGAAACGATCCACGAGATGCCGCTGCGCTGGGTCGGGGCGCCAAATGGGTCCGCCTGGCGGCAGCACCCGCTGCGGCTGGGGTTTTGCCGCGCCTGTATCTTCCGGCCGGTAGCCACGGCCAGGCTGGACCAGGCGGGGCTTGAATGGGACATGGCGGTGGATAGTGAATCTGATCGCACGGTCGAGGCGACGATCAGCGCGGATCTCGCCGTTGGGGTTTTGCTTGAAGGTACCATTCCCAGCCATCAGGAAGCCATCGAGCACGGTGGTGCCCTGCCAGATCTGCCGGTGCAGCATATCAACCTCTATGGGGCTGACAGTGTGCGTGCGGGCTTTGTCGAGGATCTGGCGCGGATTATTCGCCAGGGCTATGCCGCCCTGCGCCGCAGCCCGCTGCGTGCCGCAAGCTAGCAATGCCGGGGCGGGGCCCCTCTGGCTGTGCTGCTTAGCACTGGCCTGTGCAGACAGAGGGGCCGTGCCAGGCCGTGTCGGGGCGTTACGGGGTGATCACCACCTTGCCCGTAGAGGCGCGGCTGCGCAGAAGCTCCAGCCCTTCGGCCACACGCTCTAGCGGCAGGACATGGCTGATATGGGGGCGGATACGCCCGGCGCTGTGCCAATCCATCAGGGTGGTCAGCGCGCGGCGGATCACCTCGGGGTGGGACTTCATGTAGCCGCCAATATAGAACCCGATCACAGTCAGGTTCTTGACCAGCAGGTGATTGGCAGGAATTTGCGGCACCTCGCCACTTGCAAAGCCGATGGGCAGCAGACGGCCACCTGGGTTGGTGGCGCGAAAGGCTTCGGTCCAGACATCGCCGCCCACCGCATCATAAACCACGTCGGCACCTCCCAGCGATTTTACCGCCTGGCGCAGGTCTTCCCTGGCATCAATCAGGTGGTCAGCCCCGGCGGCCTCGGCGATTTGAAGTTTACCCGTTCCGCGTGCATGGGCGATGACACGCGCCCCCATCAACTTGCCTATTTCCACTGCCGTCAGCCCGACGCCACCAGCGGCGCCGGTCACCAAGAGCGTCTCTCCTGGCTGCAAGCGGGCACAGTGGTCCAGGGCCACCTGACTGGTGCCATATGCGATCTGAAATGCGGCGGCATCTTCGAAAGACATGCTGTCCGGGATCACCAGGACGCGAGCGGCATCAAACACCCCTTCCTGGGCCAATCCGCCCTGACCGCCAAATACCGCAACGCGGTCGCCGGGGGTAAGATGCTGCACGGCCTCGCCACACTGCAGAACCTCACCTGCGGCCTCTAGACCTGGGGTGAAGGGCGGCTTTGGTGTGTCTTGGTATGTGCCCTTTTGCATTAGCAAATCTGCAAAGTTCAATCCGCAGGCGCGAATTCTGATCTTCACCTCGTGGGGCGCTGGGGCTGGGCTGGGGATTTCTTCTAGAACGGGAGAGCCATCAAAGGATCTGATGCGATAGGCCTGCATATTTCTGTCCACCTCTGCTTTGGGTCAGGTGATTCGCATCAAAACCTGATGCTGAAATGTCATTTTTTGCACCTCACTATTTATGGGGAGCCATATTTGGCTAGTCAAAAGTATATAGGGCACCATCAAAATGATAGGTGAATTCATACATTTGCTGCGTTGCAATGCGATGGGGAGAGGTGTCAGGCTTGTGTTCAACTGCGAAGGTCTTACAGTTAGAGCAGAGGTTGAGCTCTGATCGTGATAGTTGAGTACATCTGCGGCAGGCTGGCAAATGACGTATCCAGCAACGAAGGTGTCATGGCTATACCCGGGCAGGGGTTATATTGATTAACTAGGAGATAGCGAATGGCTCATCCTGTAGACGTACATGTAGGCAAGCGGATCCGCCACCGTAGATGGCTGATCGGCAAGACACAACAGCAACTGGCCGAACAGGTCGGCATCAAGTTCCAGCAAATCCAGAAATATGAAACCGGTGCAAACCGCGTCAGCGCCTCGCGGCTCTGGGATATTTCGGATGCGATGGGGGTTCCGGTCAGCTTCTTCTTCGAAGGACTGGAAGAAGAGGGCAAGACAGGGGTAAGCTCCTCTGTGCCGGATGATCTGATGGGCGATAAAGAAGCGCTCGATCTGGTGCGCTCTTACTATGCGATCCCGGAAAATCAGCGCCGCCGTCTGTTTGAACTGGCCCGCGTACTAAGCGACGCTGCCTGATCCCACCGGCCAGGCCGATGCCTGCTGGCCCGGCCTGTGCCTTTGCGTGTTCTGTCCCGCGGTGGGCGGCACCCCGTGTCACTGGCGGCGACAGAAGGCGCAAGCTGCGCTTTAGATCCAAGGCGGCGCTGACGGCGAAACGATGATTTCCCTTGAACCGGAGCTGCGAGAGTGGCACCGGTTTTTCCATGCGGATTTCAAGGGGCCGCGCGGTCTAACGCGCGGTCCAAATGGTTCAGGTGAAAAAATGACACAGACAGCTTTGAATGACATGCAGGTGGCCCATCACCTGGCCGAGGCAGCCCGCGCGGTGATCCTGCCCTATTTCCGCCAGAGCAACCTGGGCGCAGAGAACAAGCTGAGTGAGGGCTTTGACCCCGTCACCATTGCGGACCGTGCCGCCGAAGAGGCAATGCGGGCGGTTCTGGCCAAGCTGCGTCCAGAAGATGGCATCCTGGGAGAAGAGTTCCCCCCGGTGGCGGGGCGGTCGGGGCGCACCTGGGTGCTGGATCCGATTGATGGCACGCGTGGTTTCATCAGCGGTACCCCAACCTGGGGGGTGCTGATTGCCCTTTCTGATGCGACGGGGCCTATTCTGGGTGTCATTGATCAGCCCTACACCGCAGAGCGCTTTTCCGGTGGGCCCGACCTGGCCGAGATGTCCGGACCGCAGGGCATCAAGCCGCTGAAATGCCGCGATCAGCAACAGCTAGAACAGGCTATCCTGTTCACCACCTTCCCCGAAGTGGGCACAACAGAGGAAGGCGCGGCCTTTGGCCGGGTGTCACAGGCGGCAAAGCTGACGCGCTATGGCATGGATTGCTATGCCTATGCGCTTTTGGCGGCGGGGCAGATTGATCTGGTGATCGAGGCAGGTCTGAATCCCTATGACATTCACGCCCCCATTGCTGTGATCAAGGCGGCCGGCGGTATTGTCACCAATTGGCAGGGCGGGCCAGCCCATGACGGCGGGCAGGTTCTGGCTGCCGCAACCCCGGCACTGCATGCGCAGGCGCTGCAGCTGTTGCAGGCGCAGCCTATGCCAGCATAGTCGGTAGCTGGGCCTGGGGTCTTGATCGGGGGCGGCCATCTGGAGTAAAAGCCTAAAACAGGTCGAGTCCTTTGCCCGTTCTCTGTCGACCCATTGCACCTCCATGAACCGAGTCGGGCCTAAATGGAGTGTGCTGTGATGGGTGAAATTCTCATTGAAAATGCCGATACCGTTCTGACAATGGACGATGACGACAGGGTGTTGCAAAACGCCGATGTGCTGATCCGTGATGGCCAGATTGCGGCCCTGGGCCATGGCCTGCGGCGGGGGGCGGACACTTCCGGGTTGTCACCGCACTGTCAGGTGGTCTCGGGCGTGGGCTGCGTGGTGACGCCGGGGTTGGTCAACACCCACCACCATCTGTACCAGAACCTCACCCGTGCGGTGCCGGGGGCGCAGGATGCGCTGCTTTTTGGCTGGCTGCAGCGGCTCTATCCGATCTGGAGCCGCTTTGGCCCGGAGGAGATGTTTGTTTCCGCCCAGCTGGGGCTGGTCGAGCTGGCGCTGTCTGGCTGCACGCTCAGCTCGGATCATCTTTATCTTTATCCCAATGGGGCGCGGCTGGAAGATACCATCCATGCCGCCGCCGAGGTTGGTCTGCGCTTTCACCCCACCCGCGGTGCGATGAGCATTGGTGAAAGCAGCGGTGGGCTGCCGCCGGATCATCTGGTCGAAGACGAGGCCGCCATTCTGGAGGATATGATCCGGGTGGTGGATGGCTTTCATGATCCCGCCGAGGGGGCGATGTGCCGGGTGGGGCTGGCGCCATGTTCGCCCTTTTCGGTCAGCCGCGATCTGATGCGTGACACCGCCTTGTTGGCCCGCGACAAGCGGGTGATGCTGCACACCCATCTGGCGGAAAACGACGAGGATATTGCCTATAGCGAGGCTCAGTTTGGCTGTCGTCCGGGGCAATATGCCGAAGATCTCGGCTGGACCGGCCCGGATGTCTGGCATGCCCATTGCGTCAAGCTGAACCCGGTTGAGATTGACCTGTTCGCCCGCAGTCGCACCGGCGTGGCGCATTGCCCCTGTTCCAATTGCCGTCTTGGATCGGGCATCGCGCCAGTGCGGCAGATGCGGGACGCCGGGGTGCCTGTCGGATTGGGGGTGGATGGCTCTGCCAGCAACGATATGGCCAATCTGATGGGTGAGGCCCGCCAGACCCTGTTGCTGCAGCGAGTGTCACAGGGTGCCGACGCGATGAGCGCCTATGAAGCGCTGCAGATCGCCACGCGTGGCGGGGCCGATGTGCTTGGGAGACCGGATTGTGGCCGTCTGGCGGTGGCGAAACGCGCGGATATTGCCATCTGGGATACCACGGGTGTCGAGGCAAGCGGCAGTTGGGATCCGGCAGCGCTGCTGCTGGCGGGGGCAAGCCAGGTCAAACATCTGTTTGTCGAAGGACGGCAGGTGATCCGGGACGGGGCTGTCACCAGCCTGGATCTGCCGCAGCTGCTGCAACGCCACCACGGCCTGGCACAGCGCCTGATGCAGGGCGGCTAAGGCTCTGTCCGGGCGGTGGTGGGGCAGGGGGCGCGGCCCAAGCCCCCCCTTGCCCAAGCCGGGGAAGGATAGGCGCGGCACTACCTGGGGCGTGTTACTGGCGTTGCCCGTTGATCCAGACCTCTGCGATGGCACGGTCATCGCCCATCATGATGGTGGGAAACAGTGCCTCCCACAGGTCGGCGGCGCAGGCGCTGCGCTGGGCAATGGCCGGGGTCGAGGCCAGATCCAGCACCACCAGGTCTGCCTCCATGTCGGCGGCGATATTGCCGATCTTGTCCTGCATCCGCATCGCCCTGGCAGAGCCCTGGGTGGCCAGCCAGATCAGTTGGGCAGCATGCAGTGGATGGCCGCGCAGCTGGCCGACTTCATAGGCGGCCGCCATGGTGCGCAGCATCGAAAAGCTGGATCCGCCGCCGGTGTCGGTGGCCAGACCAATCCGGTGGCCATCAGCCATCAGCCCCTGCATGTCAAACAGGCCAGAGCCAATGAATGTATTTGAGGTGGGGCAATGCACCAGGCCTGCATCCAGCTCGCGCAGCCGGTGGCGCTCACGCTCTTCCAGGTGGATGGCATGCCCGTAGAGGCCGCGCGCACCCAGCAGGCCAAAGGCTTCATAGGTATCAAGATAGTCGCGCGCCTGTGGGAACAGCGTCTTGACCCATTCGATTTCGTCCAGCTGTTCGCTTAGGTGGGTCTGCATTAGGCAGGTGGGATGTTCGGCCCAAAGCGCGCCAAGGGCGGCCAGTTGATCGGGCGTCGAGGTGGGGGAAAAGCGCGGCGTGATAGCATATTCGATCCGGTCCACCCCGTGCCAGCGTTCGATCAAGGCCTTGCTGTCATCATATGCTGACTGGGGCGTGTCGCGCAGCCCGTCAGGCGCATTGCGATCCATGCAGGTCTTGCCGGCAACCACCCGCTGACCACGCGCCTGGGCGGCGGTGAAAAATGCATTTACGCTCTCTGGGTGGATGGTGGCAAAACTGCAGACAGTGGTGGTGCCATTGGCGGCAGAAAGATCAAGGTAACGCTCAGAGATTTCCTGCGCATAGGCGGCATCGCCAAAGCGCATTTCTTCGGGAAAGGTATAGGTGTTGAGCCAGTCGATCAGCCGTTTGCCCCAGCTGGCGATCATGGCGGTCTGTGGGTAATGCACATGGGCGTCAACAAAGCCCGCGACAATCAGCTTGTCACCGTGGTCGATCACCCCGGCCTCTGGCAGCAGCGCCTGCATCTGTTCAAATGTTCCGGTGCCGACCACCTTGCCCTGTGAAATGGCCAGCGCGGCACAGATCTGCGTCGCCTCTTCTGGGTGGGGCACCGTAAAGGGCGAACCGGTAAAGGACAGCACGTGTCCGCGTAGGATAAATTCGCTCACCATTTTGGGGCCGTCCTTTTTCTTGCCAAATCGCGGCGCTGAGGATAGGCGCGCCAAAGGTTCCGGTAAATTGTCTTATTGTCATTGTTTTCTGGTAACTGCTTCTACTATTTTGCAACCAATCTTGGCAAAGGGCAGCATATGAGCACCAGCGACGATATCCAGCGCACCGAACAAAGTGGCGATGACGGTTATCTGCTGGATCGCAAGCTGGTCGCCCAGATCCTCTTTGCGGTGGATCGCAATGACAAACAGGGCTTGGCCGATCTGCTGGAGCATCTGCATGCGGCGGATATTGCCGACCTTCTGGAACAGATCAACACCCATGATCGCGCCCGCCTGATCCGGCTCTATGGGCGCGAGTTCGACGGTGAAATCCTGTCGGAACTGGACGAGAGCATCCGCGAAGAGGTGATTTCCATCCTGAACCCGGCGGTTCTGGCCGACGCGGTGCGCGAGCTGGAAACCGATGATGTGGTCGACCTGCTGGAGGATCTGGAAGAGCCGCAGCAGGGAGTCATCCTGGATGCGCTGGAAGAGTCTGACCGGGCGGCGGTTGAACAATCTCTCAGCTTTCCGGAAAATTCCGCCGGGCGGTTGATGCAGCGTGAGGTGGTGCTGGCGCCAGAGCATTGGAACGTCGGGCAAGCCATTGATTACATGCGCGAGTCTGACAACTTGCCGGAGCAGTTTTACCATGTGGTGCTGGTTGATCCGCGCCTGCATCCGATTGGCAATGTGACGCTGGGCCGGATCATGGGCGCGCATCGTACGACGCCGCTCAGCGATCTGGTCGAAGAGAGCTTTCAGGTGATCCCGGCGGATCAGGACGAGGAAGATGTCGCCTATGCCTTTAATCAATACCACCTGATTTCCGCCCCGGTGGTCGACAGCGAAGGGCGCTTGGCGGGGGTCATCACCATTGATGACGCCATGGCGGTGCTGGATGAAGGACACGAAGAAGATATTCTGCGTCTCGCCGGGGTGAGCGACGAAAGCTCGCTCTCGGATCGGGTGATCGAAACCACCAAACGCCGTTTTCCCTGGCTGGCAGTCAATCTGGTGACAGCGATCCTGGCCTCGGCGGTGATTGCGCAGTTCGAGGTGACAATTGCCAGTTTTGTCGCCCTTGCGGTGCTGATGCCGATTGTCGCCTCCATGGGGGGCAATGCGGGGACGCAGTCGCTGACCGTGGCGGTGCGGGCGATGGCCACGCGCGATCTGACCGGATCCAACGTCTGGCGGGTGATCCGACGCGAAGCCTTGGTCGGGCTGGTCAATGGCGTGATCTTTGCGGTTGTCATGGGGCTGGTGGGAGCGCTTTGGTTTGGCTCTGCGGGGTTGGGCGCGGTACTGGCTGCCGCAATGGTGATCAATCTGGTCGTGGCTGGACTGGCGGGAACGGTGGTTCCCATTCTACTGGACAAGTTGGGAATTGACCCGGCGCTGGCCTCTGGGGCCTTTGTGACCACCGTGACCGATGTGGTTGGCTTCTTTGCCTTTTTGGGTCTGGCCGCCTGGGTCCTTCTGTAGGAGAGAGCAGATGAGCAAGGCAGGCGAAAACCTGGCAGAGATCAAGGCAGCGGCGCGCAAAGCGGCCTTTGCCCGCCGAAAAGAGGCCTTTGATCTTTGCATCCCCGGCGCCGCCGGCCGTCTGTCCGAAGTTCTTGCAGGCTATCGCGGTGTGCCACTGTCGGGGTTCCTGCCGATCCGCACCGAAATCGACCCTTTGCCTGCCATGGCAGAGGCTGCCGCCCACGGGCTGGTTGGCGTGCCGGTCATTCAGGGCAAGGCACAGCCGCTGAAATTCAGCCGCTGGCAGCCAGATGCGCCGCTGCGTGAGGGGCCGTTTGGTGCCTCGGTTCCGGTGGTGGATGACTATTTCGAACCGGAAATACTGATTGTGCCGCTGGTGGCCTTTGATGCCCGTGGCGGGCGGCTGGGATATGGCGGGGGGTTTTATGATCGCACGCTGGAGCAGTTGCGCGCCAAGCGACCGACCCTGGCCATTGGTTTTGCCTTTGATGCCCAGGAGGCCACCGATCTGCCGCTGGAGGCAACGGATCAACCGCTGGATATGGTGGTAACGCAAAGCCGGGTCTTGCAGTTCATCGGCTAAATGCAGCGTCCGTCCGCAAAATTGGAACCGCAGCAGCCAACTGTGGCTCTGTTGCGAAAAAATTCATCTGATCGGTGCCGGGGCCTTGTCCTGCCGGGGCGCAGGCCCTAGGACAGAAAAATGCGAATTTTGTTTCTAGGCGATGTGATGGGCCGCGCCGGGCGCCGTGCTATCACCGAAAACCTGCCGCGGCTGCGTCAGGACTGGCGGCTCGACTTTGTCGTGGTCAATGGCGAAAATGCGTCTAACGGCATGGGGCTGAGCGGCGATCACGCAAAGCTGTTGCTTGATGCAGGGGCCGATTGCCTGACGCTGGGCGATCATGCCTTTGACCAAAAGGACATGCTGCAGTTCATCGAGAAAGAGCCGCGTATAATCCGGCCTCTGAACTTTGCCAAGGGTGCGCCGGGGCGCGGCTATCGGCTGTTTGACGCCACTGGTGGCCGCAAGGTTCTGGTGACACAGGCGCTGGGCCAGGTCTTCATGAAACGCGCCTTTGATGACCCTTTTGGCGCCGTCGAGGCGGTGCTGAAATCGCATCCGCGCGGCGGGCTGGCGCAGGCCGTTATCGTTGATATGCACTGCGAAGCCACCTCTGAAAAAATGGCCATGGGGCATTTCTGCAATGGTCGCGCCTCCTTGGTGGTGGGCACCCATACCCATGTGCCGACGGGGGATGCGCAGATCCTGTCCGATGGCACGGGCTATCTGACCGATGCGGGCATGTGCGGCGATTATAATTCCGTGATCGGCATGGAAAAAACTGAACCCATGCGCCGTTTCCTGACCGGCATGCCCAAGAGCCGCTTTACCCCGGCCGAGGGCGAAGCCACCCTGTCTGGGGCCTTGGTGGTGACCGATGATCGCACCGGTGCCACAAAAGAAATCCACATGGTGCGCAATGGCGGCCTGTTGCAGCCCGCCGGGCCAGAGGCCTGATCGTGCCGGTAGGGTGCTGGGCGAAAGAAATTCTTTTTCAGCCCGTGCCCTGCTATATCGCGTCCCTTTTTTCCGCCGCACAAGGGCTGCTGCCCGTCGCAGCCCTTGCCCCATCTTTTAGGATGAGGGAAACTTGGCGCTGGCAGGCGTTCACGGCTGAGGGAAATACTGCAAGACAAGACCCTGCCAAAGAAATTTGGGACTGTCGACACCTATGGATCTGATCAAATTTTCCCAGACCGTCAGCCTGTCTCAGAACGGCAGTGCGATGCTTGCCCTGGTCATCGTGGGGCTGATGTTTGTGGCATTTGTGCGCGAAATCTACCCAACCGAGGTGGTCGCCATGGCCGGCGTCTCGTTGATGCTGATCACCGGCGTTCTTCCCTATGACAGTGCCGTTTCCGTGCTGTCAAACCCGGCCCCCTGGACCATTGCGGCGATGTTTATCATCATGGGGGCATTGGTGCGTACCGGGGCGCTGGATGCCTTTACCGCAAGGGCACGCAAACAGGCAGAGGTGAACCCGAAACGCGCCATTGCCATGCTGATGGTTTTTGTGGTCGCAGCCTCTGCCGTGGTGTCCAATACGCCAGTTGTCGTGGTGATGATCCCGGTATTTGTGCAGATCTCGCGCACCCTGGGAATTTCCGCCTCCAAGATGTTGATCCCGCTGAGCTATGCGGCGATCCTGGGTGGCACGCTGACCTTGATTGGTACCTCGACCAACCTGCTTGTGGACGGGGTTGCACGGGCGCAGGGGCTGGCACCGTTCTCGATATTTGAGGTCACTCCACTGGGGATCGTGCTGGTCATCTGGGGCATGATCTATCTGCGCTATATCTCGCCCCGGCTGCTGCCGGATCGTGACAGCATGGCGATGCTGCTGAGCGATCGATCAAAGATGAAGTTTTTCACTGAAGCGGTGATCCCGCCGGAAAGCAACCTGATTGGCCGTGAAGTCACCGGGGTGCAGCTGTTCAAGCGACCGGGTGTGCGATTGATCGATCTGGTGCGCGGCGATATCTCGCTGCGGCGCAATCTCAAAGGGGTTGAATTGCAGGTTGGGGATCGCGTGGTCTTGCGGACCGAAATGACCGAACTGCTAAGCCTGCAGGCGAACAAAGAGCTGAAGCGGGTAGATCAGGTTTCTGCGGTGGAAACCAAAACCGTCGAGGTGCTGGTCACGCCGGGTTGCCGCCTGGTTGGGCGGTCATTGGGGGCGATGCGCCTGCGTCGGCGCTATGGCGTCTATGTGCTGGCGGTGCATCGTCGGAACCAGAACATCGGCGTGCAGCTGGATGATCTGGTGGTGCGGGTGGGCGACACCCTGCTGCTTGAAGGCACGCCAGGGGATATTCAGCGACTGGCGGTGGATATGGACATGGCGGATGTCTCGCAGCCGACCCAGCGGGCCTATCGGCGTGGCCATGCGCCGCTGGCGATTGCTGGTCTCTTGTCCATCGTGATTCTGGCGGCATTTGGGGTTGCGCCCATTCTGCTGTTGTCGGTGGTGGTGGTGGCCATGGTTTTGATCACCCGCTGTATTGATGCGGATGAGGCCTTTTCCTTTGTTGACGGCCAGCTTTTGGCGCTGATCTTTTCCATGCTGGCGATTGGTGCCGCCCTGGAAAGCTCTGGTGCGGTTCGCCTGATTGCCGAAGCAATTGCCCCGGCGCTGACTGGCTTGCCGCCCTTTGTACTGGTCTGGGCTATTTATCTTCTGACCTCGGTCTTGACCGAATTGGTGTCAAATAATGCGGTGGCGGTGGTGGTCACGCCGATTGCGGTGGGGCTGGCCCAGGCGATTGGTGTTGATCCGCGCCCACTGGTGGTGGCCGTGATGGTGGCAGCGTCGGCGTCTTTTGCCACGCCGATTGGCTATCAGACAAATATGCTGGTCTATGGTCCGGGCGGGTATAAGTTCACCGATTTCCTGCGCGTCGGCATCCCGCTGAACCTAAGTGTCGGGCTCCTGGCTTCGGTAATTATTCCCTTTCTCTGGCCGCTATAGGCCACGTTGAGCGGCGGGCTATGCGGGCGGAATGTCGCCAAGGTGCGGGCCCCTTGATGAAACCTTCACGTTCCACCCTATATCATAAGGGTAAGCAGGACGATGGAGGACATTTTGATGAGTTTCAGACATGGGTTTCTAGTTTTTCTTTTCACCGCAGCATCAGGTATTGCACTGATGTCTCTGGTGCTCTCCTGACGTGGAGACAGGCCAATAGTCCCGGCTGACTCCTGTCTTTGACGGGGTATTGTGCCGGGCGTTTGCTATCGTGGTTCAGGCGATCAGCCTGGACCGGCCCGCCTGGCGCCCGGAAAAGAGGCAGCCGCCCAGGAAGGTCCCTTCCAAGGCATTGTAACCGTGATAGCCACCACCGCCAAAGCCGGCTGCCTCTCCGATTGCGAAAAGGCCCGGCACTGGGCTGCCATCTGCCCCCACCATCTGGCTGTCCAGATTGGTCTGCAATCCACCCAGAGTTTTGCGTGTCAGAATGTTGAGCCGTACGGCAATCAGCGGGCCATTTTGGCGATCCAGGATGCGATGAGGCTTGGCGGTGCGGATCAACCGATCGCCGCGATAGTTGCGGGCTGCATTCATCGCAATCACCTGGGCGTCCTTTGCAAAGGGGTTGTCGACCTGCGCATCGCGCGCCTCGATCTGGCGGCGCAGGTGGGTCTCGTCCAGTGGCAGATCTGCAATCCGGTTCATGCCCGCCACCAGATCGGCCAGATCATCGGCCACCACAAAATCTTCGCCATGTTTCTTGAAGGCCTCAACCGGGGCCGGGGCCTGCCCGCGCGCAAGCAGGCGCGCGCGGATGACCTCGCGCCATTTACCAGAGGTGAGGTCCGGGTTTTGTTCCGACCCGGACAGAGCGAATTCCTTCTCAATGATCTTTTGGCTAAGGATGAACCAGCTGTAATCATGGCCGGTTTTCAGGATTTCTTTCAGGGTTTCCAGGGTGTTGAACCCTGGTAGGCAGGGTGGGGGCAGGCGGTCGCCACGGGCATCAAACCACATGGCTGACGGCCCCGGCAGAATGCGAATGCCGTGGTTTGGCCAGATCGGATCCCAGTTGCGCAGCCCTTCGGTGTAGTGCCACATGCGATCGCCGTTGATCACATGGCCACCGGCGGCTTCGGCAATTGGGATCATCCGCCCGTCCACATGAAAAGGCACCCCGGCCACCATGTTCTTGGGGGGTGGGCCTAGGCGTTCGCGCGGCCAGTTCTTGCGCACCAGATCCAGATTGCCGCCAATCCCCCCCGAGGCCACGATGACCGAGGGCGCATAGGCTTCAAATTCGCCGATTTCCTCGCGGTTGGTACGCACGCCCTGGGCAGCTGTATCGGCGGCCAGCACCTCACCCGAGACGCCTTTGACTTCGCCGCATTGCACAATGATATGGCTGACCTGATGGCGAAACCAGGTCGAGATCCGCCCGGCGTCGACATGTGCCGCAAGACGCGTGGCAAAGGGCGCAACCACGCCGGGGCCGGTGCTCCAGGTGACATGAAACCGCGGCACCGAATTGCCATGGCCCTGAGCGCTGCCGCCGCCACGTTCGGCCCAACCGACAACCGGAAACCAGCGCATGCCCATCTGGTGCAGCCAGGGACGCATTTCGCTGGCGGCAAAGTCAAGATAGGCACGGGCCCATTGCCGGGGCCAGTCGTCTTCGGCGCGGTCAAACTGGGCGCTGCCCATCCAGTCGCGCCGGGCCAGATCATGGCTATCCCGGATCCCCATGCGGCGTTGTTCTGGCGTGTCGATCATGAACAACCCGCCCAGGCTCCAATGTGCCTGGCCACCCAGAAATTGCGCGGGCTCTTGCTCTAGCAGGATCACCCGCTTGCCGCGATCACCCAGGTCGCAGGCCGCGGCCAGCCCGGCAATGCCAGCCCCGACGATGATCACATCTGCCGCGTTGTCTGTTGCACCCGCCATCTGCACCTCCCGGTTATGGTTGCAATCAGCCTAAGCGCAGCGCCGGGGCTGGGCAAATGTTTCGCCACCTTCCCTGGCGGAGCCTTGGGCCACTCCAGGCGGGGCGCAGGCCGGATCAGAGTGGCCAGAACACCAGGATCGAGGGGATGGAAACTGCAATCACCAGCACCTCAAGCGGCAGCCCCATGCGCCAGTAGTCGCCAAAGCGATAGCCGCCGGGCCCCAGAACCAAGGTATTGTTCTTGTGGCCAATCGGGGTCAGGAAGGCCGCCGAGGCCGCCACGGCCACGGCCATCAAGAACGGATCGGGCGAGACCCCAAGTGTCGTGGCCATTTGAATGCCCACCGGCGCTGCAACAATGGCGGTGGCGGTGTTGTTCAGCACATCGGACAGCGTCATGGTCACCACCATCAGCACCGTCAGCACCATCCAAGAGGGCAGGCCTTCAGTTAACCCGATCAGCCCATTGGCGATCAGCTGTGTTCCGCCCGAGGCATCCAATGCGGCGCCCAACGGGATCATGGAGCCCAGCAAAACCACGACGGGCCATTCCACATGGTCGTAGATCTCTGCCACCGGCAGCACCTTGATAAGGACATAAGACACAACCACCAGCCCCAACGCGATCGGCAGGTAGATCACCCCGGCAGAGGCTGCAAGCACCGCCAGGCCAAACAGGCCAATCGCTGCCCAGGTCTTGTCATTGGCGGTGACCGCCAGGCCGCGCTCTGCCAGTGGCAGACAGCCCAGCCATTCCGTCACATCGCTGCCGCGTTCCCGCGGGCAGAGCAGCAGCAGAATGTCGCCGGCCTCGATCTCTGTCTGGCGGATGTGTTTTGTGAGGCGTCGCCCCTGCCGGGCCAGCCCCAAGAGGACGGCGTTTTGCCGCCAGGCCAAGCCCAGAGACTGGGCCGAGCGTCCATCGATACGGGCGCCTTCCGGTACCACCACTTCGACCAGCTCCAGGCCATCGCCCGCTGCGGTCAATGTTTCCTGGCGGGCACTATCTGAAAAATGCAGCGACAATGTGGTGCGGAATTCATCCAGCGCATCGGGGCGGGCCTCCAGTACCAGGGTATCGCCCGCTTGCAGCACCGCCCCGGCGGCGCGCCCATAGTGGCGTTTGCTGTTCCGGATCAGCCCCAGAATGGCGACATCAGCCTGTTCGGCGTCCTTGTCCAGGGTGCCAAGCCGCTTGCCGATCAAAGCAGAGTCATCCGGTATGGTCAGTTCGGCAATGTAATCAGCTAGCTGCGCCTCGGAGTTGCCAGCGGCCTCGTGCCGCTGCGGGATCAGCCGCCAGCCGACCAGTGCCACAAACGCCAGCCCGACCAGGGCAACGAT
Organism: Pseudophaeobacter sp.; assembly: GCF_048267565.1. Classification (NCBI taxonomy): domain Bacteria; kingdom Pseudomonadati; phylum Pseudomonadota; class Alphaproteobacteria; order Rhodobacterales; family Roseobacteraceae; genus Pseudophaeobacter; species Pseudophaeobacter sp. Next base: position 100,108 of record NZ_JBLWXG010000006.1, on the reverse strand, counting down.
GCCACCAACCGGGGCAAAGTCAAACATGCCGAAGGGTTCGCCGAGCGACTCTTGCCGGATCGAGGCGATAATGATGTTGGGCGGGGTGCCGATCAGCGTTGCCATGCCGCCCAGGATGGTGGCAAAGGACAGCGGCATCAGGCTTAGCCCCGGGGCGCGTCCGGCCTTGCGGGCGGTCTGGATGTCGACCGGCATCAGCAGGGCCAGGGCGGCCACATTGTTCATAAAGGCCGACAGTACGGCGGCGACGCCCCCCATCAGGCCGATATGGCCACCAAGACTGCGTGAACTGTCCACCAGCGTGCGGGTGATCAGGAACACAGCACCTGAACGCACCAATCCGGCAGAAACAATCAGCACCAGCGCCACCACCAGTGTGGCCGGGTGGCCAAAGCCGGAAAAGGCCTCGGCGGTGGGTACAAGCCCCAGCACCACCGCAACCATCAGCGCAGAAAAGGCAACAATATCGTATCGAAAGCGCCCCCAGAGGAACAGGCCGAAGACGGCGGCGAATATGGCGAACAAGGCGATTTGGTCAAATGTCATACCGCCACTCTAGCGGCTGCGGGCTTGGGGGCAAGGCGGCTTGCAGGGAAACGCTGTTTCTGCGTGGCGGGCCTGGTGGCGGGTCTGGTCACAGCCTGGTAACGGGGCAGGTCTTGCGGGGAGGTGGGGCACCTGGAAGGGGCCTGTTGTCAGCAGAGCTTGAAAGCTGCCCCCGCCACAGGCTATATGAGCGCCAACTCAAGAACGCACGAGACAAAGGATCTACCATGGCAGGCCATTCAAAATGGGCAAACATCCAGCATCGCAAGGGTCGTCAGGACGCAGCGCGGTCGAAACTGTTTTCCAAACTGGCCAAGGAGATCACCGTGGCCGCCAAGATGGGCGACCCTGACGCTGACAAGAACCCCCGCCTGCGTCTCGCGGTGAAAGAAGCCAAAAGCCAGTCGGTGCCTAAGGATGTGATTGACCGGGCGATCAAAAAGGCCATCGGCGGTGACGCCGAAAACTATGATGAAATCCGCTACGAGGGCTATGGCCCCAGCGGCGTCGCCGTTATTGTCGAAACCATGACCGACAACAAGAACCGCACCGCCTCCACTGTGCGTTCGACCTTTTCCAAGAACGGCGGTAACCTGGGTGAAACCGGATCGGTTGGCTTCATGTTCGACCGTAAGGGCGAGGTGACCTATCCGGCTTCTGTTGGCGACGCCGACACCGTGATGATGGCCGCCATCGAGGCTGGCGCCGAGGATGTCGAATCGTCCGAGGATGGCCATATCATCTACTGCGCCGACAGTGATCTGAACGACGTTTCCAACGCGCTGGAGGCAGAGCTGGGCGAATCCGACAGCACCAAACTGGTGTGGAAACCCACCACCACCACCGAACTGGACCTGGAAGGCATGCAAAAGCTGATGAAGCTGGTGGATGCGCTGGAAGACGACGACGACGTGCAGCGCGTCACCACCAATTTTGAAGCCTCTGATGAAGTGATGGAGCAGCTCTGAGCTGCACCTGCCAATAGGTTGAAATAGCCCAAAGCCCCCGAAACCCTCGGGGGCTTTTTGCTGCGCGGTTTAGCGGGGCGTTGTCAGCACGCCCGCCCTGCGCAAGACATCCGGGCTGGGCCGCCAGAGCTCGGTTGGCGCCGTGGCATAAACCTGATTGATAAAGTCATCGCTGATGCCCTGCGAGATCAGGAAACGCCTGTCTTTCTCCTGCTCGGCCGTCAGGTCGATTTGTGGCAGGCCGCCAAAGACATCCAACGAATAGCCGTGAAAGCCAAGCTGCGCCTGCGGGGCAAGCACACGCTGGGTTCCAGCGGCAAAGATCAGGGTGCAGGCCGAGGCGCACAGCCCCAGCGCCTGGGTCGAAACCTCCTGTGCTTGAACCAGCTTGGCAACGCCGCGGGCCTCATAGATATGGCCGCCGGGACTAGAAAGACCTATGCGGCGCACCTCGGGGTGGCGCAGCATCAGGGCTTTGAGCGCCTTGGTCAGGCCAAAGGTGATCTCTCCATCAAAGACAATGGCAGTGCCATCGCTTGACAGGGCAAGACTGTAGCGCGCTGCGTGCTGCTGGGCGCGTATGTCGGCGTAGCTCGGCCCCGCAGCGGGGCGGTAGGAAATCAGCAGCGCCTGCCACCAAAGCAACAGGCTGGCCAGGATACTAAACAGCAAAATCAGATAGCCGCCCCAGATCGGCGCCATGGCACCCGAGCCACGCATATGGCTATCCGCTGCATGCAGATGGGACCTTATTGTCCAGATAAGAAACAGTGCATCCGCCGTGATCAGCCCCCAGGTCAGGGCCGCGGGCATTTGCAGCATCTGATTGGCCCCGGCCCAGAACAGCAGCGCGGCCCCGCGTGGCAACAGGATATGCCAGCAAATGCTCGCCCCAAGGCTACGCGGTTCAGTCTGCATCTGGAACGGCCCTGGGCATCACTGCAGCTGCCTCATTCCAGGATCGTCGAGATTTCAGCAAGGGGCTTTTTCATCTTGGCAACGCCCGGCACTTTGGCATCGGCGCTGGGATGGCCGACCGCGATGATCATGGTGGGCTTCTCCGACGCTGGCCGACCAAGGGCCGCATTGAGGAATTTCATCGGGTTGGGCGTATGGGTGAGGCTGCACAGCCCAGCCTCGTGCAGCGCCGCCAACAAGAACCCGGTGGCGATATTGACGCTTTCGGGCACGTAGTAGTTTTTATAGCGGCTGCCATCTTCAAATTCGCCCCAACGCTGGGCAAAGACCACGATGAGCCAGGGCGCAGTGGTCAGATGCGGCTTGTCGGCTGTGGTGCCGATGGGTTCCAGCGCCTTGATCCATTCGTCACCGCCGCCGCCGGCGTAAAACCGGCGTTCTTCTTCTTCGGCTTCTTCGCGGATCTGTTGCTTCAGCGCCGGGTTGGCAATGGCGACAAAATGCCAGGGCTGGTGATTGGCCCCCGAGGGGGCCGAGCCAGCGGTTTGGATGCAGAGCTCGATCACCTCGCGCGCGACAGGCTGAGAGGTGAAATCACGCACGGTATGGCGTTGTTGCATATGCGCCAGATATTCTCTGGCCTTTGCAAGCATCTCTGCATCGCTGTAGGCCGCACGGTGGGGCAGCGGCACAGGGGCATAGGTGAGGGCGGATTTTGCGAACATTTCGTGGCTCCTGTATCGCGATCAGCGACGGATAGGCCCCCTAGCGGGGGGGCGGGGACAGATGGTGTCTGGCGGAGCTTAGCACCGCCCGTGTCAAGGGGGCCAGCGCAGAGGCCATGGCCCGGCTTACCTGCCAGTTCAGCGCAACATCCATGGCGCTATCGGGCAGCAGCGGCACCAGCGCACCGGATTTCAGGGCGGGTGCAACCTGGGCAACCGGGATCATGCCCCAGCCCAGACCCGCCTGGGCGGCATCGGCAAAGCCCTGGGCCGACGGGATGAAATGCGCTGGCGGCGTGATGGTTTCGCCAAAATGCAGCTGTATCCAGCGCTGCTGCAGCGCGTCTTTTGGATTATAGGTCAGGCAGGGGGCCCGGGCCAGTGCCTGGGCCGTTGGGCGGCCTGCAAACCATTTCGCCATATAGGCGGGGCTGGCCATGGCCTGATAGCGCATCGCCCCAAGCGGTTGCGCATTGCAGCCAGGTACGGGCAGGGCATGGGCGGTGATGGCGGCAGAGACTTCGCCACGTTTCAGCCAATCTGCGCTGTGGTCCTGATCGTCGATGACCAGGTCAAACAACAGATCCGGTGTGGCAACCATGGCTGCGATGAACCAGGTGGCCAGGCTGTCGGCGTTGACGGCAATGCGCAAAAGCGGCGGTGCCTCGGGGCTGGGGTCCAGCGCCAGCGCCCGCGAGACCTGGCCCTCTAGCACCGCGACATCTTCGGCGTGTTTGGCCAGGCGCCGCCCCGCCTTGGTGCCGGTACAGGGCAGACCGCGTTTGATCAGGGCCCCGCCCACGCGCTCTTCCAGGGCCTTGATACGTTGCGAAACCGCCGAAGGGGTCAGGCCCAGGCTCTGCGCGGCGCTGTCAAAGGATCCAAGCCGGATGACAGCGGCCAGAGCAGAGAGGTGGTTGGGGTCAAACTTCATTAGCAACTCTTACTTCGCGTTATCATATTTAACTATGCTACGCTTCGTGCTCGGGCTAGTCAAAGCGCTGAGACCGCAGCGAGAGAGAAAGACAGGCCGATGCCAATCCCAATTCCGATGACTGCTTCAGTGACCGCGCAGATGTATGCGCAGGTGATCGCCCTGACTGGCATTCCGCCCAATCTGCTGGCGGGCTTTGGCCTTGGCTTCAGTCTGATCCTGGCGATTGGCGCGCAGAATGCCTTTGTGCTGCGCCAGGGACTACGGCGTCAGCATCTGTTCTGGATCTGCCTGGCCTGTGCCGGATCAGATGCCCTGTTGATCACTGCCGGGGTGCTTGGCTTTGGCAGGCTGGCCGAGATGATGCCCTGGTTTGAACCGCTCATGCGCTTTGGTGGCGGCGGGTTTCTGATCTGGTACGGTGGGCGTAGCCTGCTGTCTGCCTGGCAGGGCGGCGCGAGTTTGCAGGCCGCCGGTACGGCCCAGCCACCGCAGCCGCTGCTGCCGGTATTGATGACGGTGCTTGCGCTGACCTGGCTGAACCCGCATGTCTACCTGGATACGGTTGTCCTGCTAGGGGCGATTTCGGCGCAATACCCCGATCCGGCAACCTTTGGCCTTGGCGCTGTTCTGGCCAGTTTCGTCTTTTTCTTCAGTCTCGGCTATGGTGCCAGTCTTTTGGCCCCGGTGTTTGCCCGGCCGCGTGCCTGGCAGGTACTGGATGGGCTGGTTGGGCTGACCATGTGGGCGATCGCCGCCAAGCTGATCTTGATGTGACCCCCACCTGAACGTCGCGGCGGGCAGCATCCGCTTTGGAAACACATATCAAATGAGGTATTTGATATGTGAAAGGGTTGTGCCTCCTGTCGTTTGGGTGTTGTGTTGTCGGTATGAGCAGCCAAGCAGATATCACCCAGCCCAGCACCACCCCCCTTGTCGGGGTGTTCTGGATGTTTATGACCGGCCTTTGCTTTGTCGCGGTGACGGCATTGGTCAAATATCTCGGAGATCGGATCCCGCCGGCGGAATCGGCCTTTCTGCGCTACCTTCTGGGGCTGGTGTTCCTGATCCCGATGGCATCAAGCCTGCGCCGCGCGCGGGTGACGCCGAAACTCTGGCTGCTGTTCGCCAGCCGCGGCATGGTGCATGCCGGCGGTGTGATCCTGTGGTTCTATGCGATGACACAGATCCCGCTGGCCGAGGTGACGGCGATGAATTACCTCTCTCCGATCTATGTGACTCTGGGGGCGGCGATGTTTCTGGGTGAGAAGCTGGCGATGCGGCGCATTCTGGCGGTGATTGCGGCACTGGTTGGCGCGGTGATCATTCTGCGGCCGGGCTTCCGCGAGATCTCTCCGGGGCATATTGCCATGTTGTTCACCGCCTTTGCTTTTGGCGCCTCTTACCTATTGGCAAAGTTCACCGTGGATGGGAGCAGCCCGGTGGTTGTCGTTGCGATGCTGTCGGGCTGGGTCACGCTGGGGCTTGCCCCCTTTGCCGCAGCAGTCTGGGTGACGCCCAATCTGCAGGAACTGGCGATCCTGTTTGCGGTGGCGTGCTTTGCCACGGCGGGGCATTTCACCATGACGCTGGCTTTTGCATCGGCGCCGGTGACGGTGACGCAACCGGTGACCTTCCTGCAGCTTATCTGGGCGACATTGCTTGGCGCGCTGGTCTTCGCCGAGCCGGTGGATATCTGGGTCGTGCTGGGCGGTGGTCTGATCCTGGCAGCCATCAGCTTTATCACCTGGCGCGAAGCGGTGCTAAAGCGGCGCTCGATCACGCCCCCGGCAGCCGCGACCAAGGTGTAAGGCGGCGCCGATCTTGCGCGACGCTTCAGTCTGTTGAAACGGGGAGGTCTGCCCAGCGTTGCTGTCTGGGCCAGGCGGGGCGGTTAGGACAGGATCAGATCCACCACCTGATGGGCGGCGCGTCGGGCGGCGTCGGGCTGGACCTTGCGCTCAGATTGCGCCGCCTCCAGCCAGACCCCATCCATATAGCATTGCAGGGCACTGCGGGCTGTTTCCACCCGTTCCAGAGGCAGTAGATTGGTCAATTCGGCCCGCACATGGCTGCGCACGCGGGTACGGTTGATTCGATGCAGCCGGGATAGGCGCGGCGCATAGGGGGCATTGGCCCAGAACTGCATCCAGAGGCTGCACTGGGGCACAGTAAAGAGCTGATCTGAAAAATTGGCATCTGTCACCGCGTATAGGCGCTCTTTCGGGGTGCGTGCCTTGCTGTAGCCTTCGATCATGGCATGGCGCAACTTGCGCAACAGGTGCCGCATCGTCGCCTCCATCAGGCCTTCCTTGGAGCCGAAGTAATAGTTGATCGAGGCTGCAGAGGCCCCGGCCTCCCGCGCGATTTCCGCCATCGTAACAACAGAATAGCCGCGTTTATGCACCGCCACAATTGTGGCTTCGATCAGTTCTTCGTTGCGAATGTCTCTGATGCGTTTTCTTCCCATAGTAGAGTTTTGCGTTACTTGGCTGGAGGTTTCAATAGTTGATCTATAGGTAAAGAATCTTGAATGGTGATTTAAAAAAGCATTTCTGCAATCGGTTTTCTATGCTAGGCCTCCGAATGGGTGTTCTGCCATGGCAAATCACCCCGGGCGCAGACCGCATGGCGGGGCTGGCTGGGGCAGGGGCGCCATCGCGTCAGCGCCGATCAAACCGGGTCATGTGGCCTGGCGGCGCCCTATGGGCAAAATCAACTGGCTTCACCGCCAAAACACGAGGGGCTACAGGTCGATGAGCAAGCCAAATATTCTGGTTATTATGGTTGATCAGCTGAACGGAACGCTGTTTCCAGATGGCCCGGCGGACTGGCTGCATGCGCCCAATCTGAAGAAACTGGCGGCGCGTTCGGCGCGGTTTGCAAATGCCTATACCGGATCACCGCTCTGTGCGCCCGGGCGGGCCAGCTTTATGTCGGGCCAGTTGCCGTCCCGGACAGGGGTCTATGACAATGCGGCAGAGTTCCGCAGTGACATACCCACCTATGCGCATCACCTGCGTCGCGCCGGGTACTACACCTGCCTGTCGGGCAAAATGCACTTTGTCGGCCCTGATCAGTTGCATGGATTTGAAGACCGCCTGACCACCGATATCTACCCGGCCGACTTTGGCTGGACGCCGGACTATCGCAAACCCGGCGAACGCATTGACTGGTGGTATCACAACATGGGCTCGGTCACCGGGGCCGGTATTGCCGAGACCTCGAACCAGATGGAATACGATGATGAGGTGGCTTATAATGCCACCACGAAACTTTATGAACTGTCGCGCGGGCTGGAGGATCGCCCCTGGGCGCTGACGGTCAGTTTTACCCATCCGCATGATCCCTATGTCGCGCGGAAGAAATACTGGGATCTGTACGAGGACTGCGAACACCTGCTGCCACAGGTTCCGGCAATGGACTACGACGATCACGATCCCCATGCTCAGCGGATCTTTGATGCCAATGACTGGCGCAGCTTTGACATTACCGAAGAAAATATCAAACGCTCCCGTCGCGCCTATTTTGCCAATATCTCGTATCTTGACGATAAGATCGGTGCGATCCTGCAGGTGCTGGAAGACACCCGGCAGGAGGCAACGATTTTCTTTGTCTCTGACCACGGTGACATGCTGGGTGAGCGCGGCCTCTGGTTCAAGATGAGCTTCTTTGAAGGTTCGGCGCGGGTGCCCCTGATGATTTCTTCTCCAGATCTGCCCGCCGGGCTGATTGAAACGCCCGTCTCAACGCTGGACGTGACCCCCACCCTCGGGGCGCTGGCGGGGCTGCCGATGGCAGAGATCGCCCCCTGGACCGATGGCGAAGATCTGATGCCACTGGCGCGCGGCGGAGACCGCGCCAGCCCGGTTGCGATGGAATATGCCGCCGAGGCCTCCTATGCGCCGCTGGTCTCGCTGCGCGATGGCAAATGGAAATACAGCCGCTGTGCCCTGGATCCCGACCAGCTGTTCGACCTGGAGGCCGACCCGCATGAGCTGACCAACCTGGCCGCTGATCCCGCCCATGCCGACACCCTGCAAACCCTGCGCGCCAAATCCGAAGCCCGTTGGGATCTGGCGCGGTTCGATGCCGATGTCCGCGCCAGCCAGGCGCGACGCTGGGTGGTCTACGAGGCACTGCGCCAGGGCGGTTACTACCCCTGGGACTACCAGCCGCTGCAACAGGCCTCAGAGCGCTACATGCGCAACCACATGGACCTCAACACCCTTGAGGAAAGCAAACGCTTTCCCCGGGGCGAATAACCTCAATTCCGCATCCCGCCAGTTCATTTGGCCCCAAATATCCCCGCCGGAGGCATAAAATCATGACTCATCCCGCTCAACCCAAAGCCAGCCATTTCATCAATGGCGCCTATGTCGAAGACACATCCGGCACCGCCATTCCGGTGATCTACGCCGCAACAGGTGAACAGATCGCCAGTGTACATGCAGCGACACCTGCGATTGTCGAACAGGCACTGGCCAGCGGCAAGGCCGCGCAACAGGCCTGGGCGGCCATGACGGGTATGGAACGCGGCCGCATCCTGCGCCGGGCGGCCGATATCATGCGGGACCGCAATCATGATCTGTCGGTGTTGGAAACCTATGATACCGGCAAACCGCTGCAGGAAACCCTGGTGGCGGATGCCACCTCGGGTGCCGATGCGCTGGAATATTTTGGCGGCTTGGCGGCCAGCCTGACCGGTGAACATATCCAATTGGGCGAAGACTGGGTTTATACCATCCGCGAAGCCTTGGGGCTTTGTGTGGGGATTGGTGCCTGGAACTATCCGACGCAGATCGCCTGCTGGAAGGGCGCGCCGGCCCTGGCCTGTGGCAATACCATGGTGTTCAAACCTTCCGAGGCAACACCGCTTTGTGCCTTGCAAGTTGCCGAGATCCTGCACGAGGCGGGGCTGCCTGCCGGGGTGTTCAATGTGGTACAGGGTCTGGGCGATGTCGGGGCGGCACTGGTGACCGACCCGCGGGTCAACAAGGTCTCGCTGACCGGATCGGCGCCGACCGGCAAAAAGGTCTATGCGGCAGCGGCGGCGGGGATGAAGCATGTCACCATGGAACTGGGCGGAAAATCCCCTCTGATCATCTTTGATGACGCGGATATCGAGAATGCCGTTGGTGGTGCCATCAATGGCAATTTCTACTCCTCGGGGCAGGTCTGTTCCAATGGTACCCGGGTCTTTGTGCAAAAGGGCATCAAGGAAAAATTCCTTGCCCGTCTGGCCGAACGCGTTGGTGCTGCGATGATTGGCGATCCGCTGGATGAGGCGACAAGCTTTGGCCCCATGGTCAATGAGGCGCAGATGAATATCGTGCTGGGCTATATTGAAAAGGGCAAGTCCGAGGGCGCCCGCCTGATCTGTGGCGGGGCGCGCTGCGACATGCCGGGCTGGTATCTGCAGCCCACGGTTTTTGCCGATGTGACGGATGAAATGACCATTGCGCGTGAAGAGATCTTTGGCCCTGTCATGTCGGTGCTGGAGTTCGATAGCGAAGATGAGGTTGTGGCACGGGCCAATGCCACCGAATTTGGCCTGTCGGCGGGGGTCTTCACCAAAGATTTCGCGCGGGCGCATCGGGTGATCGGCCAGCTTGAGGCCGGCAGCTGCTTTATCAATTCTTACAATGACGCACCGGTCGAGGCCCCCTTTGGCGGCGTAAAGGCCTCGGGGGTGGGGCGCGAAAACTCCAAAGAGGCCTTGAAGCACTTTAGCCAGGTGAAATCGGTCTATGTGCGCATGGGCGATGTCGAAGCGGCGTTCTGATTGCCCTTTTGGGCAACGCCCACCCACCCGCCCCGTTGCCCAAAAGGGCAGGGCGCAAGGGGTGCTGAGAAATCCGCTGAAGGCGCGACGCGTCCGCAGCGGGCCAGACCAATGATGAAGCAGAGTTTTACCGGCCACAGGATAGATCGCGCCTGGCGCGCGGCCCGGTGGCCTTTTGACCCAGTGAGACTTCGCGATGGAGACATGCGATGAAAGCGGAATATGTGATTGTGGGGGCGGGCTCGGCGGGTTGTGCCATGGCCTACCGGCTGTCAGAAGCGGGGAAATCGGTACTCATCATCGAACATGGCGGCAGTGATGCGGGCCCGTTTATCCAGATGCCGGGGGCACTGTCCTACCCGATGAACATGTCGCTGTATGACTGGGGCTATAAATCCCAGCCGGAACCGCATCTGGACAATCGCGAGCTGGTGACGCCGCGTGGCAAGGTGATCGGCGGGTCGTCCTCGATCAATGGAATGGTCTATGTGCGCGGCCACGCGGGTGACTATAATTACTGGGCCGAAAGCGGCGCGCAGGGCTGGTCCTACGCAGATGTGCTGCCCTATTTCAAACGTATGGAAACCTGGGATGACCGCGGCCAGGGCGGTGACCCGGACTGGCGCGGCAGTGACGGCCCGCTGCATGTCACCCGTGGCCCGCGCGACAACCCGCTGCACGCGGCCTTTGTCTCAGCCGGGCAGCAGGCGGGGTATCCTGTGACCAAAGATTACAACGGTGAACAGCAAGAGGGCTTTGGCCCGATGGAGATGACCGTCTACAAAGGCCAGCGCTGGTCGGCGGCCAATGCCTATCTGCGCCCGGCGCTGAAGCGCGATAGCTGCACCATGATCCGCGCCCTGGCGCGCAAAGTGGTCATCCAGCAGGGGCGCGCGACCGGGGTTGAGATCGAGCGCGGCGGCAAGGTTGAGGTGATCGAGGCCACAGAGGAGGTGATCCTGGCGGCCAGCTCGCTGAATTCACCAAAGCTGCTGATGCTGTCGGGCATTGGTCCGGCCAAACACCTGGCAGAACATGGTGTGGATCTGGTCGCAGATCGTCCCGGCGTTGGGCAAAACCTGCAAGACCACCTGGAGTTCTATTTCCAATACGCCTGCAAACAACCCATCACCCTGTTCAAATACTGGAACCTGCTGGGTAAGGCCTGGGTTGGCGCACAGTGGCTGTTCACCAAGACAGGGCTTGGGGCCTCGAACCAGTTCGAAAGCGCTGCGTTCATCCGTTCGGACAAGGGCGTCGACTATCCCGATATTCAGTATCACTTTTTGCCGATTGCGGTGCGCTATGATGGCCAGGCGGCAGCCGAAGGCCATGGGTTTCAGGCGCATGTGGGGCCGATGCGGTCAGAATCGCGCGGCAGGGTCACTCTGGCCAGCGCCGATCCGAAGGACGCACCAAAGATCTCTTTCAACTATATGTCGTCCGAGCAGGACTGGATCGATTTTCGCAAATGCGTGCGCCTGACCCGAGAGATTTTTGCGCAGGAGGCCATGCAGCCCTTTGTCAAACACGAAATCCAGCCTGGCGAAGCACTGCAAAGCGATGCGGAGATCGACAGCTTTATCCGGCAGCACGCCGAAAGCGCCTATCACCCTTGTGGCACCTGCAAGATGGGGGCGCTGGATGATCCGATGGCCGTTGTTGACCCAGAATGCCGGGTCATCGGCGTTGCAGGGCTGCGGGTCGCCGACAGTTCGATCTTTCCGCGCATCACCAATGGCAACCTCAACGGTCCATCGATCATGACCGGGGAAAAAGCGGCAGACCATATCCTTGGCCGCCGCCTGTCGGCCTCTAATGCGATGCCCTGGTTCCATGACAACTGGCAGGAAAGCCAGCGCTAGCTGGCGCTTTGCCTGTGGCGCACAGCACTGTCGCGGGCTGCCGTCCAAGGTGTTAACTTTTGGGGGGAATTGATCCGTATCAAGGTGGCGCAATCGCGGGGATCATAGGTTGCGGGTGAGCGATATAAAAGGAGCGAACAGATGTCCAATACCCCGCATGAGCTGGCAGCAGAGTTTCCCGAAAAGGCCGAGGTGATCAGCCAATTGAAACAGTCTGATGCCCATTTTGCCAAGCTGGCTGATGACTACCACGACGTGAACCGCGCTGTGCACCGGGCCGAAACCAACGTCGAGCCGGTAGAAGAGCTGGCAGAAGTCGAACTGCGCAAGAAGCGTGGTGCGCTGAAGGATCAGATCTGGGATATTCTGGCCAAAGCCTGAATACTATTGGTCTGCGTCTGGTCTTCTGGGCGTGGCAGAAAATACAGCAAGGGGGCGGCGATTACGCGCCCCCTTTTTGCTGTGCACTGCGGGCGTATAGCAGATGTACCGCGATAAGGGGGCGCCAGGAGTCATCAGCTCACCTCATAGGGGAGCACCCCGCGCTGGTCGCTGTTGATGCTGAGGCGGCGTTCTAGCGGCGGAACCGAACGTTGGTGGCAGTTTGTGCGCTCGCAGATGCGGCAGGAAATGCCGATGGGTTCAAAGGCCGTATCATGGCGCGTCTCCAGATTGTCGGCATAGACCAGCGCCTCTGCGTGGCGCAACTCACAGCCCAGCGAGATGGCGTAGCGGCGCACCGGCGCGCCAAAGGCCCCACCGGGTTTTGACACATCCCGCGCCAGCGAAATATAGCGCACCCCGTCCGGCGTTTCGGCCAGCTGGCGTAAAAAGCGCCCAGGCGTTTCAAAGGCGCGGTGCACATTCCATAGCGGGCAGGCACCACCAAAGCGGGCAAACTGCAGCCGCGTGGCGGAGTGCCGCTTGGTGATGGTGCCTGCCTGATCGACCCGGACAAAAAAGAACGGGATCCCCTTGGCGCCGGGGCGCTGCAAGGTCGAGAGGCGATGCGCCACTTGCTCTATCGAGGCGCTAAACCGGATGGCGAGCCGTTCGAGATCATGGCGATCCTCTTGGGCGGCGGCCAGAAAACGGCCATAGGGCATCAGCGCTGCCCCGGCGAAATAGTTCGCCAGGCCAATCTTGGCGATGGCGCGGGCTTCGTCGCTTTGGAAGCGGGCAAAATCCAAGGTAGCTTCTAGCAGGCTGTCCTGGCTGAACAGGGCAACCTGCAATAGCAGCTGAAATACCTGGGTTGACGGCGTGGCGCGGTTTGACAGTCGCAGGGTGCGGCTCTCGGGGTCGTAGTGGCGTAGCCCCTCCATGTCGCAGATCAAAATGGTGATGCCTGCGGTTTCCAGCGCGGTGGTGGCTGCCAGCCGTGCATCTGCAGATCCGGCAAAGCGTTCGGCGGCCCGATCCACCGCGTCAATGTAGTTGTCGCAATAATGGAAGAAATCGCGCACCTCTTCCCAGGGGCTGGCCTGAATGCGGGAATCCTCGCGCCCCAGTGCCTCGTCCAGCGAGGCAAGGCGCTCATGCGTCTGGCGATAGGCGCGGTGCAGGCTAAGAAAGGCGCGCGCCAGGGCCGGCGCATTTGATGCTGTAAGTCGCAGATCCGCCATCGGCGGGGTGTCATCGGCAAAAACCGGGTCGGCCATGGCCTCGCGCATGTCGCTGACCAGGCGCTCACTGTCGCCGGTCGACAATTCGGTGACATCCATGCCAAATTCCTGCGCCAGGGCCAAAACAACCGTGGTGGAAACGGGTCGGTTGTTGTTCTCCATCTGGTTCAGATAGGGCAGAGATACGCCAAGTTTGGCGGCGAAACCCTTTTGCGTCAGGTCAAGCCGGGTACGCATTTCACGCAGTTTGGCACCTGCATAGAGTTTCTGAGTGGCCATCGGGGGCACCTTTGCAAATTCCGGGTGCCGCTACTGTATAAATGCAAATTTCACGATGCAAGCCGCCGACCGCAAAAGGTAAGCCGCCTGCCTCGGGGGGGCGTTGGCCAGCGTATCGGGCTTTGGGGAAACGGATCAGGCGGGGGGCAGGGCTGGTTCTGCTAGCGCAGGTGCTGCTCGCGCTTGATCACCATAGCAATGGAAAGCAGCCCCAGTATGGCGGTGCAGAACATGATTAGCAGCAAGGGGACAGCGGTGGTGCCGGGCACCAGAACCCAACCGGCCATGCCGCTGAGACAGGCACCTCCGCCCAGCATGATTGCGCCGCTCAGCCCCGAGGCAGACCCCGCAAGATGTGGCCGTACAGAGATCGCCCCGGCGGTAGCATTGGGGATTGCCATGCCATTGCCAAGCCCGACGATGCACATAAGGCCAAAGAAGGAATAAACCGAATCCAGCCCTGCCAGCGCCAGCGCCAGCGACAGCGCAACGCCGCAGCCATTCACGATGCAGCCCCAGAGCACCATCCGATTGACGCCGAAGCGCATTGAAAAACGCCCTGATATAAAGTTGCCAAAGAAATAGCCGACCGCCGGGGTCGAAAAGAACAGCCCCAGCATTGCCGGGCTCAGCCCATAGAGATTTGCCCCCAGAAACGGTGCCCCGCCAAGATAGGCAAAGAAAGAGCCAGAGGCGAGACCAGAGGCCAGCGAATAGCCCCAAAAGCGCGGCGAGAAGATCAGCTCAGGGTATTCGGCAAACTGTGCCGCCAGCGTCTTGCCGCTTTTGACGGCAGTTTCGCCAAAATCAAAATAGGTCAGCATGTAGACCAGCGCGGCACAGAGCGCCAAAAGCCAGAAGTTGGACTGCCAGCCAAACAGCTGATCCAGCACCCCGCCAATGGCCGGGCTGATCATCGGCACAATCGCCACCCCCATGGTGACATAGCCCAGCATACTGGCCGCCCGGTCGGTGTCGTACAGATCACGCACCGCCGCCCGGCTCAGTACCATGGTTGCGGCAATAGCCGCCTGGGCCATGCGAAATGCCAGGAAGATTTCGGCGGTGGGGGCAAAGATACAGCCCAGTGTTGCCAGGATGAACAGCAATATGCTGGCCAGAATCACCGGGCGGCGCCCCATCTTGTCTGAAATCGGCCCAACCACAATCTGCACCGCCGCATTGACAGCAAGGTAGAGCGCCACGGAAAGCTGCATCAGCCGGTAGTCAGCTTGAAAATGTTCCGCCATGCCGGGCAGGGCAGGCAGAAAGACATTCATCGCCAGGGCCGACAGCCCTGCCAGAAGGATCAGTGTCGCGATATGTGGCTTGCTCATCGTGGGATGCGCGGAGGGCTGGGGATTTTGCATGAAACTGGCTTAGATCAGCCCGGTGAGATTGTCTATTCCTAGATCGTCTCAAATGAGAAAGTATTCGCTGAGGCTGGCCAATGTGACGTCACGGAGCAGCAGGCTGCTATCTGCATCAAAGTCAAAAACCACTCCTTCGGCGCTGTCGTGGGCCTGACCCAAAATATCACTGTGGCTGCCATGGCCCATTATCTTCAGCCGATCCTCCTGGACGATAAAATCGCTGACCGTGTCGTGGCCACCGCGCCCTTTGAAGACAAAGATATCATCGCCGTATCCGCCGATCAGCAGGTCATCTCCGGCTTGGCCATCCAGCCTGTCTTTGCCGCCGTTGCCTGCCAAACGATCATCGCCGGCACCGCCCCAAAGGCGGTCACGCCCATGCCCGCCCAGCAGCTGGTCATCGCCATCATCGCCGCGTAGCGTATCCCGCCCCCAGCCGCCGGTTATCCGGTCGTCCCCGGCCTTTCCAACCAGATAGTCGTGGCCTCCGTAGCCGTGCAAAACATTGTCGAGCGCATTGCCAATAAGCCGGTCATCCCCCTTGGCGCCAATAGCCCGTTCAATCATGCTGCCAAAGGCGATGACCGCATCATGGCTGCTGTCAAAGGATGAAAACGCCCCCTGGCGCAGGTCAAGCGTGACCCCATGATGGCGTCCATCCGCATCCAGAAAATCAATGCCGCCAGTGTCCCAGATGCTGTCGACGGTGGTGGTCCGGCAGCCCGTGTAACGGGTGTCATCTTCGTTATGGCTGGCCGCGCCCCAGATATCCTGAAGGGCCAAGATGTCGAACAGCATCATGGCGTCGCTGTCTTCCCCGTTATGCGGATTGGCGCGGTAGGACATGACAGAGTAGAGATTGCTATCATATTCCTGCGGCAAGGCGTCATCGGCTTCGAAGGTATGGCGCAGCCCCATGGCATGGCCCAATTCGTGCAGCAGCAGGTCGACATACTGCCCCGAAGACAGATCCAGTGTTGCGTCATAGGCGACAAAGCCGTCCCAATCAGTGATCTTGCTGCCCTGATAACGGATAGAGTAGCCACCACTGCCGATGGTTGCCCCGGGCAGGGAAACGGCTGCAACATTCAGGTCGGGGTCATCGGTGCGTTTAACCTGCACAAATTCAACATTGAGAAAGCTTTCGATATGGGTAAGCGCGGCCTCGAAGTTGGCCTTTTCCGCCCAGTTCATTCGACGCCATCCGCTATATTCTGTTGAGGTCGGAAGATCCCCCGCTGCGCTGCCACCTGCATATTGATAGCTGATCTTGTATGGCGCGTCATTGCTGGTGTTCAACGGATCACTCAGATTGAAGCGCGTGTATTGCATGGCTGTGATGATTTCGCTGTGACGTAACATGTTGATGCCCGATTTTATGTGAACCGGGGGTGATACTGCGCAGTATCCCTTGAACGAAGAGTGAACGTAGTAAGGCGAAAATATGTTGCATTGGATCGATTTTGGAAACAGTTGTATTGTTAGCAAATATTCAACTATTCATTAACTGTATGCAAAATGTTTGCAAATTTGCCAAATTTACCTTTGGCTTGTGCGGCGCGGGCGTTAGGCTGTGGCAAAATCTATATGGGGACCCGTGCAATGAAAGATATCCTGTCCGAGCTGGAAGACCGCCGCAATGACGCACGTCTGGGGGGCGGGCAGCGCCGTATCGATGCCCAGCATGCGCGCGGCAAGCTGACCGCGCGCGAGCGTATCGAGCTGCTGTTGGATGAGGATAGCTTTGAAGAGTTCGACATGTTCGTCGCGCATCGCTGCACGGATTTTGGCATGGAAAAGCAAAAGCCTGCAGGGGATGGCGTGGTCACCGGCTGGGGCACCATCAATGGCCGTATGGTCTATGTGTTCAGTCAGGATTTCACCGTCTTTGGTGGTTCACTGTCGGAAACCCATGCGCAGAAGATCTGCAAAATTCAGGATATGGCGATCCAGAATGGGGCGCCGATCATCGGCATCAATGATTCCGGTGGGGCCCGTATTCAGGAGGGCGTGGCTTCGCTGGCCGGCTATGCCGAGGTGTTCCAGCGCAATATCATGGCCAGCGGCGTGGTGCCGCAGATCTCGGTGATCATGGGGCCCTGCGCCGGCGGCGCGGTTTATTCGCCTGCGATGACGGATTTCATCTTTATGGTGAAAGACACCTCTTACATGTTTGTGACCGGCCCCGATGTGGTCAAGACCGTCACCAACGAGGTGGTCACTGCCGAAGAGCTGGGCGGTGCATCAACCCATACCAAGAAATCCAGCGTCGCCGATGCGGCCTTTGAAAATGATGTAGAGGCCTTGGCCGAGGTGCGCCGTCTGGTTGATTTCCTGCCGCTGAACAACCGGGAGAAACCCCCGGTGCGCCCTTTCTTTGATGAACCAGGCCGCATTGAAGACAGCCTGGATACCCTGATCCCGGCCAACCCCAATTCGCCCTACGACATGAAAGAGCTGATCACCAAGGTTGCGGACGAAGGCGATTTCTACGAAATTCAGGAAGATTTTGCCAAGAACATCATCACCGGGTTCATTCGCCTTGAAGGTCAGACTGTGGGCGTTGTTGCCAACCAACCGATGGTGCTGGCGGGCTGCCTGGATATCGACAGCTCGCGCAAGGCGGCGCGCTTCGTGCGGTTCTGCGATTGCTTTGAAATTCCAATCCTGACGCTGGTCGATGTGCCCGGCTTTCTGCCTGGTACGTCCCAGGAATATGGCGGCGTGATCAAACATGGTGCCAAGCTGCTGTTCGCCTATGGTGAAGCCACGGTGCCAAAGGTCACGGTGATCACCCGCAAGGCCTATGGCGGAGCCTATGACGTGATGGCCTCCAAGCACCTGCGTGGTGATTTCAACTATGCTTGGCCCACCGCTGAAATCGCGGTGATGGGTGCCAAGGGCGCGACTGAAATCATTCATCGGGGCGATTTGGGCGATGCGGACAAGATCGCCGCCCATACCGCCGATTATGAGACCCGGTTTGCCAATCCCTTTGTGGCGGCTGAACGCGGTTTCATCGACGAGGTGATTCAGCCCAAATCCACCCGCCGTCGGGTCTCTCGTGCCTTTGCCTCTCTGCGGGGCAAGTCGTTGAAGAACCCGTGGAAAAAACACGACAATATCCCTCTGTAAAGGGTGATGGTGATGCGCCGGAGCGGTTGGCATATCCTGCAGGAAGGGGGCATATTGACGCTCTGTCGTCAGACGCCTGCGCGGCTTGATGTTGCGGTCACCGTGGCGCTGCCATCGGCAGATCCGCTGCGGTTGGCGCAGCAGATCCGCCAGGACATGTGGCGCGCGGTGCAAAATGTGCGTGGCTTTTCCCCGGTGGTGCAGGTGGAGCCACATGCCGAGGGGCTGCTGGTGACGGCAGGCGGGCGTGTCGCGGGGCGTGTGCCAGGCAATTTGGCCTCTGAAATCAAGGCGGTGTTGGAAGACGAGGTGAAGCGCAGCCGGTGGCTGCGGTATGCCCGGTCAGGCAAGAACCGATTAAAAACTGTGCAGGTAGAGGAAAAGCTGCACAAATGTACAACAGGGTTTGACAAAGAGGCCGAGACTGGACAATGATCCATCCCAACCGATACCGGATAGCGCGCGCCAGTGGCGCAGCGCCAGCAGCCCCGCCCGGAGGAGCCCAAGTTGTTGGGGGGTGGGGTTGCGGTTTGGATGGTCCGGTTTCCCCTGTTTCGACGGTAATTCTGCTTGGCTGTGCCCTGGCCTTATCGCTGGTGGTCATCCCTGTTCACGCGGATGAGGCCAATCTTTCGGGGGCCTTTGTGCCGGTTTCCGTGCCGTCTGGTCAGCGGGTTCTGCTGTCAGAGGTGCTGTTGGATGACAGCCCCGGGGCGCTCTGGGCTCGGTTTCGCTTTGTCGCGCCAGAGATTTCGCGCCAGACGGATGTGGCAGATGACGCAACGGCGGCTGCAGCCGGGCGCATGGATTATGAACGCAGCGCCGCCGACATGGAACACCTTTGCGGCTCTGTCGTGCTGGACTACCTGCGCGAACACGCGCTGTCGCCCAGCATGGTGGTGATCTCCTTTTCGGACCGTCCGGTGGAATTTGGTTTTCAGGATGCCGAAGCAACCCAGTTTTTTGAGGCCTATCGCCTGGAAAAAGATCGCTGCATCTGGGAGGCATTCTGATGTTTCTACAACATCTTGCGGCGGGCTGCGGGGCTCGGCATGTTTTTGCGACTTTGTGGTCACAGGCCCTTGGGTGGGCAGCTTTTCGATGTGAATTGGTCGTTATCCCGGCTATCCTTGGCGCGATTGGTCGCAGTACCTTTCACCTATTGAGGCTGGGGCCGGACAGCACCCCTAGTGCTGACGGCTTCGCAAAACAAATCAGGAGACAGAAATGTCCAAGAGCATCAAGTTTATCACGCTGGCGGGTCTGCTGGGGATGGTTGCTGCCTGCGGCAGCAAGCAGGAAGAGTTTGTTGTGGTTGAGCCCGAGCCCATCTCGGTCGAGCCAGCATACACCGGCAAATACAAGTAACGACAAGAGGGGTCCGGCCCTGTGGCCGGCCCCAGCCGACCCTCGGGGTGCCGGACTGGAGGCACCATCATGTTAAAGCACCGTGGGTTCCCTGGCCGTTTGCCAGGAACAGATTTCCAATTTGTCGTGCGTCGTCCCAATCCCAAAGGGGTAACAGCACTGACGCGACGCGAACGTTTTCGCGATCGCAAGCCAATGGACCGCCGCGCCGACGCTGCGTTTATGCAGGCGCTGTTGCAGCAGTTTGGCGACCAACCCTTTGAACGTGGCAACTTGGATGCCGGTCGGCTGAGCTGGCTGTTTGGGCGCGAAGTTCTGCCAGCTGAAGATCCCTTTGATCCGGCCTCATACGAGGCGCTCTTGGTGATCGACATGGAGGCAGCGCAGCTGTCATTCCCGGATGCGTTTGAAGGTAAAAACCTGTGAACGCCGGGGCGAAGCATGATGCCGACTGGTGCTGCGCCGGGGGGGAACCCCGCGCAGCCAACCTGCAGGTTTATGGCAATGCCCCGCCGCTTTCTGGCTCTGTCCGTCGGCTTGTCCAGTGCCGCACCACAGGGCAGGCAAGAGCCCGCCGAAAGGGCGTGACCCATGGGCGCGCTCCTGCTCATTTTGCGCCGTTTCGCGCGTTGCCATTGCTTGACAGTGCGGTAGCTGCTTTTTGGCTGCGAGAGAAACTCTCCCGCAGAGAAGGAGTAACATCATGCGAGCAATCATTTTTACACTTGGGTTTGGTGCCGCCGCGAGCCTGTCTGCCTGTGGCGAAACGACCGGCGAACAGGTCATTTACGGCGCAGGCGCCGGCGCGGTCGGGTCGGCCTTGCTGCATGGCAACCTGGTCACAGGCGCGGCCGTTGGGGCGGCTGCCAACCTCGTCTATTGCAAGGAAAACCCCCGTAAGTGTTAAGGCCGCATCTGCGCGCCGCTTTTTGACCTGCCTAGCCCATTCTCGGGCGGCACATGACATCCACGCAAACGCCGCGGGCGCGCCATGGGCGCAGCCGCGGCGTTTTGCATTCCGGCATATAAAAGAACAAGGGACTGCCAATGTTTGAAAAGATCCTGATCGCGAACCGAGGCGAAATCGCCTGCCGTGTTATCAAGACAGCCCGCAAGATGGGCATCAAAACCGTTGCGATTTATTCGGACGCGGACAAGCAGGCCCTGCATGTGCAAATGGCCGATGAAGCGGTACATATCGGCCCACCCCCGGCCAACCAATCCTATATCGTCATCGACAAGGTGATGGAGGCCATCCGCGCCACGGGCGCCCAGGCGGTACACCCCGGCTATGGTTTCCTGTCGGAAAATTCCAAATTTGCCGAGGCCCTGGCAGCCGAAGGCGTTGCCTTTGTCGGCCCCCCCGTTGGTGCCATTGAAAAAATGGGTGACAAGATCACCTCGAAGAAGATCGCCAAGGAAGCCGGTGTCTCCACGGTGCCAGGCCACATGGGCCTGATTGAAGACGCGGATGAGGCGGTGAAGATCTCGCAAGAGATCGGCTATCCGGTGATGCTCAAGGCCTCTGCCGGCGGCGGCGGCAAGGGCATGCGGATTGCCTGGAACGATGCAGAAGCGCGCGAGGGCTTTCAGTCTTCCAAGAACGAGGCGGCAAATTCCTTTGGCGATGACCGTATCTTCATCGAGAAATTTGTCACCCAGCCGCGCCATATCGAAATTCAGGTGCTCTGCGATGCCCATGGCAATGGCATTTACCTGGGCGAGCGCGAATGCTCGATCCAGCGGCGCCAGCAGAAGGTTGTGGAAGAAGCGCCAAGCCCCTTTCTGGATGAAGCCACCCGCAAGGCGATGGGCGAACAGGCCGTCGCGCTGGCGCAGGCGGTTGACTATGCCTCTGCCGGTACCGTGGAATTCATCGTTGATGGTGACAAGAACTTCTACTTCCTGGAAATGAACACCCGCCTGCAGGTGGAACATCCGGTGACCGAGCTGATCACCGGTGTCGATCTGGTTGAACAGATGATCCGGGTTGCCAATGGTGAACCGCTGAGCATTACCCAGGACGATGTGCAGCTGAACGGCTGGGCCATTGAAAACCGGCTCTATGCCGAAGATCCCTATCGCGGTTTCTTGCCTTCGATTGGCCGCCTGACCCGTTACCGCCCGCCCGCCGAGATTGCCGCCGGCCCCCTGTTGGACAGTGACAAATGGCAGGGCGATGCCCCGGCGGGTGATGGCTTTGCAGTGCGCAATGATACCGGCGTCTATGAAGGCGGCGAGATCTCGATGTATTATGACCCGATGATTGCCAAGCTTTGCACCTGGGCACCAACCCGCGATCAGGCGATCGAGGCGATGCGCAATGCGCTGGACGGTTTCGAGGTGGAAGGCATCGGCCATAACCTTCCGTTCCTGTCGGCGGTGATGGATCACCCGATCTTTATTGAAGGCACGATGACCACCGCCTTTATCGAAGAGCAATACCCAGAAGGCTTTGACGGGGTTGAATTGCCCGAGGCTGACCTGCGCCGAATTGCAGCCTCGGCAGCGGCGATGCACCGGGTGGCCGAAATTCGCCGCGCGCGGGTATCGGGCCGTATGGACAACCACGAACGTCGGGTTGGCACGGACTGGATGGTTTCGCTGCAGGAGCAGCACTTCCCCGTCAGCATCGAGGCCGACCAGCAGGGGGCTTCGGTCACTTTTGAAGATGGCGGTACTATGCGCATTTCCAGCAGCTGGACGCCGGGTGATCAGCTGGCGACAATCGATGTTGATGGCACGCCCTTGGTGTTGAAGGTCGGCAAGGTCTCTGGGGGCTTTCGCATCCGGTCACGCGGTGCCGATCTTATCGTACATGTGCGCACGCCCCGGCAGGCCGAACTGGCCGAGCTGATGCCGGAAAAAATCGTGCCTGATACCTCTAAGCTGCTGCTGTGCCCAATGCCGGGATTGATCGTCAAGGTCGAGGTCGAGGTTGGCCACGAGGTGCATGAGGGCCAGGCGTTGTGCACGGTTGAAGCGATGAAGATGGAAAACATCCTGCGGGCCGAAAAGAAAGGCGTGGTTGCCAAGATCAACGCAAGCGCCGGCGATAGCCTGGCGGTTGACGATGTGATCATGGAATTTGAGGGGTGACCTTTGGGGCAGGCATAGGCGCGACAGCGGGGGCAGGGGGCTTCGGTTTCCCACTCTCGCAACTGCCCAGGCAGCGCCTGCGCGTTTCGCCTGCCCCAATGCAGATTTCTGCCTCCCGGCAAAATCGGCTGGCTAACCAGTCATCCCGTCGGGCAATCAACCGACGGGCGATGGGCTTGGGCACCAAGGGGCAAAATGCCGCCGCCCAAGATCCATGCACCAAATCTTTAGCTTTTCATGCGACATCACGCGTATCGATTACTCGCAAGGTGACGTATGCTTCGTTCTGCAATTGCTCTGATTTCAACGGTTTTTGTTATCTCGGGCTGTGCCTTGGACAAGGAAGAAGATCTGCGTTTGCAGCTGTCCCAATGGGTCACGTTGGGCGAGACCTATTTCTTTCAATCCAGCAGCACATGCACGGCTGCCGTCTTCCACACCGAGTCCCCCCGCATTTCATCGCTTTTGACGGCGGCGCGATCAGTGGATACCGGGCTGAAAATGCTGGAACAGGGGCAGCCACTGGTCTTCAAGGTGGGCAACAAATCCCCCAACGCGTTGGTCGAATCCATCATGTCGCGGGATTTGCCACAGGGAATCAGTATGTTGAATTCGGGCCTGGCCGGGGTCAACTGCATGAGCGAGCTGGTCAAATCAATCTACCATCAGGCGATAATGAATCCCACCTCGCGTATGGCCTTCATTCCCGACGGCCATGGCATCATGATTGTAGATGCCCAGGCCAAGGCGGTGATCTACGTGCGCAGCAACGGCTAGCGCGTCATTTCTCGCGCCGGTCTTCCACCTCGCGCAGACGGTCGGGAAATTTGTCGATGCTGCGGGACAGCTCGCGCACCGTCCAAGGGTGGGGTTTGCGTAGCTTGACGCCGCCATCCTTGCCGACCAGCACCAGCATGAAACCGCGCGGGCGCAGCGCTTTGCGCAGAGGCGATGCTGCGCTTGGGTTGGTATCGGTCAAGACCACGACATCGCGATCCAGCAGCGCCTGCTGCTCGCTCTCCAGATATGCCATCTGCTCGCTGAAGCGCGGGTCTTCAGGGCTGTCTGCAAAGACCACCACCGGGCGTTTGTGCCACTGGAAACTGGCCAGATTAACGCCTTCGCCAGATTGGATCAGGGCTGGTTGTTCCGCTGTGTCGGCCAATGCGGAACAGCCCAGCGCGGGGGTGAGAAAACTTGATAAAACAAGGGCTAGGAATGGTTTCATAATCTCTCCTGTTGGGTTCAATATATGCGGCTGGCGCGCAATTGCGATGGGGAATTGGTCGCAGGACAGAAATAACCGCACAGGTGTTAATCGCTTTGAGAGGGTCAGGGGCTAATGATGACGCACCTTTCCCTAACCGGGGGGCACAAAAGGCCCCCTGTCCAACACACAGGAAATGCGATGCAAGTCTGTCTTCACCTCGGGGCACACCGTTGTGCCACCACTTCCTTTCAGGAGTATCTGCGCCAGAATGCGACAGATCTGGCCAAGCAGGGAATTGGGTTCTGGGGGCCGCGACGGACTCGCAACGGGCTGTTGCATGGGGTGCTGCCTACCCCAGCAGTGGGCCGCGTTGAGGCACATGCCAAACGGGCGCGCGGGCGGATCAGGATGAATTTGCACCAAAGCCGCGCCCGCGGGGTCAAAACCCTGGTGATCAGCGATGAAAACCTGATTGGCAGCACCCGTACCAACCTGCGTCTGGGCGGGCTGTATAGTGGTGTTGGCGAACGTATGGCACGCTACGCAGAGGCCTTTGACGGGCAGCTGAATACGGTTGCACTGAATATCCGCAGTCTGGAATCCTATTGGGCCTCGGCCCTGACCTATGCGGTGGTGCGCGGACACAGGGTGCCTTCTGCACAGCAGGTGCAAAACCTTGCCACCAGTCGCCGCAGCTGGCGCGATGTGATCAGCGATATTGCCTGTGCGATGCCGGGTGTTACCATCAAGGTCCTGCCGTTTGAAACCTTTGGCGGCCGCCCCGAAGTTCAGCTGTCTGTTCTGAGCGGGCAGGAGGCGCCGCGCAGCTATGCACGGGTGCGGCTCAACAGCTCCATGCGGCTGGAGGATATGCGGGCGCATCTCATGGACAGCGCCGCCGGTGCCTTGCCCAAGGGTGAGGGACGCTGGCGCCCCTTTGACGAGACCCAATGCGCCATGATGCGCGAGAATTATGCAGACGATCTGATGTGGCTGGCGGGTGGGGCCGAAGGCCTTGCCCAGCTGGTCCAGGACCCAGAACAACCGGCGGCGGGACTGAACCTGCCCCACAGTGATGTGACAAGAGGAAGACCCCATGACAAGCAAGCCCAAGACAAGCACAACCGACGATTGGCGGGCTCTGGCTGAAAAAGAGCTCCGTGGCCGCCCACTCGATGATCTAACCTGGAAGACACTCGAGGGGATCGACGTCAAGCCGCTCTATACTGCTGAAGACACCGATGCGCTGCCGCATATGGGCACGCTGCCAGGATTTGGCCCCTTTACCCGTGGCGTCAAGGCCACCATGTATGCCGGCCGCCCCTGGACCATCCGGCAATATGCCGGCTTTTCCACCGCCGAAGAATCCAACGCCTTTTACCGCCGCAACCTGGCTGCGGGCCAGCAGGGTGTTTCCGTGGCCTTTGATCTGGCCACCCACCGTGGCTATGACAGCGATCATGAACGAGTTGTCGGTGATGTCGGCAAGGCTGGCGTGGCAATCGATAGCGTCGAGGACATGAAGATCCTGTTCGACGGCATTCCGCTCGATAAGGTTTCCGTTTCGATGACGATGAATGGCGCGGTGATCCCGATCCTTGCCAGTTTTATCGTGGCGGGCGAAGAGCAGGGCCATGACCGGGCTTTGCTGGCGGGCACCATTCAGAACGACATTCTGAAGGAGTTCATGGTGCGAAACACCTATGTCTATCCGCCGGAACCTTCGATGAAAATCATCTCGGATATCATTGAATATACTTCAAACGAGATGCCCAAATTCAACTCGATCTCGATTTCCGGCTATCACATGCAGGAAGCGGGTGCGAACCTGGTGCAGGAACTGGCCTATACCCTGGCGGATGGCCGCGAATATGTTCGTGCCGCCACCGAGGCGGGCATGGATGTGGATAAATTTGCCGGTCGGCTCAGCTTCTTCTTTGCCATCGGGACCAATTTCTTCATGGAAATTGCCAAGCTGCGCGCGGCTCGGACCCTGTGGCACCGGGTGATGACAGAATTCAACGCCCAGTCTGACCGTTCCAAGATGCTGCGGACCCATTGCCAGACCTCGGGCGTGTCGCTGCAGGAACAGGACCCCTATAACAATGTGATCCGCACCGCCTATGAGGCGATGTCGGCGGTTCTGGGTGGCACCCAGTCGCTGCATACGAACGCCCTGGATGAAGCCATCGCACTGCCGACTGAATTTTCCGCCCGCATCGCCCGCAATACCCAACTGGTGCTGCAGGAAGAAACCGGTGTCACAAATGTGGTCGACCCGCTGGCCGGATCCTACTACGTCGAAAGCCTGACGAACGAGCTGATCGACAAGGCCTGGGCCTTGATGTCGGAGGTTGAGGAAATGGGCGGTATGACCAAGGCGGTTGCCTCTGGCATGCCCAAGCTGCGCATCGAGGAAAGCGCCGCGCGGCGTCAGGCCATGATTGACCGCGGCGAAGAGGTGATTGTCGGCGTCAACAAATACCGCAAGGAAAAAGAAGACCCGATCGACATCTTGGATGTGGACAATGTTGCCGTACGCGAAAGCCAGATTGCGCGTCTGAAAAAGATGCGGGCCGATCGGGACGAAACCGCCTGCCAGGCGGCACTGGATGAGCTGACAACACGGGCCAAAGAAGGCGGTAACTTGCTGGAAGCAGCGGTTGAGGCGGCAAGAATGCGGGCCTCTGTAGGAGAAATCAGCATGGCTATGGAGAAAGAATTTGGTCGTCACCGCGCCGAGGTGAAGACCCTGGCCGGGGTTTACGGTGCTGCCTATGAAGGCGACGCAGGCTTTGCCGCCATTCAGAAATCCATCGAAGAGTTTGCCGAGGAGGAGGGGCGTCGGCCACGTATTCTCGTGGTGAAGATGGGCCAGGACGGCCACGACCGGGGCGCCAAGGTGATTGCCACAGCCTTTGCTGATATTGGTTTTGATGTGGATGTGGGCCCGCTGTTCCAAACACCGGCCGAAGCCGCGCAGGATGCCATTGACAACGATGTGCATGTGATTGGCATCTCTAGCCAGGCGGCGGGGCACAAGACCCTGGCACCACAATTGGTGAAAGAGCTGAAAGCCCAGGGGGCCGAGGATATTTTGGTGATCTGCGGCGGGGTGATCCCGCAGCAGGACTATCAGTATCTCTATGACAATGGCGTCAAAGCGATCTTTGGTCCGGGCACCAATATCCCCGAGGCGGCGCAGGATGTCCTGAGACTGATCCGCGAAGCGCGCAGCTAAGCAGAGCGGTGCTGCAACAGAAAAGCGAAACCTCATACAAGAAGGGCGCAGGGTTTCCTGCGCCCCTTTTTTCTGGTCGGTTGTTTCAGATGCGAGTGCGCTTGACGCTGCAAGGATCAGGAATAAAAGTCGATCTGGGATTGTGAGCTGTCATATCCGGCCTGTTCCAATGCGGTCTGAACAGCCTGTCCCAAAGTTACCTCTCCCGGCTGGCTTCCGTCATAGGCCTCAACCGCATCGGCAATCAACTGGACAACTGCGTCATCAACCGTGGCAACCCCCTGGGTTTCTTGTGGCGGGGCCGGTGACCCGTTGCGGCGGTCAGACTCGCCAATGCCAGTCTGGGCTGCCCGCTTGGAGGCACCGCTGCCGGCGCCAGCCAGAGACGCGGCCAGATCAGGCCCTGCGGCCAAATCCTGTTCCCTGACCTGAAACACAACGGTTCGGGCATTTTCATCCAGAAGGTTGTCGCCGTCAAAGCTGGACAGAAACTCAGCGAGTTTTGCAGCTTGCTCTTCGTTCATCTTTGTCGATTTCTTATAGAGGTTCGACATTAACTCCTGGGTCATGGATCCTTGGATCATCATCAGGGCGGCTCTCCTACAGGGTTTCAACAGGCCGCGTTTCGCGGTCGGCCCAATTGAAATCGAAGCGGGTAAACAAGGAAATAGCTTTGTGCTCAGGTTGCTAAAATGCTGTGCGCTTTCAGCTGTTTTTCTTTATAATTTGATTGATATCAGGGGCTTGTGGTTAATGGCGCGTAAAGAGGGCGCGCTTGCCGCAGGCACAGCTTTCAACTTGTATGTTGCCAAAGACTGACTAGGCTGCGGCGCAAATAGGAGAATGTGATGGAACTTGATCATCTGGCCGTGGCCGGTGCCACCCTGCAAGAGGCTGTCTCACATGTGGAAGAGGCCCTTGGCGTGCCGCTGCAGCCGGGTGGGCAGCACGCGATGTTTGGCACCCATAACTACCTGTTGGGGCTGGCTGATGGGCTGTATCTGGAGGCCATCGCCATTGACCCGCAGGCGGAACCGCAGCGGCGGCCCTGCTGGTTTGATCTGGATCGCTTTGCCGGTGCGCCCCGCCTGAGCAATTGGATTTGCCGCTGTGCGGATTTGCCGGGATTGCTGGCGCAGCTGCCCGCAGGGGCGGGTGAGCCAGTGGCCCTGCAGCGGGGCGATCTGAAATGGGACATGGCGGTGCCGCAGGATGGTATCCTGCCCTATGACAACCTGTTCCCGGCGCTGATCGAGTGGCACTCTGATCATCCGGCGCCCCGGTTGCAGCAACAGGGATGTCGCCTGCATCATCTGACCCTGTCGCACCCCGAGGCGGATGCGCTGCAAGAACTGCTGCCAATTGCTGATGCGCGGGTCAGTTTTACCACCGGCCCGATCGGCTATGAGGCTGAATTTGACACCCCTCATGGGCGCCGTCTGCTGCGCTAGCCGCGCGACAGCGCAGACACAGGATGATTTTCGCGATAAGGTTTTGATATGTCTCTGTGGTCCAGAATAACCGACGCGCTTGCTGCGCTTGGCAATGGTGAAAGCCTGGCCAATGTGTTCGACCGCCTGCGGGCGCCGCCTGAACGCTCGGTGGCCTTTGCCATTGCGGTTATTGCCCTGGGGGCCAAGATGGCCAAGGCCGACGGCCAGGTCACCCGCGATGAGGTCACCGCCTTTCGCGAAGTTTTTCAGATTGCCCGCACTGATGAGGCCGGCGCGGCGCGTGTCTTTGACATGGCCCGCACCGATATCGCGGGTTACCAGGACTATGCCGCCCGTATTCAGCGAATGTTTGCCTCAGATCCCAGCACCCTGTGCGATCTGATGGAGGGCCTGTTTCACATCGCCATGGCTGATGGGTTCTACCACCCAAATGAAAATGACTTTCTGCAGGACGTTAGCCGGATCTTTGGCCAGACGCCCGAACAGTTTCGCGCACTGCGGGCGCGGTTTGTTCCGGATGCCCCTAAGGACCCCTATACGGTTCTTGGGGTTTCGGCTGATATGCCCCGCGATGAAATTCGCAAACACTGGCGGCGGCTGGTACGCGATACTCACCCCGATGCAATGATCGGGCGCGGAGTCCCGGAAGAAGCCGTGCGCCTGGCCGAAAAGCGCCTGATCGACATCAATCGCGCCTGGGATGCGATCAACGGATGTGCCAAACATGCGCCTGGTCACCTATAATATCGAATGGTTCTCGCATCTGTTTGATGGCGACGACCAGCTGATGCTTGATGGACGCCCTTCGCGGCGGCGCGGGGTGGACCGCTATACCCAGGGGCGGGCCATTGCCCATGTCCTGGATCGGCTTGATGCCGATGCGGTGATGGTGATCGAGGCCCCCAATAGCGGGCACCGTCAGAAATGCACCCGTGCGCTGGAAAATTTTGCCGCCCAGGCAGGGCTGCGTTGCAACAAGGCGGTGTCTGGCTTTGCCACGCATACCGAGCAGGAAATCGCGTTGATGTTTGATCCGGACCAGCTGCAGGTTCAGGTCGATCCGCAGTCCAGTTCGCAGGCGCCGTGCTTTGATACCACCTTTCATATTGATCTGGATGTCGATGACCGCGAGGATCCGGTACGCTTTTCCAAGCCACCGCTGGAGCTGCAGGTCACGACCAAGGGCGGCACCACGCTGCGGATGATTGGCGTCCACCTGAAATCCAAGGCCCCCTATAATGCCAAGACCCCAGAAGAGGTGGTGCGGATCTCGATTGCCAACCGGCGCAAGCAACTGGCCCAGGCCGTCTGGCTGAGTCGTCGGGTGCAGCAGCATCGTCGGGCGGCAGAGCCGGTGATCGTGATGGGTGATCTGAATGACGGGCCAGGCCTTGATGAATATGAACGCCTGTTTGACAAATCCTCGGTTGAGATTGTCATGGGCGCCGATCTGACCGATCCGAATGCGCAAAGCCTGGTGCAGCCGCGCGCCTGGGGGCAGCCCGCGACGGCGCGGTTTTATCATGCTGAAAGCAAACGCTACTTTGGTGCCTTGCTGGATTATATCATGATCTCGCCCGAGCTGGCGGCGCGGGCACCACGCTGGCGTATCTGGCACCCGTTTGAAGATGGCGCATGCTATGCAGATAGCGATCTTCGTACCGCCCTCTTGGCGGCCTCTGATCATTTTCCTGTCTCGCTTGATCTGGAACTGACTTAAAATTCCATGGCAAAGGTCATATATACAACTTATGAAACATTTTCTTGCCCCCGCCCTGATCGCCAGCTGCCTGCTGACCCCGCCGCTTGCCGCGCCGGCCCATGCTCAGGACAGCGCGGATGGATCCAGCCTGATGGAGCGCGGCGTCGAGCTGTTCTGGGAAGGGCTGCGCCAGGAAATGGCCCCCTCTCTGCAGGAACTGGAGGGGCTGATGGAGACCATTGGCCCATCCATGCAGGGCTTTCTGCGTGAAATGGGGCCCGCCCTGGCAGAGATTGCCGGCAAGGTCGAAGACTGGAGCCGCTATGAGGTGCCCGAGATTTTGCCCAATGGCGATATCATCATTCGCCGCAAGCCAGAGCCGCCGCAAGCCGAACCGGACCCGCCAGCCGAGCAGGAGATGGCACCGCTGCCCGAGGGAAGCACCGACCTGTGATCAAGCGCGGGCAACCCGTGTAGCGTTGTTATTGTTCGCCTGAGGTCAAGAGATGATCTTGACGCTCAGCTCGGCCTCTAGCGCATCGGCCAGGGATTGGAGCCGCCCCTCGGCGACCTCACCAAACAGATCCTCAATGGCGCAAGGTAGTTCCAGGCAGAGATGCCGTTTGCGCGGCTGCCATTTCAGCTTGCCAATGTCGCCGTCGACGCTGACCATCAGCATGGCGCCAAACCGCATTGCCTTGCCCAGGATCTCGGCCTCTTTCTGGCCTTTTTCATCCAGAAGATCATAGAGATACTCAAAGGCGGTGCCGCGCCGCTTGTTGCGATATCGGTGCAGCAGCGACAGGCCAAGGAAGATCCGTTCCGAATGTTTCAACCCGCCCAGATTGGCGCGGGTGGCATTGTCGAAACAGACCTCTGCGCGGTAATCGGGATGGGCGCGCCAGCTTACATCATGCAGCAGGCAGGCGGCCTTGATCAGGCGCTTTTGCGTCTGCGGACCAGAACTGAACAAGGGCAGTACAAAGTTATACAGCGTCTTGCCAAAACCGGGCAGGCGGGCATCCTTGGATTCGGCAAAGCGGCAGGATTCCACCAGGGGATCGCGGTTGCGTAGCCTTTGCGGCATTTGTTCATATAGCAACCCTTCGCGGATGCCATAGCTGGAGATGGCGATATCCTTGGGCTTGAAGGTTTTCACCAGCCGCGACAGCACATCAATCGCATAGGGCACCAGCGACATACGCGCGTTGGAAATACCGCAGGCGTTGCGCAGCTCCTCCATATCGCTTGCATCGATAAATTTCATCGTCTCGCGCACATCGCGTGCGGTCATGCGGTATTCATGCAGCACCTTAAGCGGATAGCCGCGCCGCATCATGTCGACGCGGGCAATCGCCCGCCAGCTGCCCCCCACCAGAAACAGCCGGTCGGTCTGTTTGCCCATCTCTGCGCTCAGCTCTGTCATCACCGCCGAGATATGCGCCTGTCGCCCGCGTCGCCCGCCCTTGATGTCGCGCAGTTTGAGCGGCCCCAGCGAAGAGGTCAGCCTCTTGCCGACCTCACCATCGTGGATTTCGGCCAATTCCATCGAAGAGCCGCCGATATCGCAGACCAGCCCGTATGAGCCAGGCCAGCCCAGCAACACGCCCTGGGCTGAAAGACGGGCCTCTTCGCGCCCGTCAATGACCCAGATCTTCAGGCCGGTTTCGCGTAGCACTTCGGCGCAAAAGTCAGGCCCATCCTTGGCATCGCGCACCGCCGCAGTGGCCACCACCGACAGCCCCGGCAGCCCCATGCCCTGGGCCAGGTGCTGGAAACGGCGCAGGGCAGAGAGGGCGCGCTGACGGCCCCCGGGGTTCAACTTGCCCGTTTCGGACAGGCCAGCCCCCAGCGCGCACATGATCTTTTCATTGTAGAAATAGGCTGGGCTGCGTGCGGCACCGTCAAAGATTACCATCCGAACCGAGTTGGAGCCGACATCAACCACCCCAACCCGCGACAGGGCGCGGGCGCTGGGGTCTTCAAAGACGGGTTGACCAAAGGGCCCCCAGTCGGCGGTGGGGGTGTCCTGGGCTTCGGTCATGGGCACCTCGTCGGTTTTGTGTTGTTTTGGCTAGGGTGGGGCAAGCCCAGAACCAGGTCAATCGACTGTGACTGCGACATCTCTGGTTTCTGGCTGGGTGTTGATTGGGGGATCCTGCGACATCAGCCGCACGGCAAGGGGGCGTGACAGGGTACGGCCTTCGGACAGGGACAGATTATCGAGCTGATCGACAATCAGCGCTGCGGCAGCAAAAGAACGATCCATATGGGCCACCAGATAGGGGATGACATCAGGTTTTGGCGTAACCTGCCTGTCGTTAAACAATTTCGCCAGCACCACCGCCAGCAGGGCGTCGTCTGGCGCCTGCAGTTCTGCATGGGTGGCAGCCTGAACCCGGCTTTGCAGATCTGGCAGTGTCAGCTGCCACAGGTTGGGTGCGGCGCGACCGGTGAGCATCAGCGCATGGCCATTGGACAGCACCAGATTGTGCAGATGAAACAGCGCGTTCTGGGCCTCAAGGTTGCCGGCAATGGCTGGTATATCTTCAACCACCAGCGGGCACTGGGCCAGGGCGGGCACCTGATCTTCGCGCAGGCTGCCTGCTGACAGGATGCGCGCACCGGCTTGATTTGCCCAGACATGGGCCAGATGGGTCTTGCCCGCGCCCGCTGGCCCGGTCAGCACCAGTTTGCCGCTGGGCCAGGCAAAGGCGGGATCCAACAGTGCGACGGCCATCGCATTGGACGGGGCAACAAAAAAGTCATCTCGCCCCAGCGTGGGTTTCACCGGCAAATCAAAGCTGAGTTGTCGTGCCATATTACTGCTCGTCTTGCTTGTGTTCTGCCTGCCCTTGCAGGGCCTGATAGCTGAATCCCTGGTACAGCCGACTGTCGAGATACTGCCCCACCAGAAAACGTGCAACCACACCCAGTGATGCCGCGACAGGCACAGCCACCAGCATGCCAACAAAGCCAAACAACGCGCCAAAGACCGATAGCGCCAGCAGCAGCCAGACCGGATGCAGCCCGACCGAGCCGCCAACCAGTTTCGGGGTCAGGTAATTGCCTTCCATCACCTGACCAAAGGCAAAGATGCCGGCAACGATGCCAATGGACCACCAGTCGCCCCAGAACTGAAACAAGGCCAGGCCAATAGCGAGGGCACCGCCGATCAGCGCGCCAAGATAGGGTATAAAGGTGACCAGCCCGGCAATGAAGCCAACCGCCAGGCCAAAGTTCAGCCCGACAAGCATCAGCGTTGCTGCATAGTAGCAGCCCAGGATCAGGCAAACGGTGCCCATGCCGCGAATGAAAGAGGCCAGAACCTGGTCAATCTCTGAGACCAGCCGACGGATCACTGGCGCATGATCCCGCGGCAACAGCGCATCAATCCGGGCAATCATCCGGTCCCAATCCAGCAAGAGATAGATGGCCACAACAGGCACGATCACCAGCAGGACAATCAAATTGAGCACAGAGGCCGCCGAGCCGACGATGCCCTCGGCCAGATCAATGCCCTTGCCCTGCAGGGTGCCGGCAATCGACGCGATGGTCTGCTGGGCGCGGCTGCCTTCGGTAAAGACCGATGGAAAATGCGTCTGGGCAAAGCTGCGCAGATCGCGAAACAGTTCCGGCAGGATGCGCACCAGATCGGCCAGCTGGGTAATCAGGGTGGGCAGGACAATCAGCAGCATCAGCAAGAACAGCAGTACAGACACCACGACGATCAGGCTGGTCGCGGCGGTGCGGCTCAGTCCCAGGGCTTCCAGCCGGTCAGCAACCGGGTCGATCATATAGGCAATGGCCGCTCCCAGAACAAAGGGCAACAACACATCCCCAAGCGACCAGAGCAAAATCGCCAGAACTGCGGAGGTAATGCCCCAGTACTTGAATTGTTTTTTTGCGGGCAGGGCCATCAGCTTACTCGGTCAGGGCGCGGTGCGTTGACCCCACTCTTTCCTGATGGCAGCCCGCAGCGCAAGGGCCGAGCCGTGACCCTGTGGCAAAATTTTAGCAAAAGCCGGGCTGCGTAGGCTGCCTGGGGGGCAATCGGCAGCAGGGGCTGGCCTAGTGATCGGTTTGGCAGCGGTCCTGCCTCGGCAATTGGCAAAGCATGATTGCTTGCGGGGCTGTCATGGCTTAGACCGCTGGGAAAACCCTTCGTAAGAATGAGACTGACATGCGCCTGTCCCGCTATTTCCTGCCTGTCCTGAAAGAAAACCCTTCAGAGGCCCAGATCGTCAGCCACCGCTATATGCTGCGGGCCGGTATGATCAAACAATCCTCGGCCGGGATTTACTCCTGGCTGCCGCTTGGCTTCAAGGTGCTGAAAAAGCTGGAAGGCATCGTGCACGAAGAACAGCTGCGCGCTGGTCACATGCCGATGCTGATGCCCACTATGCAGAGCGCAGATCTGTGGCGCGAATCTGGTCGCTATGACGATTACGGCCAGGAAATGCTGCGGGTGCAGGATCGTCATGGCCGCGATATGCTGTTTACCCCCACAGCCGAAGAACTGGTCACCGATATCTTCCGTGCCCATGTCAGCAGCTACAAGGATCTGCCGCTGACCATGTATCAGATTCAGTGGAAATTCCGCGATGAGATCCGCCCACGCTTTGGCGTGATGCGCGGCCGTGAATTCTACATGAAGGACGGCTATAACTTCGACCTGTCCAAAGAGGGCGCCTTGCACGCCTACAACCGCCATCTGGTCAGCTATCTGCGCACCTATGAACGCATGGGGCTGCAGGCGATTCCAATGCGGGCCGACGGTGGCCCAATTGGCGGTGATTACACCCATGAATTCCTGGTGCTGGCTGAAACCGGAGAAAGCGAAGTCTTTTATGATAGCGCGGTGACCGATCTGAGCTTTGGCGATCGTGCAATCGATTACGACAGTGTCGAACAGTGCCAGGGTGTGCTGGAGGAGTTTACCTCCAAATATGCCCGCACCGATGAAACCCATGACGAGGCCCTTTTCAACGAAGTCCCGGAAGAACGCCGTCGGACGGCGCGCGGGATCGAGGTTGGCCAGATCTTCTACTTTGGCACCAAATATTCCGAAGCGCTGGGCGCCACGGTACAAGGCCCCGATGGCAAGCCTGTGCCGGTTCACATGGGCAGCCACGGGATTGGGGTGTCGCGTCTGTTGGGCGCCATCATCGAGGCCAGCCATGACGACAAGGGCATTATCTGGCCCGAAGGCGTCACGCCGTTCCACTGTGGCATCGTCAATCTGAAACAAGGGGATGATGAGGCCGACGCCGCCTGCAATCAGCTTTACACCGCGCTGACCGCGCTGGGGCTGGAACCGCTATATGACGACCGCAAGGAACGTGCGGGCGGCAAATTCGCCACCATGGACCTGATCGGTCTGCCCTGGCGCATCACTGTTGGCCCGCGCGGCCTCAAAAACGGCGTGGTAGAGCTCACCTCGCGCCGCAGTGGCGAAAGCGAAGAACTGTCGCCCGAAGAGGCGGTGAAGAAAATTGCAGCAATCTATGCGCCGCATCAGGCCGGTCGCGGCTTCTGATCCGTCAGATCATCGGGTGTTAAAACAAGGGGGCAGCCATTTGGGCTGCCCCCTTTTTGTTTGTGCCGGGCTGGACCCGCTTTGGCTGCCCCTGGCGCGACGTCGCCAAGGTGGCAGCGGCAGGCCAGTTTTTTGCCCGCTAAGAGGCGCGGCTGAACTTGGCGTCGCTGGGCATATGGGCGTCCAGCAGGCTGGCGATCAGCCGGGTCAGGGGGCGGCCTTCGGGGGGGATTTCCAGTCTGTCATCGCTGAGGGTGACGAAATCACCAAACCGGGCCTGTATCCGCGCAAGATCGGCCTGAAGGCTGTCGGCTTCGGCCCCGAACTGCTGGCGCAGCGCCTGCCGGTCCAGGGTGAAATCGCACATGATCATTTCGATGGCGCGGGCCCGCATTAGATCTGTGTCAGTCATTTCATGGCCGCGGGATCCGGCCAGATGGCCTGCTTCGATCCGTTTGATATAGGCAGGGGTGGCAGGGGCATTCTGGACGTATCCTTCGGCAAAGCGCGAGATGGACGAGGCACCAATGCCAATGAGGCTGGGGCAGATATCTTCGGTGTAGCCTTGGAAGTTGCGCCGCAGATGTCCGGTTTCAGCCGCCTTTGCCAGGCCATCTTCGGGCCGGGCAAAGTGGTCAATGCCAATGGCCGTGAACCCGGCGGCAGCAAAGGCATCAGCCGCCTGTCCGGCAAGTGCGTGGCGTGACAGATCCCCCGGCAGCACCGTTTCGTCGATCAGTTTCTGCCGCTTTGCCACCCAGGGCACATGGGCATAGCCAAATAGCGCAATGCGATCAGGCTTGAGGCTGAGCACCTTGTCCAGGGTGTCGGCCATGCGGTCGCTGTTTTGATGCGGCAGCCCATAAACCAGATCGGCATTCAGCGACTGGATCCCGGCCGAGCGCAGATCCTCCACGCAGGCCAGCGTTGCCTCATAGGGTTGATCCCGGCCAATTGCCCGTTGCACCAGCGGGTCAAAATCCTGAATGCCGATACTGGCGCGGTTCATGCCCTCGGCGGCGAGGGCGGCAATCTTGTCGCGATCCACCAGGGTGGGGTCAATTTCGACCGAAAATTCCCAATCCGGCGTATGCGGGAACACCGCCTTTACCGCCTGGGCCAGACGGTGGATCAGCGCCGGTGGCAGAATGGTCGGTGTGCCGCCCCCCCAGTGCAGCCGCCCCATGCGCAGCCCGGCAGGCAAATCCTGCGCCAGCAGCGAAAGCTCTGCCTCCAGGGTGGTCAGGTAGCTTTCAACCGGGCTGATCGATTGGGTGCCCTGGGTGCGACAGGCGCAGAACCAGCACAGCCGCTCGCAAAAGGGGATGTGGATATAGACCGAGACCGGCACGGCTGGATCCAGCGCAGCCAGGGCGCGGCGCTGGAGGTCCAGCCCGATATCGGGGCTGAACACCGGGGCGGTGGGATAAGA
The DNA here is from genome assembly GCF_048267565.1 of Pseudophaeobacter sp. NCBI lineage: Bacteria > Pseudomonadati > Pseudomonadota > Alphaproteobacteria > Rhodobacterales > Roseobacteraceae > Pseudophaeobacter > Pseudophaeobacter sp. Next base: position 62,910 of record NZ_JBLWXG010000006.1, on the reverse strand, counting down.
GGTGTAGCGGGGCACGCGGCTGTCAAAAAGCCCAAGCGCAGCAAGGCGATCAATCTGTTTCATACATCTGTTTTGTCGGTTATCGCGGCGCTCGACCTTGCGCAGGATCAAATAAGCAAAGAAATATTTGCGCCCCGCTAGCAGAAATATTGGCCTGAGTAAGATATTGATAGAATAGGGAGTTCAGTTGGATTTTGCCAAGAATCCCTGGTCTGCAAAGTTTTTTTCTACGACGGTGCGTTTCCGTTTGACCTGCCTCTTGCATCGTCTTATACGGCCTCTCACGACACCTGCCCAGGTGGCGGAATTGGTAGACGCGCTAGCTTCAGGTGCTAGTATTGGCAACGATGTGGAGGTTCGAGTCCTCTCCTGGGCACCATTTAGTCAAGCAAGACGGGTTGGGCTAAATACCTGTTTTCACACCATCCTCTAGACCGTCTTTTTGTCACCGGCAGGTCTAATAGCCAACCGCGTGACAATTGATCTGTCTGCGCCTTATGAAGGCTAGGGCACTTTCCCACACCTATTGTGGTTACCCCCAAGAATGTAGGCTGGCACATCCTCGCGCTCCCGCTCCGAGGGTGAAGAATGTTGTCAAACCGTTGTCGCGGCAGGACTATTCCAGCACTCTGTTCAGTCCTCGTCCGTTTCACCGACCAACAGATCAACCGTCTTGATCCACTGATGCCTTGTCGTTCCACTGCACAGGCAGCCGCACTGGTCCTGTCGGAACGCATAGGGGCAGGATTGCCGGAAGGGCGCGCTACCGATTCCGCCCGACAGATTCAGTGTGATTTATTCTCGGGCGTAATGTTGTGGTTTACGCGGAAGAGGTTGTCGGCATCGTAACGTGTCTTGACCTGATGCAGGCGGTGCATGTTTCCCCGATAGGCACCGGACAGGCGTGCGGCCTCATCTTCGGGCATGAAGTTCACATAGACGCTGCCCATCGCGTACGGGGCGAGATCGTCGAACAGGGTGCGAGCCCAGGCGATGCAGCTCTCGTCTTGCGCCGGGGCTTCCCATCGGGTGTGAACGTTCACCACAAAATGGGCCGCGCGCGAGGGGAAGGCGGTTGCAGTCTCTGAGATCATTGCCATCCGGCCCCCTAAATGGGCGATAAAGATTTCCGAGGACGGATCCGGAAGGCTGGTAATTGAGGCGGTGAGCGTGCTGATGGCTTCGGAAGGTAGGCTGTCAAAATCGTGGCTTTTCCAGTAGTTGCGCATGCCGGACGTTAGTAGGGGGTCAAAGGCGGCCTGCCAGCCGGTGAACGGATGTGGACCGATGACATCGGCGATTGGGGTGCCGAGACCGCGCAACTCGGCCAGTGCCTGGGTGCCTGCCTTCATATCTCCGACATAGCAGGCCGCGAAGATCAGCACCGGCGTGCCATGCCACTTCTCTGGCAGGAAGGGCAGCGGCGGGGCCAGGCGCAGCACGCTCCAGATCGTCAGCTCATCCGGCGCCTGATCGGCGATCCGGGCAAAGGCCGGCAGCAGTGTTTCGGCGGCGGACAGCGGATGCACCACCAGCCCGGAAAGCACCTCCGGGCCGACCCGATGCAGCTGGAATTCAAAACAGGTCACGACGCCAAAGTTGCCGCCACCGCCACGCAGGGCCCAGAACAGATCTTGGTTTTCCTCGGCGCTCGCCGTCATGACCTGTCCGTCCGCCGTCACGACCCTTGCCGAAAGAAGATTGTCGATGGTCAACCCGTACTTGCGGGTGATCCAGCCGAAACCGCCTCCCAGTGTCAGCCCGGCGATGCCGGTGGTGGAGTTTATGCCGGTCGGCACCGCCAAGGCATGGGCCTGCGTTTCCTTATCGACATCGCCGAGCAGCGCTCCGGGTTCGACCCATGCGCGCTGCCGCGCCGGGTCAACCTGAACCGAGCGCATCAGGGACAGATCCAGAAGCAAGGCCCCGTCTGCTACCGCATGCCCGGCGATCTGATGCCCGCCAGAGCGGATCGCAAGCAGCAGACCATTCTCACGCGCGAATGTGACGGCCTTCTGCACGTCGCTTGCGCCAAGCGCGCGGACCACAAGCGCGGGGTGCCGGTCGCTCATCGCGTTCCACAGGGTTCTGGCCGTCTTGTAGCCGTCGCTGCCCGGAGGGCAGAGGTCGCCGCGCAGGCTGGCGGCAAAGGTGTCGACGGCGGCATCTGAAATCTCTGTGGGGGCTCCGGTGAGGGATGTGAAAACTGGCATGGGTCAAGGTCCTCCGGTTCGGGTGGAGGTCGCTTGCCTGCAATGCCAAGGGTCGTTTTTTGTTGCGCACTCAGGGTGTCAAAACAGGCTTGCGATGAGGGCCTGATTGGGCGGGATCAGGCGAACAGGCCTGGGTCTACTTTGTCTACGGGCGTAATCACATCGGCCGGGATATCCAGCCGTTTTGACGCACGTCGGATTGATTCTTCATCCGGCGCTTCATAGAGGCAGTACGTCTTGCGTTTGTCAGCGCTGAGGAAGGAAAAAATCCATTCGATCCCTTCCGTGTCGTTGATTTCCTTGATGTGCAGCTTTGCATCGTCTGAAATTTCAAGCTTCCGGGCGAAGTCTCTCTCAATCAGAAAGCGTGGCATCTCGTCCTCCAATCTGCCAGTTGGGTTTTTAGTTAACCTGCCCACGCAAGTGCGTGGTCAGGGCGGTCATGCCGTATTTCATTCCGGCCTCCATCGCCGCAACCGAAAGCAGGGTGGCTGCCTTTTCGTCCTGTGGACGCCCGCGGCGACGCAGGGCACAGGCATAGGCGGACCTTGTATGGGCCGCCCACGGTGCGGCGCGCATCCGGCTATCGAGCGCCAGTGCCGTTTCAAAATGGTCTTCCATTGCCTGCCAGTCCCCCATAAGGGCGGCCAGAGCGCCAAGCCGTCGTCCGGCAGCACCGTTGCAAACCGTGGTGACCCCCGCCATCACGGTGATGTCACGATAGGGCAGCAGCAGCTCGTAGATCTGCGCCGCCATTCGGGTCTCGCAGACCTCGGTGCAGATATCGGCAAGATAAGCGAGTGTGGTCGAGTAAAGCGCATCCAGCGGCAGGTCGAAGCCAGTGTTGGCAATTTCCACCAGAATGCGGCGGGCGGCGTCCTTGTGGCCCAGCTCCGCAGCGACCACGCCAAAACCTGGCTTCCAAGCCATCTCATCTGGGTGATCGTCGAGCAGTCTACGGATCACCGGGGCGACTTCGTGAAGTCGAGCCTGCTCGCGTCGGAGGGTGAACATCTGCATGCCATAGACGCCTTCGACATGGGTGCCATGGGTTTGGTGACCGATCTTCAGCGCGGTTTTGGCATAGGCTTCGGCACCGGCAAAATCACCGTCGAGGATGGCCAGCATGGCGCGGGCGTGCTGGCTGATCCAGTTCAGCTGCGGATGATTGCGGGTCTGTCCAACCTGGTTCAGACTGTCGAGCGCCTTCTCGGCCAGGTCACGGTCCCCCATCTCCATCGCCACATAGAACCGCAGTGATCGGTCGCGTCCCCGGTCGATGTCGCCCAGCGTGTCGGCAAGATCCTGCATGTCGGCAAGGCGGCTGCGCCAGTTGGTAACCTCTTGCAGATCGCGGGCAGCCACCGGGGCAAAGAGGCGTGACATCATCACGGCGAATTGCGCCTTGCTGTCGCCAAGGCGGCTGGCCAGGCTCACGGCCGCCTTGCTGTATTCGGCACTCTGGCTAAACCGGCCAAGGTGCATCGCGCAACGGGCCAATTGGCTCAGCAGGCGGCATCGTTCGGGTTCATCCTCAGGGGGAACCTTCTTGAGCGCATTAAAACAGGTTTCATAGGCTGCTTCTACGCCGGTGCTGAACATCAGTGAGGCGTCCGCCAGCCAATATCCTGCCTTGCTCACCAAAGCATCGAGCCCGGCGTCCTGTGCCATTTGCGCGGCGAGGTGCAGCGTATCCAGCGCGTCGCTGAGGCGGCCGGTGTTTTCATGACTGCGCCCGATCAGGATCAGGGCGGTGATCTGCTCGGATAGGGCGCTGTTGCCCAGATGCTTGGCCTCGGTAAGGCTGGCTTCGGCGCAGGCGGCGGCTTCGTCACCAGCCGAGCGGGCGAGCGCTTTCTCCGCTGCTGCGCGCCAGTAGGTGCAGGCGGGCTGGTGCTGACCGGCCTCGGAAAAATGGCGGGCTGCAAGCTCCGGCTCGCGTGCGACCAACGCGGGGCGCAGATCCAGCAGGGCCTCTGCCACCCGAAGGTGACAGTTTTTCAGATCCTCTGACACCATTGAATGATAGGCTGTGTCCCGCAGCAAGGCGTGGTGAAAGATATAGGCATCGCGACGCTGATCGCTTTCGTAAATCAGTCCGGAGCGGCACAGCTCTGCCAGCATCGACATTACCGCGCTTTCCGGGCAGTCCATGACCCGGGCCAACAGATCCGGGTAGAATTCGCGCCCGAAGACAGAGGCCATCTGCGCAGCGATCTTGGCATCCTCCGGCACCAGATCAAGGCGCGCCATCATGGCCCCCTGCAGCGAGGCGGGCACTTCCGTAGGGGCCTTGTTGGCGTTGGAGCAGACCGTGCGGGTGACCTCTTCGATAAAGAGCGGCACCCCATCGGTGCGGTTGATGATTTCGGCAATTATCGTCTGGTCGGGCACATGGGTGGTGACCTGCGCCACCAATTCTGCCGCCTGAACCGCATCGAGACTGGACAGGTGCAGGATGGTGGCATTGCTGTGCCGGGTCTGCCATCCGCTGTCCCACTCTGGCCGGTGCGTCAGCAGCACCATAATCGGAATCTCGCTGCAGGTGGCCACGATCCGGTCCATCAGCCGCGCCGTCGAGGGGTCGATCCAATGGGCATCCTCCACCACGATCAGCACCGGCTTTACAGAGGCCCGGATCCGGATCACCTCCAGCAGGGTGTGGCTGATCAGTTCCTTCTGCTCTGCTGGTGCCAGTGAGGCCACCGGAGCCGCGACCCTGGCCTGCGGTGCCGCGAGCATCGCATAGACCGACAGCACCCGATCCAGATCGGGGGTGCTCCGCCGCTCCAGCAAGTCCCGCAGCTTTGCCGCCATTTCCTCGGAAGTGTCTACCGGGGCCAGATCCGCGTCATGCGAGATGCGGTCTGCCACCGGGTGAAATGGGGTGGTGGTGAAATAGGGCGATCCGTTGAGCCGGATGATGTCGGTGTTTTCAAGGGGCACCTGACGGTCGAGGAAATCCTCTACCAGGCGCGATTTGCCGATCCCGGCCTCGCCGAACAGCACCACAGCCTCGCCGCTGCCCGCCCGTACACGTGCCCAGATCTGCTCCAGCATGCCCCGTTCATGGGCGCGACCGACGATGCGGTTGTCATAGGCATGATGCAGGCTGTGAAATCGGCTCTCTGCTCTGGTTTCGCCCAGCACCTGCAGCGCGTCCTGCGGTGTGTCGAACCCTTTCAAGTGCAGTGGGCCAAGGGTTTTGAAGGTAAAGGCATTGCCCAGCAAGGGCTTCATATCCGCCGGAATGATCAGGCTGTTCACCGGGGCCTGCGCCTGCAGGCGGGCGGCAAGGTTCATGATGTGCCCGGTCACTGCCCCTTCCTCGCGGGTGCTCTGGCCCACCAGATCGCCGACAACCACCAGCCCGCTGGCGACACCGATCCGCACAGAGATGGGGCTGCCGTCCGGGGCTTTTAGCTGTTGCGCCCGCTGCAGCGTATCCAGCCCGGCTGCAAGGGCGCGATAGGAGTGGTCCTCATAGGCGACCGGCCATCCAAAATAGACCAGAAGCCCATCGCCCAGATACTTTGCGATATTGCCGCCAAAGCGCGATACGCTGCGGGCGACGGTATCCTGATAGTCCTGAATAAGCCGTCGAATTTTTTCCGGACCATATCTGTTTGTCATCTCGGTATAGCCCGCGAGATCTGCAAAAAAAGCCGTCAGGTGGCGCCGTTCAACTGCTGCTGCTTGGCTCTGCTCTGCGGCGGTGGGCTTGGCGGTTAGATCCGTGATAGCGGCCATCAGCAGGCGGCGATGCCCGAGGCTGACGCCGAGGTGTGCCAGATCCTCTTCCATGACGTGGGGCAGGGCACGCATGCCGATGTCGTTCTTGTGGAACACATCCGCATATCGCTGCAAGCCGAGACCACGTAGCCAGCTTTCAACAGTTTTGCCCATTTCAATATTATGGCACTAAGGTGCGATTCCCTCAAGGTATGGTGCGCGCCTTTGGGCGGTTGTTTATAGGTGTCTGATGCAGCTTTTGGTTGACTGGGGTGAATCCGCGCAGACTTCTTAAGTTCAATATTCGTGAATGTATTGCCGGAAAATCCTAGGCCTTGAACGATTTGATCGTTTGATCTGTCTGGTCGAAAGCAGGCGGATATCGTGGGGGCAGGACGCCTCTGTACCGCCATCCTGGATCGGCAACTATTCGCCCGATCCAGGATGGCAGAGCCCTCCCGTGGATCGATGGCCGAGAGCAGACTTTGTCCGATACACGCGGGACGGCCGCGACAAGATTGCTGAATGCCGATCTGTCTCTGCGCCAGATCGCGGTGCTGATGGGCTGGTCGGTTCGCTACGTGGCGCAGGCAATCGAGCATTATGCGCAGGTTCGCCCGGACGAAAGCGATGCGGCCTTGCGCATGCTCAATCGAGCAAAATCACTGTCTCAAGACACAAAAATGTAAACCCCCCTGTAAACGCGGGGCATCCAACACGGCAAGGAGTGATGTAAGTGATTGCTTTTAGATGGAGGCGAGTACCGGAATCGAACCGGTGTACACGGATTTGCAATCCAGAAAGAGAAGCAGCAAAAACAACGATTTAAGGGTGCAAAACACCCTCTGACAAAAAGTGAACAAAAAGCGAAAGTTTCAAAGCCAAATTCGCCGGTTCAAAACGAAAAAGGCCCCGTCACAGCGGCAACTGTGAACCGGGGCCAAATAGAAAAAGCCTGTCAGCTTTCATTGCACATTAGCATGGGCCAGTGCCGTATCGCAAATGCTCAGTCGGCTTTTTCCTGGCCTCTGACACGTGAGGTGATCCAATGAGTTGGCGCATCGCAAACGAATGCGCCGAGCGCCGCTTTGGCAGCGCTGCACGCAAGCAGATCATCATGTTCCTGGCCGACAAGGCGAGCGATGACGGTTCAGGCATCTGGTGTTCCAAGGGGACGATCCAGCGCCACACAGAGCTCAGCGAAAGCACGGTGAAGCGCACCATTATCGACTTCCTGCGCGAAGGCATTCTGATTGAGACAGGGCGGCGGCACTGCAAGAATGGCTACACCGTCATTTACCGCATTGTTCTGGAGCGCGTGGCCGCGCTCGAACCCACGGCCGAGCCCGATATTGAGACGGGGGTCACTGTGAACCCCGTCCAGCCTGATCCCGGTACGGGGTCCACGGTGAACGGGGTACGGGGTTCACGGTGGACCCCAAACCATCCTAAAACCATCCATAAACCCCCTACGCGCAGGCGCGAGGCGGGGGAGGAGGTTGAAGACCTTGAAGCTGAGAAAATTTTGGCGGCCTATCCCGAAGACAGGGTCCGAGATCGGCGAACCAGTCTGCGCCTGATCGCAGCAGCTGTGAAGGCGGGAGTGAAGCCCGATGATCTGAAGCAAGCGATCAAAGCCTATGCCAAGGAAAGCGAAGGCTACACGCGCAGCAAGGTCTGTTTCTCGGACAATTGGTTCAAGATGCGCCGGTGGGAGAAGGGGCTTGCCCAGGTGCAGGCCAACCGCGAGAAGGCGCGAGAGGCCGAAGCCAAGGGGCGTGCCAGCCTCGCCGAGTGGATCCACGAGCGCCATCCCCTGTGCCGCCACATCACGACCCGGCAGATCGAGGGTTTGATTGCGTCAAAGCTGGTGACGCCTGAACAGGTGCGCGCTGCGGGCTTGCAGGCGTGAGAGTATTGGCGAAGTCTGGAAAACAGCTACCAATGCTGTCGAGCATTATGACGCTTAGATCATACTGCAACTTTATGACTTAGAGGTCATATTGACAATTTATGATTTAAAGGTCATATCCAGTGGCAGGAGAACCGCCATGAAGCACCTCGTTCGTACATCAAAAAACTTGGGCCACGCAATTCGCCAGGCTCGGAAGGCAAAGAACCTTACCCAGAAGGAACTCGCCTCGATGAGCGGTGTCTGGCAAGAGACAATTTCCAAGATCGAGAACGGCAGCGGCGGAGCTAAGCTGGAAACGGTATTCGATTTGATCGCGGCCTTGGAGCTCGAGATTACGGTGACCGAGCGCAGCAAGGGTACATCAGACGGGCTTGAGGACATTTTCTGACATGGGCCGCAAGCGCAGCTACACACCCCTGAACGTTTTCCTGAACTCGCGGCTCGTGGGTCAATTGGTGCGTGAGCCCTCAGGCGGCTTCAGTTTCGCCTATGCGCGTGATTGGCTCGAATGGGAGCACCGGATGCCGGTGTCGCTATCATTGCCATTGCAGGAGAACCGCTACAGCGGCGCTCCTGTGCTCGCCGTTTTTGACAACCTGTTGCCTGACAGCGACGTCATCCGCCGACGGGTCGCGGAACGTGTAGGGGCTGAAGGCGTCGATGCCTTCAGCCTGCTGTCACAAATCGGGCGCGATTGCATTGGCGCGCTGCAGTTTCTGCCCGATGGGCAAGAGCCCCAGCCAATGTCCGAGTTAACGGGAGAACCTGTTGACGAGGCGCAGATCGGGGCAATTTTGAGCGACCTCGATCTAGCACCACTGGGTATCCGCCGCGAGAATGACTTCCGAATTTCTGTGGCTGGCGCGCAGGAAAAAACGGCTCTGCTTCGCAAAGACGGCCAGTGGATTGAGCCAACCGGCACGACACCAACCACGCACATCATCAAGCCGCAAATAGGCAGACTGCCCAACGGCATGGATCTGTCCGACAGCGTTGAGAATGAATACTTGTGTCTCAAGCTGATGGAGACGTTTGGGCTTCGGGCGGCGAATGTCGAGATGGCGCAATTTGGCGACAAGAAAGCCTTGGTGGTTGAGCGTTTTGATCGGCGCTGGACGTCTGATGGCCGCTTGATCCGTTTGCCGCAGGAGGATTGCTGTCAAGCACTATCCATTGTGCCCACGCAAAAGTATCAGAACGAGGGCGGTCCAGGGGTCTCGGACATCATGGATCTTTTGTTGGGAAGTGATGACCCCAACAAAGACCGGTACGATTTTTTCAAAGCCAACGTCCTGTTCTGGTTGCTTGGTGCAACAGACGGCCATGGCAAGAACTTCAGCGTCAGCCTACTACCCGGCGGCCGTTTCCGCATGACACCGCTTTACGACGTGCTGACGGTGCAGCCGACCGTCGACGCCCGGCAGATCGAGAGGAAATACTTCAAGCTCGCTATGAATTTCGGTAACTCAAACCATTACAAAGTGGCAAATATAGTCGGCCGCCACATCGTGGAGACAGGAGTTAAATCCGGCTTGTCCCGCGCTGTCGTGCAGGGCCTGTTCGAAGAGCTGCAGGAGACTTCGCACACGATCGTTGAGGTTACGTTCAATCAGCTTCCGGCGGGTTTCCCTGAGGCGTTGCTTTCTTCGATCGACGGCGCGCTGAAGGCTAGGTTGCACCTGCTGAACTAAAGCTGGTTGCGCCTGTCTGGTGGGAAAGTGCGTCTATTCTGGTTCAAATGAAATCAGGTCAGGTTGTCGTGCCAAACTCAGATCCTCAACGCCGTGTTTCTGATTGCTGAACATAAGCGGGCAACCGGGACAGACGCGGTGCAAGCCCCGCTTCAACAAGAAAATTCCCCTGCGCCAACGCATTCCTCGCGAGGCAAGTTTCTCGCTGACAGCCCCTTGGTGCCAGCTTTGGTCATGTTCATCGAAACACTCAAAGTGAGGATCAAAAAATGGCTACTCAAACTCTGAAACTGAACGTCAAATCCGGCGAAAAAGACGGCAAGAACTTCTGGGACCGCTGCGGCGTCCTCTTCGTCAACACCGACGACGACGGCAACATCACATCGATCAACGTCAAACACAGCATGTTCCCCGATGTCGAAATGGTCGCATTTCCGCGCCGCGATGAAGAGCCGGTCACCGAGTGACCTGAGCGCCAGGGCGGGTTGCCCGCCCTGGCTCCGCATTGCTCTAAGCTCACGATCTTTTCTCAGAAGCGTCCCTTGTTCCATTCATGCTCTTCCGCACGAGAAAGGGGCTGCGATGATCCTTCTTTGCGAACGAAGAACTCCTCCTTACCTTCTGAAATCACGTAAACGGGTTTGTTCGCCCTTGTGACCTCAACATGGCAAATCTGTTTCTCATCATAGGTTGGCCAGTTGAGCTTCCAGAGCTTCATTACATCCTTGCCGATGAATACCGCAGCGACAAGGAAGAACGCCAGAAGAGCTCTTCCAGATATTTCCGTTGCTGCCCGCTGGGTGACTTGCCCGTTTTCAAGAAGAAGTAGGCAAAAGGCACGATAAGAGTGTCGTAGGGCAGAATTTGGGAAACAGGTATCCGCAATACTGTTCGGAAGTGATCGATGGTCTTCTCGATCGCAGAGATGACATCATCCCACCTTGCAATGATGTCCGCCTTGTCCAGGCCAAGGATCGTCTTTCGCTTGCACTCCTTCGACTCGCTTATGACGAGACTCAGGATTTGCAGAAGAACAGAGGGAGAAATGTTTTCGTACTTGCTGTCATTAAGCCTTTTCTGGAACTTCTCCCAACGGGCCTGCATGTCGAAATCAGCGGCTTCGTCGTAGGTCTTGGCCGACATGATTTCGAAAAGCGTGAGAACCTTTCCCCCCGTATTTATTCGAGTAAACACCTCAATGGCGGACTCGATATCGTTCTGTCGAAGGGTGACGGTTGAGAACGCATAGGTCTTAAAGGCGCTGGAATAAGCACTGATCTGATTGATTTGTGGTTTCTCAAAACCACGCTGTTCCAGTTCATTGCCCATCTGGTAATCAAAGTTCAGAACGTCATGCAGAGGTATGAAAACCTCCGCCTCGTCTTTCACGGTGACGATGTCCTTTTCCTTCTCCTCGAGGTTCTCTTCCAGGTTCACGACGATGTCTTTGTAGTCGGTCACCTTTTTCTCGGTGGGTTTTCTGATCTGCGCGCCAAGATAAGCCGCGAAGAGGGAAGTGATGCGTTGCTGCCCATCAAGGACATACTGAACATTGCGCCCTATGGGCGTCTCGGGTAGGTCAAAGCCACCAATGTTTTTTATATCATTGATGCGTTGATCCGTTTCCCAAAGGATGAAGGTTCCGATGGGATAACCTTTAAGGATCGAGTCCAGAAGCTTCGCGGTTGCCTTCAAGTCCCAGACGAAATCCCGTTGGAACTTGGGTACTTTGATGATGCCTTTTTTGACGTCCGAGATCAGGTCGTCGTATGTCTTCGAATCTGGCTTTGGCTGGTTATTCATTCGTTCGTCCGTCTAATTTCTGCGCATCTGCAATTTTGGTTCGTTCGCAAGCCGTTCCTGCAAATCGCCGCGCTCGCGCAGGTTCAAGTCAGAAAAGCGCTTCTGGGACAGGCGGGACAAGCGGTTTTGGTTCAAATCAACACGGAACATGGCTTTGCTCTTTTCTGAAATATCTACTCAGTTTCACCGTTAGTCTTGCCGCACATAGGTCACATAGAAGTTCTTCAGCATGCGGTGCTCCTGCAGGCGGTCGCCTAGGCTGAACCCGTCGCGTCGCATGGGCGCTTGGAATATATCTAGACCGCGATCTAGAACGATTTTCCAGCCGGTATCGGTGACGATATCTCTCGAGTGCGCGGTCCCTGAACCATCAAATGCCCAGGTGAAATCAACGCCCGAACCAATGCATGCCTCGGTAATGCTCTCCAGCAATTCGCGTTGCTTTTGGACGTTTCCGTCATCAGGCCCCGTGACAAGATGGATGGCCACTTGATCTTCCAACGCCTTGCGCTGGATGACCATCTCGACGAATTCCATCATGTTCTTGATCTGGTAATAATAGCGAATGTAGGGGTCTGTCACTACGATCCGCGATGCACCGTCCAGATAGGGCCCAAACAGTTTATCGTAGCTGATGCCCTTTCGGTTTTCGGCGAATACGTGGTGACCCTCTTCGGCGCGCGGCTTGGCGGCCGCTGAGGTTTCCGATGTGTCGCGCGGCTCATTTTCGACTTCGATGACGTCATCATCAACAGCATCAGTGGATTGGTCCTGCTGCTTTGGGTCTAAGGCAGGTTTCAGATAGTAGAATTGGGGGAACTCTTGTTCTTCGACGGTTTGGACGCGCCGCTTTTCCCCGTCAGAGCCAATGTAGAAGAAGTCGACATCTGGATAGGTCGCATCGATCCGAAACAGTTGGTCCTTTACGCGCTTTCGACTTTCAAGTGCGAGCTGCAAGAGCTCTTCAACGTCATCGGCTGTTTCATCTCCGGCAGGGAAAATCACCTTCAGGAAGCCCGACATGGTCTTGTAGACGGCGTCCCGATCACGGGTTGAAATCTTCTCGCTGACTTTGAAATGCAGGTCCGGCCGGTTGGAGAAGTCTTCTTGGCGCAAATGGCGAAGGATCTCGGCGAGGTAGTCGACAATGAACCCGTAGCCAGTGGTGAACATCTCGCCTCGGATCACGTCGATCTCCCAGCCAGGCAGATAAGCGTGGAGGCGGTCAATGAATGCAGAGTCATGGAACTGGGGCGGCAGGGCTTCGAACAAGTCGCTGTTCTTGAGCATGAATGGCACATTGTGGTCTGTGTTGCCGACAAACGCGAAGCTCGCTTCTGCCCCCATGGGGTTAACCCCGCGCGAGAAGGTCTTGTTTGCCATGTAGTTTTTCATGATGTCGACCAGGGCCTTGTTCGCAGTTTTCTCGCGCCCTGCAAATTCATCAAAGGCCACGACATCCCAGTATCCGACCAGTCCGATCCTCCCATTCGAGTTGTTTACAAACAGCTTCGGGATGGTCACTTCGCCGCCGGAGATCAGCTGCCCGTGTGGCGAAAACTCAGAGTAGATATGCGATTTACCCGTTCCCTTTGGGCCAAGTTCGATGATGTTGTAGTTTCGTTCCACGAAGGGGATCAGCCGCATCAGCTGCAAAAGCTTGCTGCGACGTCCGAAGGCTTCAGGATTGAAGCCAATCGACTGCATCAGGAGATCAATCCACTCGTCTTTGGTAAATCGCGCGCGCGCCTCCTTGTACCCATCGTAATCGACTTTGGCGATCTGGATGGGTTTGATGGTCTCGAGCACCCACGGAGACGTTCGCGCGTCTTCGGAAAACTCATATTGGACATCAGCAATACACCATACGCCGGTCACAAGCAGCTTTGGATGCGCTTTGACCGTGCCGCTATCCACCGCAACCTTTTTGATGCCCAAGTTGTCGAACGTGGCTTCGTAGCTGTCTGTTTTTTCGTTCAGCGAGACGCTGATTTGGTCGATGACCTTGTAGCGTCCCTTTTCCTTGATCGTGGATTGGATCAGTCCCGCTTCGCTTCTGTGAACGTAGTGCTTTCTGATGATTTCTTTGACGGTTTCGATGCCGCTCTCGATCGATGCTTCGTCGTCAGTCGCACAGTACTGCCCAAGCAGGTATTCGAGGACATAGGTTGGAACGATTGCGTTGCCTTTGACCGCTTTCACAAGATCTTTGCGGACCACGTAGCCCGCGAAATGCTCGTTAATTTTTTCGTTGAGTGCGCTCATGATAGGTCCTTAAAAGTCGAAATCTGTCGATATGCCACGACGCAGTTGGAAACGGTGGCTTGTGTAATCCTCGAAGTGGCTCGTCTTGCCGATACGTTCGCGAAGCTTGAGAAAGACGTCCTGGTTGTTGAACCGATCAGCATCGCGAGAAAGCAGGAACTTGATGGGCAGCTCCCGTTCGCGCGCATTTTGCGAGGTGTAGTCAAAGGTCAGCGGGTGCTCATCTGAAATGAGCGTGCCGTCCGAAGCGTAAATCCCAGCAAGAACATCACGTTGTTGCTGTTTCTCTGAAACCGGCTGTGTTTGATAGAGAGTGACCGCTGTTTGGCCGGAAGAGATCAGGCTTTTTCCAGTTACGATGATCTGCACTTCAACTTTTTCGACATCGGCTTCGCGTCGTTTACCAACGCGGAGTACGGGAACAATGACCTCTTGAAGCGTGGCCCCGCCATGCACAAACCGGCTTCCCGCCCCCTTGACGCGCATACGATTGATCGAATTGGGCAGTAGAACATCCAAGTTACCTGATAGACCCAAATTTGCGGATGAGAACTTCTTCATTCCAGATGTCGCATCAAGGTCTCGCCCAATGATAAATCGACGATTTTTAATAAGGATTTCCGCACCAGCAGGAACCGCTACCGAAAAATCTGTCTCGTCCAACGCGCGGTGCTGATAGATGAAGCCGTGATCGGCCGTCACAAGAATGTTGGAAAAGTTGGCGGTTGTGAGCTTGCGGACCAGTTTGGTCAGATCTTCGACAGCGACCTCTGCAGCCTCTGTCACGCGTTCCTCGGTGGCGAGCTTGTCGCCAACGATGTCGATCCTGTTGTGATAGAGGTAGAGAATGTCATGATCGCGGAACACCTCTTTTCCGTCGTCCGCCTTCAAGCTCATGAATTCATCGGCCTTCATGGCTTTGGCACGGTCTCCGGCACGCCCCATGCCCAGAACCTTTTCGCGGTTTGCGGTTCCCTGTGTAGGCAAGCCAAACGAAGACACGTTGCCGTCCTCCGACAGCTCCAGATCCTTGTTCGGTAAGAGCGCAGCCATGCCGAGTTGTGTATAGCTGGGCAGCGCTGAAATCATCGGCTTTAGGTCGGCGTCGAACCGGTTCAGCTTGCGGATCTCGCGCAGCGCTTCTTCTGCAACCTCATAGCGCAATGCGTCTGAGATAATCACCACCACCTTCTGATCGCGGCGGCGGAATTCGGCGGCCTGGTCCATATAGAAATCGGTCTGATGCGCAAAGCCCGAGATCTTCCAATCGCTCAGTCCAGCGATCTGATCCTGCCAGGTATCATTGACGACCTGAAGGAAGTTGGTCGTGTAGCGGTTTTCTACGCTCTCGAACAACGCGCTAAGCAGCGAGGCCTGACCGCTCTTTTGCATATGATAGATGAATTTGCGGTAGAGCTGGTCGATCTTGTACCAGTGCGAAACATAGCGCTTAACCCCCTCGGCGGGGGAGGTCATGGTCAGGTTCGCCTCGGCTAACGCCTGCTGGAATTCTGTGGCATAGCCTATGGCTTGATAAATATCCTCATAGGTCGGATACCAATGGCTTTGCCGCCGCTCTCGCACGGTCTTCAGCACCTCGGCCGACGATACCGTCTGGCTCGCCATTTCACGCACCAGAGAGCGAATGATCTGCCGGTCGATCTCTTCAAAATGGTCGATGGCACGCAAGGCCTTGATGTCTCGCTCTTGCACGTCTTCTGGGATCCGCAGGATTTCCTGGTACTTCCCGCTCAGCGTTTCAAACGCCTTCGCCCCCAGCCGGTTGTTCTTCCAGCGGCGGAAGACAAGAAGCGCTTCGCCGTTCAGCTTGCCATCTTCGCCCAAGGCGCGGGCATAGCAGGACTGGAACAGGGTGATCGCGAAATCCTCAAAGTCAGGCGCATCGCTGACATAGCCATAGGCATTCTCGACCTGCTTCCAGAAGAACTCTGTCAGACCGGACCGCTCCATCAGGCGCATCGCATCGTCGCGCTCGTCCGCGAGCTCGGCCAGCAGCTCCTCGATCACCGTGTCCAAGGCTCCCTCGGCCCCGGCGCAGACGGCCAGCATGCGGCGCAGCACATCGGTCTTCGTATCAGATGGGCTGATCATCTGCTTCAGCGCCTCGATGCGGCCCTTGGCACGGTAGAACTCCATGTGGTCGCGCACCACGTCTTCGAACTGCAGCGGCAAGCCCAGTTCGGCCAGCCAGATCGCCGCTTGATCGGCCTTAAAGACGCCGCAGGCGAAATAGAGATCCAGCAGCCAATTGTCGGCCATCTCGGGCGCGGGGCCGTCCTGGAAGACCAGAAACTTCTGTTTCGGCTCTTGCCTCAGCATGCGGTACTTCAGGCCGAACTCGTTATTCGCGATCTCGACCTTTTCCACACCCGGCAGATCCACAGCGTCATATTCGGTCCGCATGTCGCGCGCGGCGTCGTACCAGAAGACGATCCGCTGATCGATGAACAGCCGCTCTAGGCCCGTCTTGATCCGGTCAGTCATGACAGCCCCGCGATCTTCTTCAGCGCGGTGCCGAACTTCGGATAGTTCGCCTTCACCCCGTCATCCAGATCGATCTCGATCTTCTGCTGCGCCAGCGGGAAGATCACGTCGCGTTCCCATTCGTTCAGCTCGTCGATCTGTTTGGCCACCGCCGCCACATCCTTCAACGCCTTGGTCTTCTGGCCCTGCGTCGCCGTCGGATCATCGGCCAGCTTTTCAAGCCTCGCACGCTCGCCCTCCAGCTTGGTGATGAACTCGCGCAGGTAGTCGTTGAGCAGCACCGACACCGTGTCGCCGCGATAGCGGTGCATGTAGATCAGCGCGTTGAACGTGCCCTTGGGGGAAGAGACCATCCAGTAGATCGGGCGCTTCTTATACCGCTTCACGTGGTCGGCGTAGAAATCCTTGGTGAAGTATTTGCGGATGTCCTTGCCAAGCGCGTCTTCGATATACCGCAGGTTTTCGCGGAAATGCGCCTCGCCGAAGGTCACGCGCAGGAACAGGCGGAAGCGTTCAGTGATGTCGTCCGGGAACCAGTCGCCATCCAGCACGGGGATGACGTTGTCCTCGTCCGGCATGAAGCTTGGCTCGGGGATGCGGGCGAGGTAATCCTCCAACCGCTCGCCCTGATTGGCGAGGATCAGGCCCGGTTCGTCGAGGCTGTAGCGCCCAAACATGCAGCCCACGGCATAGCTGAGGAACTCGGCCATGGTGTCGGCGCGCAGGCGGGTTTCGCGGTCGGCCTCGGTGCCCTTCACCCCATAGCGATAGGCGGGGTTGCAGGTGAGGGTGATCTCGTTCAGCGGCACCTCGGGGGTCAGCTCGTCTTGCAGACCATAGGCTTCGATGAAGATGCGGTTGTTCTCTTCCTCCAGCCGCTGCATCTCATCCGTCACGCCCTGCCAGTGGGCGCGGAGAGTAGCGTAGCTTTCCTCCAGCGTCTCACCGCGATGACCGGGCGAGAGCAGCGGGAGCGCGGTGAAGTCCCACGAGGTTTCGTAGGCGTCCCAGTCGGATTTTGCGAGGTCGGCGAGCCGTGTTACAACTGTACCAACATCCACTGCTTCATATGGAATACGAGCGATATCGCCGACCTGAAAAGTTACTGAGGGGTTCAAAACATTAATGTATTCCTCAGCCAGCTTGCTAGAAAGTAGACCCAACACAGACAGACGCTCTTCAGAAGCCGGAAAACCGGATGAGCCTTTTACATCAAAGATAAACCCATGAGGACAAAGCCTTGCTCCGAAACCTCCTGCTTTTATGTCAGACCAAGTCACTCCTGGCTTGAAATAATACTCTCTATTGATCACTCGTCCGTTGGAACCAACTCGAGCACCATCCGTGTTGTCGATATAATCGCAGATTGTTTTGCCATCGTTTTCGAAGTTCACTAAGTATATGAAATTGCCGCTCCATTTTCGAAAAGGTCCGCCCTTATTGTAAGGAAACCATTTGGCACCAGACTTTTCAGCCTCCTCCCCTGACTGACATTCAAAACTAGCTCGATCTATGCTGATTTCGCTCCAGTATCTCAAAAACCTATCGTTATTTGTTGTAGCCATCCCTTGCCGAGGTTTGGCAACTTCACCAATCATTTCTGGAAAAGAAAAAGTTGCGCGAAGCTTCTTGCCCGCTGAATACGCAATCGGCATTCCAGGAATTGATAGGAATTCTTGGCTACTCACCCGATAAAAGTATGGCAAGCTTGGATCGAGAATTGCGTTCTTGAGTTGTGCAGATTTTTCAGATTCGGACTCACCGTCTACAAGGCGAATGTAGTCCGCTTTGTGATTTCCATCATTGAAGTTTCCAACTACGAACGCTGTTGTCGACACAACCGAACCACCGATAGTATCAAAGGCACGTTCCCCTAGATGGGCCATCGAAAGAATGGTGGAATTCGAAAGAATTTTTGCCCGCAACCGCTCAAAAGACGAAAGGAACATCCAAGATTGCATGTTTATCATAGCCGCTGCGCCGTGATGCATCGACATCTTTAGACTGCGTTCCATGAACATTCCGAAGAGGTCTGATTTACTATCAGGATAGTTGGATCTGGCGTAGTCAGAAATGTCCCCATTCATCCCTTTCCCGCCCATATACGGCGGGTTGGCCACCACCACATAATACTTTGGCGACAGCGCCTCGGCCATGCGCAGCACGGCGACGACGCGCTCCTGCACCTCCTTAAGCAGCAAATCGCCGCCGAAATCTCGCGCCTCAACCACGCGCAGCGTCTCGGCCGGGTCGCGCAGTTTCGGCACGATCAGCGAGCCGAAGTTCTTGGCCTGCTTGAACTGCCCCAGCGTCTCGCGCAGCTCGTCCGTGAACAGATCCTTGCCCACCACGGCGGCGACGTCCTGCATCTCGGCCTCGGTAAAGCTGACGTTCTGCAATACGCAGATGTCGGGCTTGGCCTCCATCCGCAGGAACCGCCGCCGCCCCAGCTTGGCCGCCGCCTTCATCGCCAGCGCAAAGGCCGCCAGCGCGCCCGCGCGGTCGTCAATTTCCACCCCTGTCAGGTTGTGCGTCAGGATCAGCGCGGGGATCTCGGTCGCGTCGTAGCCCTCTTCCTCGTAGATGGCGTAGAGCAGGTCAAAGGCATAGGTCAGCATGTGCCCCGAGCCTGCGGCCGGATCGCAGATGCGGATCTCTTCGGGCTTGGTGATGCGCAGGAAGTCCGTCTCGGGCTCTTCGGGCGCGATGTAATAATCCATCTTGGCCGCCAGCCCGCTGTGCGGTTTGTTCAGCAGCCAGAGCCGCCCCACCGAGTTTTCCACCAGGTAGCGGACGATCCAATGGGGTGTGAACAGCTGCGTCGCGGCGGGGATGTTTTCGGCCGTGATCTTCTGGTTCTTCTTGAGGCCCGCGAAGACCTGATCCTTCTTCTCCGAGATGTAGAACTGGTAGAGCCAGCCGATGATCTCGACATCCTGACAAGCGTCTTCGGTCATGACCTTGCGCAGTTCGGCGAGGATCGAGGTCTGCGACAACAGATCCTCCGGCATCAGCAGTTCGGTGTAGTCGTCGATCTGTTCAAACAGGAACGGCATGGGGCCGTGCCACTGATTGCAGGTGTGGACGAGCAGGAGGCGGTATGCTTCGGCCTGTGGGTCATGGGACGGCGTGCGCCCGTCGAGGAGGGATTGGATAGTGGCAGGCGCACCGTCCGGTAGGTTGCCCGCCATCGCCTCTGACAACAGCTCGGGCCGGGTTGCGCCGTCAGCTGGGGAGACGGTACGGACCGGCGTGTAGCCGCCCGCATCCATGAAGCGCAGGGCGGTGAAGCGGTTGAACCACGTGTAAGCGACCTGTTCGATGACCTGCTGTTTGTCGGCTTTGGCGATGGCGTTTTCGAGGTCTTTGACGGCTTTGGGGGCCTCCCGCCGCGCGGCGCTGCCTTCGGCCAGCACGACGTCGAGCTTGGAGGTGACCTGATCGATCAGCAGGTTGCGGGCGGCCTGGGCAAACTTCTTGAGCGCGTTGGTATCCATCAGTTGAGCCCCGTGATCTTCTTCAGGGCTGACCCGAATTCCGGATAGTTTGCTTTCACCCCTTTATCGAGGTCGATCTCAATTTTCCGCTGCGCGAGTGGGAAGATCACCTCGCGTTCCCATTCATTCAGTTCGTTGATCTGCTTGGACAATACGCTGACTTTTTTCAGTGCCTTTGTTTGGTTAGCTTTGGTCTCAGTCGGATCATCAGATCTTTTTTGTTCATTCACGCGTTCACCCTCCAGCTTGGTGATAAATTCGCGCAGGTAGTCGTTGAGCAGCACGGACACTGTGTCGGCTCGATAGCGGTGCATGTAGATCAGCGCGTTGAACGTGCCCTTGGGGCTGGAAAACATCCAGTAGATCGGGCGCTTTTTGTAGCGCTTCACGTGGTCGGCGTAGAAATCCTTGGTGAAATACTTGCGGATGTCCTTGCCCAGAGAGTCCTCGATGAACTTCAGGTTCTCGCGGAAATGCGCCTCGCCGAAGGTCACGCGCAGGAACAGGCGGAAGCGTTCGGTGATGTCGTCGGGGAACCAGTTCTCGTCCAGCACGGGGATGACGTTGTCTTCGTCTGGCATGAAGCTGGGCTCGGGCACCCCATTCTTTTCAAGGGTGGCGAGGTAGTCCTCCAGCCGCTCGCCCTGATTGGCGAGGATCAGGCCCGGTTCGTCGAGGCTGTAGCGCCCGAACATGCAGCCGACGGCGTAATGCAGGAACTCAGCCATGGTGTCGGCGCGCAGGCGGGCCTCGCGGTCGGCCTCGGTGCCTTTCACGCCATAGCGATAGGCGGGGTTGCAGGTCAGGGTGATCTCCTCGATCGGCACCTCGGGGGTCAGCTCGTCCTGCAGACCATAGGCATCGATGAAGATGCGGTTGTTCTCTTCCTCAAGGGCCTGCATCTCATCCGTCATGGACTGCCAATGGGCGCGGAGCGTGGCGTAGCTGCCCTCCAGCGTCTCACCGCGATGGTCGGGCGAGAGCAGCGGGAGCGTGGTGAAATCCCAAGAGGTTTCGTAGGCGTCCCAGTCAAATTTGCCAAGCTCGACGAGTCTCTTCATATCGGCGGCGTTCACTTGGACGCTGTCGGCTAAGGCTGGCAGGTTTCTAAAGTTACCAACATTGAAGTGCAAAGTAGGGTTTAGTACGGAGTTAAGCGCGCCACAAAGTCCCGAGTTCAGGAAAGAAAGCAGAAACCACTCGGTGTATTCACCCGCTGGGAATGCAGACGGCGCTGTAATGTCAAAGAGCGACCCATTCGAATATCGAAAGGAGTTCTTTCCGGTCGTCACGTCCGACCAGTTAACTGAACGCTCAAAATAGAACTTCTCATTCCAACATTTTGAATTGTTCGCTGTTATGCGGCCAGCTGCGAGGTCGTTCTTTTTTCTTGTTTTGATACTTTTTCCGTCGTCCTGCCAATCGATTACGAAGTCATCGTTTCCGTACCAACGCCGGAATTCGCCGCCCTTATTATACGGGAACCACTTTTTGCCAGAGGCGGCAGCGGCTTCGCGGTCCGAAATTCCCGCGCCAAGGCTCCGGTTTCCCACCTCATGCCACTGACGTAGGTAGAGATCGTTGTCATTGGTTTGCAGACCATTTCCGGCTTCAACCTTGTCACCTAAGCAGTCATTTTCTTTGAACAAGCTGCGAAAGCTCTCCGAAAGCCAGTATGCAATTGGCTCGCCGGGGATACTCACAAAGTCCAGCGGTGAGGATATGTAGAAAATGTCAGAGGAGCGGTCGGAGATGGCGTGCCGAAGCATTTCGTCTTTCTGTCCTTCAGACCGACCTTCGGTCAATCGAACGAATTCGGAAAGCGCTTCACGTCGCGTTTTTGCTTGGAAAACGAAAGCAGTCGTTGAGACAACCGCCCCTCCGATCGTATCAAAAGCGCGCTCCCCCAAGTGGATCATGGAGAGAATGGTATGATCAGACAGTAATTTTGCTCTCAGCTTCTCGTAAGATGAGATAAACATCCATGCCTGCATGTTTATCATTGCCATGTTGCCGCTGGATTTCGCCAGGCCCAAACCTCGCTCCATAAACATCGCAAAGAGGTCTGTTTTACTTGAAGGAAAAGCCTTTCTCGTAAAGTTTACCAACTCGGGATTCATGTTGCCCTTACCCATATACGGCGGGTTGGCCACCACCACATGATACTTCGGCGACAGCGCCTCGGCCATGCGCAGGACGGCGATGACGCGCTCCTGCACCTCCTTCAGCAACAGGTCACCGCCGAAATCCCGCGCTTCGACCACCCGCAGCGTCTCGGCCGGATCGCGCAGTTTCGGCACGATAAGCGAGCCGAAGTTCTTGGCCTGCTCGAACTGTCCCAGCGTCTCGCGCAGCTCATCGGTAAACAGATCCTTGCCCACCACGGCGGCGACGTCCTGCATCTCGGCATCGGTAAAGCTCACGTTCTGCAACACGCAGATGTCGGGCTTCACCTCCATCCGCAAAAACCGCCGCCGCCCCAGCTTGCCCGCTGCCTTCATCGCCAGGGCAAAGGCGGCCAGCGCCCCCGCACGGTCGTCAATCTCTACCCCGGTCAGGTTGTGGGTCAGGATCAGCGCGGGGATCTCTGTCGGGTCATAGCCCTCTTCCTCGTAGATGGCGTAGAGCAGGTCAAAGGCATAGGTCAGCATGTGCCCCGAGCCTGCGGCGGGATCGCAGATGCGGATCTCTTCGGGTTTGGTGATTTTCAGGAAGTCCGTCTCGGGCTCTTCGGGTGCGATGTAATAGTCCATCTTGGCCGCCAGCCCGCTGTGCGGATTGTTCAGCAGCCAGAGCCGCCCCAGCGAGTTCTCCACCAGGTAGCGGACGATCCAATGCGGGGTGAAAAGCTGTGTCGCGGCGGGGATGTTCTCGGCCGTGATCTTCTGGTTCTTCTTGAGGCCCGCGAAGACCTGATCCTTCTTCTCGGAGATATAGAACTGGTAAAGCCAGCCGATGATCTCGACGTCTTCACACACGTCAGGTGTCATCGCCTCACGCAGGTAGGCGAGGATCGAAGCGTTGGACTGAAGGTCCGAAGGCATTAGCAGTTCGGTATAGTCGTCGATGCGCTCGAACATGAACGGCAAGGCCTCATGCCAGTAGTTGCATGCCGCAACCACAAGCAATCTGTACGCCTCGCTTTGAGGGTCGGGACTGTCGATACGCCCATCCAACAAGCCTAGAACTTTTTGCCGGGTGAGATCGGAAACGATTTGCTCGTTGATACTCCCTGATTTCGCATCCGAAAGTATCTCAGGTTGAAATTGACCAACGGACGGAGACACAACGCGAACCGGAGAGAGACCGTTCACATCCATGTATCGCAAAGCGGTGAACCTGTTGAACCAGACATAGGCCACCTTTTCGACGACGTGCTCTGGTCCATGTTTGGCGACCAATGCCTCAAGTTTCTTGAACGCCTTCGGGTGTTCTCGTCGAGCCCTTGAGCCGTCGCTCAAGACGGCGTCCATCCTTGCGGCGACTTGATCAATCAAAGTGCTCCGCGCAAATTGGGCGAACTTTCTAAGCTTTGTGGTATCCATCAGTCGATGGCCTCCGCAATATCAGTCGCTTCGGCAATCCGGGCTACGGGCCAATCGGCGAATGTTTTGTTCCAGATATCAACGGACACCACCACACAATCAGCTATGTGTTGCCGTCGCCAGGGGGTGTCTGTCTCGCATCGAATATCGGCTAGAAGGCGATCTTTGAAGCCTGTAAGCAATGCCTTCTGTTGAACCGGATCGTAGGCATCGAGACCGATGAGAACGACGTATTTGAGCGGTTTAGTGTCGCGCTCCATCAAATGCAAAAACGTATATGAACTGCGTGCCTTCGGTGTCAATTCTTGAGTTAGAATCGAATTGTCCGAAAGCCTTTTGAAATATCTCGCTCGCTCATCAGGTGGAGTTCTCTTGTTCGAAGGATCCTTAATTTCAACAAGCAAAATGTCGTTCTCTCGTTCGATAACGAGATCGACAAATTTCATTTGAACCGGGAGCTTCACCCCCTGTTTATCAAGTTCATCCCATATCGCTTCATCTGGAAACGAAAACTCGAGATCAGCATTATTCTCGGCTCTGTACAGCTTCATGGGCTCGACGCTCCGAGCGCACGAGCCATGTCTTCATCGAAGAGTTCAGCAAAGGTGTCCGAGATGGCTGTCTTGGAAATAAGCGCATAGCTGTCGGCGCTTTCGACGCTCATTTTCTGCGTGGCGGGATCCTGAAAAATCGCGTGGAAACGTATATGGTCTTCTTTCCCTTCGTCCGTAAGAAGATCTAGCCACTTCAGAAGCACGTAGTCGTGGGTAGCAAGAATGATTTGTTGTCCGTTACGGGAAAGCTCCAATAGGACCTGAACCAGCTTCTTCATCAGTTTCGGATTCAGGTTCGACTCAGGCTCATCCCATAGAAGGGCCCCCGTTTTGCCAGGACTGATCGATCCGTTACATAGCAAGCGGTGAAGAACACCGATCTTGCGGTATCCTTCAGCAGTCATTCCAGTTGGGAAAGCCTGAACGTCACTCGAAACAAATCTGGTCTGGGTCGAATCTTGATATGCCTTCGCGATTTGAGCTTTGGATTTACCCTCACCATCGTCCGTCGTCGGCTTGGCTTTTTCTTCATACCGCCCGGGCTGAAACTCGAAGCCGCCGTCAATTTTTGCGCGATAGCGTCCCCCCACCAGAGTAACCAGATCGCGAATTACATTCGAGAGCCTCGGATCTTCGAGGAGATCAGATGTTTTTTCGTCGCAGCCAGGCTGCACAAGAAGTTCCGCAAGATTCACATAGCCATCATCGAAAATCATCTCGACAGTAGCGCGGTCATGTTTCGGGTGGCGAATGCCACGAACCAAGGAAAGCACCTCTTTAGTCGGGATGTAGACAGGCGTGTCGGCAGACTTGGGGTTCACGGCGTCTGAGGCAAAATCTAAGTATTGAGACCTCGCACCGAAAGTTACCTCTACGGCGGAGTCATCGCTGTTCACCAGTCGCAGCCGGGTTCGCGATTGAGCCCCTTTGGAAGAGAGGGTGCCCACCTTGTCGTCCTCAGTTGAAAAAACGCTGAGGAATTTCCCTGATGCTGAGGCCGCGAAACCTTCGTCTGAGCGATCAGGATATCTATCACCGGCGATTAGGCCTAAGCCATAGATAGCCTTTAATAGAAGCGTTTTCCCAGTCCCGTTTGACCCGATAATAACGTTGACTCGAGGGGAAAGAGAAAGATCCAGTTTTTCGAACGCGGTGAAGTTCTCGAATTCAAGATTGGCTATCATTACACAATTACTTTCTTACCCGCGCGGATTTCGGCCAGCAGGGTCTTTTTCATTTCTTCAAGGTACTGGTCGACGTCGGCCTCATCGGTCAGCAGCGTCTTGGGGGCTGCGACTTTCAGCTGCGAGGCGAGGACCGTTGTCGGAGGTTGCGGTGCGGGCGCTGGCCGGTCCGACATGCCGGGCTGCGGCTCAGGCGCAGGTGTCGGGCGCGCGAGGCGGTCGAGTTCAGTGACAACGTCCGACAGCAGGTTGGTGCGCGCGCCATTGGCACGGTCACGCAGCACAGGGATCAGCGTAACCGTATCAAGACCTGCCTTGTGGCTCTCGATGCGCGCGGTGATGCGGGCCTGTTTGTCCGGATCGAGTGCCTGGAAGTCCGGCATTTGTGCGATCTTAGCTGAAACGTCTTCCACCTCTGCGATGACGGCTTTGCGTTCCTCAAGCACCTTGAGTTCGACCTTGTTTTTCAGATCAAACAGGTCGGATTTGAGGTTCTGGATCATTGAGCCTTTGAAGCAGCCCGGATCCTCCAATGCAGCGCGCAGCTTCGCCCCAGCATCAGGATCGACATAGTCGATGTTGGCAGATTGGCTAGCGAGCATATCGCGGGCATCGTCGTAGATACCTTTTTGCGCGCCACCCATGAAGGACTTTACCTTGTCCAGGATATCCTCTTTCGCGTTCAGAAGGTCATCCTCGCGCTTGGGCGCGTCGGAAATATACCAGTTCGCCGGTTTGCCCTTCAGGCCACGCAGCAGTTCATGGAACGGCTCGAGCGCGGTCAGGAAAGG
This sequence comes from Pseudophaeobacter sp., assembly GCF_048267565.1. Lineage (NCBI taxonomy): Bacteria > Pseudomonadati > Pseudomonadota > Alphaproteobacteria > Rhodobacterales > Roseobacteraceae > Pseudophaeobacter > Pseudophaeobacter sp. Next base: position 37,215 of record NZ_JBLWXG010000006.1, on the reverse strand, counting down.
GTAGCGGTGCGACTGGCGAACAAGCCCGTCGACCTCGGCTTCGAGCGCATCAATGCTTGTAGCCCATTCCGCACCCAAACTGCGCGCATCAGTTCCCGATGAGGGGTGCGCAAAGAGCTCCTGATAAAGTTCCTTCGCCCGACGAATTTCGGCAGCGGAAAATTCCGTTTGCGGGGTCAGCAATATGTTCGGAAGCGCGTGACTGTTGTTCAACGCCTTGGCGAGATCCAGCCCTTCCTTTATCGCGCTGTCGACGCGCGCTTCGATCTTTCCTTTGGCGACCAAGCTACCCGCAAGGCAAAGGACTGCGGTTATTGGCCAACCGTAAGGTTTGGATGTGAACCGATCAGCCAGATATTTGACGGAGACCTTTACCCCGTTGCGTGCCTGCGCGTTGATGAAGCTGAGGACGTCTTGTTCGGCTTCGTTGATACCTGTGCCGTCAGAACCGAAGAGCCCGCTTTCGGACTGCACCGCTTTGTTGATATCGGCCTCGTTATAACTGACGCCGCGCAGCATCGGGAGATTGGTGTAGACTTTGTCGACCAGGGACTGGAACGCCTTGCTAATGCGCTCTTGAGCATCCTCTCCACCGATCTCCAATTCGTCACCCCTGACGAAAAGTCGGGCGCTTCCCATCAACTTGCGAAGCCGCATTTCAAGGTCCTTTGCGCGGCGGCCGTTTTGTTCTCCTTTTTCTGCGACGATACGGTCGCGGCCCGGCTGCGGAGAACCGCTGCGGGACTGACGGATGAACTTGTCCGTTTGCTTAAACAGGATCAGGTCGCGGACGAAGTTGGCATCTGGTTTCATGGCAACCGCGAGCTCTTCCCGAGACATAGTTTTCATTCGAATGCCATCGGGGCTTTCAACCTCGTCGCTGAGGGGCGAAACGAGATTGATTGCCAGTTCGTACTCGCGACCAACCGCGTGATCATCAAGCTTCCGGGTAAAAGAATATTCGCTGTTCGTTGCGAGATGCTTGATCTTGCGATGACGCAGAATGGTATCGAATGCGAGGGTTTCGAGTTCTTTCGAGAGCTCAGAAGGGTCTATGTCGAGGGCTTTGATTTCCGCTTCGACATCCTTTTCCTCATTGGTGAGGAACTCATAGACCTCACCGTTCCGCTGGATATAGGTTTCCCTTTCCAGACGGCTCAATGCTTCCTCGATCTTGCGGCGTTGGCTCGTCTGGTCCGCCTCAAACTCTGACAGGAGCAGAATTCCGATGTTTCGAACCGACGGTTTGAAGCCTTTGACGTATTTGACGAGAAACAAGGATTTCAAGACCCGAACGGCGAACGGATCGTCCAGGTTTTTTTCGGCAATCTGAATACTCTGCTGAACCGAAGATTTCAGCGCGGTGCGGATCCCTTCGAACATGAGATCGAAAGTGGCCAACCCTCCGACTTCTTTGTCTTTCAGCTTCTTCGAGACCTCTTGGAAAACGCCCAACATCGACCGCTCGCCGACCGAGCTGTGTTTGCCTTCAAATGCGTTGTGCTCCGACAAAGACGTGATCGCCATTTGAAAGAGGTCATACTGATAGGGGGGGAAAGGATAGCTTGAGATGAAGTGTTCGCGATCCCGGTAGTTTTTGAGCTTCATCGAGCCGTCAGCAAAATCGAACAGGGTCTTGAGGTTGTTTTCTTCGCGGTCATGAAGGTTGCCAAGCGTCACTTGCCCTTCCGACGTCTTGGCGAGGAGGCGGCGCTGGATCACTTCGGCGACATCGGCCGAGTTCAGCGGCATACGGTTGCTGAAGCGGGCCTGAATTTTGGAGAAGTCATTCTCTTGCTGTTGCGTCATGTCGCCGATAACCGACGCCATGTCTTGCTGCGCAGTTACTATGATCCAAGCCTGCCCTTTGCATTTGGTGTTAAGGCTCTCTGCGATGGTTTGCAGGTTGGTCATGAGCTTTACATTGTCCGCAATATATTGGCCGACTTCGTCAACGAAGAAGTTGAGCCGGAAACCCTTGGGCTGGTCATTGATCCAAGCTTTGACTGTGCCAGCGAAGTCCTCAATCGAGACGCGTGTGTCCTTCCGGTATTGGCTCAGGATGTCTTTTGCATCTGAAGGATCACCACCGGTTGCTTCTGCAAACGCTGTCGCAATATTCTTGGCTTCGAGCAGCGCCTGTTCTCGACCGCGTTCCCAGTCTTTACCGGCAGCGCTTCGAAAAGCTTCTTTGAATGCCTCGAATTGCCCACGCCCCTGCAAGTCGCGTTCGAATTGCGCGATATGAGGCTGTTTGCCATAGAATCCGCAGGCTTCGTCAAAGACCTTTTGGAAGACAGATAGAAGCGCATCTACATCCGTTTTCGAGATCACATCTGCCTTCTGGTCGATATTGAACAAGATCGATTTCGACGGGATGGAAACGGCCTTGTTGAGTGCGCCTGCCAGCATTGGCTCGCCTTTGAGCTTTTCAGCGAAGATCTCGTGAGCGGTTTTGCCGTCGACTTCACGATTTTCAAGCAGTAGAGCCAGCATCTTCAGCAAGTGCGACTTACCAGAGCCAAAGAAGCCAGAGATCCAGACGCCATTTGAAGTGTCATAATTGTTGTAGGCCTCGAGGAACTGTTCCAGCCGTTGGCCGATCTCCCCTGTGATGACGTACTCGTCGAGTTCGACGCGAAGGCTTGCCTCGTCGTCGGCCTTGATGACGCCGTCAATGGCGCGATCAACGGGTTTCTCAAAAATATCTTTTAGCAGCTGGGCCATGGGCTTAGACCTCGTAATTCAGAATGTTGAAGGCGCGGTAATACTTGTCGTCATGAAGCTGACCAAAGAGATCCAATGACGCGCCAGTCGCCAAAGCATGGGTATAGCTTCCTGGGAAGAAGAGAACGGTTGGTGCTTCTTTCGCAGTGCTTTGTAGGTTGTTCAGCACGTTGTGAGAGCGGATGTAAGGGTATACCTCACCGACGCCTGACAAGAAAATGACGTCATGCGGGAGTGCTTGGATCGCCTGTCCAATACGCGGGATCAGGTGGGCCTGTGGGTCCAAGACGCCTTGTAGAAGCTCCTTGATCTCACCCTTGCTACTGTCGGCCTCAATTTCGAGAACCTGCTCTAAGATCCCGCGCTCTGAAAGTATGTCGAGCGCGATATCGTAAAGGTTCAGGTCCAACACTTGAGTGCCAGAGTGCTGAATTCGGGCCACAAGATCTTCGCGATCCTCAACCATGGTGAGCCCTTCCTCGGCAGGAAAGGGGTAGATAAAAAATGGCACTTCATTCCCTAGGCCTTGTTTGGTCAGGAAACGTTCGCTGGTGATCACGCGGTATAGATGCTCGGCCCGCTCTTTCCGGTTTAGTTCTCGTTTCAATTTAAGCTCCCTCGACCGGAACGCTGGGGAAAATGGCCAGATCGCCGGGGTTGTGGTCTTCAATCATGTGTTTCAAACGTGTGGAAATAATCGCGGTTTGAATGCGATCATCTTCTGAAATGATCCCGGCTTCACGCATCATGCGAAACATGATTTGACGAAGTTTCAGGCGGGTCGACCGACTTAATCCGGCCAGTCCTTCATCCCATTCAGCTTTTGCCTCAAAAAGAATGTCAAAGCTTTCGAGCGGTAGATCGAGTTGGTAAGATAGGTATCGCTCTCTCACCACTTCCACCGCAAATTCACGAATGAACCGATATGCGCGGCATGTGGCGATCCACAACATCGCCTGCTGTTCGGAGCGGTCCGCCTCTTCCACAAGGTAAGCGCGTTCCTCATCCGTAAGAGTAAGCAGGCGATTAGAAATTTCGCGCAACGATCGACGGTTCGATGCTGATTTCGGTAGGCTGGTTGTGCCTTCCTCCATGGCTCTGAGAATTGTGTCTTCCCAAGCTTCACCGTTTTCATGCAAGCGCGCGACTTCCAGGCTTTCGTTCAGGAAGAGCCCGCCGGTGCTAAATGACATCTTGTAGTCTTGTCTCGCGAAAGCACTCATCGCCGTCCCCTCTCGAGAGCAGCGCGGACTTCTCCGTCATTGATCAAAACTATGTGCTGATCCTGTGGGGCGCGGATACTTGGATCAACATCAAGGCCTAGCCGCTTTAGATTGTAGAACAATAGGCACTTTCGCACTGAAAGTTCTGCCGCCCCGTCATTCATTGCATAGTCTAGCTCTACAATCCTGCGTTGGTTTTCAGACAGGCCAGGGTGCGGTGCGATTTTGAGCGTTATTGTTTGGTGCCAGTCTTCATCGGTACCGGCGTCGGCATCTGAATGTTCCCCCAATGCGCTCTTCAGTATGCGTCCGAGAACAAAGTCTTTGAAAACTTGGTCTTTTGAGCAAAGCGCTCTCGCATGCCAACGAAATCCGTCATGTGCGAGGGCATGAGGAATGATAACGCGATTTTCTGGATCGGGGGAGGACATGGACTGATAGCTTATCTGCAGCTCTTTGCGCTGTTCACAGGCCAATAAGACGTTGCGAAGTGTTAGCGCGCTTAGTCCGCGCCCAGGCACAGTGGTTGCCAGAATGTCCGGTTGGTAGACAATCCAGTCTGCAGCGGGGACTGAACCGCCCCGTGAGATCGACAGGAGATCATCAAGATACTCTGACGGATCAAGCGCAGTGTAGTGTTCTTCGAACTTCGGGCCCAGAACGTAGGTCTTGGCCGTTTTATCGTAGATGATGTGTTCGGGATGATCATTGATGTAGCTATTGAGGTCTTTCGAAGCTTGAGCCCGACTGAGGCCCATAACATCCATCAGATCCGCAAGGCCGACACGTCCACGCCAAAAGACCCTGTGCTCAATGAATGCACGGCGATCCTGCTGCCATCGTGAAAGACTATTCGATTCGCTTGTCATAGCTTAAGTCTAGTTCAACCTAGAGGATGGGTCTACATTTAAGAACCATATACTCAGCGGACTGTCTGCGATATCTTGTAATTCTGTCAGCGGGTTGAGGGATTGCTTTGGCCTTGTATCGCGCGCGGCCTGGGAAGTATCGCATGGTTTCAGAAGAACGCGCGCTTAAGCGCGCGGGCAACATCTCCCAATAGACTGCACCGAGGCTCAACGGGCCGTTGGCCCGCTCACCCCGATCCAGACATCATCAATTTTGTTTGGTCCGCCCAACATCCCTGACCGTGGCGGTCAACCTTAGTCCATCCCCAAAATCAGCCATCAATTTCCCCTGTCTCGCGGGCGAGCCATTCCTCTCGGCGCAAATTGGCGTCTGATTTTGGCGCAGACATTTTCTTCGCAAATGTGGCCGATTGACAGCCCCGTTCAGGGCCGTGGGTCGGGCTTTGCCCTCTCCCACTCTGTTCCGCCGAATACATGCGTATTCGGTCAGATCAGGTGGCCGAGGCGCAGCCCATCGGCGGAAGGGGGCACGAAGCCTCACCCGCGTCACTTTGATCGAGGAGGCCACAAATGGCACCGAAGTTTGATGTTTATGCCCATGTCACCGACACCATTATTGCAGAGATCGAGGCGGGCACGCCGCCATGGCGCAAGCCGTGGACAGGGAGCGCGTCCGGCATTGCCCTGCCGACCCGACACAATGGCGAGGAGTATCGCGGGATAAATATCCTGATGCTCTGGGTCATGGCGGCCAAGCATGGCTATGTTTCGAGCCGCTGGATGACCTACAAACAGGCGCAGGAGCTGGACGGCCAAGTCCGCAAAGGCGAAACGTCGTCGACCGTAGTCAAATACGGGACGTTCACCCGAGAGAACGAATTGGGCATTGAGGAAGAAGTGCCCTACGCGCGCGCATACCGCGTCTTCAACGCGGATCAGATCGAAGGTTTGCCGGAGGAGTACTACATCCGTCCCGAGGCCCCGCGCGATCTTGGCACGACCGAAGATCCTGAGCTTGAGGCGTTTTTCAGACGGACAGGGGCAGAGATCCTCACCAGCGACGACCCACGCGCCTACTACAGCCCCGCCAAGGATCACATCCACGTGCCGCCGATTGCCACGTTTCACGATGCGGCAGGCTACTATGGGACGTTGGCCCATGAGTTGATCCATTGGACTGGCAGCGAAAAGCGGCTTGAGCGGATCAAGAAATTTGCGAACCGCGAAGCCTATGCCTTTGAAGAGCTGGTTGCAGAGATCGGCGCTTGTTTCCTTGGGGCTCAGATTGGTGTCGCGCCGGAACTCGGCCAAAGCGCCGCTTATGTTGAAGGGTGGTTGAAAGCTCTCAAAGAGGACAAGCGGGCGATTTTTCGCGCGGCGTCCGAGGCACAGAAGGCCGCCGATTTTGTTTTAACAGCCGCAGGTCAATCGAAAGCGGCCGCAGCATGAGCGGCCCCGCAATCCTGCCCCCTATGGCGTGCCGCAAATGCGGCACGTCAAACCCAGTGATCTTTCTCGCGCCGATCATCGTGAAAGGCAGTTGCACCTGTATTTGCCTAGATTGTGCCGAGGCCCGTTCGTGGTTGGACCCGGATGGCAACTTGAAGTCTGGTGTTGAGCTTTGAGCACCTGCGCCCCGCCTGAAGTGGCGGGGCGCAGGCCTTGGGGGATGAGATGAGGAATTGTGGCCCGTGCTGCTGCGCACGGGCCGCTATGAGAAACGGACTGTGCGGAGGATCGGCTGGCTTTCAGCCCGCTCACCTCCTTCAGGCTTCTTTCAATTTGACTGGTCCGCCCAACATCCCTGTCGCGTCCCGTCAATGGGCAAGCGCCGCGCGGGCGCGTCGTCAAAGTCTGCAACCCGTGTCCTCGCGCGAAGGCGCGCTGCGGGCCGCACCAGTTGCGGGCTTTGACCCATTGACTGGCCGCTCCAGGGCCGTGGGTCAGGCTGTGCCCCCACCCACTCTGTTCCGCCGAATACATGCGTATTCGGTCAGATCAGATTGGCCGGTGTGCAGCCCATCGGCGGAAGGGGAGCCAAGCCCCAACCGCAGCACCCAAGAGGAGGCCACAAATGGCACACAAATATCAGCCCTCGAAATTCTGGACCTGCGACTGTGATCGCGCGACCGGCGGTCACATCATCGACGGGCTCTATAGCTCCTGCGTCTATTGCGGGAAGCATCGGCACGAGCTGAAGGAGATCGTTGTTCCGTCAGGTCTGGGCGGCGTGTTCTGTGTCGAGATCCTCAGCGTTGAGGATGATTGCGCCAAGGTGAAGGTGGTCAAAAGCTCGAACGGCTTTGACGCGCTGCCGCCCTTCACGGTGCCGTTCAAAGACATCGCTCCGCGTTGGAAGCACAAGGCGGGAGAAATCCGATGATCCCCGACTATCACAGCAATGATTTTTCGACTTCGCGTCTGGAAGACACAGTGAGCTTGCGAAGCGCTGCCCGCGAGGCGCGTGCCACGCTTTACGCGGTGTTGAACCGGCTTGAGCTGAACGATCTGGACGGCGAGGAGCAGCCCTATATCGACGATTGTCTTGGGGCTCTCGCAATCCTTGAGGAGGCGTTGCGATGACCTTGGAAGAGATCAAAACGGTAGTGGACGCGGGCAACCGCGTTCACTGGGTCAACAGCGGGTATATGGTGACGCGTGATGACCTCGGGCAATACCTTATCACATTCGCGCGGAACGGGTCGGCTATCGGCTTGACCAGTCGGGATGGCACCCGCTTGAACGGCAAGCCTGACGAATTTTTCGTCGGTGAAAGCGCCGAGGTTTGCCATGAAATATTCTGACATCTGGCAGGCGGCCCGAGAGGGTCGCGCCAGTGTGCACCTACATGGGTTCTGCAATCTGACCGACGGCGGTCAGGAGTATTGTGATGATCCGGCACTGATCGATGGCTGGGCGATCTATGTCCGAGTTGAGACCCCGGACGACCCGCAACAGCCCTTTGATCTGCACGAGCTGCCCGATCATCAAACCTATGCCAGCGCTGAAGGCGCGGCCCGCGCAATAGCGCTGCGATTGCTTGGCGATGCTGAGGCGTGGAACCACGATTAGTGGTGCCATGCCTTGCGCATGTGGCCGGGCTTTGCCCGGCGGTCGCAGCCTATGGCTGCTCCAAACGGAATACAGGCAGTTGATTCAATATTATAATATTGAATCAATTATGGTGAAATGCCATAACAGGGCTGCCTGTATGATGCTGGCAAGAAATAGGGGTGATTACTTCACATGGGCCGACCGCGCGCACCACGGCACAAGCGACTGACGCAGAACCAGCGTTTCGCTATCGTGCGCAAGCGTGCCGAGGGGGTGCCGATCGAGGATCTGGCCCGTGAATTCGGCGTCACGCCCCGCAGCATCTTCTACACGTTAAAGGCCGATCAAAGCCGCAAGCTCGACGCACGCGTCCGCTCCGAACTGGTGAATGTCCGGCTGACGCCAAAGGAGCTTGCGAGCTTCGATGCGGTGCTGACGCGGCATGATATCACCAGCCGCGCCGAGGGGCTGCGGCGGCTGATCCATGCTTCGAACGATCTTTTCGTTCCAGACGATGAGCTGGCCAACCAGATACAGGGGTTATCGGCTTCGCTCAACCGCACCGGCAACAATATCAACCAGATTGCGCAGCGCATGAACGAGGCAAAACGTCAGGGCAAGACGCCGCCCTATGGCAATTCTGCCCATAGCCAGGTCCGCGCCTTGGCCGGGCTGATCTTCGACATCGCTGACCAGGTTCAAGACATGGCGCAGCGCCGCCGCAGCGCGCTGTCCGGCAAGGTTGCCCGCGTACTGGGAGGTTTTGCCGATGGCCCGGAATAGCGCCGTTGCCGCCGCGCAAGAGGCCTTCTTCGATCGCGACTGGAGCCGCATTCGCGGCAGCGTTCCTCGCGCCCGTGCCAAGCAGATGGCGCGCGCCGCCATGGGGCATTCCCCCGCGATCTTCAAAGCCATTCGCGACGGCGGAACGCACAACAAAGCGCAGCTGCGCAACCAGCTGGAATACCTGACAACCAAGTCGAGCTTTATCATCGACAGCCGTGGCACCTATGACGGCCAAAGCGTTCTGTCAGCCAAAGAGATCGAACAAGTCACGCGCCGATTTTCCGCACAGTGGAATGAGGGGTTTCATCCCAAGCTAGGACATACCTCACACCTCTTGATGGCTTTCCCGATTGGCACGCGCGGCGAGGATGTTGCCGAAATTACGCGCGAGATCTGCGAGCGGTTCTTTCAGGGCGAAGGCAGCCATTTTGACTACATCGCCGCCGTGCATGAGGACCGGGATCACCCGCACGCCCACATCGTCCTGAACCGGCGCAGCAAGGATGGTGAATTCTTCTTTCTGAAAGAAGGGCACCACTTCAACTACGACAGTTTTCGCGAGGCGATGGTCGAGGTGTCGGACCGCTACGGGCTGAGGCTTGAGGCGACGCGAAAGCTCGAACGTGGCATCACGACGAAGAGGCCAAGCGACGTGGACCAACGTCGTGCGGAAACCACCGGCCAGAAGCTGGCTGAGCGCGAGCGCGTAGGGCCAGAGCTTGACCGTGCCTTAGCCGAAGTGGCGCAGAACGCGCAGCTCTATCGCGGCTTGGCGGCAGAAGCCTCGCGAGAGAACCAGCATGACATTGCAGCAGCTTTGGACAAGGCCGCGACGCTTTTGGCGCAGGGCAAACCGATTGAAGCAGATGGAAAGGTATATGGCATGGCCGAAGAACAGCATTCGTTTGATGAGGTCGTGGATGCCTTTCACGACAAGATCAACCAAGCCGAACGCATTGTAGCGGATGCCCCTGTGGAGCGGCGCGCGGCGCTCGAGCATGAGCTGAACGACATCTATCGTTCACTGTCACATCTGAGCCCCATGGGAACGCAGTCCCACATCTTGCTCGAAGACGCGTCCAATAGTGGGATCTATTCTGCCGCAAATATACGGGCCGAGGCCCAAGGCGCTTTGCAGGAGACGGCGCTCGCCGAACGTCTAGAACAGGCTTTGAAAGGCACCGGCATTGACGCGCAAGAGGTGACGTGTCGCGTTGAAATCGGCGCGGGCAATGCCGCGCTGGAGCGGCAATGGCTTGGACAGGATTTGAAGGCGATTGCCGAGAAGGAGGGTTTTGATCTGGCGCGCGCCGATGAACTGGAGAAGGCGATCGACCGTCTCGATCAAGTTCACAGCGATCTGGGCCGTGTGTTGGCCGACGCTGAGGTTCTCAAAGACAGTGGTGCGGGGGAACCCGACCGGCAGGAAGCCATAGCCGACAGGTTGCCGCCGACCACCTCAGAAATCCTGAGCCGTATGAGGGACGACCCAACCGCAGATCCATTCCGAAACGATGAGGAACGCGAGACCTTGCGTGCCGAGCTGGAGGAGCTGGTCGGTGAAGAAAACACCCCGGACTTGGCGATTAGCGATGAGACCGCGCTGGAGGAACATATTGAAGACCGCCTGGACCGGCTTTATGCGGCCAAGGCATATCTCCAGAGCGATGCCGCTCTGGCGAGCAGCGTGGCGATGGAGCACGTCCTCGACGAGATCGCCAATGAGGAAATAGATCTCCAACGCGAGCGGCATGTTGCTACCGACGGCGAAAAGGGCGTGACGCATGGGTAAGGCGCGGATCGCACTCGGCGTCATGAGCTTTGCTCTTCTGGGAGCGGTGTTGGGCTATGTTCTGTCGTCGGCCTTTCTGACGTTCCGCTGGTTCGGGGTCGGGGCGGACATAGATTTCTTGATGCTCGCGCGTGGCTACGGGGCTCTTCGAACAATCCATCCCGACGATATGCAGATCGTTCACTTGATCGTGGGGATCAGCACGGGTTTCGGTGTTCTGCTTAGTGCCGTCTTGATGAACGACACACTGACCAAGTTCGGTGAAACCCATTGGCAGCACATGTCCGAGATGAAGCGGAACGGCTTTTTCGGAAAGCCCGGCCACGGCTTCGTCCTCGGAAAAATGGGCAAGCCCAAGAGTCGCAAACCCTTCGTGATGTCCAAGGTGTTCCCCCATGCCCTGATCGTCGCCCCGACCGGCCGCGGCAAGACGACGGGTTTTGTTATCCCAAACCTTCTGACCTATCAGGGCAGCGCCGTGGTGCTGGACGTGAAGGGTGAAAACTTCGGTGCGACGGCGCGCCACAGGGCCGCGCAGGGCGACAAGGTGTTCCGGTTTGCGCCCACGGACTGGAAGGATGGCCGCTCGCACCGCTACAATCCCTTGCTGCGGATATCGGCGCTCGAAAACGTCGACCGTCAGCAGATGGAGCTGCAACTCCTAGCTTCGCTGTTCCTGCAAGCAGATAATGATCGGGTTCAAGGGCTTCTTGATGGCGGCATTGATCTGTTCGTGGCGGCAGGGCTTTTGGCGTTCGAGCGAAAGCGGCCGACCCTCGGCGAAGTCTACCGCATCACCGCATCGGGCGGGGACAAGCAGAAGGAGTATCGTCGCCGCGCCGACGAAGTGGTCAATCCAGCTGCCAAGCTGATCTTCATGCGCATGGCCTCAACCAACAACGACACGCTGACGTCTTACCTGTCGCTTTTGATGACCTCGGGCCTCAAACAATGGTCAAACCCCGCGATCGACCGTGCGACCGGAACGTCAGATTTCGATTTCCGCGACATCCGCAAGACGCCGTTTTCGGTCTATCTGGTGGTGGAGCCGCTGATGGTCAAACCCCTCGCGCCACTGATCCGCTTGTTCTTCTCGGACTTGTTGGCATCGCTGCAAGACCATGAGCCCGGCAAGGACGAGCCTTGGCCTGTGATGATCATGCTCGATGAGTTCAACCGCCTGGGCAAAATGCCGATCGTGCTCGACAGCATCGAAACTCTGCGCTCCTACCGCGCCAATCTCGCGATCGTCACCCAGACCATCCCGGCGCTAGATGAAATCTACGGCGAAAATGCCCGCCGCGCGCTGCAGGGCAACGCAGGCATCAAGCTCTATCTGACCCCCTCAGATGAAAAGACCATCGAAGAGCTCAGCAAAGCCGTCGGCAAAACCACCAAACGGGTTGTGACCCGCTCGCGCTCAGTCGGCCGAAACCCCTTCGCTGGGCGCAGCATGTCCGAACGAACCGAAGAAACCGCGCTCCTATCCGAGGATGAGGCACGGCGCATGGATCTTGATGACATCGTTCTGGTGGTCGACGCGCAAATGCCCGTGCGCGCCAAGCGGATCAAATACTATGACGACCGGTTCTTTAAGCAGATATTCGACAAGCAGACAGGCGATCTGCCATACCCCTCAGCCGGGGACCAAATGCGCGGGCTGCAAGGGCAGATCAAGGCGCTGGAGGCTAAGATTGGGGCGTTGGAAGTGCCAAGAGGGACTGCCGACAATGCCTTGGAAGGTGGTGGAAAACGGCCCGATGAGATTGAAGAATTGGCGTCCGGTAGTCAAAATGCTCAGTCAGATGAACAGGCCAGTTTGGGTGATTATCAGGCCGGAACAGAAAGGGTAGAAAGGTTTATGGAAGAAGCTGCTCGGGAATGAGGGCGGATTCCGGAGGTACGCCGCGGGCGCGAAGGGCCACCCAATCTACTGGGAATTCGGACATTCCGCCCTAAGCTCAGGCCAGCAGGTTTAGCATGACAAGTGGATTCCTGAGCTCCGTCGCATGGAAGACTTGCGTCGCGGACGGGACGCAAGTCAAAAGACCGTGGTAATTTCTTCAGAGAAACCAAGAAGGCATAACTAAGAAAACAATCGAAATAGTTCGATGTTTACGCTATCGCGTAGATCAACTGCAGGATTGATTTGAAGACGACCTACACGATGAGCCCTTCCCCCGAGGAAAGCACAAGTTCCAAACAGAAAGGCTCCAGTCCAGTCGGGCGCGGGGGCGCCGGCACCTATATTGAGGGCCAGCTTGGCGCCTATTATCTCCTGCAGATGCTCGCTGGCAGCGATGCGCGCGGCCTCCCCAATGCCAGGATCGAGCGGGTGCAGCTTCAGGGCGAAAATGAAGGCTATGCCCTCGATGACCTGATCGTGCACAGTGTTTCGGACAAAGGCACCTCGCTTCTCGAGATCCAGTCGAAACGCACAATCCGTTTTTCGCCCAAAGACACTATCTTTCAAGACGTCTGCGGACAGATCGTACGCAGCAATCCCTCTCAGAAGCCGACGGACCGCCATTTACTGGCGGTTGCGACCCAGCGAACTAGCTTTGCTATCTCTGGCCCGTATCAGGACGTGCTCGAATGGGCGCGCAGAGCGGAAAGTGGCGTCCAATTTTTCGCGCGGTTAGCCCTCCCAGGTGTCGCCAGCGAGGAGATGCGTAGTTTCGCCAAAGCATTCCGCAGCAATCTTGTGGCTCATGGAGTGGCGGACGAGGACGAAGCCGTCTGGTCCATATTCCGCAGGTTCATGATCCTTGAGTTCGATTTCGAGTCGGCTGCACCGGAGGCGAAGGCCCATGCTCTGACACTGGCCCGTCAGGTTCTCGCGCCGGACGATGCGACACGTGCCGAGGCACTTTGGAGCAATCTCATCGAAATCGTCATCGAGATGGGCAAGGCCGGTGGCTCGGTCACGCACCAATCACTCACCGAGAGACTGACGACGCGTGGCTTCCACCTAGTGGGCGATCAGAATTTCTCGCTCGCCCGCGCCAAGCTGGCGGAGATGTCGCGCCACGCACTCATGGAGATCGGTACCACTGTCGGCGGCGTCAATCTCCCCCGCCTCGGCGCGCTTGCCGATCTCGAGAAAGCACGCGACGGGCATCGCTTCATCGAGATCACTGGCAAACCGGGGGTGGGAAAATCGTGGGTCTTGAGACATCTTGCTGAGCGGATAGGCCATGAGGGCCATGTCATCGTACTTGATCCCGTAGGCACGCCCGACGGGGGATGGTCGGCGCTCGCGCAACGTCTCGAAATGCCCGGGACCGCCAAGAATTTCTTGTGGGACCTTGCGGCCGGTGGCGGCGGGGTCTTGTTCATTGACGGCCTTGAGATGTTCACGTCCGTCGAGCGCCGCCGCACAGTGAATGACTTGCTGCGCGAGGTTGCAGAGGTCCCAGGCTTCTCCGTAGTCGTGTCCAAACGACCCGATGTCGGAGTCGAAGACACTCGCTGGGTCGCCGAGGACGCGCTCGCGAAGTTGGGTACGCCCTGCGAAGTGGTCGTGGCCGAACTGAACGACGACGAGGTAGCAGCCCTGAGCACTGCCGCCCCGGAACTGCGCGCTCTGCTGTCGCGAGATCATCCGGCCGCGAGCATTGCGCGCAACCTCTATCGATTGGCCCAATTGCTCAAGGTCCCGAAATCGGCCGAAATTCGAACTGAAGCAGCGCTTGCCGATCGTTGGTGGAAGAGTGCTGATGGCGCAAAGCCAGATGATGTTCGCCCGGCGCAACGGCTCTTGGCCGAGCTAGCAGAAGCGGCGCTGGCAGGACAGGAGCTGATTGAGGCGTCGACGGACACGGCGGCACGAGCTCATCTACTGCGTAGCCTGACCCTGTCCGAACCAAGGCGCGACCGTCTCAGCTTCTACCATGACGTGCTGCGCGACTGGGCGATCGGCGCGCGTCTTAATGAAGACATCAAGTTGCTCGACAGCGTCGATCTTTCGGTGCCGCCATCGCCACGGGTGGCGCGTGGCATCGAGTTTGCCGGGCGCTTCGCACTCGAACAGGGACCGGATGGCTTGAACTGGATAGCCCTCCTTGGGGCCCTCTCGCGACCAGGCGCCCATGACGCATGGCGTCGCCAAGCTCTCATGGCGATAGTACGATCCGAGCTGTCGTCGCAGCTTCTGAACTGCTGCCGCGCTGCTTTGCTTGCCGACGGGGGCATGTTGCTCGTCGAGATTTGTACCGCCATCGTCGCGACCGAAACAATCTCGGCCGCATCCGCCTTCGAGCAGATGGCCGAGAAGGGCGCTGAGCTTCCCGTCGAGGCGCCGAGCTCTTTTCGCATCGCCACGACGCTATCGGCGCCCACGGTTCTCACGTGGTGCGCTGTGAAAGCCAGCGAGATTCCAGTGCAAGCGATAGTTGCTGTTCTGAAGCTCGTTGAAGTCCAGTTTCTAACATTGATGAGCATTCCTGAACTCGGGCAGCTTACGGCGAAGATGTTGTTTGGGTGGCTTATGCAGCTTGACCTGCGTGCATCCACCGTCACGATCCCGGGTGCTCAGGATACGCCATGGATAGAACGTTCAAGCCGCGCGACGATGATCGAAGACCTTCGGAACATGGCCCTTCTAAGCGCGTCACACGCGCCGGAAGACACGAAGGCCTATTTGAGCGCGATCGCGAAAGAGAACGATCACTACAAGGTCAAGGCAATAAGGCCGTTCAGTAAAACCTTGGCCAACGTCGCGCCGAACGAGCTTGCGGCACTTATCACGTTCAGTCTTATAGAACAGCCACGTCGAGGTCGATCACGACGGGATTCCCTGAACGGCGCGTTCGGCTTTGCGGATACCGACTACATGCCGGTGTCGCCAGCGCAGCCCCCTTTTCTCGACTTGCTCGATGCGGACCCCGAGATCGGACTCGGCCTGATCCGAACACTCGTTGACGCGGCAGTCGCGCACCATGCGGATGGCACGAAGGCGGGAACGGACGGATTCACGGTCGTCTTCGACGGGAAGCCGCGGTTCTTTCCATGGGAACGGACCTATTATTGGTCACGCTCGAGCCAAGCGCAGGAGTACGCGGTATCTTCTGGCCTGATGGCGCTCGAAGCCTGGTCGCATGAGCGCCTCGAGAAAGGCGAAGATGTCGAAGTGGTTCTGAGGGACGTCCTCGGGCCGGAAGGTAGTTGTGCCGGGTACCTGTGTGTCGCGCTCGATGTTCTCCTCTCGCATTGGCCGACGACACGCGACGCGCTCGTCCCGTTCGTGGCGAACCCCTCCCTGCTTGCCAATGATCGCACGCGAGCGGGGTTGGAGAGACTTGGAGGCGGGATGATGAAGCCGGAGCCCAAGGGCCGCGTCATGCTAGCCGATCTCGCGAAGCGCCCATCACGCTCCATAATGCTCGAGCGGCTGATCCCCTATTACATGGCCGAAGATCACGCGGGGCAGGTGGTACGCTCTTTGTTGACTGAAGCTGTCCAAGAGGCTGGCCCGTACAGCGCGGAAGCGAACTTTGGCGATCCAGCGTTTATGGGATCCTATGCACTCAACATGCTTGACCGGTCGAACTGGGTCGAAGTTGAAGGTGGCCTTGGCTACAAATCACCACCGGCAGAAGCCGAGCATCTCGAGTGCCTCGAGGCCAATCGACAGGCACATGAGCGGTCCTTCACGATTGAAACAAGAATTCAGCTGGCGATAAGTGATCCTACAAAGGGTTCGCCCAACTTGGTGAGCGAGGCCCTCGAATACGCTGCTGGCGATCTGCCTGACTACAGCGACACAGATTATCTCAAGTCACGATCGACAAGGCTGATTTCGACGGCCATGCTTGTTGCACGGGACGGTGAGGATACTCTCCTGGACGAGAATGAGGATTGGGTTCGAACCGTGATTGCCACCGCCTTGGCGGAAGAGGTCGACAGCTACGGCTCGAAAGAACGGCTGGACTACAATCGCCCGGCGCAGGGCATATGCGCTCTAATCCATCTTTGGCATCGAAGACGGCGGGTCGAGGACCGCAACCAGCTACTGAGAACCGTCGCTCGACAAGACCAGGCCGCCTTCGTTTCCATGGCGGCAGCACATGCTAGCATCAGAGATGCCGATCCGCGACTGATCAAAGCTGCAATCCGTATCGCTTTCACCTGCTGCCGTTGGCGTTGGAATCCCCATGACGAGGACGCCTCAACTCGAGAGGCTTACGAGGAGGGGAAAGCGGGGAAGGACGCTGACGCGGTTACATCCGAGATCGCTTGGCTCGATGGCGGACCTGAGCCGACTTGGCCGGAGCTTCCGGAAGATACACCGTCATTTTCGCGTCAGCCGCGTGCGATTGTCTCACCGAACAGTGAACATATTGACCTTCAGCGTGACGACGTCTCCCTGAGGCGTAGCTCCAGGGAGGCGGTCGTTCACGCCAATGACCAAGAGCTTTCACGGTGGTTGAGTCTGCTAAATGTTGAAGGATGCACTCGGCCGGGCTGGTACCTTGAGATCATTGAATCTTATGCGCCTTGGTCAGCACGAATGAATGGTCACGGCTATTCCGCTGATGCTGAACTCAGTCAGACGCCAAGCGATTGGAACAATCAGTTTTACGCCCTGGTATCATCTGCCTTGATGGACGCCGCGGAGGATCAGTTCTGGTTGTTTCTAAAGCCGATAATTGAGCTACCTGACCGGCCATTTTGCGATGTCGCTGAAACGGTCATTCATGCAGCTGATGTTCACTATTTCAATGAGCCGCACCGGCCGTCAGCTCGGGCGTCCGCTTTGCGGCAGAAGATGGTTGCGCGGGCGATTGAGCTGAATCGATGGTCTTGGGACCGTCGCCGGGTAGAACTCGGGATCGACTTACAAACCGGTCCAATGATCGGTACGTTGCTGATGAACCTCCACAACCCATTTTCTGGAGCAAAATCTTATCTCGTTCCGGCTGTCTTCGACCGGGTTGATCCGCTTCTTGAAACGCTACGCCCGATGATTTCAGGCGGTCCTACGGCCTTCATCGCACTCTGCACGATGAACACCCTGAACGTTGCTCCGACAGCACGACATCTCGATTTCCTCTTGAACGCGGTCGAAACTTGGCTCGATGCAACGAACGGCGACCGCTCGATGTGGCATGAGCTCAGTATCGGTCGAAAAGTCGCTGAATGGTTAAAGGCGGCGGCGGTCGATGATCCCTCCCTGTATGGTCAGTCTCACCTGTCACGCAGCCGCATCGATGCCATCCTTGGGCGTCTCGTCAGCTTGGGCGTATCAGAGGCCCACGAGCTGGAAGTTAGGATCCAAACGGAAGCGAACAGTCAAACCCCACCTTGATAGGTTCGCAGTCTGGACACTACGATGGTGCCGGACCAGCCGTACGAGGGGCTATTGGCCTGCCGCGAACCGCTACGCAAGTTTGTCCTGTCCGTCACGGTATTTCGACGACGAAGCCTTCGGGCGGCTTGTAAAGTAAAGATCGTTTGATGCGCGCTTCGTCGATACCGGTTCTAGCGACAATCTCGTCCTTAAAAGTGCAGAAATCTTTGTAGGACATACGAGGATCGATCATGAACTGGTCGAACACTGCATGGGGATTGAGTTCGTATTTATAGACGCCGCCGCCGTGCTTGCTGTTTTGGCCTTCGAAATAGATCAGCCGAACTTCGTCCTCGTGCTCGAAAGCATCCCGTTTCTTGAGAAGGGACCTTGCAACGGCTTCGGCGTTCAGACCGTCCTTGAACACCGTGCGCGCGAATTTCTTGAGCTCAAAATCGGGCGGATAGTCGACCTTGCCGATGAAGCAGCTATCGTTGGTCACACCCTTGTTGGCAGCGCAAAGGCTGTCGATCAGTCTGCCAACTGTTGTTCTGACTCGCACGGCATCCGTTTTCGGCGAGTAGATCCGCCACATCGCATCCGATCTCTTCTTGAGCGTCCAGCACTGGCCGTAGACATCCTCGTGGAAGGCGAACTCTCCGGTCTCGCCAGCGGCGGTGCGGACAGGCGACCTCAAGATGAAATTCTCGAACGGGTCTTCCCACATGGTCGGCCAGACCAAGGCGTTCTTCTTCTCGCCAAAGAGCTCAAAGAAGCGATTGCGCGGGAAAACCCTGTAGATGGTGGTGCGCCGTGTGATGTCGCCGATAATTGTGCTGTGTTTTGCCATTCAGGCTCCTTTCACATCGAAGCCGAGGAACCGCAATGCTTTGGCCATGCGTCCGTTCATCGGCGGGCATTCGTCGGGTTTGACAGTGCCGTAGAGTTCGAGGGCGCAGAAATAAGCAAAGCGCTTCAGCTTGATCGAGCGGTCATAGAGTACATCGTGGAAGCGTTGGATGAAATCGCCGGGGCCGTGCAGTAGGTAGGTCAATGTAGATTTTACGCGGTCGACATCTTCGTTGTTTGCCCTCCAGAATTCAGCGGGAAGGTTTTTCAGGCCTCCTTTGACGAAGCGCAGCTGTTCTGTGAAGGCATGCAGTGACATCAGGCCGTCAGTGATTTCTTCCTTGCTGGCCGCTTCGATTGCCTCGCGTGTGCCGAATGTTCGTTTCACCGTCTCAAGCCAGGCGGCGTAGTCCTCCGGCACCTTGTTATTGGCAGCATCAACCCATTCCAGCGCGTAGTGCATGATCTCCTTGCGGCGGTCTTCAGTGCTGCGCAGCGGGGCAGCCTGCCATGCCTCATCGCCGATCACATGGGTCAGTCTGACGTAGTTCAGGAAGCGGTTGGTCTCGTTTTCGATACTGACATTTGCGAGATCAGGTCGGCGATATCCATGTTCGTCGAGGATCGTCGTCACCTCGCTGAAGGCAGGGCGGTACTGTTCGTAGACTTCCTGCCTTAGGGTTTCCAAAAATACGCGTTCGCTGGATTTCTCGTGGCTTTTGACGTTGATGTTGTGTGGCTGCGCTTGTCCCAGCGCGGCCTCGATCTCCTTTTCAGGATCGGGCGTGCGCCGTTTCAGTTCATTGTAGGTTTTCTCGAAAGTGTCGAGCTTTTCCCGCGTCAGGACCTGCCCGGCATCCCAAAGCTCGATAAATAGTGCGCGGATGTCGTCGACGGCGTCGGCATCATCGTTACGCTCGAGGCGAATGACCGCTTCGCGGTTGGCGCGGAGGCCGCCATCGGTCAGGTTTGACGAGCCCAGCAGGGCAGCTTGGTCGAAGATGTAGATTTTTGCGTGGAACCGGCTGGTTAGGTAGCGGATCGCGATACCCGGCACTTCGAATAGCTTGCGCAGTGCTTGCGGGCTGGTCGCTTCGTTCAGACCGATGAGCAACTGTACTGTCTTGCCCTCTCGTGCGGCCTTCAGAAGCTGGTCGGGCTGCGTAAAATAGGGTGCTGCCAGATGCAGCCGCGATGACTCCGCAATCAGGTGCGTGAAGGGATTGATGACAAAGTCTTTATTGGGACCATTTGAGAATATCCTGCTCATACCGCTCCTCATTGAAATGCTGTTCGGGAACTTTTTATGAGCGCTCCCGTCACGTGACTACTCAATATGGCGTATATCCAGTCGGCGAAGTGTGATGCCTTCTTGCTGTGGAATTCGCGAATGCAGCGAATGGTAGGTTCGGCGCGCTGCGTCGCAGCATGCTAAAGTTCAGTCGAAAGTCCAGATTGGGCCGACTGCATGAGGCCGACTAGCAGTAGTCATCGAATGTTTCGCCACCTTCCCAGGGCAATCCTTGAGCTTCAGTCAGGGCCTTTTCCGCTCCGTCACGCATAAAAAACGTGCCCTGACTCTCATGAACAAAAAATCCGTTTTCAAAGGTGATTTTTGAGATTGACCATGGTTTGATGGCATCCTCTCCGTGTTCGCCGAGCAAGTAGATGGCACTTTCTCCACCGATCATCGCCACGTCTCCGACTTTTGTTTCTCCCCAAGGGGAAATCACTGCGACCGCTCCCTTTACCAAACGGGAAAGGTATTCTTTGAGTGGATGTTCGGTCTTAGTTTCGGGACAAAGAGGAAACTCAGCTGGCACGCGCCAGTTACGCTGAAGTGCACCAACCGTTTTGGATGCAACCAGTTCTTCAACTGGTTCTACAACCGTTTTCTGGCCCCGGCCGAAAATCCAGTCGCCAAGGCGGCCTCCTGTTGAGGTACTTTCGGACCCCGCCCAGGCAAGCATTCGCTGCAGACTTTTGTCAGCTTCTGATGGTGAGACGCTCCTCATCCACTCGAAATCCGCGGTGAGTGTGCCATTCTTCGGATTTCGCGGGTCAGCGAGAAATTCCTCGATGCTACCATACAAATTCTGGATCCGCTTCGCAGTGATCGGGTTGAGGAGAATATTCTCCAGGCGCGTGACCCATCGTAGGTTTTCAGGGCGGTTGTTTCGGCGATTCGTATCGATGTGATCTACCACATGGCTCTTGCTCGGTTGTTCTCCATGAAATGCTGTCGCAACAATCCGATGAAGTTTGTGACCCGAGATCGTCATATAGCCATCGCTTTTGCTTGGATTTCCAAAAGTCCAAGTCTCATCAAGCGGTCGCTTCCTCTGATCTTGCCGTGCACGGCGAAGGACCGAACCATTATCGCGAACGCAGTAGCTTTCCCCACGATAAATACATTCAGCTTCTGTGTTGAAAATCGCCAATCCTTCCACGATCGGGCTCCTTCTAAAGTCTTTAAGCATATCAAGCGGGCCATCTTCGACCCTGAAATCGAAATGGTGTGCTGAGATCACGGCATCAAGGTTGAAAGGCCAGTTTGGCTGCTCGGCAACGCAGCATCAAGCTCAGATTCAATGTTCGTAAGGGCCAGTAGTGCTGGGATTGGGAATGATTTCGGGTGGGCAATATAATGCTAAGGCATCGCGTATAAGGTTGAAATATGGTTGATGTCAGCGAGGCAGAGACCGGATTGAACTATGACGATGCTAGACGATGAAGACCTGCATACACTTCAGCATGAAGTTCAGCGGTTGCTGGGTCGATGCATGTTACGGCTACAACAGTATGAGCGGCTAATCAAAGCCATGGTGGCGCATCATAAGGTTTCAGGACCGTTTCATGACTTGGAGCGGGCAAAGGCAACGCAGATTGACGAAGCGGCCCGCAAGACGCTCGGCACCTTGGTTGGTGATCTCCTTGGATCGTATGTTGTTGCCGATGAGATCAACCCTCCCGAAGTGACGACAACCAATTCTCCAGAGAACGTCAATTGGTTCGCCATGCAGATGTCACTTGGCTTGCCGGATGCAGAGTTCGTCCGCGTTGAGAGCGATCTGAGAGAAATGGTACTTCTTAGGAACAATCTGGTTCATCACTTTATCAGCCAGCACGACCTCTGGAGCCCAGATGGATGTCGTGCCGCGCAAGATGCATTGATCATTGCATACGACCGTATCGACCATCACTTCGGACAACTTCGTGAATGGGCCGAAGACATGGATAAAATACGGCATACGATGTCAGAATTCTTGCAGTCGAAGGAATTCGAAGAGCTATTTGTCAATGGAATTTCTCCCGACGGAAAAGTGAATTGGGACGCCTCAGGTATAGTGAGCGCCTTGCGAGAAGCATTCGATGCGTTGGCCGTCGATGGGTGGGCACCTGCGGCTGCAGCTGGCAAATGGATTGCTAAGCGTTACCCTGAACAACTGCCCTCCAAGTATGGATGCCGCAGTTGGCGACAGGTTGTGCATAATGCACCCATCTTAGAGCTTCGGTATCTTGAAATGGATGGACAGCGCACTGCTTGTTATCGTGACAAGGGCAGTACCGCGACGTCGCGTTAAAATACGTCAGCGGCGCATGATCGCTACGCATTTTTCCATAGCAGCTTTTGGGAAGTTGCATGGCAGCAAGTTCGAAACAGTGAACGTTGAGTTCGAGCCTAAACCTTATTCTAAACGCTTCGCCCGTTCTGCCACCCGCTGAACCATCGAAACGGTAGCATTGCTTGCCTGCCGTATTCCTGCCCCCGTGATCTCAGCATTCGATCTACTTCCAAACCGTGCTCGCGCCCGTGAGCCCCTAGTGCCGATCAAGCCCTTGGCGAACCCGCCAGGACCGGGAATGCTCGGCGGTCCGACCATCATGAAGTTGCCCGAGATAGAGCGCACGATCAGCGGGGTGGCGATGATCATGCCGCCTGCGAGGAACATCATCATGAAGAAGGGCACCAGCGCGCCGATGTTGCTTGCGCCAGAGGGATCTCCGAGTTCGGTCATTAGCGAGCGTGACATGCCGACAACGGTGGAAAACACTCCCGCGATCACGAGGGGGTAAAGCGCGTAGGATACCGTGCTGGACAGCCAGCGGTGGAAATAGTCCTTGCTGACATCAAAAAGCGAAAGTGCGATCATGATGGGGGCGATGCCGATCATGAAGGCCAGCATGATCTTTGCGAAGATCAGGACAAGGCCGCAGAGTGCGCCGATGACGCCCAAGAGGAACGCGCCGATTGCTCCGATCAGGGCTCCGGCCATCCAATGCATGTTGTCACCGGCGGCGTTCAGGTAGTCGCCGAATTCTTCGATGAGATCGTCGAAGGCCCCGGCGAAATAAGACGCACCCGCACCGCCGCCGCCAAGCCCCGCCACCATGCCGCCCGCAAGTTGGTCTAGCCCATCGATCAGGGCACTGGCCACAGCGTTGAATTGGACCCAATTCATCGCAAAGAGGGAGATCAACATGAGTTTGAGGGCGAACCAGAAGGCGGTCCGCCCATCCATCGACTTGTACTGAAACACCATGTTGAGGAACACGCCAATCACGGCGAGCGTCGAAGACACGGCAATGACGCCACCAAGCTGACCGGCGACGTTGCCAAAGGTGGTTTGGGCAGCGTCTTCCAGAAAGTTGTCGGTTGTCTCAACCATCCAGGTGACGACGCCCATCGGATCCTCCTCAGTTAGGTTTAGGCGCTCGAGCCGGTGCGCCGCTTCAAGAAGGCCTTCAGGATGTGTTCGCCGTCGAAATCCGGAACGACTGAGACCAGCTCCCAGCCATCCTGGCCAAGGGCCGTCAGCTGGGCTTCGATCTTCGGTGGCTTGGTTTTGGCGGTGTTGATCTGTTCAATCTTGTATTCAAACATGGGCTGTTTCCTTTGAATGGGCCGGATCAACCGGCAGGTAGAATTCGGTGATGCCGCGCGCGCCTTCATGGCGACCGGCCTGGATGATCACATCGATCGAGCGGGTGATATAGTCGTTCATGTCCTGGTAGGTCATGGGCACATCGGTTTTCAGGGCGGCGATGGCGAGACGCTGAACCGCCAGCTGAGGTGTTTCAGCGTGCAGTGTCGTGAGTGAGCCGCCATGCCCGGTGTTGATGGCTTCAAGGAAAGTCATCGCCTCTTTGCCGCGTACTTCGCCTAGGACGATGCGGTCCGGCCGCATGCGCAGGGTGGAGGTAAGCAGCACGTCAGCGCTGCGCGTGGCTTCATCGCGGTCAGACATCAGGGTGACGACATTGGGCTGAGTTGGGCGTAGCTCGGCGGCTTCTTCGATGGTGATGATGCGCTCGTCGGCGGGCACGAAGGAGAGGATTTTGCGTGCTGTGACAGTCTTGCCGGTCGAAGTTCCGCCGGAGACGATCATGTTGAGCTTATGGGTCACACAAAATTTGATCGCGGCGTCGATGTCGCCGGTGGCCACGACATCGCGCAGCTCTGCGTTGCGCTTGCGCCTTGCACCCTCGTTGCTGCGCTCTTTTCCGAAGAGATAGGACAGCTTGATCCGCTCTAATGGTAGGTCGGCAAAGAACCGCAGGGAGATCGCATAACCGCCATCAACGGCGGGGGGCTGGATGACTTGCGCGCGGATCGGGCGGTCGCGGTAGGTGATGCTGACTGATACAATCGGCTTGGTCCGGCTCAGAGTGGTGTTCGCGGCGGAAGCAACCTGATTGCCTAAGTCTTTGATCTCGTTCGGTGAGAGCGGTCGATTGACGGACCGCATAAAGTGATCCCCCTGAAACTCGGCCCAAAGAGTACCGTCGGGGTTGATACAAAGTTCGATCAGCTTCGGATCACGCGCCTCGGGGATCTTGTCCATCGAGCTCTGCAGGTAGCTGGCCGCCATGATCAGAAGATCTCCAGATCGCGGTCGACCATCACGGTGACGCGGGCTCCTTGGTCGACATAGATCACCGGAGAGACGGAAAGATATTCGCCGATCACGCTTTGTGCGCTGTCTTGCAGGTCTTCCCCAATTCCCTCGAGCACATCAGAGGTGATCTCGTCTTCGGTGTTCTGGGCTGCCACAGCAGGCAAGGCTCCGATCAGAGATATCAGGGCGGCTGACCCGAACCGCGTGCCGAAACGGCTGTCGACGAAACCGGTCGTGCCGGAGCGTCCCAGTGCGTCGCCACCAAAAGCGCTGATTTCGACGGTCTGGTTGCTGGGGAGAATGATCCGGTCCCAGGCGATCGTCACGCGTTGCTGAGCAATGTCGAGGCCAGATTGATACCGCCCGATGAGGCGCGCGCCGCGCGGGATCAGGATCCGCGAGCCGTCATAGGCGTGGATATCTTCCGATACCATCGCGCGGACCTGACCGGCGAGCGAGCTGTCGATCGCTGTCTCGAGCACGGCCTGGATCATCGTGCCCTGAACGACCGTGTTTGACGGGTTCACGATCAACTGGGCCTGAGTCACCTCAGCAGGTTCAGCGCCGTTGCGGACAAAGTCTGTGTCGCCATCAAGTCGCCGCTGCTCGGCGGCGGTATCATTATTGCCGCTTCCAGTGCCGCCAAAGGCGATGATCGGGCTGGCGATACGGGCTTGCAGCTCCTCAAGTTCGGCTTGCCGCCGCCGCTCCAGCTCCTGAAGACGCAGTTCTTCGGCCGTAGGGCCGGTTGGAGCAGGCGAGCGCGGTGTTTCCAGGCGTGCAAGCTCTAGATCGTTCTGCAGTCGCTGTATTTGCCGTGCACGTTCTTCCAACTCTTCGCGCAAAGCGGCTTGTGTTGCTGCTGCCTCGCTACGCAGGGCATCGATTTCTGCGCTCAGGCCATCCAGCGCTTCAGTGTCGACGTCCGGAGCCTCAGGTTCTGGTGCGTTACGCAGGGCTTCGAGCTCGGTGCGCATGGCGTCCATTTGCGCGCGCAGCTCGTCTGTTTCGTTGTCCGGTTCTGACTCTGCTGGAGGTGGCGATGTGTCAATCGGTGCAGGGGTTGGCTCAAGGTCTCCAAACCCTGGTCCCGCTGCTTGGAATTCATCCGGTGAGGCGGTTTCGAGGCCTTCAGGTTCAGAACCGCCAGAGAAGAATAGAAAAAGGCCACCAAGGGCAGCGATTGCCGCAATGCCTAGGGCAATAGTGACAACAGACGGACGCGCCTTCGGGTTTTGTGTTTTACCTTCAATCGCTTCGAGGCGTTTCTTAAGCTCAGCTTTTTCACTCATTCTGGCTTGCCTCGCTCATCTCTTGGACGCAGATCTCATCCTCGCCGAGCCGGAGAACCCATCGATCGCTGACACCTGAAACGCGGATCACGCCATCAGGTCGGGCCAGAGCATTCACGCTGCGCTCATTGCCAGCCGACCAGCGAAATATCGCGGGCAACGGCGCATTCGCGGCAAAGCGGAAATAAGTGAAGGTGCCGTCATCCCAGATTTCGCGCGGGGTGATCTCGGAACGTGCGCTGACGCCATAGGCGTGGTTGGCAGGTTGGCTTGCCGCCACGCGCGATTGCTGGGGAGCGGACTCCGGATAGGTGAAGCGGATGACATAGAAAGTCGGCGAACTCGCCTCGGTCACGTTGAAATAATAGCTGCGCCGGTTGGTATAGACGGTGATGTTGGTATGCGCGCCGCGCGAGACTGGCTTGATAGCAAAGGCCTGGCCGCCGGGCACGCCGTCCAGAAGAAAGCCTTCAGTATCGCCCGCAATGATTGAGCGAATGGTCTCGCCTTGGCCGAATTCAATACTGGTCACATGGGTCAGGCTGGTGCGGATGCGGTAGACCTGCCCATCTTGATAGGTGGCCAACCGGACGCGGGCATCATAGGGGCCTTGGCGCGGCTGGGTTTCTGCATGGGCGATGCCAGCAAGCGGTACGAGGAAAGCAAGGATCAGGAACAGGCGGCGCATTGGTTACTCCAAACGATCCGAGCGGATCGCGTATTCGGTGACGGTGAAGCCGAAAGGGTTCTGCCAGACGTCGTCGATCGACCGGCTATTCTCGGGCCGAAACTCAAACATCAGCGTGGTGGTGAAGAGCCCGTTCTGCGTGCCACGCGGCGAGCTCAGCCGCTTGCGCAAGCGCACCTGGGCACGATTGGCGCTGATATGGGTGATCGAGAGCACCTCGACCTCAAGCCGCGCATCTGTGCCGTAGCTGTCGGGCGGATAGGCCTCATGGCCACTTGTCCAAAGTGCGCGCAGTCCTGCGGCCGCAGCTCCGTCCGACTGGTCC
Organism: Pseudophaeobacter sp.; assembly: GCF_048267565.1. NCBI lineage: Bacteria > Pseudomonadati > Pseudomonadota > Alphaproteobacteria > Rhodobacterales > Roseobacteraceae > Pseudophaeobacter > Pseudophaeobacter sp. The sequence continues at coordinate 10,419 of NZ_JBLWXG010000006.1, read as the reverse complement.
AGGACCCGCCGCACGCGCACGTCATTGTCGAGCTGATTGTAGGTCTCTCGATCAATCACATAGCGGTAGACCTGTGCCTCGATGATAGCGGGGCGTTCCGTGAGTGAGACCGCTTCAACCATGGCATTGGGGAGGGCCATGCCGGTTTCGCTATCAAAGGGCACGATCATGGGCGGCGGGTCCACGTCGAACAGAGCGACAAGAGCAGCGGCGAGGCAACCTGCCATGCCAAACGCCATGCCTGTCAGCCCCAGTTTCTGCCACATGAGCTCGCGTCGTCGTGCGCCGTAGACGAGCTCTTCTTCGATGATTTCTGCCTCGCTGTTCATGGGATCAATCCGCGCGCAGGTCTGGCAGGGTGAAGTCCATATAGCGGCGCTCTTCGGCCAGCGTGGCAGCATCCACCACGCCGGATTGGCCCGCGCCGACGGTCTGAATGGCTTCGAGCTCCCACATGCGGGTCATGGCAATGGCCAGTTCGGCCGTGACGCGGGTGTTGTGATCCACCGCTTCCTTGAGCGTTTCCATGTCCGGGATCAATGAGACCAGCTGTTCGACCCGTTCGAGGGATTGCGCGGCCTCTTCATAACTGTTCTCAGCGGCCGCCGACATCACCGCCCCGGTGCCCGCCTGGCTGGCGATGCGCTCAGCCCCTGGATTGCCGCTGCTGGCCATGTCGGAGAGGCTGTCTTGGTCAAAGCCTGCATCCTCCAGCGCTTGTGTCATGCGCCCTTCCATCTGAGGGGCGGCGTTGCCAATGAGGCCACTGAAATCGCCGCTCTGGATTTGCCGGATGGTGCCAAGGAGTTCACCGAATTCCTGATCGAGTAGGCCATCGAGATCACCACCCATGGCCATTTCGATGATGTCTGTCGCGCCGGTCAGGGCCGCGTAGGTCTCATTCAGCGTATCCAGTTGCTGTTGCACCAGATCGAGCTGTTCGAGAAGCGTGTCGAGCTGGTCGGTCTGGATCCCGAAATCCTCCAGCATCTGCTGCAGCTGACGAATTTCTTGGGCGATGTTGCGCGTGTCGACGGTCGGCACGCCTTGGGCGAACAGGGGTGAGGCAACCAGAAAAGCGCATGTGGCAACGGTTGAAAGAAAACGGATCATCGGAGTGCCTCCAGATCGAATTGCATGAACTCTTGTTCGCGGGCCTGCGCGGCCGCCATGGCCAGCTCTGCGGCGCTGAGCGGGCGGGTATGGGCGGCCTTGAGGCGCGTGCGGATCGCGATCAGGCGAGCGAGTTCGGCCCGCGCGTAGGTGTTGAGCGACATGGCCGCGTGAATGTCATCGGTCTGACCAATACGCCTGATGATGTCCTGCGCGCGCAGCGCGGCCGCTTGCACCGACACCAAGGAATAGTCGCCGTAGACCCCTGCGCCGAAAGAGGTCAGGCTCATAGTAGAATTGGCGAGCAGAACCGGGTCGATGGTGCCGAGTGCGTCAACGCCGCCGACGCGTGCAAGGTAGAGGTTGTAGCGCTCGGGGATGACCTGAACGTAGTGCTGGGTCTCGGCAAAGGGTGGCACGCCGCTGTAGCGCTGCACATTCCCCGGACCGGCGTTGTAGGCCGCCAGCCCGTGAATGATGTTGCCGTCAAACATGGCCAGCATCTGCGCCAGATAGCGTGCGCCGCCGGTGACTTGGATGTAGGGGATTTCGTAATAGGCCGGGTAAATCCCGAGATCTTGGGCCGTACCGGGCATAATCTGGGTCAGGCCGAATGCTCCAACAGGGGATCGCGCGCCGATGGTGAAACGGCTTTCTTGCCAGATCAGCGCTTGCAACAGGCAACGCCATTGCTTGGGCGACAGACCCGCCGCGCGCACACCGGACATATGGTGCGTTTCCTGAGCCGCGCGGATGATCAGCTGTTCAATCGATCCTGAGGCATCGCCGAACATCTGTGGCGCGCCGGGGTTTGGGTCGACCGAACCATAGAGCGTGTCTGCGGCGCTTTCAGGTGATGACCCAGCTTCCAAGCTCGCGACCAGTGTGCCTGAGTTCCCGCTGGCAAGCGTCGTGGCATCGAGGATGTCTTCCAGTGCCTGGAGTTGTTCTTGCTCGAGCGCTTCAAGCTCTTCCTCTTTGGTCAAACGATCCCGCTGCAAAGCCAGATCTTGTTCGCCTTGTTGCAAGACGCGCTCACGCTGCAGAAACATGCCAGCATCAAAGGTCGGCACGCCTTGGGCATAGGCCATTGGCGCGGCGAACCACACCAAGCCCGCAAAGATATGCAGGCGGTGCTTACTCACCGAGACCACCAATCGGGCCGAGCGGTTCGAAATTGCAGTTGCTGCGACTGACCTCAGCAAACGAATTGAAGCATTTTGCTTCCGACGGCCGGTATTCCGCGCAGGCCGTCAGTGTCAAAAGGGTGAGGGTCAGCACGCAAAGTCTACGCATCAATCTGTCTCCAAAATTCGGGGTTCTGGCGATAGTCTGCGCCAACCAGCGCTTCGCCTTTTTCCATGCCGCCTAGGATCGTGAGGTAGGGGCCAAGGGCACTCAGATCGGCGTCGATCACCACCGAGCCTTGATCATCGCGCACCAGCGCCAGACGGGAGTTGCTGCCGGTGCCGAGCAAAACGCTGAGCTCTTTTTCGGTAAGGCCCAGCATGGTGTAATCGCTGGCCGAAGCGCGAATGTTGGGAAGCAAGAGCTGCGTCGGCACAGCCTCGATAATCGTTTTGCCGGTGCGTGTTTTCTCAAGCTGGCTTGCATATTGCGTCATCATCACAACGACCGCGTTCTGTTTGCGGGCGGTGACAAGCCAGTTGCTAAGGCGGTCCGCGAAGTACGGGTTGTCGAGCGCCTTCCAGGCCTCATCGATTATGATCAGCGTGGGCTTGCGATCCTCGATCACGCGCTCCACCCGCCGAAACAGATAGGACAGCACGGCCATGCGCTCTTTCTCGCTTTCGCTGTCGAGAATGCCGGTCAGATCGAAGCCCACGATATCACCATCGAGCGAAAAGGTATCCTCAGCGCTTTGCCCGAAGATCCAGCCATAACGGCCATCTGCGGTCCATTCCTGTATCCGTTCGAACAGATCCCCTTCATCTGCTCCAGCCACAAAAAGCGAGGCCAGATCCTGCCAGTTGCGAAGGGCGGCATCGCTCGCCCCGGAGTTCTGGCGCACCACTTCCTGAATGCGGTTGATTTGGACCGGACTCAGGGGCTTGTCGGAGCGATGCAAAAGGGTGGCCAACCAATCAGAAAGCCAGGCTTGCCCGCGCCCGTCGATTTCCGTGCGGAGCGGGTTCAGACCGGTTGCCTCGCCCGCCTTGATGGCGCTGTAGCGCCCGCCATTGGCGCGCACGGCCATTTCCATGCCTGCACGGTAGTCGAACACGAACACGCGCGCGTCGCAGCGGCGGGCTTGGGTCATGAGGAAGGCTGACAACACCGATTTGCCGGAGCCAGGGCGGCCAAGGATCAAGGTATGCCCACCGGTTGGTTCTTTGTCCGGTTGACCCATCTCATGATAGTTGAACAGGAAGCCAGAGCGTTCAGGCGTCGGGAAGAGAGTAATCGGCTTGCCCCAAGGCACGCTATCACCCGGCTTGCCCAGTTGACCGCGATGCAACGCTGCGAGGTCGGCAAAGTTCGTATTGGTGATGGCGGCCTTACGGCTGCGCATCTGCCCATTGCCCGGATGCTGCGCGAAATAATGCGTCCGCGCTGCAAAGCTCTCGTTCACCAGATTGACGCCTTCACTGGCCGCGATGTTGCGCACCTCGGCGGCGATGGCTTCCAGCTTTTCCTCGGTCTCGGCGAAAACCGTGACGGACATGTGATGATCGCCAAAGCAGAGCCGTTTAGATTCCAGATCGTCCAGCGCGTCGACCAGTTCTTCTGCGAGAGAAATCGCGCCGTCATCGCTGGCCTTCATCAGGCGCTGTTGCCGCTTGATGCGGCTGGCCATGATGTTGCTGTTAATCGGCGTGAAGGAATGCGTGACCACCATGTCGACAGGCAGGTTCAGCTCATCAAACATGGTACAGCTGGTTTTGGCTGGATAGGTCTTGATCGCAAAGCTCGTACCAAACCGCTTGCCCGCCGCCCCATCGTCGAGCGCAAAGCCTCGCCCCTGAAACGTGACGCGGGTGTTGGCCACGTCCTCGGCAATGATGCCAAAGCGGGATTTTGCGAAGAGCGGTCGTTCCTGGCCAATGTTGAGCGCCCCGAGGAACCCGAGTAGCTCGCCATTTTCGGCCCCAAGCAAGCGTGGGTTCATCTCAGAGAAAGACGATCTGAGAAACCCGACGACCTCCTCAAGTTTGCGCAGGTGTTTGGCTGTCTGGTCTTTCATCTGAGCGATCGAGTCTGAGCGCTTCAGGCGCAGCCGAGCGCCGAGGGGAGGACGTTTCAGGACCGTGAGTGTGAGCGTCTTGTCCCGCAGCCCCGCCCGCGCAATGGCCAGCTGCCAGCGGGTGTCCAGCGCTTGAGCAAACCCTTCCTCGCAAACCGGTGGCAAAGCAGTCTCGATCGCTTTTGAGACCTTGTGCACGTAGAAACTGTACTCCGGCCCGATCTGCGCGATGATCGCCGCGAAGAGCGCGCGGATCTTCTCCAGATGCGCGTCATCGCTGGTCATGCTGTTGACGCCATCAAGGCGGATGCACTGGAACAGAGCATTGCCGCGCGTGCGGATCGTCACATCATTCACCAGGCTGACATAGGGCAGCATGCTGGCCATCGGGCGCTCTTTGCGCGCCCAGTCTGGCAGCGTTGCAAGATCATCCGAAGGATCACGGAGCATAGCTGTCCCCCGAATGGATCTTGCGATTTGGCGTCGGGGGCGTTTCCTGCAGGGCAGTGACCATCACTTCAAGAAAGGCCGGGTCCCAATCCGCCGCTTTCCAAAGCGCGGGATAGGCCAGAGCGGCGATGATGATCACCGGCCAGCTCTGGACCCACAGAAACAGCAACACAAACCCGAAGAGCCAAACCATGGCATACATGATCGGCAAGCCGATGAGCTTTGGCGGCCGGATCAGACCGAGGAAGAGGCGGGTTTGCGTTGCCATGCCGAATTTATGCGCCCCAGATGGCGGTCACGATGGTCGGTGCAGCTGCGATCCCTGCAATGGCGACCAGAACCCAGAGAGCCTGGCGGAAGTCGAGAATGCCGAAGAGCCAGGAGAGGAACACACCGATCAAGGCCAAGGTGCCGATGACTATGCCCAAGGGGCCGGTGATCGTGTCGACGATGCCTTGGAGAAGGTTCTGCACCGGTGAGAGGTCGATACTTTGCGCGAGCGCGGGATTGGCAATCATCAAACTGGCCAGAGCCAGCGACAGGATCGTGCGGAATTGAATTTGCATCAGGAGGCTCCAGTCAGTCGATCACGCACGGCCGTGACCCGGCGCACGTGATTTTGGGTTTCTCGGTAGGGAGGAATGCCGCCATAGCGCGCGACCGCGTCTGGTCCCGCGTTATAGGCAGCGAGCGCGAGTTCGGGCGTGCCGAACTGCGCCAACATCATCAGAAGGTAACGGGCAGAGCCATCGAGGTTTGCCTGCAAGTCATGCGGATCCACGCCGAGTTCTGCGGCCGTCGCTGGCATCAACTGTCCGAGGCCAATCGCACCTGCAGAACTGCGTGCATTCGGGCGATAGGCGCTTTCGATCTCGATATTGGCTTGGAAGAGCGCCTGCCATTCCGTCACCGACAGACCTGCGCCGCGCAGAGCAGGGTGCCCGCCATAGCGATGCGCGGTGCTTTCAATGGCAGCGAGGATTTCGGGGCGGGGAACTGCGCGGGCGGGTGCAGGAGGGGGAGCTTCAAGCTCTGGCGCTGCAAAAACGATCAGCTCTGGTGGGTTTGCACCAATCCCGTCGACATAGCTTTGTGCAAAACTGGATTGAGGTGGCTTGGTCTCCAGCTGGCCGTTGGCCCGCATGGAGAGAATGAAGCCTTCACAATAGGCGGGGGCAGCAAGGAATGCTGCGAGGACGGCAAGTGGCTTAGCCCGCGTCGTCCAGCTTGTGCGAGGCGATCTTACCTTCGAGCATGGGGATCGAAACGATCGAAACACCAAGGCCCGCAAGGAAGCTAGATAAGCCATTGATTGTCTTGAATTCCCGAGCGGCCATGTTGTTGCGCGCGGTGACAAGCAGGCGGCGTACCTCACCGTCGGGCGAGACGCAATGCACGGTCCAAACTCCGGACCACTGAGCACCTGTACGTTTGGGCGTAATCCGGCACACAACATCCGCCGAATGACCCTCGGCAAGCAGCGTGCGCAGCCCGTCTTCACTGACAACATTGGGGGCGTCTTGCATCAAATTCATAGGATCGAGCCTTACAGAATTGTGCATTGGCCCGGCAGTCCCTCATGGACTACCCAACCGATACAATATTATAATCTTGCAATCAATAGGTGCAATTTGAGTTATTGCGCCCTTCATGCGTTGAAACGAATTTACTGCAACGGAGTGGCTGAGCCAAGATAATATGGGGCTTTTGAAACAAACATGGGCGGTTATGGTCGTTTTGAGCTGGGGGTCTGCCGTGAATGCGGGCAGTTGCTTGCCGCCTGTGCAGCCCTGGATGCCGACTAATGCGGATGACGTGCAGGAATATGCTGATCTGTTAAGGCGCGATGCGGAGATCTACTTTGCTGATGTCGAGCAGTACTTTCGGTGCTTAGATCAGGAACGACGTGAGGTTTTCGAGCAGGCGCGCGAGATCAGCGAAGAGTACGCGCGCGTCTTGGAGCTTGTGGAGGGCGTGAGGAAATAACGCCCGTCCTCACGTTGAGAAAGCTGCCGTTCAATAAGACAGCGGCGAAGGTTGCCAGTGCGGGACAAGGACGAAGCCGGAAATTGGCTCTTCGTGTTTCAAGGTTTTCTTGCGTCGTACTCCATATTGCGAATTTGGTTGCTCACGGTATGGAACTTAGCTTTCACCGCGCTTCGAACAATGTCTCCAGAATAGGGCAGTCGGGAACGTCACCTTGGCTGCACTCCGCTGCCATACCCACAAGTGCCTTTTCCAACTTGCGCAGCCCTTTGATCTTTTCACGCACAGAAGCCAAGTGCCCGATGGTCAATCCATGTACCTCGCCACAGGTAAAGTCTTGCCGGTCAACCATTTCCAACAATTCTCGAATTTCATCAATGCTGAACCCAAGCTCTCGCGACGTCTTGATGAAGGACAGCCGCTTGAGTTGATCATGATTGTACTGCCGGTTGCCGCCCGACGTGCGATCCGGTTTTGGCATCAGTTTGATACGCTCATAGTAGCGGATCGTTTCAATGTTCACGCCGGTACGTCTGGACATCTCGCCGATTGCGTAGCCTCGCGTTTTTGTGACCTCAGGCATTGAAGAATCTCCTTGCATCTGTAGCCCCTACAGATCGCATGTTACACCTAGAAACCGGAATTGCGAGCACTTGAATGACTGACACAACAAACGCTGACCTGAACAAACACGACCCTGAAAGCCGCAAGGCTCGCATGATTGCGGCGGGCGGCATTCTTGGAGCCCTTGCGGCCTCAACCTGCTGCATTGTTCCGTTGATCTTGTTCAGCCTTGGCGTATCCGGCGCATGGATTGGCAATTTGACGGCGCTTGAACCTTACAAGCCGACCTTCATCGCAATCACGCTTGGGTTTCTTGGCTACGGCTACTGGATGGTTTACCGCAAACCTAAAGCCTGTGCGGATGGAGAGACTTGTGCCCGACCACTTCCCAATCGGCTGGTCAAATCTGCACTTTGGGCATCAACCATTCTCATTGTGATCGCGTTATTCTGGAATTGGATTGCGCCGGTCGTCGCCCCCATTCTTCTTGGTCTGTGAAAGGAACCATAATGAAACTCTACACACCAGTTTTGGCCTTGATTGGCTTCATGGCCGCCGCTCCTGTGTTTGCGGCTGAGCAGACAGTGACATTCTCGGTCCCAGGTATGACCTGTGCCAGCTGCCCATTCATTGTTGAATCGGCGATGAGCGGCGTCGAAGGTGTTATACAAGTGAGCGCCGATGCAGACACTCGAACGGCTGTTGTGGTCTTTGACGACGCCATAGCCAATGCAGAAGATATCGCGTTTGCGTCAACGGCTGCGGGCTACGAAGCCGAGCTTGTTTCTAACGACAGCAATTCCTGAGCCTAAAATGAAAGATAGCTCAACAGGAGGTTTGCTGGCCTTCATCGTGACTGCCCCGGTTGTCGTCATCTGCTGTGGTGGAAAACTGGCTCTGGTTGGAACTGCGCTTTTCGGAACCGCTGGTTTTCTATCTGGCGCCAATGTGCTGACCGCATCCCTCCTGGCAACACTTGGCGGAATCGCGTTTCTGGCAACACGATCCTTCATGCGGTTGCGCAGGCAAGATCGAGATTTCAGAGAGGGCGACCGAGGTGAACGACAGACTTCTTAAACTCGGCATCTTTGGCACGGTGATAGCCGCGCTGTGTTGCTTCACGCCAATTCTCGCTGTGCTTTTCGGGATTGTGGGGCTGTCGGCCGTAGTTGGCTATCTCGATTATGTCCTATTGCCCGCTCTCGCTGTGTTCGCGCTGATCACGATTTATGCTCTCATCCGCCGTGCGCGGAAAACCTGATACCGAAAGACCAAAAATATGTCCGACTGTTGTTCTTCGAATTCGGCAGATGCCGATACATTTGACCTCGCTGTAATTGGCGCTGGATCTGCTGGATTTTCTGCTGCGATCACGGCCGCCGAAGACGGTGCCCGCGTGGCGCTCATCGGATATGGAACCATCGGAGGCACTTGTGTCAACGTCGGTTGTGTTCCGTCCAAGGCGATGATCCGCGCAGTGGAAACACTGCATTCAGCCAAAACCGCTGACCGGTTTGATGGTGTGGAAGCCACCGCAAAAGTGACCGATTGGGCGGCCCTGGTCGCCCAAAAGCAAGCCTTGGTCGATGATCTGCGGGCCGCAAAATACGTTGATGTTTTGCCGAACTATGAAAGTGTCAACTACATCGAAGGCCAGGCAAGTTTCGCAAGCGATGGCTCTCTAGAGGTTGGAGATCGCACCATTCGTGCGCCAAAAATTATCATCGCAACGGGGTCTTCGCCACATGTGCCAGATATCCCCGGAGTGGATAAGGTCGAATGGCTGGACAGCACCTCAGCACTTGAACAGTCAGAACTTCCCAAGTCACTCATGGTGATGGGTGGCGGCTACATCGGCGTTGAGATTGCTCAGATATTTGCCCGCGCAGGTGTCGAAGTAACCATTGTCACGCGTCGTGGCTTGCTTCCAGAAGCCGAACCAGAGGTCAGCGAAGCTCTAACGAAAGCCTTTGTCGATGAAGGCATCAAGGTGCTGGACGGGCTATCATACGACAGGTTCGAAAAAACGGGAGGGGTTGTCACGTTGCACGCGACACATAACGGCGTGGCGGTCAGGATCGAAGCCGAGAAGCTCTTGTTGGCGACGGGTCGCATCCCGAACACGGGTTCTTTGGGGCTTGATGTCGCTGGGATCGACATCAACGCGCGTGGCGGAATTGTCATCGACCCGCAGATGCGCAGTACCCGAGACGGGGTTTATGCGACAGGCGATGTGACCGGGACTGATCAGTTTGTCTATATGGCGGCCTATGGCGCGAAGCTCGCCGCCAAGAATGCGATGAATGGAAACACACTCAGCTATGACAACAGCGTCATGCCCGCTGTTGTCTTTTCTGATCCACAGGTCGCCAGTGTCGGCCTTACCGAGGCGCAGGCCGAGTCCGCTGGTCATGAAGTGGCCACATCGGTCTTGGGCCTGGAGCACGTGCCTCGTGCGTTGGCTGCCCGCGACACGCGCGGTCTTATCAAACTGATCGCGGACAAGGACACTAAGCAGCTATTGGGCGCGCATATCATTGCCCCGGAAGGAGCAGACAGTATCCAGACCGCAGCGATGGCTATCAAAATGGGAATGACCTACGACGATCTGGGCGCAATGATCTTTCCCTATCTCACAACAGTCGAGGGGCTGAAGCTAGCCGCACAAACATTTGATAAGGATGTAGCCAAACTGTCCTGCTGTGCAGGATGAAGGCGGTCATGGCGCGAAGCAGCTATCTCGACTGGTCAGTGGTGTCTGATGGGTATGTTGCCAAGGCTCTTGAGGCGTTAATGACAGCGGAACGGATGGCAGATCGATGGGATGGGATTACTCCGCAAGAGCTTGCCATTCACCGACTGGTGCTGCTCGGTTTCGTCAGGGCTGGAATGCCCCCAACATTGAACGACCTCAAGATGTCCACTGGGCAAACATTGGTGGATTTAAGATCATCACTTCGGAGCCTGTGACCTGAGCCCCTGAATTTCCTCCAGTTTTGTGTAGAGTCCGCCCAACCGAAGGACGGACAAATGAAGACGAGATTCACGGACGAACAGATCATCCAAATGATCAAGGAGCAGGAAGCTGGCGAGAAGACGGC
>NZ_JBLWXG010000005.1:267134-279537 GCF_048267565.1 Pseudophaeobacter sp. | reverse complement strand
ACAGATTCAGCGCCCTCCGGCGCACAAGGTGCCACAATGGTCAAAAATCCGGGTGCCTCCACAAAATCAACCGAAAAATCCTCTTCGTCGAGAAATCAAGCGAGTTTCCACACGCCCTCGGCTGGCTGCAGCCATTTGGAGATCAACCCCACGCCCATCTATGCTACGCTGCTTTTGCCGCATCGCCACATTGCGGATTCGCGCCCGATTTTCCCAATTCTCTATATGGACAGACATCATCCGCGAAAGGCACATGGCGGCGGCGAAAGGTGGTGTGTGAACGGCGGTTCGTTTTCCGGCCAAAGGTTGGTGTAAAAACCTGCCAGTGCAGGTTCAACTGGCGCCCGGGCATGCGCGCTCGTTAAATAGCCGGCGTGTTCCGAGGCGCCTTGGTCTGTCAGGACCTATGGGAGTTCCCTTTCAAGAAGTGTCTTTGAGCTGTTTGGGCCTGCTTTGTGCAAAGCGGTAGTTTTCACGGTTCATCTAGAAAATACTGGCGTGGGGGGGGAACCTGTCTTTCCGCAGAGGTTTTCTGCTTCGTCGAGTACTTGGTCCAGAAGGGTCAATATCATATCAACCGCTTGGTCATCTACGGTGAGCGGCGGGCGGATCTTCAGAATGTTATCCGCAGGTCCTTCGCACCCGATCAATACGCGGTGCTCTCGCAGCCGGTTCTTGACGTAGTGCGCAGCCTGCATAGCAGGCGTGCGGCTGTTGCGGTCGGTTACCAGATCAACACCAATAAACAGTCCGAAACCTCGCACATCCCCGATCAGGGGGTGCCGCTCCGCCATGGTCCGCAGTCCCGCAAGTAATTGGGTGCCCATATGCTGCGCGTTCTTCATCAGACCTTCATCGTCGACGATGTCCAGCACCTCTTTGCCGATGCGGCAGGACAGGGTTGACCCACCGAAGGTCGAGAAGAACTCCGGTCCGCGGGCGAAGGCGTCGGCGATCTCCCGGGTCGTAACCACAACGCCCAGCGGGTGTCCGTTGCCGATCGGCTTGCCCAGCACAACAATGTCTGGCACGGTGCCCTGCTGTTCGAAGCCGAAGTAATAGTCTCCCAGCCGTCCAAGCCCGGTTTGCACCTCATCTGCTATGCAAATGCCGCCCGCGGAGCGAATCCGGGCATAGACTTTGGCCAGGTAGCCCTTGGGCGGGATTATCTGCCCGCCGACGCTTGGAAACGTCTCGGCGATGAAACCAGCCAGTTTACCGCCGCGGTCTGCAATCGCGGCCAGGGCCTTGTCCACCTGCGCCGCGTATTTTTCGGCCCGGTCCGGATCTTCGCGGCGATGACGGCCGCGGTAATCGTCGGCGACCTCAACCAAATGCACCCAATCACTTTGTCCGATGCCGCCTTTGGCGTTAAATTTGTAGGCCGACAGGTTGATCGCTCCCGTTGTATTGCCGTGATAGCCGTGATCAGGAGTTACCATGTCGCGCCCACCGCTTGCAGCGCGAGCCAAGCGCAGGGCCAATTCATTGGCCTCAGAACCAGAGTTGACGAAGAAACACACTGACAACGATTCAGGCAGTTTCGAGGTGATCTTTTCCGCAAAAGCTACCTGCGCGGGGTGCAGGTAGCGGGTGTTGGAATTCATGCGCAGAAGCTGGTCCGCCGCGACCGCTTGAATGCGCGGGTGTGCGTGGCCGACGTGCGGGACGTTATTGTAGGCGTCCAGATAGGGCCGCCCCCATTCGTCGAACAGGTGGTGGCGCCAGCCGCGCAGCAGCATCACAGGATCGGCGTAGCTGAGCCTCAGGTTTTCGCCAAAGCAGCGCGCCCGCTCCGCCAAAAGCTTGGTTTTGTCGGCTGGCTGGTAGGCCATGTCGGCGTCCGGCAGGTTAAGAAGCGCGGCCGGGTTCGGGGAGAGCGCTCTCCAAAGGCCCAGTTCGTCCGGGTCAGCGGCGCCGGGCCAGTGTTCAGCTATGCCCTCGGCGCTGAGTATTAGCTGGAAATGCACATGTGGGTGCCAGCCGCCACACTGCGCCGCATCTCCCAGCCGGGCAAAGGCCTCACCCTCTTTGATCTGCTGACCTGCTTTCAGACGGCCACAGACCTCTGGGTCGAGATGCCCGTAGAGGGTAAAGAAGGGATCCCCATCTGGCGTTTCATGACGCAGGACGACAACGCCCCCTTGGCCCGGGCGGCCGCAGCGGTTCTCTACGCTGTGAACCGTCGCGTGAACGGGGGCAAGCACCTGCGTTCCCGAAGCGCAAAAGACATCGATCCCCAGATGCACCGTGCGGCGGTTGGAGGCCTTCCATGGCCCGGTTTGAAAGGCAGGACCAGTGTAGATCAACCTAGGCTCGCCGTAGTATCCTAGCCAAATGTTCTCGCTGCTTTGGCCGTCCGCCATCGCCTCGGTTTCGGCGGCAAACGGGTCGCGCGGGATGACCGAGCGCTCCACTGACAGGCTGCGCATCGCCATTCCGTCCAGGTGTTTACCCACCAGCGGTGCGAACTGGCCCCGCTGGTGGTTGAGCCAAGACAGGATGCGCGGGGCTGCACCGGTAACCGGCAGGCCGCAGGCCGCACGAAGGCGGGCCTTGATCAGGTCGCCGCTGACGCTGGGATTTTCGAGAAACCGCCAAGCGGGTTTCTGTGAAATCACAACATAGGGATCATCTGGATATTCACTGGCCATTAGCGCCGAGTTGACGACGCTGACCGCCAGCCGCATCCGTAGCAGCGGCCACAGCAGATCAACGTCTGCCGCGGTGAGGGGCCAGATGCTATGATAGCCGGCCACTACGGATTGCAGCGCCTTTTCGGGGTTCTCCTGACCAAGAACCATGTAGGCGCAAGTAATCGCCAGGTCACAGATGCGCGGCCCGGCGCACATGTCGCCGAGGTCGATCAGCCCGGAAACGCGCGCTGGCTCATTCAGCGAGCCGCAGACCAATATGTTGTAATCATTGACATCATTGTGGATTGCCACGTTAGGCAAATCTCTCAGAAGCGGTAAAGCGGCGGAGAATTCCGCGACGATACAATCCAGGAGCGCGCGCCGATCGTGACCCTCAACCGTGTCTAGACAATCAAGAATCCAATCCGATTGCATTAGGTTCCACTTGAAGTCACGTTCAAGCGCGGGATGGGCGAAACCGGATAAGGCAAGCCCCATTTGCCCGACGGCGCGCCCCACATCAAACATCAGTCCATCGGTCTGCGGCTTGAACTCGGCAAAAGTCTTCCCTGGAAGCCTCTCAATGACCCAGACCAGCCGCTCAGCCCCACCCTCGTCCGCTACGGCCAAGAACATGTCGCCGCGGATGCTCCTGCAGACTGCGGGGACTTGGACGTCGGGGGCTTTTGTCCTGATGTGCTCAAGCGCACGGCACTGCAGATCAATGAAACTAGCCTGGCAGTCTGGCCGCATGATCTTCATCACATAGTCATGCTCCCCTTGCGCCAGAAAATTCTGGTCATACTCACCGTTCAGCGGTGTCAGCGCGGCAGTGATGCCCCAATGATCGCTTAGAACCTGTTGCCAGTGATGTACCATCGGGCGATCGCTCCTGCAGTTTGAGTATATTTCCGGACGCCCCAATCCGCGGGCTGGCGGACGACGAGAGAGGGCGCGGGCGCTCCAGCGGCGCTAAGAATGCTTGATTGCAAAGGCCTGCGCCCAGAACGATTGGTGGGGCGTCAGATCGGAGCCAGCTCTTCAAGTAACTCAGAGGTGGTGCGCTGGCGGCAGTAGCCCTTTACGGCTGAAATGGAATTTTCATGTCGTTCGGGGCTATAGGTCAGGCAGGCATCTGTCACTTGTGTCACCAGATAGCCCAGATCGCAGGCGTCGCGGATGGCGCTTTCAACGCATTGATCGGTGATAAGCCCGCTGATCACCAGTTGTTTGACGCCTAAGTTGCGCAGCACATAGTCGATATGCGTCGACACAAAGACCGAAGAAGATGACTTTGGCAGCACGATTTCGTCCTCGCCGGGAGCCAGCGCATCGATCACCTTGCCGTCCCAAGCACCCTTAGGCACGTTGAAGCCGGTGATCTTGTAGTCGAGACTGCGGTCGCGCCCGTCCAGAGTGAGGCTTTCGATCGTCGTATACATCACCTCAAGCCCGGCGGCGCGGCTGGCCTGCTGGAGCTGCTGCATGTTAGGAATGACCCGACCTTCCAATTCCGCGAAGTACCAGCCGTATTTCTCTGCCAGTTCGGCCTCCGGCATGTTGACGAACTCGGCGCCCTTGCGGTGGGCGCCAAAGTTCTGAACGTCGATGAACAGAAGGGCGGTGTGCTGCGGATCGACGGGAATGTTTCTGCTCAGTGTCATGTGGTTTTTCCTTAAAGCAGGCTTTCGATGGCGGTGCGCAACAGACCGGCCCAGCGGCTTTGGCCCGCGTCATCGGCGATCAGGTCGTTGCGGATTTCAATCAGGCTGTGGGGCAGGCCGCTGGCCTCGCCGTGGTTGGGGACGAACCAGTCGGACTCGTCCTCGATCTGATAGGGCTCATTCATGCCCACCGACAGCTCCGGCGCTTGCTTCTGCAAAGCGTGGCGCAGTTTTTCAGGTGTGTCTGCATCGCCGCGGTACAGGAAGGCTATGTCCCAGGGACGCACCTCGTCGGCCATACGGGCGGTGAAGCTGTGGATCGAGATCAAGAGCTGCCGTTCAGGCTGCCCCCGGGCCTCTGTGACAGCCGCCTGGTAGGGGTCGAATATCCCGGAAACCCGCACCGCGCGGTCCTGCTGGGTCAGGCCGCGGTTGCCGGGAACAGGCGTTCCGTCGCTGATCAGTGGCATCGCGTCGGGTGCCTCCGGCGGCCGGTTGCAGTCGATCACCAGTCGGCTGTATGCCTGCAGAACCGCAGGTGCTCCCATCGCGTGGGCCAGCTTGCGGGTCACTGCCGCGGCACCGATGTCCCAGCCGATATGGCGGTCGAGGTCTGTGCGCGACAGCCCGAGGCCGGACAAGCGTTCCGGGATCTGCTGCCCCGCATGTTCGCAGACCAGCAGAACCGGATGGCGGCTGGCGCTATTCAGAAGCTCCACCGGGGCTGGGTCACGCGGACCCAGCAGCGTCGCAGGATCGGATTTGACGTTTCCGTAAGTCACACTTTTTCCGCCTTCAATGCGAGAGATGGGATTAGTCCGTTGGGACGGAACAGGAGAACGGCAACAACGATGCACAGGCCAATCGGGTCGCGGAACTCCTGCAGTTCCTGCGGCAGAAAGGCTGCAAGATAAATCTCGATAAAGCCGAGCAGAAAGCCCCCGGCTACCGCACCGCGCAAGGATCCCAGACCGCCCAAGATGGCTGCGATGAAGGCCTTCAGTACCGGTGTGAAGCCCATCAGCGGATCCACCGAGGCACGCTGACTGACCCACAAGACCGCTGCGACACCGGCCAGCAGGCCGGACAGGGCAAAGGCGCCGGCGATCACTGTATTGGCACGGATACCCATCAGCCTTGCCACGGCAAAATCTTCGGCTGAGGCACGCATGGCGATGCCTGTTTTCTGGTGTTTCATGAACCGGTCAAGGAACACTAACATGATGACCGTTGCCGCGATCGCTGCGATCTTGTTGATGCCGATGATCAAGCCGCCGAACTGGACGCTGTCCGAGAGGAACTGGGGAAGCACCACAGCCTGGGACCGCGCCGAGATCAGGTTCTGAAACAGAACCTGGAGGATCATTGCGATAGCAAAGCTGGTGACCAGCATTGTCGCGCCGGAGGCATTGCGGACAGGGCGGAAGGCGATCCGCTCCATCAGGACTGCTGCCGCCACTGCTGCGCTAACGGCCAAGGCGACGGACAGAACAAAGGGAAAGCCCGCAAGCCCGCAGTACATCAGCACATAGCCGGCAATTGTCATCAGTTCACCGTGGGCGAAATTGATCAGCCCCATGATGGAAAAGACAACCGCCAGCCCCAGCGCGAGCAGCGCATAGGTGCCCCCCAAGGCAAATGCATTAACAGTCTGCTGTAATATTAGGTCCATATCAGCCTGCTCCCAAATAGGCAGATTGCAGTGAATCCGACTGTGCCAGTTCTGCAGCAGAGCCCGCTGCGACGATCCTGCCGCCAGACATCAGGTAGCCGCGATCAGCGACTTCCAAAGCCATGGCTACGTTCTGTTCGACGACGGCCAGCGTCACCCCTTGATCGCGCAGCAAGGTGATCAGCTCGAACACCTGCTCGACAATCTTCGGGGCAAGCCCCAGCGACGGCTCATCAAGCAGCAGCAGCCGAGGGTTGCTCATGAGAGCGCGGCCGACGGCCAGCATTTGCTGCTGCCCGCCCGACAGCGTGCCGGCGAATTGATCGCGGCGCTCATGCAGGATGGGAAACAGCGTGTAGACACGGTCCCAAGCCGCCGCCACGGCCTGTTTGTCGCGGATGCCATAGGCACCCATCAGCAGGTTTTCTGCCACGCTGAGGGTGCCGAAAACACGGCGCCCTTCCGGCGACAAAGTGAGCCCTGCCGGGGCTAGGGTCTCAGGAGCGTTGTGGGTGATGTTCGACCCGTCGAACATCACTGTACCGGCGGCGACGGGAACAAGGCCGACAAGGGCATTTAGTGTTGAGGACTTTCCGGCCCCGTTGGCTCCCAAAAGGGCGATGATTTCGCCCTCCCGGATTTCAAAGTCGATGCCGCGTACCGCTTCGACTGCTCCGTAGTGAACATGGAATGATTGAACAGACAAAAGCGCTGACACCGGGACGCTCCTTATTGCATGCGTGGCGCTGGTATCAGCGAGGCGTCTGGCGAGGGCTGCCCGACGAGTTCACGCTCGCTGTCCGTAACGCGGATCAGCGAAACCTGGCGAACCGGCATTCCATCCGTGCCTTTGTAGGTGATGAGGCTGGTCGCCCCTTGAACATTCTCCAGCCCGGCAATCGCATCGCGCAAGGCGCTGGGTTCCACTGATCCGTCTGCCGCCAGTACAGCTGCCTCCAGAACCTTGATCAGGTCGTAGCCGACTGCACTGAAAATCGTTTCCGGCGGGGCGCCGTTGGCGGCTTCATAGGCGGAGTTGAAAGCTTCTAGCGGACTCCCAGGCGTTGCGTGGCCCGCGGTGGTGAAAACGACTCCCTCGGCAACGTCGCCCAGCGAGAAGCTCGTCGGGCTATCGATGCCGTCAGAGCCGATGACCTGGCCAGTCACGCCCGCCGCGCGCAGTGCCTTCAGCAGCGAAGGAAAGTCCGGCTCATAGGCAGACGTCATGATGACATCCGGCTGCGGGTCCAGCGCTGCTACCTTGGTGGCGATAGCGGAAAAATCCTGCTGGCCGATGGTATTGGTTGCCTGCCCGGCGATGGTGCCGCCCAGTTTCTCGAACACTTCAGCAAAATAGAGCGGCATAGTCGTGTACTGGGTGTCGGGCGAGTAGATGATATAAGCGTTGCGGTGGCCCTCGTCCCAGGCCCATTTGGCGGAGACGGTCGCCTGCACATTGTCGCCCGGGAAGTTCGAGAACATGTAGTCGCCGCCGATCATCGGCAGGGTCGGCGAGGAGGCGCAGGTCGAGATTGCCGGGATCTGGGCCGAGGTAATGACGCCGATTGCAGCTAGCGCCGGATCGGAGTCGCAGGGCAGCACGATCACGGAGACACCGTCATCCGCCAGCTCTTGGGTTGCAATCGAAGTTTGCGCCGCATCGGACCGCACGTCCTTTTCGACAAGTTCGATCTTGACGTCGCCGCCAATGCCGCCCTTTGCGTTGATCTCGTCGGCGGCCAAGCGCATCCCGCCAGACACCGGCACGTCCGCGTAGGCCAGGGCCCCGGTTTGTGCTGTGGCGACTCCGACGCGCAGCGTTTCGGAGAGGGCGGGAGCCGCCGCAAAGGCGGCAGCCAGAGTGGATGATAGAAGCAGTGCTTTCATGGGTAGGTCTCCGTCTGTTGGGTTCTGGCCTCTGGGATCATCCGGCCAGTTCTGGTTTGCGCCCGGGTTGACCCTGGGGCGTAGTGTTTTTCTTGGAGCTTAGTTTTCCGGGGCCGAGGTAGGCCTCGATGACCGCGGGGTCCTGCCGGACCTCAGTCGGCGTGCCTTGGGCGATCAGCTTGCCTTCGTTCAGCACCGCCAGCCGGTCGCACAGCTGATTGATCAGGGCTAGGTCGTGGTCGACCATCAGGATACCGATGCCCAGATTGCGGGTAAGGCCGCGCAGGGTTTCCATCAGAGCGTCGGTTTCCTCACGGTTCATGCCCGCCGCCGGTTCGTCCAGAAACAGCAGGGTCGGCTGGCACGCCAATGCACGGGCAATTTCAACGCGGCGCTGATCGCCGTAAGACAGGTTGCCGGCATTTTCTCCAGCCAGGGCTGCAACTCCTAGTTCGGCCAGCGCCGCCTGAGCGCGCTCCTCTGCTTCGGCGCCGCCGCGCGTTGACAGGGCGGCAACAAGTACGTTCTGATTAACCGTCAGATCGGGAAACAGGCGAATGTTCTGAAACGTTCGTGCGATACCATGATCCGCAACCTTGTGCGAAGAGATCCCTGTCAGGTCAACGCTGCCTTGCGTCACGGTTCCCTCGCTCGGCTGCAGGACACCCGACAGCATATTTAGCAGCGTGGTTTTTCCGGAGCCGTTAGGGCCGATCAGGCCGAGGATTTCGCCGGGCTGCAAGGCTAGCGACACATCGCTGACCGCGACCAGACCGCCAAACCGCATGGTCATGCCCTTTGCAACAAGGGGCGGGGAGGCGTGTGCTTTGGGTCTGGCGGGCGCAGCGTTGCCAGCGGCAGCGGGCGGAAAGAGTCTTTCTTCCCATTCTTTTAATCCGGCAAGGCCTTCGGGCTTGCGGAACATGGCGAGCAGAATGATCAGCCCGATGCCGATCTGTGTTGTGCCGAAAACCGCGGGAAGTTCGATGCCGCCTATGGACAGGCCGCTCTCTAGCCGACGCAGGACCTCGGTCACCAGCGTGATGATCACCGCGCCGGTCACGGCGCCGGTAATGGTGCTCATGCCGCCTACGATCAGCATAGCCAGCAGTAGAAACGTATCGTTGAAGTAGAATTTCTTGGGGCTGAACGCGCCCAGAAAATGAGCCAGCAAAGCACCAGCCAGCGCCATGGTCATCCCCGCCAGCACGAAGGAGATCAGGCGCTCGCGCGGGATGTTGATGCCGACGGCCGAAGCCGCAATCGCGTTTTCGCGGCCCGCCCGCAGCCTCAGTCCCGAAATAGAATCCCGGTACAGCCGCGCAAGTACCAGCGCCACGATGATGCCTGCCACCGCAGTCCAGATGCCGGTTTCGCGGGGCACTCCGAAGAAGGACTGGGCACCGCGGGTCACATCCCGCCAGCCGATGATGACACCATGCACGATGATCAAGAGACCCAGGGTCGAAATCGTGGCGGCGGATCCTTCCAGTCTGCCGATTGCCGCACCGACAAGCAGCGCCACGAGGCCCGTCACTGCCATCGCGATCACCGTTGCGGGCAGCAGCCCCATTTCGGTGGTTGCCAGCCACTCCGGCAGATGTGGCAGGGTCGCGATCTTCAATTGCGACGGCAGGGTCAGCAGGGCGGACACATAGGCGCCGATTGCCATGAAGGCCACATGGCCGAAGCTGAGAATGCCGCTGTTGCCGCTGTAGATGCCGATGCCGACCACGCCGATCAGCGAGATGAAGAACACCGTGACAATCCGCTCCGCAGCGGGCCCTAGGAAACTTGCGATCACTGCGGTGCCGACGGCTCCGGCGATGATTGCAGAGAGGGCGGCAAGCATGTGCGTTCTTGGCGAAGTGATCATGGACGGCTCCCGTGAAGTTGCCCCTACAATGCTGATCGTATATTTTCAAAGTCAATGTTTTTTTGCTTGTTGACTTTTTATTTTCAAAAGCGTCTCTGGATGCATGAAACAAGTAATGCATGTCAGAACGCGGCTGGAATCCTTGTCGGACACGCTGACCGCGACCGAGCGAAAACTGTGTACGGCGTTATTGCTGGACTATCCGTTCGCTGGCTTGGAGCCGATCCAAGTGCTTGCGGAAAAAACGAAAACATCGCCCCCCTCCATCTCGAGGTTTGTCGCCAAACTTGGCTTCTCGGGATACCAGGACTTTCAGCGCCACCTGATCGACGAACTGAAGGAGGGCAACCGTTCGCCTCTGGACCTGCATCAGAGCGATCGGGCGATGCAGGGTGACTTCCTAGAAGATTTCGTCAACAGGGCCACCGCGCTGCTTTCGGAATCGACAGCAGCGATAACGCAAGCGCAGTTTGACCGTGTCTGTGCAATGTTCGCTGACGAAAAGCGCAGCGTTTATGTGATTGGGGGGCGCATCAGTGATGCGCTGGCTTTGTATCTGTCGCGCCACTTGCGGCAAATGCGGGGCAATGTATATCACCTGCCTGCTGATCCCGAAATCTGGCCCGAATACCTCTTGCGCATGAAGCCGCGTGATGTGGTTTTTGTGGTGGATTTCCGACGCTACCAACCCAGCCTCGAACAACTTGCGGAGCGGGCGGCAAGCCGACAGGGCGCGCAGGTTGTTCTTCTAACGGACAAGTGGCTTTCACCTGTCGCGCGAGTGGCAAGCGAGGTCATCGCGACACCTATCGAAAGTGGGACCGTCTGGGACAGCTATGTAGGCGCGCTGGTGCTGCTGGAGGCGGTTGTAACGCGGATTGCGGAAGGCGGCTGGGATAAGGCGCGCAAGAGAATTGAGCGATGGGACTCCCTTCGTCTGGACATAGGAGAGATAAGCGATGATTAAGACCCCCTTGGTATTCGTAGCGACCTCAGATTTCGCCGGAAAGATCCGCGGCAAAAGCTTTCCGCTGGCGGACTTGGAAAAACGTTCGGCCAAGGGAGTGGGATGGACGCCCACCAATGTTCAGATCACCTGTTTCGACAAAATTGCCGAGACACCATTTGGATCCTTGGGCGATCTTCTGCTGGTGCCCGATGCGGAAACGTTGGTTGATATCGATTACGGGGATGGCAGCCCGGCGGACCGCTTCGTGCTGGGAGACATCCGCGAACTTGACGGAGCGCCCTGGAGCTGCTGCACGCGCTCTATTCTCAAGCAGGCGCTTAAACGGTTAGAAGATCTTGGCGGTGTCAGGCTGGTCGCTGCCTTCGAGCACGAATTCCAGCTGGATGCGGGGTCGCCCGCATTCGGCGAGGCCTATACCCATTCCGGTTTTCAGCAGAAACGTGAACTGGCCGAAAGCCTGATGGCGGCGCTGGGGCAAGCGGGAATGGAAACGGATACTTTCATGAATGAGTACGGCCCCGACCAGTACGAGGTCACAATTGATCCCACGGATGGTTTGCGCGCCGCCGACCATGCTGCTGTTTTGAGAGAGGTCACCCGTTCGGTTGCCCGCAGATGCGGGGAACGAGCGACCTTCACGCCGATCCGCGACCCTGAAAACGTCGGCAATGGCGTGCATATCCACATGAGCTTTGTAGATGCTCAGGGGATCCCAGCCACTTATGATCCGGCTGGTCCTGCGGGAATGTCCAGCGTGACCGGTGCGTTTCTGGCAGGTGTACTGAAATACCTAGACAGCATTGTTGCCTTCACCGCACCGAGCGACGTGTCTTACCTGCGCCTGACGCCGCACCGCTGGAGCGCAGCCTACAACAATCTGGGTTTGCGTGACCGCGAGGCTTCTTTGCGGATCTGCCCAACCTCGGCACAGGACGAGGCCGGCATTGCCCGCCAGTATAATTTTGAGTTCCGGGCCGGCGACGCCGCTGCCTCGCCGTATCTGGCGCTTGCTGCAATCGTGCATGCTGGGGCGCAAGGCCTGCAAGAGAACCTGGCCGCGCCACCAGTGACCCAAGAAGACTTGTCATTGCTGTCCGCAGAGGCTTTGAAGGCGCGCGGCTACACCCGGCTGCCTGAAGCGCTGCCCGAAGCCCTGGCGCGGTTCGAGCACAATGACATTGCTCGCGCCTGGTTTCCGGAAGGCTTTGCAGAAGTCTACCTTGCTCATAAAAGGGGGGAGCTGGCCTATCTAGACGCCATGCCGCCAGAGGAGAGGTGTGCTGTCTACGCCCGAGTTTACTAGGGTCAGGACCCATTGATTTCCGTATGGCGGGGTGATTCATCGGTCGAAAATTGAGCGATGATATGAGCGATCTTTTCTGGCTGATGGACGCGCAGATGGCGCGTTTGGAGCCCTACTTTCGAAGCCCCATGGCAAACCACGTGTGGATGGTCGGCATGTGCTGAGTGGCATTATCTTCATCAATCGCAATGGCTTGCGCTGGCGAGATGCCCCCAAGGAGTATGGTCCGCACAAGACCCTGTACAATCGCTGGAAGCGGTGGAGCGACAAGGGGGTCTTTGCCCAGATCATGATGGGTCTGGCCGCCGAGCATAGCGAGGAAAAGACCGTCATGATTGACGCTACCTATTTGAAGGCCCACCGCACCGCGACCAGTATGGGCGTCAAAAAAGGGG
>NZ_JBLWXG010000005.1:0-267124 GCF_048267565.1 Pseudophaeobacter sp. | reverse complement strand
AGCAACGCAAGACGACAGTGAAATACGACAAGCGACGGTACAAGCGTCGCAACCGGATCGAGATCATGTTCGGCAGGCTGAAAGACTGGCGACGGGTCGCAACCCGATATGACCGCTGCCCCAAAGTCTTCCTTCCGGCAATCGCCCTCGCCGCAACTGTCATTTATTGGGTATCAGTCCTGAACCTAGGGCTATCAAACTTCGTGTTGGAGAAATTTTGGCCGAGGGCCATCCGGAAGACAGCAGTGAAAGTCTTGCCGTTCCAAGAAAGCTGGGTGCCAAGACGGTGATTGAATGGGAGCGTAAAGAGCGGCGCTTTGGTCTGGCAGGGCTCTACGATAAGACGACTGCGCGGGGAAACCGTGACCGGCGCCTTACTGCGGATGAGCTGATGATTATGGGGCGGATCGTCAGCAAATACCTCAATGATCAACAGCCATCTCAGGCGATGATTTTCGGGGAGGTGAAAGACGCCTTCGACGACGAGAACAATAAGCGCCGTTCCGAAGGGCAGCCGGAACTTGTTTGCCCCTCTCGCGAAACCGTGCGGCAGGCAATCCGTAAGCTCAACCCATTCGATGTGACGTTGACAAGGCAGGGCCGTCAGGCTGCAAACCGTCAATTCGCACCGGTAGGCATGGGCCTGCAGGTCGAGAGGCCCATGCAGCGTGTTGAGTTCGACGAGTGGGCCTTCGCATATCGCAGGGGAGAATTAGATCTCAGAATCTACCTCCGATACGCCCCTTTAGATAACGCAGTTCTGTTCCAACCTGCGCCCAAATACTTACCAAAATGTCCGGTGGGGTCACTTTTATTTGCGTTGGCGTCTCGACTGTGTAGTGTGAACCTGTGGGTTGTGGAGGTCACCTATGCCACGCTTCTGGATTGTTGCGCTGTCGCTTCTGTCGAATATTCTCGGCCTCGCACTGCCTCTGTCGCTCATCCAGGTCTACGATCGCATCATTCCGAACCAAGCGCTCGGCACCGCCGCGGTGCTGTTTTCAGCGGTCCTGATCGCACTCTTGCTGGATGGTCTCGCGCGGTTCGCGATCTTCGCGCGCATCGGCAGCGCGGAAGAACATCGCCTGTCGCTTCGCGTCGCCAGACATGTCCTTGCGATGCCGCGCGAGGCGTTCGGACGCATGGGCGCCGGGCGGATTGACGGGCTTTTCGCCACCGTCGCACGATCCCGCGAAGTTCTCGAGGGGCGGACCCTGATGGGGCTGTTCGACGCGCCCTTTGCAATCGCCTTTCTGGCCCTTGTCTGGTTTCTGGGCGGGACGGTGGTGTTTGCGCCTCTGGCGGTGATCGGTGTTATCGGCGCGCTGGCCTTTCGCGCCGCCTATCTCAACAAGCAAGCCGTGGCCGATCGATTCGCGGCACAATCTATGTGGACGTCACTTCTGACGGCGGCGTTCGCGCGCATCGAGCTGCTGCGCACGCAGGGCCTGCCGGGTCGACTCATGGCCGGTCTGCGCCAGACCGCCAGGGCCGGGGCCGCGGCAACCGAACGCTCCGAGCGCCAGACCGGCCGACTCGTCGATCTGACGCAGATCTCCAGCCTGGCAACGGCCGTCCTGGTGCTTGGCCTGGGGGCACTCCAAGTGCTTGAGGGCAACATGACCGTCGGCGCTCTGGCGGCCTGCCTGATCCTTGGCCAACGCGCCGTCGCGGGTCTGGTCGGGCTGCTTGCCGGGCTGGCGCGTCGCCAGACAGCCGCCTCGGCGCATCGGGTGTTGCAGGAGGTGATGGCCGAGACCGTCCCGGGCAACATGTGGGCCAGGGACGAGGCTGCCGAGGAGGCTCCACTTGGCCTGTCCTGGCTCGGGCCGGAAGGGCGGCGGATCGAGGTCGCTCCGGGGGAATTGGCGGTCGTGGCGTTCCCGAGCTTCGACGATGCGGATGCGGCCTTTGTCGCATTCTACGATGCGCTTCGTCAGGCGCTGCATGATGGGAGCGATCCGTTCTCGCTGACCGGCGCCGGACCCGGAGAGGTCGCGCGGCAAGCGCGAGCGTCCAGGATCGCCATGGTGCGGGCGATGCCCAGCCTGTTTTGCGGTACGATTCTCGGGAATGTTACCGGGTTCGATCCGTCGCGGACTTCCTTCGCCATGGAGATGAGCGAGGCGCTCGGATTGCAGCGGCCGGTGGGGCGACTTGCCAAGGGGTACCAGACAGAGGTCGGAAGCTGACTTGGTGCGCCGTTGTCGAGCGGTGCCATCAAGCGGATCGGCCTGGTTCGTGCCTTTGCCGGGGCACCCGGGCTGGTGGTCCTGAACCATCCCACCTATGCACTCGACAAGGACGGCGTCGACCGGCTCCTTGCCTTTCTGCGGCAGGTTTCGGCCCGCACCACGGTTATCATTCTAACGCGCGAGGGCGTGCTTGACGGGCGGGAACTTTCGCCAGTCGATGCCGACGGCTCCCCAGCACCCGCGCAGGTGGCGGCATGAACGTCGCCGACGGAATCGCAGCATCGGCTGCCCTGAAGACGGATGCAGGGCAGCCGACTCGACCTGAGCCCCCCGGTCGACGTCGCAGCGCGCTCGAGCATCTGCTGTCGGAGGTGCTGGGCTGCCTGGGATGGCAGCGGGCCCCTGCGGTGTTCGATAGCGCCCTGCCGCCGCAGGGCGTGCTGGACACGCTCGATGACGCCTCGATGCTTCTGAGCGGCCTCTGCCTGCCGAGCGAGGTTGGCAGCGCGCCGCCGCGCACCTGGCAGGATGGCGGCGACGGGGCGATTGTGGCGCTCTGGGGGGAGGAAGCGGTCGCCATGGCGCGGATCAACGGGCAGGAGATCACCCTCACCAGTTCGCAGGTCCCTCAACCGGACGTCCGCAAGGTGCTCGGCGATGCAGGGCGTGTGCTGTTTATCTACCGGTCGCCGGAGGCGGATCGCGATCACATCACGCGCGACGTACTCTTGCGCCGCCTGCGCCACGGGCTCCGGACGGGGCTGGTGCTCTCCTTCTTCATCCATGTTCGCGCTTCTCGTGCCGCTGTTCACCATGGCCATTTTCGACCGGGTGCTGGGGGTGGGGGCGGCTGGCTCGCTGCTGCCGGTCCTTTCGGGGGCGGGCCTCGCCGTGGCCTGTGTTGCGTTGCTGCGTCTGGTGCGTGCGCACTATCTCGCTGCCCAGCACGCCAGACTGGCCACGCTCGCCGGTGCCGCCGCCGAGGCCCGGCTGCTGAGCTTGCCGTTGCGGGCGGTGTTGGCGCAGTCCAGAGAGAGCATTGAGGCACGCATCACGGCGGCGCGGCGGGGCGCGGATGTCTTTGCATCGTCGAATACGGCCGCCGTATTTGACGCGCCCTTCGTGCTGCTGTCGATTTTCATGATCGGACTGCTCGGTGGCATCCTCGTGTTGGTTCCGGCGCTCTACCTGCTGCTCATGATGGGGGTGGCCCTGCTGGTTTCTCGGGACCGTTCCGGCGCTGACCCGATGCTGGCGCAGGCCGGCAGGGACCGCGCTGCCATGCTGCACGAGCTCGGGGTAAAGGCTCCGGAGATCATGGAAAATCGGCTTGGCGCCGTCTGGCTGGGTCGGCTGGCGGAACAGGCCGCGCATGCGGCCCGTGGGAGCTACACGCGCGGGCTGCGCTCGGCTGGGGTTATGGCGCTGGGAGCGATCCTCGGCACCGGTGCGGCGCTGGCGACACTGGCTGTTGGTGTCTGGCTTGCCATCGGCGGCACGATTACCTCGGGCGCCCTCGTGGCGACCATGTTGCTGACCTGGCGGATCACCGGCCCGGCGCAGGCGCTCTTCATCGCGCTGCCGCGCTTGCAATCCATTCGTCTGGCCCTGCGCTCGCTGGAGACGCCGGTTGCGAGCGAGCTTGCGGGTCCCGCCTCGGTGGCCCTTCAGTCGGTGCCGCGCCGCGCGCCACAGTTCGACGTGAAGGGCGCCTATTTTCGCTATGATGCCGAGACCGAACCGGCGCTGAACAACTTGTCGTTCAGCGTCGCGCCGGGAAGCGTCAACGTGATCATCGGTGCGAACGGTGCCGGCAAGACCACGCTTCTACGGCTGCTCTCGGGTAGCCTCGCTCCGCAATCGGGGCAGGTGCTGCTGGATGGTGTCACGCTGCGCCAGTACGACCCCGCAGAGCTTGAGCTGGCCTCCTTGATCCTGCCGGCGCTGGCCGAGCGCGGATCGGGGACCGGGGCGCCCTGGGCCTTGTCAGAGGTCGGCACGTGGTCTCCGCGCGCCACCATCGACGCGGTTCTGGCCGGAGAACTGGCGCCGCCGGACCGCCCCGCGCCTACGCGGTGCGATCCGGTGCTGGTTCTGCTGGACGATCCGACCGGCTGTGCCGATCCCGCCGAGCGCGAGGCTTTCGTGGCATTCCTGCGCAGCGTCCGTGGTCACGCCACGGTCTTCTTTTCCACCCATGATCTCTCGCTGATCCCGGCCGCGGACAACGCGATCTATCTCGACGACGGGCTGCTGCGTCACTTCGGCCCCGCCCGTCACGGCGAGTGCAACGAACAGGGGGTTGTCTGACAGCATGGCAGATCGAGCCGAAACCTCGCCGCTCGAGCGGTTTGAACTGAACGACGCGCCGGTGGCCCGGTTGGCGCGGATCGCCTGCCTTGCGGTGCTCGGCTGCCTCGGGCTGCTGATCGGCTGGACGATAATCACCCCGGTGGATGAGGTCGTGCGCGCACGCGGCGCGGTGCAGCCCGAAGGCTCCACCCAGCGTTTGCAGAGCGAATTCGGCGGCGCGGTCGGAGCGGTTCACGTGGTGCTTGGTGAGCAAGTCGAGGCGGGGCAGCTCATCGTCGAGTTCGATGCGGCGGAACTCTTGTCGCAACTGCGCGAGGCGCGCAGCGAGGCGTTCGGGCTGGCGCTGGAGAGCGAGCGGTTGACCGCGCTTGTCGAGGGCAGGATGCCGGATTTCGGTCCGGTCCGGGCGCGCGCCGTCGAGCCGGATTTCCCCTCGCTGCCACAGGTTCCAAGTGCGCGTGAATTGGGTCTGCCCGCTGACGACGTGGACGACGCGATCGCACGGGAGATGGCAGTATTCGAGGCCCGGAAGGACTATCTCGACAATGCACGAAACCTCGTGCAGCAGCAGATCATTTCGGCCAGCGCCGAACTTGACGCAATTGCCTCGGAGCGCCCGGCGGTGGAGCGGCAGCGCGCCGCGGCAAGCGAACGCGTCGGTATGCTCGAGGGCCTTCAGCAGCGGGGGCTGGCGCCACAGGCCGATCTCGTCGAGGCGATCCAGATCGAGGCGGACTACGACTTCCAGCTCGCTGAACTGACCGGGCGCGCTGCGGTCCTGAAAGCCCGCATGGCCGAGCTCGAACAGCGCCTTGCCGAGGTCGACGTAGGCGAAGCCGACACCGCCAGCGCACGGATTGCCGAGGTCAACAGCGACCTTTTCGAGGTGGCTGAGCGCATCGCGCGGCTGATCCGACGCCTTGCTCAAACCGAGTTCAGAACCCCGGTAGCGGGCATCGTCCAAAGCCTGCCGGAGACCGTGGTCGGCCGCTTCATCGAGGCGGGCGGTCTGGTGGCCGAGATCGTGCCCCGCGATGTGTCGCTGCGCTTCGAGGGCGCGATCACTCCACGCGACGTTGGCTTCGTGACGGTTGGACAGCCGGTGAGGCTCAAAATCGATGCTTTCGATTTCAGCGGGTTCGGGGCGCTCGAGGGGCGGGTCTCCGAGGTCTCTCCGACCACGGTGACCGATGACCACGGGGCCTCCCACTACGAGGTGCTGATCGAGCTGCCGCGGTCCTTCTTCGGGGACGATCCTCAGCGCTTCACCCTGCTGCCGGGCATGACGGGCGAGGCGGATATCACCACCGGCAGCAAGACTGTCTTCGCGTATCTGTGGAAGCCGGTCTTCACCAATCTCGATCTTGCGTTGACCGAGCGATAGGGGGGGGACGACATGACCGGATCATCGCCCGGAGACGATAAATCCGCCTCTGGCCTTCTGCACCGGCTCTGGTCGCGTATGACCGGAACGCCGACAGACGCGAGGGAACCCCGTCATGGTCAGTCCGAAGAGGCTTTCGGCTGGCGCGACGAGACGAGGGTGCCCGATGCTGCGGGCGGTGAGGGCGAGACGGTGCCGGATGAGAGATCGCCGTCTGGTCCTCCGGCTCTCGATCCACCGGATCAAGGCGGCACGGGGCGGCAGGGCGGCCTGCGGCCTGATGTGCCCATCGAGGGGGCCGACGTTCCGACACCCCCTGCACCTATGCCACCGCGGATAACTCCGCAGCCCGAACTGCATCCGACGGTGGCGGTGAGGCCGCCCAATGATCTGGAGCTGCATTCGCATGGCACGCTCGATCCGACGCATCAGCCCATCGTTCCGGATAGGCTCACACCTGAAGCGCAGCGGTCCCCGTACACGACCCCAGGGCATGAGCCGCAGCCGGTGGACCAGGGAACGCCCAAGCCGGAGCCTCAGCCGATCCCGCAAGGCACTGCGAAACCGCAGCCGCAGCCGGTGGACCAGGGAACGCCCACGCCGGAGCCTCAGCCGATCCCGCAGGGCACCCCGGTGCCGCAGCCGCAGCCGGTGGACCAGGGAACACCCACGCCGGAGCCTCAGCCGATCCCGCAAGGCACCCCGGTGCCGCAGCCGCAGCCGGTGGACCAGGGAACACCCACGCCGGAGCCTCCGCCGATCCCGCAGGGCACCCCGGTGCCGCAGCCGCAGCCGGTGGACCAGGTAACACCCACGCCGGAGCCTCCGCCGATCCCGCAGGGCACCCCGGACCCGCAGCCGCAGCCGGTAGATCAAGGGACACCGACGCCGGAGCCTGATCGTCCCGCGATGATCGGCGGGGACGACGCAGGTCAGGTGACCGAAGATCTGGACGTGATCCAAGGCGATCTGATCACGTTCGGCGTGTTGGACATCACGGATCCAGACGCTGGTGAGGCCATCTTCGTGCCGCACACGGACATCAGCGGCAGCTATGGCAGCTTCGCGCTGGCTGCGGATGGGCGCTGGACCTACAGTGCGTTGAACAGTCAGGCCGCGATACAGGCGCTTGGCGTGGGCGATAGGCTGACAGACAGCGTCACGATCAGCAGCGTCGACGGCACGACGCACGACTTGACGGTGACAATTAAGGGCAGCAACGATGGCCCTGTTCTGACAGCCGATCCCTTTGACGCATACGAAGACGGGCCAGTCGTGACGGGACATTTGAACGGATCGGACATCGACGCTGGCAAGACACTTGCCTACCGCCTTGAAGGCGCGGCGCCGGCCGGCTTTGCTTTGTTCACCGATGGGGGCTGGCGGTTCGACCCGTCGGATGCGGCGTACCAGTCGCTTGGTGAGGGAGATCAGCTGCGCATGCAGATCCCGGTCAGCGTGACCGACGAGCAGGGCGCGGAGGCGTCCGCGACGCTCGAGATCACGATCATCGGGCAGAACGATCGGCCCGTCGTGTCAGGGGCGGTAACATTACCTGCAGGGTATGAGGACAGTCTGCGGATCATAACCGCGACACAGCTGCTGGCGATGATGCAGGACCCAGACGCAGGTGATGGACTGCATGTCGTCGGCACTCCGACCGCGGATCATGGGACTGTGACGCCGAATGTCGACGGCTCCTGGACCTTCCAGCCCGACGCGGATTACGCCGGCCCGGTGACCTTCACCTTCGAGGGCGCCGACACCCATGGGGCCGTGGTTTCGGCGGCCGCCGTCATGGACCTGAAACCTGTCGGTGACCCTGCGGTCATTGCGGGCGCGGATAAAGGCGCCGTGACCGAGGACATGGTGCCAACTGCCACCGGGCAGTTGACCGTGCTCGACCCGGATGCCGGGGAAGCGAAGTTTAATCCGGTGTCAGGGGACACAGGTTCCGGCGGCTATGGTCGGTTCTTCATGGCGGAAACGGGGCAGTGGCGCTACCAGCTTGATAACCACTTGTCGGAGGTGCAGGCGCTGGTGCCCGGCAGAACGCTCGAGGACCGCCTTACCGTCACCAGCATTGACGGCACCACGCATGATCTTTCCGTGACCATTTCGGGAACCGGGGATATTCCGGTCATCACCGGCATCGACAGAGGTAGCGTGACCGAAGACCTCGACGTGACCCAGGGCTCTCTGATCACCTACGGCAACCTGGACATCACGGATCCGGACAGCGGCGAGGACGCCTTCGTGCCGCATACCGATATTGCAGGAACCTATGGCAGCTTTGCGCTGGCTGCGGATGGCCGATGGACCTACAGCGCGCTGAACGGTCAGGACGCGATCCAGGCGCTCGGCTTAGGCGACCGCCTGACCGACAGCGTCACCATCACCAGCGTCGACGGTACGCCTCACGCGCTGACGGTGACCATCGCCGGCAGCAACATGGGGCCGGTGGCCACGCCCGGCAATCTGGGCGCGACCGCCGAGGACGTGCCGCGCACCTTGACCACCGCCGAGCTGTTGTATGCCACAAACGCCAGCGATCCGGACGGGGATGCCTTGTCCATCGCGGGCGTGAGCGTCGATGCCGCAAATGGAGTCGTCACGGACAATGGCAATGGCACTTTTACCTTCATCCCGGCGGCGGATTTCGCGCAGGACGCAGTGCCGTTCAACGTCACGATCAGCGACGGCACAGAGCAGGTGACCGTGCCCGCCCTGATCGATATCACACAGGTGACCGACAACGCCGCACCACGGTTGGTGCTTTCCGCGCAGCAGGAGGTGATCAACACCGGCCCGTCGAGCGAGCTGGGACGCATCGAGATTGACCAGGTGCAAGGTTCTGCCGTGCCCGAGTTCACCATCGAGTTCACGGTCGTCGCCGACCCGGTGCCCGACACCAAGAACTATCAGGGCCCCGTCGTGTTCAACATGGGCTCGCCGAGCGATCCGATCCCGAACAACCAGAACAACTTCCTGACGCTGTGGAACCCCGGCAACCTCAGGGTTGGCGGAGCGAATGACCATATCACCGGCATCAATCTCGGCGACGGAGACAGCCACCGCATTACGCTGACATGGGACAGCCCGTCGGGCGATCTGAACCTCTATGACAATGGAGTGCTGCACGCCACGATGGGCGGGTATCTCCGGGGCGAGATGATGCCTGATGATCTCTACCTGGTCGTCGGCGGCAAGGTGCAGCACGTGAACAGCAACAACCCGGTCTTCTACCCACACGAGCACTACGAGGGCGATATCTTCAACCTCGCAATGGTCGATCACAAGCTGACCGATCATCAGGTCGCGGCGGGGCCGCTGGCGTCACAGGTGGGGATCGGTGCGGGGCTTCTGGTGGATGTGCGCAGCGTCGGCGGGCAGATTATCGACGCGGCGGGGGTCCACAGCTTGACCGAGTTCGGGGGGCTCAGTACCCGCACCATTCCTGTCGATACGGGCCTTGCCGTGCCGCCGCCGGGCGCGATGCTGCAGCTGGAGATCGATCCGGGCACACCGACCGATCCCGATGACCGCGTCAGCGGGGTTGTCGTGTCGGGCTTTCTTGCCGGGACGGTGGTGAGCGACGGGATGAACTCCGTCACAGTGAGCGGACCGACGCAGCAGATCGACCTCGCGGGATGGGCGACCGATGCGATGATGGCACAGCTGCCGCCGGGAGACAACAGCGATTTCCGCGTGTCGCTGCAGGTCGAGAGCACCGGGCCGGATGGCTCGGTCGTCGTGACCACGCTGGACGAACCCGTCGCGATGGATCCGGACCCGACCGCGCCTGCTCCGGCGCCGGGTGCCGAAGCAATTTTCGACGATGCGCCGGATGCTGCGACAGCACCGGAGGAGATCGCCGATCTTGCAGAGCAGGGAACGGCGTCTGGTGACGAAGGTGATGCGGAGCAGCACACGGCGTTATATGGGGGCGACGTGACGGATCCGGACGCGGAGGACCAGGTTGGCATTTCCTCATCGTCAGGAGAGTCCGATGCGCCCGAGGCTCCTGTGGGCTCGCCGCAACCGGGTAACCCGTACCTCAGCGCGATAGCGGGCACCGCTCCGCCGGAGGCCGTGCCGACCGACCAGTTCGATGCGACCGCGGATCCTTACGCAGAGGCTCTTGGTATTCCTGCAGGCGATGGTTTCCCGCCAGACGGGGTGGATGGCGCCCGGCTGGTCGGGCTCGATGAGGGGGCGGGATCAGCCCTTGATGACGCCCCCCCGCCGGATCCCGGAACCTCATCTGCCGAGGACGTGATCGATACCGATCCATCCGATCCGCCGCAGGACGACCATCAGGGATGAGACAGCGCCTGCCTTCCTACCCGCCGCGCTGTATTGGGCGCAGCCACCACATTTCCGAGCGGCAGTTGACCGCTCCCAATATCCGATTGAGGAGACGATATATATGATCTTCCGACCTATGCTTGCGGCGCTGTGCCTCGCGGCGACGTTGGCAACGCCGGCGCTGAGCCAACCAATGGAGACCCGGCAGGTGCAGTTCGATGTGGGCACGTCCGGCACCGTCATTCGGGACAGCATCACCGGGCACGAGGGGATCGACTACAAGCTTGGCGCCAGCGCAGGTCAGCGCATGGTCGTCGACTTAGGCACGTCGAACCTCAGCAACTATTTCAACATCATGGCCCCCGGTGCGGACAGCGCGCTGTTCGTCGGAGCATCGGATGGCACGCATTTTGACGGCATTCTGCCAGCGAATGGGGAGTACACCATCCGCGTCTTCCTGATGCGCAACGCGGCGCGGCGCGAGGAAACCGCCGACTATTCCCTGTCGATTCATATCGGCGGCGCGATCACCCCGCCGGAACCGGACTTTGCCGACGGAAATGCCGACGGACCCGATTTCTGGGACGTGACCGCGAGAGGGCTGAACATCCGCTCCGGCCCGTCCGCTGGTGGCGCGGTTGTCGGGCGCGCGAACCACGGTCAGGTCTTGCGCAACCTCGGCTGCCGCGGCAATGGCGACGCCCGCTGGTGCCATGTCGAAAGCCCGAACGGACTTCTTTCGGGGTGGGTCGCGGGGCGATTCCTTGCTGAATCCGGTGGTCAGGGGCAGGCCAGCACACCTCAGGTCAGCTCGGAAAGCGCAGCCATGGGTCCGGATTTCTGGGAGGTGACGGGGATTCCGGCGAATGATTACCTGAACATTCGTACCGGCGCTGGCACTGCGAACACGATCGTCGCGCGCGCGCCCAACGGCATGGTCCTGCGTAATCTTGGTTGCCGGGGCAGCGGCGATGCCCGCTGGTGCCATGTCCAGACACCTGACGGGGCGCAGGATGGTTGGGTTTCGGGGGCCTACCTGCGCGAGAGCGGCGGGCCGGCGGCTTCGGGCCAGCCCGGCGTCAGCATCCCCAGCAGCAGTCCCGTGGCTCCTTCGCTCTACGTTCGCCCGACGGGCGAGGTCGAGGCAAGCTGGTCGTCGGGCTGCACGGTGCTGTTCAACCCGGCGAAACAGCGGATCAACGCGGGATCCAGCTGCTCGGAGGCGGAGCTGATCGCCTCGGAGCTCTGGGTCGCCCGGATGCAATGAGAGAATGGAGCGCATGATGAGCTTTCACCGCAGAGCATATGCTCTACTGAGCCTCGCAGTTCTCGGGTTGTTCGGTTGCAGTCCCGACACGCCTGTCTCCAACTGGAACAATGCCCCGGTCGAGCGACTCGCCTACGATCAATCCTCCGAGGCCACGCAGGTGGCGGAGGCCGCGTGCCGCGCGGCTCTGGCGGCAGAGGCGGGCCAGCCGGTTGACGAGACGCGGGTCGATTCCGTGTTGCGCGCAGAGGCTGGACTGGGCGTGTGGATGAGCCTGCGCGGCACCCAGACCCAGTGGGTCTGCCAATCTGACAGCGCCGGCAATGTGGCGGGCCTGGGGGAGGCGCCGGTTCCCTGATGACGACAACCACCCGATCCGACCAGAAGGAAGAACAATGATGTTGAACCGACGCATGTTCGCCAAGGGCGCTGCTCTTGGCGGCCTGTCACTGCTGGCGGGGCCTTTGGCCGGCCAGCATGTCTTCAAGGATGTGAACGCGCTGCAAGCCGGCGAGTTCACATGGCATCCAGAGCGCTCGCCCTACGGTCCGGTGTCCGTTGTCGTCTCGATCGATGAACAGCGGGTGCATGTCTACCGGGCCGGGATCCGCATTGCCGTTTCGACCTGCTCTACCGGTAAGAAGGGGCACGAGACACCCACCGGTGTCTTCGTGGTGCTGCAGAAGGACCGAGAGCATCGCTCCTCGACCTACAACAACGCTGCGATGCCGAACATGAACCGGTTGACTTGGGACGGTATCGCGCTGCACGCAGGCAACCTTCCCGGATATCCCGCGAGCCATGGCTGCGTCCGACTCCCGCTCGACTTCTCGGCGCGGCTGTTCGAGGTAACGCATCTGGGCACACCGGTGATCATCGCGAAAACCGGCAGCGCGCCCCAGAGCGTCGTGCATCCCGGCCTGATCCTCGGCGCCTACAGCGAGGATGAGTTCGAGGGCATCCTGTCAACGCTTGAGCCGCAGAAACATCCATCTGACTGGAAACTCGATGAAGCGCATCCGATCACATCGATGATCGCCTCATCACATCATGAACGTATCCTGCTGATCGAGAACGACCGCGAGGTGGCCGAGGGGCCGCTGATTTGGGATGGCCAGCCGCTGGGGCCGCATGTCTATGTCTTGAACGGGCCGGATGATGGCACACGGGGCATGCGATGGCAGGCGCTGACCTACGATGATGCCGCAACCGTGGATCATGACCTGACGCGGGTGCGTTCGGATGACGCGTTCTCCGATCTGATCGCGGAGCGCAGTCATCCAGGGATGATTTTTGTCTTCACCGACTTGCCGTTGCATCCCGACCGGCGTTCAGGTCGCGATTTTGTGATCATGTCCTGATGGGGGGCTCCATGCGTAGACTTGCCACTCTGCTTGCGCTCGCCGCGTCACCGGCCTGCGCGACAAGCTGGGACATCACCGCACTGAACGGAACCCCGACCGAAGGCGCCCCTGTGCTGACCCTTGAGGAGGAGGGGGCACTTTCGGGTCACACGGGCTGCAACCGGCTCTCGGGCCACGGGCAGATCGAGGACGGCCGATTGATGCAGACCATGCCATTGGCGATCACCCGCATGGCTTGCGCAGCGTCGCTGTCAGAGCAGGAAGCGCGTCTGCTCGACCTTCTGGGAAGCGGTGCGCGCGTGGAGCCCGAGGGCGACGGGCTTCGGCTGACCGGCGCTGGCGTGACCGCGTTGCTCCTCCCGCAGGAGCGCGCGCCCGGCATTCGCGACGCGGCCTATGTGATCGTTAGCGGCGTCGACGCCACGCTCAACATTCGATCCGAGCCGAGCACGGACAGTGGCGTGCGCGCCCGTGCCTCGCTGGGCCGCGTCATGAAGAACGATGGCTGCGAGGAGCGACCTGATCGCGTCTGGTGCCGCGTCCGCTTCATCGACAGTAGCGGCACGGACGGTTGGGCCGCTGCGGAGTATCTCGCCGCAGCGACGGCCATGCGCCGGGCCGCCGCCGAGCTTTTCGACGAGATCGGGCGGCTCGACTGCCAGCCCTCGGGTGGTGCGGTAGAACGCTGCGACTTCGGCGTCTCGCGGGAGGGCAGAGGCAGCGGCACAATGCTGGTGTACCTGCCGGACAACCGCCGCCTGCTGCTCAGCTATGACGGCAAGGAGCTTGCCATATCCGACGGAGAGGCCGACGTGCCCGCGCAAACGGCCCAGATCAATGAGGGACTGAGCGTGGTGACCGACACGGCAAGGCTGAGCGTACCGCTTTCGCCATTTGTGGGCGAGTAGGCGTGGGAAAGACCATGTTATGCGCCAAAGCCAAACCGGCAGGACCATCCCGCATTGGCTGGGCTCTTGCGACGCTGGCTGCGTGGACTGTCATTACATTTGGCGGTGCGCTTCTGCTTCGGCCCGCGGAGCGCGGGCTCGATGAGATCGTGACGCAGGGTGTGCTGTGGCAGGTCGCGCTCGCCGCAGCGATGTTGGTGGTGGTGAGCATCTGGCGGGGCTGGAGCGATCTCGGGCTCAAGGCGCCCGAGCGCGGCTCGCTTCGGTTGCTTTGGTTTCCGCTGCTGCTTGTGGGGCTGCAAGTGCTGCTGGCATTTCTGCTTGGCCTTCCTTCTGCGGGGGTGGTCGCGTTGATCTTGCTCAACACCGCCTGCGTCGGAGTCTCGGAAGAGGTTATGTTTCGCGGCGTGCTCTATCGCGCGTTTCGCCAGAGGATGAAGATTTGGCCGGCGATCCTGCTGACGTCGGTTCTGTTCGGCGCGGTGCATGTACTGAACGGCGTCATCACCGGCGCATTTGCGGACGCTTTGCGACAGGCGCTCGTCGCTACCTGTTCCGGTCTGCTGCTGATGGCGATCTTTCTGCGCACCGGATCGCTCTGGACGGCCATTGTCTGGCACGCGCTCTGGGACGCGGCGACTTTTCTCGTGGCGCTTGGAGGAGTGGGCGCGACAATGCCCGAGGCCGTAGAAATCGCGGAGCCTAATGGCCTTGCGCAGACGCTAATCCCGCTGGCGCTGGTGTTACCCAGTTTGCTCTACGCGCTGTGGCTCTTGCGCCATGTGCATCGCGTGCCACCTGCCGGGGATCGGCAGGCCATCGGGATTACAGCGCAATGAGCCGATGGCACTTGCGCATTTTTCGGGCGGTGTTCTCGCTTGCCTGGGTTCTGAGCGCGGGGCTTGCCGGGCTCATCATCGCGAGCCTGTTGCTCGCCGATGGTCCAGATACCGCGCCCCGCTACGTGGCGATCAGCCTGACGGTCAGCGCGATCTTTCTCGGCCTCGCCGTTCTGCTCTTCGGCATCAAAGGGCAGATCACGGCTCTGGCCCGAGCCATCGGGGCGCATGGCGAGGAAATGCAGCGCCCCCTGTCACGCCTCGCAACGTTTCTGCTTTTGGCCGGCGCCGGTCTGGTGATCCTGCTCGCGGGGCTCAATGCCGGGGTGATCGCCCGTATTCTCGACGGGGCCGCAGTGTTCGGATGACCTGCGCGTGGGCGGCCTTGCGCGACCTGCATGCTCTGGTCCGTCGCCGTGGCCTGTTGCCCAGTCTTCGGCCGGAGGTGCGTGCCGCCCATGAGGCAAACGGCACGCACCCATCTTTGTCTCAGAACCGCACGGTTCCGCTGCCGATCTCGAGACCGCCGTAGGTTGCGCTCTTGGGCTTTCCGCGGACGTCATAGAGAAGGGGGGCGTTGCCGCTTTGCTCGCCAGTGCAGGAGAACGGGCGGATTTCGCTGCCGCCGGGTTCGGGATCACTGTATACCGCCGAGCAGAAGGCGCCGCCGACGACGGTTACACCCAAGGCGTAATTGCCGTCAGAGCGTTCGCGAATGGTGCCTTAGGCCCGTGCCACCGGTGCTATTGGCCCCACATCGTGTCTTCCATGCAGCCTGCGCAAAGCAGCAGGACCGTGGCGGCGATCAGTGGTGACTTCATTGAGTACTCCTATCCCTGTCAAACTTTTCTGGATTTTGTCGTGAGGTCTGGCCCCATGTGGGGGACGTCCAAGGCCCGCAGCGCCGTTCAGTGCCGGAGCCTGGAAAGTGGCCGACTGATCACCAGGCGGTGATCCTTTCCTCGGGCGGGAGCCAAATGGGATCGCCTTCCTCGATGCCGAAGGCCTCGTAAAAGGTCGGCAGGCGCTGAAGGGTGGCAATTGCGCGGTAGCCGGTCATGGCATCGATGCGGTCGAGCTTTGCCTGGGTCGGGGGGATGCCGCGGGCGTCGATCGCCTGGGTATCCATGTAAGCGCGGTAGTTGCCGCGAACAGCTCCATTGCTGCGGTACACGCCAAGGGAAAAATGGGGCGGGCAATCATCAAAATATCTCCGGCAACACTAGTGTGTTCGGTCTTGAATACGATCGCTATCTTCCGCCGTCCACAGCCGTCAAGCTATCATCGTATCGGCGCGGTCGATCGCCAACGATGCCTTTGACCTCTTTGAGGGGGCCGGTCGCCAGAATGCGCTCGCGCACGACAGAAACAGCCTCGGCACTGGGGCGAGAGGGGGGAGCGTGATGATCTCTCGGGTGCGGAAAATAGTGACCTTCGGCGAGGCGGCAATCGCTCTGCCGATATCTGACAGGAAGGCCCCAAGAGCAGGATACGGTAAGATTGGGACCCGCAGATCCGCGTTCTTCAGCGCGTGCATGTCGGGCGAAAGATGATCCATCAGGATCAAAACGATACGTGGGCGATCAGTGTTGGTACTCGGTGCAGAAGAGGCCGTCACCAGGGTACATTTTTCCCTGCCCAGTCGAAAAACTGTCCACTGTCGTCAGGCGTGAGGGTATCGATGACATTCAGCAGGTTGCTTGCGGATTTCTGCGGCGGAACCGTCTTGTGTTGCGGGTAGTTTTGCGTGAACTCGGTCGCTACGGTGCCGGGATGCAACGCCGCGCAAATCAGATGTTTGTGCGTCCGCTTCAGTTCAATCGACGCCGTTCTGATCACCTGATTAAGGGCAGCTTTTGAGGCACGATAGGAGTACCAGCCGCCAAGGCCATTGTCCTCGATTGACCCGACGCGCGCAGAGAGTGCCGCAAAAATGGCTCTCCTGTTCTTCGGAAGCAAGCGTTTGGCATGCTTCAGCACCAACGCAGGACCAATTGTGTTTATCGCAAACAGAATTGCCATCTCATCGGCAGACAAGGCGCGTAGCGACTTTTCTGGTCCCCGATCGGTTGACAGGATGCCGGTTGCAACGATGATCAAGTCGAACTGGGTTTCGATAGGCCCGAGGATTGCCGACACATTGTCGTCGCAAGTGATGTCCAAGCCATCCTGCGACCGAGAAAGACAAGTAACGCGGTTTCCTCTCGCCTGCAGCTCATTTGCCAAGGCCCGTCCGATGCCGCCCGAGGCACCAATAACAAGTGCATGTCTTTCCATGACTTATACCCTGCCTAGTTGAGATAGACGATCACGGCGTTCAGGGCCAACGCAAAGCCCACCCACGCGACGTATGGAACAAAGAGCAGAGCGGACAGGCGGTCGGAATGCCACGCGGCCCGAATGAAGGCGACTATTGTCAGCAGAAGACAGAGGATGACGGCAAGCGCCAAGGCTGGCTTCTCAGCTGCGAAAAACACTGGCGACCATAAGAAGTTCAAGCCCATCTGGACGATCCAAAGACGCCTCGGATAAGCACGGTTTTCATGCTGCCACACGCGCCAGCCAACATAGGCAATAATCAGATACATCACCGTCCACACCGGTCCGAAAACCCAGTTGGGAGGATTGAAAAACGGTTTCTGCAGATCCCGGTACCAGTCGCCCGGAGAAGTGAGCATGCCAATCCCGATGCCAACACCCATGACCACAATTAGGAATAGCAGGAAGGAACTAAAAATTTTCATATTTATCAGTCTTTTATTTGTAATTCGTGGAAAGGCGGGGTTATCTCGACCGAGATCTGCCAATCCCCCTCTGGTATCCGCCGAAGCCCCGTATGATCAGGGGGCGGATGCGAAGGAAAAGACGGTAAAACACCTCCAGAACGGTCACAGCGCCCGGAAGGCTTGCTAATCTCGCCAACCAGCGCCAGCCCGGTAAGACGCGCCAAACCTCGACGAAGGCCTGCGCGCCGGACACTCGCAGGCCGTTTCCCAAACGAACATGGAACCGGGCCATCGCTTGGGACCGAGTGAGCCTGCCATCTCCCGAAAAACGCTCGGTTGAAAC
Source organism: Pseudophaeobacter sp. (assembly GCF_048267565.1). NCBI lineage: Bacteria > Pseudomonadati > Pseudomonadota > Alphaproteobacteria > Rhodobacterales > Roseobacteraceae > Pseudophaeobacter > Pseudophaeobacter sp. The sequence continues at coordinate 249,477 of NZ_JBLWXG010000005.1, read as the reverse complement.
GTCGACAAAATTAAGTGCCTGATCGGTGTCGCACCGTTTGTAATATCCGATTTCCAGCGCACACAGTGGGCAGGACCCGTCGTAGAATAGGGACAGCGTCTGGTCTGCGCCTTGCCTCACATGTTTCACTTCAGAAGTCCTTCGATCTCACGCCTAATTCGCGATGATTTCGGCTTCATTTGCGAACTGTAGGTCGCAACCAGATCACCCTCTGGCCCGATCAAGACCTTGTTGAAGTTCCACGATGGTACAAACCCTTCTTCTCGCTTCAGGGACTGGAAGAAAGGATGTGCTTCTGGCCCCTTAACATGCGTGATACCTGTCATCGGCATATCGACGCCGTATTGTAGTTCGCAGAATTCTTTGACTTTTTCACTATTGGAAAGCTCCTGCCGGAAATCGTTTGATGGAACCGCCAGAACCACAAGACCGCGATCGCGATAGGTGTCATACAGGGCCTGCAACCCGCTGTATTGTTTTGTGAAGGCACATCTGGAGGCTGTATTTACAACAAAAATTGGCTGACCGCTCCATTGAGACAGCGTCAGAGTGCCCCCATCGATGGAGTCGAAAGGAGCGTTCAGGTCCAGGGCCTTGGCTTGAAAGCCAGTCAAAATCAGCGCCATCAAGATCAATATTCGGCTCATATCAGCATCTCCTGTTTCTCAGTATACGATGCCGTGGCGCCTTTGGACCACTTGTCGTTCGAACTGTGACTGGGTTTCACACTCAAACCAGGTGATTTAACTCGGAAGCATTGGAAGAGCATCGCGAAAGATGCTGGACTGTCCCTGATAGGTTTCGTGGGTGTAAATGACCGCGTATTTGGGTGAATTTAGCGCCAAAATGAATAGGGGTTCCTGTTAAGTTTATGAAAATAAGTTGGAAAATACTTAGTCTCTGGGCCAAAGTTACTTGGTGGGACATGTGTAGGTACAACCTGAGAATTTCCAGTAGCCCCCGTATCTGCCAGTTTGACAACCTGAAGGCTGCCATTTGCAGACAGAACGTTCTGTTGCCGGAGTTACTGGAACCCACAGCATTTCCGATAGCTTAGGCAGAGCCGAACCCACGGTGAGATATACATTTGTTTCAAGACCGCGAATAAAATGAAATTTTCGGACAAACTGATGCGCAGGACCATCGAGTTTGTTTGAGGAGCGGTCACGGGGCGTTGTCGCCGATAGTAAGCCCGCCAGCCAAAGCATTCCCTGCGTCTGCCAGACCCTTTGGAAAGGATGCGGACATGCCGATCGAAAAAGTAGATACTCTTGTTGTCGGTGGTGGACAGGCTGGCATCGCGATGAGCGAGCACCTGAGCAAAGCCGGGATTCCCCACCTTGTGCTAGAGAAGAGCCGCATCGCTGAGCAGTGGCGCACGGGCCGTTGGGATAATCTTGTCGCGAATGGCCCTGCCTGGCACGACCGATTTCCGGGGATGGAATTTAAGGATGTGGACCCTGACGGGTTTCCCGCCAAAGAGACCGTTGCAGATTATTTGGTCGATTACGCGAAGATGATCAAAGCGCCGACACGCGCAGGCGTCGAAGTTACCAAAGCAGAACGTATCGATGGGGCAGGCGGCTTCCGCGTCGAAACATCGGAAGGGGTGATTGAGGCAGAGAATATTGTCTGTGCGACGGGCGCTTTCCAAAAACCGGTTATCCCGCCTGTCATTCCAGAAGATGCGGACGTGGTTCAGATGCATTCTTATGACTACCGCAATCCTGACCAGTTGGCCAAAGGGGCGGTGATGGTTGTGGGGGCGGGCTCGTCCGGTGGGCAAATCGCGCGCGAGCTGATGGAGGCGGGGCGCAAAGTGTACCTGTCTGTCGGCCCGCATGACCGCCCGCCACGGTCCTATCGTGGGCGCGACTTTTGTTGGTGGTTGGGCGTTCTGGGTCTGTGGGATGTGTCTGCGATGACGCCGGGGACCGAGCATGTGACGATTTCCGTGAGCGGGGCCAAAGGCGGCGAAACCGTTGATTTCCGCAAGCTTGCTGCGGGTGGCATGACGCTCGTGGGGCGGACCGAAAGCTTTGCAGATGGCGTAATAAAATTTGCCCCTGATCTCGTAGAGAATATTGGGAATGGCGACGTTAATTATCTTGGAATGCTGGATGCTGCAGATGCCTATGTCGAACGCACTGGCATTGACTTGCCACCCGAGCCAGAGGCGCGGGCCTTTCTTGATGATCCCGATTGCATGACCAACCCGCTGGCCGAGCTGGATCTGGCCGCTGCCGGTATCACGACAGTGATCTGGGCGACAGGATTTGCGCGCGACTATAGCTGGCTCAAGGTCGATGCATTCGACGAACAAGGCGCGCCCAAGCATCAGCGCGGCGTTTCCGTTGAACCAAATGTATTCTTTCTGGGGCTGCCTTGGCAGTCGCGCCGGGGATCGTCGTTTATCTGGGGGGTATGGCATGACGCGAAACACCTTGCCGACCATATCCATACCCAGCGCAAGTATTTGGATTACCATCAAGCAACGCTTGAAAAGCAATCTCAAAGCACATGACCAAACAGGCGGCCGCCGCCACACTCAATTCACCTCTATAGATCGGACAGCACCCAAATGGCCCATACTCGCATCCGCAAATTTAACACATCCGATACCTATCCTGAACAAAACCTCGACAACGATCTGTGTCAGGCCGTGGTGACACGGGGTGGCAGCACCGTCTATCTGCGCGGCCAATGTCCGCAGAACCTTGATGACGCGCAAAACATCGACAGCCATGATCCGGTCGAGCAGACGCACAAAGTGATGCAAAACATCCAGCAACTGATCGAAGAGGCGGGCGGACAGATGGAGCATCTCGTCAAGGTGGTCGTCTATATCACCGACGTGCGTCACCGCGAGGCCGTGTATCGCACCATGGGCGAATACATCAAAGGGGTGCATCCGGTTTCAACAGGGCTGGTAGTGCAGGCGTTGGCACGTCCGGATTGGTTGGTCGAAATCGACGGCACAGCCGTCATCCCGGATTAAGCCCATGACATTTTCACTGGTTGCCCGTTGTGCTGAAACCGGGATGTTTGGTTTGGCAATATCGTCGTCGTCGCCCGCTGTTGCGGCGCGTTGTTCTTTTGCGCGTGCCGGGGTTGGTGCTGTTGCATCCCAGAACGTGACGGATCCATCTTTGGGACCGGCTACACTGGATCTGATGCAAAGCGGCATGTCGGCGCGCGACGCTGTGGACCAGGTTATCCGCGTCAGCAACTTCACCGAGTACCGGCAAGTGATTGCCATCGACAAGGACGGATCCACGGCTATCCATTCTGGCCCGAACTCACTGGGAATCTGGACGCAAGCCAGTGGGCCGGATGTGGCGTCGGGGGGCAATTTGTTGGCCAATGACACGATCCCGCAAGCCATCATTGACGGGTTCGTCGCGGCCAAGGGCCACATCGGGGACCGTTTGATTGCCGCGATGCGCGCGGGTTTGGCGGCAGGAGGCGAGGCCGGACCGATCCATTCCGCGGGTCTGAAGATCGTCGATAACGTCAGCTGGCCCGTCGCCGATCTGCGTTGTGATTGGACCGAGGACTGTCCCATTGAAAACATCGCGACGGCTTGGGAGATCTATAAACCCCAGCTTGACGCCTACATTCAGCGGGCCTTGGACCCACGCGAAGCGCCGTCTTATGGCGTGCCCGGCGACGCATAGAAAGAAAGTTTAGACATGCTTGACCACACATTCGACGATTGGAAATCCCGCGCGGCGGCCCTGCGGTTTCGGAATCAGGCGTTCATCAACGGCAAATTCGTTGACGCTGCATCGGGCAAAACCTTTCAAAGCATCAACCCCGCCACCGACGCTGTTTTGACCGAAGTCGCTGAATGTGATGGCGAAGATGTGGATCGCGCAGTAAAGGCGGCGCGCAAGGCGTTTGAAGCAGGCAGCTGGTCACGGGCGGCCCCTGGGCATCGCAAGGCAGTTATGCTGAAACTGGCCGATCTGATCCGTGAAAACCTTGAGGAAATGGCGCTGCTCGACAGTTTGGACATGGGCAAGTTGATTACGGATGCAGTGACAGTAGACGCGCCGGGGTCGGCCCATTTTTTCCAGTGGTACGCCGAAGCCATCGACAAGATTTATGATGAAGTTGCGCCAACCGGCCCCGGTGATCTGGCCTTGGTTCGTCGTGTCCCGTTGGGCGTTGTAGGCGCAGTGACGCCGTGGAATTTCCCGTTGGATATGGCCACATGGAAATCAGCGGCGGCGCTTGCTGCGGGTAATTCGGTTGTTTTGAAACCGGCGGAACAATCGCCGCTTTCGGCGCTACGGTTGGCCGAACTAGCGAGCGAGGCAGGATTGCCGGACGGGGTCTTGAATGTGGTGCCAGGATATGGCGCAACGGCAGGTAAGTCATTGGGGTTGCACATGGATGTAGATTGTCTTGCCTTTACAGGCTCTACGGCCATCGGCAAGGTCTTCATGCAGTATTCCGGCCAATCCAACCTGAAACAGGTCTGGCCGGAAACCGGCGGTAAAAGCCCGAACCTTGTATTTGCCGATTGTGAAAACCTTGATGCGGCGGCTGACATGGCGGCTTTTGGTATCTTCTTTAATCAAGGCGAAGTCTGCTCGGCCAATTCGCGGCTATATGTTGAACGGTCCATCAAGGATGAATTTGTCGAAAAACTGATTGCAAGGGCGCAGGCAATGCAGCCGGGTGATCCGCTTGATCCAGCCTCAAAAATGGGGGCAATTGTCGACAAGGCGCAAACCGAAGGCATCATGCGCTTTGTTGAAGAGGGCAAGAAGACCGCCAACCTGGTGACAGGCGGTCAGCAGGTAGCGGTGAATGGCAAAGGGTCGTTCGTGCAGCCAACGATTTTTGATGACGTGTCGCATGACGATCCCCTGGCGCGCGACGAAATTTTTGGCCCGGTCCTGTCTGTCGTCGCCTTTGACAGTGAAGCAGACGCGGTGCGCATGGCAAACGACAGCATTTATGGGCTGGCAGCGTCCGTTTGGACAGATAACCTGAGCCGGGCGTTGCGGGTATCAGATGGGTTGATGGCGGGCACTGTGTCCGTCAATACGGTCGATGCATTGTCTGCAATGACGCCCTTTGGGGGGATGAAGCAGTCGGGATTTGGCCGTGACCTGTCATTACATTCGCTGGACAAATACAGCGCGCTCAAGACAACATGGATAAAGTATCAATCCTGATGTAGGGCGCAGCGAGAAGGATAGCTGACATGCCGCTGCGGTTCACACTGCGACAGCTTGAATATTTCGTCGCTGTTGGCGAACTGGGGTCAATTGCGCAGGCCGCTGAAAAGGTGAATGTGTCGTCGCCGTCGATTTCTGCAGCGATTACCCAGCTGGAGAAAGAATTCGGCCTGCCGCTGTTCGTGCGCCAACATGCGCAGGGCTTGTCGTTGACGCAGCCGGGGCGGCGCATGATGGAGCAGGCAACGCATATCTTGCAGGAATCCGACCTGCTTGTGGATTTGGCCGGCGACATTTCCGGAACCGTGCGTGGTCCGTTGAACATCGGGTGTCTGGTCACCTTTGCGCAGGTCGTTTTGCCATCCGTCAGGCGCAGTTTCGAGGTGGAGTTTTCAGAGGTTCGTGTCCGTCAGGTCGAGCTGAACCAAGCCGAGATTTTTAGCGCCTTGCGCCGCGCAGAGATTGATGTGGCGCTGACCTATGACCTTGATCTGCCTGCGGACTTGGTGTTCGAGGGGCTGCTTGAATTGCCACCCTATGTCGTGGTTGCACCGGAACATCCCTTGGCCAACAACAGCTCCGTTTCCCCGGTAGAGCTTGTTCAGCATCCTATGGTTCTTCTCGATCTGCCATTCAGTTCGGAATATTTTCTGTCGTTCTTTGCCGGCCTCGATATCAAGCCGCAGATTGCGGAACGTACCAAAGATATGGCGGTGATGCGCAGCCTTGTGGCGAATGGTTTTGGCTATTCCATTGCGAATATTCGCCCATTGAACGATCTGTCACCTGATGGAAAACCGCTGCGTTACATTCCTTTGCAACAGCCCGCGCGGCCCATGCGGATGGGTCTTTTGATGCCCACGAATGCGGAGCGTGCAAATGTCATCCGTGCCTTTGTTGCGCATTGCAAAAAAGAACGCGGTGCGAATAATTTCCCACATTTGACGGTTTAGGGGCAGCTTAGCCTTTTCCTAAGCTGCGATTTTGCAAGCACGTCTTTCGATGGCTGCCCGGTGCGTTATCTTGACCCCAACCAGCTTTTGAGGAGGCGAAATTGCGCGATCCACGCTATGACATTCTGTTCGAACCAATGGCCATTGGCCCTGTCACAGCCAAGAACCGTTTCTATCAGGTTCCCCATTGTAACGGGGGCGGATATCGCGACCCCTCGGCAGCAGCAGAGATGCGCGGCGTAAAGGCCGAAGGTGGTTGGGGCGTGATCTTTACCGAGCAGTGCGAGATGCACCATACCTCTGAAATCACACCGTTTATCGAGCTTCGCCTATGGGAAGACAAAGACATTCCGATGCTGCGAAAGATGTCAGAGCGGATGAAAACTCATGGTGGTTTGGCAGGCATTCAGCTGGCCTATTCCGGCATCAACGGCCCTAATCTATACTCCAAAGAGGTGCCTCTGGCCCCGTCGGCAATGCCGATCCGCACCTTTACCAATGATCCCGTTCAGGCGCGCGCGCTTGATAAGAGAGATATCAAGGATTTGCGCCGTTGGTTTGTAAATGCGGCAAAGCGGTCCAAGGATGCGGGGTTTGATCTGATTTGCCTTTACGGGGCGCATGGGTTCGGGATTTTCCAGCATTTCTTGAGCCGCGCAACCAATCAGCGCAGTGACGAATACGGCGGTAGCCTGGAAAACCGTGCGCGTTTTGTGAACGAAGTCATCGGCGATATCAAAGACGCTGTTGGCGACACGATGGGGATCACCCTGCGTGTCAGCCTTGATGAAACCATCGGAGATCTGGGTTTCTCGAACGCCGAAGTACGCGACTTTATCGAGATGAACAAAGACCTGCCTGATCTGTGGGACCTGGCCCATGGCACATGGGAGGATTGTTCTGGTCCGTCGCGGTTCAAAGAAGAGGGCGCGCAAGAGCAATTGGTGCGCGGCATTCACGAGCTGACCAACAAACCGATTGTGGGGGTGGGGCGTTTTACCAGCCCCGACGTCATGGCCAAGATGGTCAAGACCGGTACGCTTGATTTCATCGGCTGTGCGCGGCCTTCGATCGCAGATCCATTCCTGCCCAAAAAAGTCGAAGAAGGTCGCATCGAAGACATCCGCGAATGTATCGGCTGCAACATGTGCATCACGGGCGACATGACCATGTCGATCAGCCGTTGCACGCAAAACCCAACCTTCATGGAAGAGTGGCGTAAAGGTTGGCACCCCGAAAAGATGAACACCAAAGGCGACAGCAATAACGTGCTGGTCGTTGGGTCCGGCCCGGCTGGCCTTGAGGCTGCATGGGCGCTGTGTCGTCGTGGTTATGATGTTGCTGTGGCCGAGGCCAAGACGGAAATTGGCGGCCGCGTTGTGCGCGAAGCCAAGTTGCCGGGCCTGTCGGCATGGGGCCGTGTGGTGGATTATCGCCAGTATCAGCTGTCGCAGCGCGCGAATGTCGATATTTACCTTGAAAGCGAGCTGGACACCGACAGCATTCTGGAATTCGGATTTGAAAACGTCTGTATCGCGACGGGTGCCAAATGGCGCGCTGATGGTGTTGCACGCCAGCACGTCGTACCGATGCCCATCGCATCGGGTGCCAAAATCTATACGCCGGATGATCTGATGGACGGCACGATCCCCGAAGGCAAAGTCATCGTGTTTGATGATGACCACTATTACATGGGCGGTGTCCTGGCCGAGCTGTTGGCCAAGAACGGCGCGGATGTTACTTTGGTCACGCCCTCGGCCTATGTGTCGGATTGGACCAATAACACGCTTGAACAGATCGCCATTCATCCACGTCTGGTGGATGCTGGTGTGGAGATCGTGCTGAACCGCGGGATCACCGAAATTCACGCCGATCATGTGGTCAGCAACTGCGTTTACACAGATCGCACCCAGCGGTTTGAATGTGATGCGGTGGTGATGGTTGCGTCACGCAAAGAAGAAAACACCTTGTTTGATGGCCTCAAGGCGCGCGAAGCCGAATGGGCGGATGCCGGCATCAAATCGGTAAAGATCATTGGTGACGCAAACGCACCTGGACCCATTGCATGGGCAACCTACGCGGGCCACCGTTACGCACGCGAGCTGGATGGCGATGACATTGGTGATGCTTTGCCCTTCCGCCGAGAGATCACGGAGTTGGCACTGGATTGATCCGTTGAACCAGTAGAGGCAAAGGTCAGAGCATGACACAGACTTTGGACATTCTCGAGCGCTTGATCGGCTTTGATACGGTCAGCGCCAAGTCGAACCTTGCGTTGATTGACTATGTTCAATCCTTTTTGGCGGATCGTGGGTTTCAGGTGCATCGCGTGCCGGACGCCAGCGGGCAGAAGGCGGGGCTTTTTGCGGTGCTTGGTCCAGTCGGCAAGGGTGTGATGTTGTCGGCGCATTCTGATGTCGTTCCGGTCACGGGGCAGGATTGGACGCGCGATCCCTTTCGGCTGAGTATTGATGGCGCTCGCGCCTATGGGCGCGGAACCACGGATATGAAGGGCTACCTTGCCAGCATGTTGGCATTGGCTGACCGTGCCTCTAAAATTACCCTACGCGAGCCCCTCAAAATTGCGTTGTCCTATGACGAAGAGGTCGGTTGCGTCGGCATTCAGCATATGATTGGGAAATTGGAACGTACAATCGGCGCGCCTCGCGCTTGTTTTGTGGGCGAGCCGACCGAAATGCAGGTCGCTGTCGGCCACAAGGGTAAGGCGGCATTACGTGCCGTGTTCCTTGGGCAGGGAGGCCATTCGGCGCTGGCCCCCAAGTTTCTGAATGCCTTGCATATTGTCGGTGATTTCCTCGCTGAATTGCGCAAGGTTCAAGATACGCTGGCAATGGTCGGGGCGCGCGATGAAGCCTATGACATTCCTTATTCGACGGTTCATGTTGGCCAGCTTTCAGGTGGGACTGCGCTGAATATCGTGCCTGACCGTGCCGAGATGATCTTTGAGTACAGGCATTTGCCCGCTGATTTGCCGCAGGATATTCTTGAACGCATCCAAAGCGCCGCATCCAAGGCTCTGACGCCGTTCCTGCGGCAGTTTCCACATGCGGCCATCGAGATTGATCCTTACAACGCCTATCCTGGTCTGGACGTCCCATCCGATGCCGAAGTTGTCGTGACGGCGCAAGGCTTGGCACAAACCAATGGCACGACCAAAGTGGCTTTTGGCACCGAGGCCGGGTTCTTTGATGCATTGGGTATTCCAACGATTGTCTGCGGACCTGGATCGATGGAGGGGCAGGGGCACAAGCCTGATGAGTTTGTGACGCTGGACCAGCTCGCTCTGTGTGACGGGATGATGGACCGGCTACTTTCCCAGTTGACGGGCGCGTCAGACAGCTGAAACCGTTTTCAATCTGATGAAAATTTGGACATGCCCGCCTGAATTTATTGCCTGCCTTAGACTGAAGCTAAGCAACGCTAAGAGACACAGTTCTTAGAGAAGCTAACTCTCGTTCGTATGTTTTAGCTAATCAATCTCGATGGGGAAGTTGCCATGTCCGAAAGCAGGAAAACCGCGATAGATGTACGCGGCGCCGTAAAGCGGTACGGAGATTTCACAGCGCTGAAGACGATTTCGTTGTCCATCTACGACAACGAATTTTTCACGCTTTTGGGGCCTTCCGGCTGCGGCAAAACTACATTGCTGCGCATGATCGCCGGATTTGAGGACGTCACCGAAGGCGCGATATTCCTCTACGGCGACCCGATTGCGGACTTGCCGCCCAATAAACGCCCCGTGAACACAGTCTTCCAGAATTACGCGCTGTTTCCACAGATGACGATCCTGGACAACGTGGCTTTTGGTCTTGAAATGCGGGGGCAGCCAAAGTCGCAAGCGCGCAAAGCTGCCGGCGAGATGCTTGAGCTGGTTCAGCTTTCGCAATTCGCAGCGCGTAAGCCATCGCAATTGTCTGGTGGGCAACAGCAAAGGGTCGCCCTGGCGCGGGCCTTGGCGCCCAAGCCCAAAGTTCTGCTATTGGATGAGCCGCTTTCAGCGCTTGATCTGAAGTTGCGCAAAGCCATGCAGCTTGAACTGAAGCACCTTCAGCGTGAAACGGGCATTACCTTTATCTTCGTCACACATGACCAGGAAGAAGCGCTGACCATGTCTGACCGGATCGCCGTGATGTCTGCCGGTGAGTTGCAGCAATTGGGCGAAGCCCGCGATATCTATGAGCGGCCCCGCAATATGTTTGTCGCCGATTTCATCGGCGAGACAAACCTGCTTGAGGTGTCAGTAGATGCGATTAACGCGGGCCGTGCGACTTGCCACCTTGGGGGTGGTCACGAGCTAAGCTGCAACGCGGTGGAGGGTGTCAACGTAGGGGCCAAGGTTCATATGTCGGTCCGGCCAGAGCGCTTGTTCATGTCCGAGGGGCCGACGGATTCCGAAGGTCTGAAAGGCACCGTGCGCGAGAACATTTTTGTGGGGACGGACATCTCTACGCTGATCGATCTTGATGACGGTCCGAAATTCATCGTGCGAACCTCTAATTCCGACCGGGGCAACAAGCGCATTTTTGAGCCCGGAAATGAAGTTTACGTCAACATGGAGATGGAGGCAGCCCGCCTCCTGATTGACTGATGGCAGGCGGAGCAGCAAGCGGCGGCAGCGCAGCCACAGACACATACAAAGAGGCCCGAAACTGGCTGTTGCTGCCTTCTTGGGTCTACTTGGGTGCATTTGTCCTGGTGCCAGTCATCATGATGTTGATCTATTCGTTCCTGACCAAGGAATTCCGCGGCGGGGTGGTTTGGGAATTCAGCACGGCAGCCTATGATCAATTTTTCTTTGACCGTGGTCTGTTCGGCGACGAGCCGGCCAGAATTGAATGGACATACATCACAATTTTCTGGCGCTCAATCTGGCAGGCTGGGGCGGCGACTTTGCTGGCCTTGGCGATCGGATTTCCAACAGCCTATTTCATTGCGACACGGCCTGAACAAGCCCGACCCATGTGGGTTTTCCTGATCACGATCCCTTATTGGGTCAACCTGCTGATCCGCACCGTTTCCATGAAATTCATGCTGCGTGACACTGGTCCATTAAACGACTTTCTAATCGGGACCGGGCTGATCAATGATCCGATTTCCATAATCAATACCAACTTTGCGGTGCAACTGGGGCTGTTCTATTCTTACCTACCGTTCATGGTGCTGCCGATCTACGCGAGTGTAGAACGATACAATTTCAGCCTTAGTGAGGCAGCGGCAGACCTCTATGCCTCTAAATGGGTCACGTTGCGGCGCGTCTTGCTGCCCGCAGTCAAACCCGGTGTCATCGCGGGCTGCATCTTGGTGTTTGTCCCGTCGATGGGATCGTTTCTGGCGCCAGATCTGTTGGGCGGTGCCAAGAACTTTATGATTGGGTCGCTGATCGAAGAGCAATTCAAAGGCAACGCCGGGAACTGGCCGTTCGGGGCCGCCGCTTCGATGGTTCTGCTTTCGATGGTCTTGATCGTCCTGATGATATTTGCGCGCCAACAAGCCAAAGCCGAGAAGGAGGCAAGCTGATGCGCCGTTCAAACTATGACGTCAAAGGCTTGCCCGGTTTTTTCGGAATCACCATCCTGTGCCTTGTTATCCTATATGCGCCGCTGTTGGTGGTTACTGTTTACTCACTGAACGACAGCAACTCGATCACCAACTGGGAAGGTTTTAGTTTCCGCTGGTACGTGGATGTGTTCTCTGGGCCCGAAAGCCAAAAGTTCAAAATCGCGGCGTGGAATTCGTTTACCATCGCGATCATCGCAGCCACGGCTGCCACGACGATTTCAACACTTGCCGCTACCGCGATGGTCAGAGGTGGCAAGTTCAAACTGCGCACCGTTTCGTTCGGCCTGATCAGCCTGCCGCTGATGGTGCCTGAGATCGTGTTGGCGGTCGCCACGCTGATTTTCTTTAACTCAGTCGGCTTTACGCGCGGGTATATGACGATCCTGATCGCACATATCGCGTTTTGTATCCCTTTTGCCTACCTGCCGATTTCTGCGCGGATGCAGGGTATCGACGATAGTTATGAACAGGCCGCGCAAGACCTGTATGCCACCAAGCGGCAGGCCTTTACCCGTATCCTGTTGCCGATGATGCTTCCTGGTATCATCTCTGGCTACCTGCTCGCCTTTATCGTGTCATTGGATGACTTCATCATCACCAACTTCGTCAAAGGGGCAGGGGTTGAAACCCTCCCCACAGCAATCTTCGGTTCTGTAAAACAAGGCATCAAGCCGAATATTATGGCAATTTCGACGATGTTGCTTGGTTTCTCGGTCCTCCTTGTCACGATCTCGTACTTCGTAAGCAAAACAGACAACAAAAAATGACCAACAGATGGAGAGAACAATGAAAAACCTACTGAAATCCGGCGTCGCGGCCATGGCCCTTGTCACCATGGCATCTGCCGCTGCCGCAGATGGAAAAGTGGTCGTATATCACTGGTTCGAGTACATTCCGCAGGAGTTGGTCGACAAATTCACGGCCGACACAGGCATCGAAGTTGTCATGGACACTTATGATTCAAACGAGGCGATGCTGGCGTCGCTCAAGGCGGGCGGAGTGGGCACATATGATGTCGCGGTGCCGGGTGATTACATGGTCAAGATCATGGCGAGCGCCGGAATGCTGGACACAATCGCCGATGGCGAGCTGACAAACAAAGGCAATATTTCACCAACCTGGGCCGATCCCAGCTTTGACCCCGGTCGCCAGCATTCGATCCCCTACCAGTGGGGCTCTACCAGCTTTGCGGTGAACCGTGATGTTTTTGCAGGCGATATCAACACCACCGACATCCTGTTTAACCCGCCCGCCGAATTGCAGGGCAAGATCAACGTGCTCGACAGTCAGGGCGAGGTCATGGCGATGGCGGCGCTGCACATGGGCATCCCTCAATGCACGACGGACCGAGATCAGCTTAAGGCGCTGAATGCGATGCTGCTGAGCGCCAAGGAAAACTGGGTGTCGTTCAATTCCGACACAGCCAAAGAGGTTCTGGTGTCCGGCGATGCGGCGGCAGGTATGATCTATGACGGGTTCAGCGCAAAAGCGCGCGCAGAAGGTGCGAATGTCGAATACGCATTCCCGACACAGGGCTACATCGCGTGGATGGACAATGTCGTCTTGTTGAAAGACGCGCCAAATCGGGAAAACGCATTGAAGTTCATGGATTTCCTGCTGGTTCCTGAAAACGCCGCGCAGTTGACCAATTGGACCCAATATGCGTCAGGCGTTGAAGGCGTCGCCCCGCTTTTGGACGAAGCGTTGCGTACCTTGCCCGAAGCAAACCCGCAGGACGGCGCAGGCCAAGCTGTGTTCATAGAAGCTTGCGATGAAGAGGTTCAGGCAGTCTATGATACAATCTGGACCAATCTGAAAAAATAAGCGCGTGACGGCTTGGCGGCCAAGGTCGCCAAGCCGTTGTTAAGTTTACATGCAGCGCTTCGGAGAGTGAGAGTTCGATTTGGCTTTTCCTCTGCTCCTGCAGCGAATGGCCAAGCTGCGCCGTCGCGTCTGGCGATGTAATTCAAGTCAGGCTGGTGAGGTTTTATCCTATATATTTCGCGTGTTTGTCCGGTCTTCCTCTCGGCAGAGCTTGCCTTTTGCCCCGGTTGGCGAGCCTGGACTGCGCCATCGGGTCTCGCAGTCAAATTAGCCCCTCTCGTGGGAATGCAAGCCGCTTCGCTCTGGCGGGATCATGTTGAATTTCACGATGGGCGGAGATGGCTTTTCACCTCAGAAATCTGCACCCATTGGTGCCCGCCATTGCGGGGCATGGGGGCGGGCCCTTCGATACCGTCGTTGACCCCGCATCGTTCTTGATGCGCCATTTTCCGGGCAGGATCGAAATTTTTGAAGTCAAAACAAATGATTGCATTTTGCATCTATAAAATATTACGCTGATAGCAGGGGCTGAAAACTGATTGGTCCTGCAAATCAAGCGAGTTCGTGCGCTCATATCGAAGGTAGACTGCATCCGTGGGCCCACGCTCTCTCGGGAGGGAAAAATGTTCAAACGAATAATGGCACCGGTCGATTTGGCACATGTTGAAGGATTAAAGCCCGCGCTCGATTGCGCCGCCGATTTGGCAAAACACTACAGTGTGCCGGTTGTATATGTGGGCGTTACTTCGACTGCACCCAGCCAATTGGCACATAACCCTGAAGAGTTTGGTCAAAAGCTAAGTGCATTTGCCGCAGCAGAGGCGGCCAAGCACGGGATACAAACCTCGGCACATACCGCCATCGCGCATGACCCGACGATCGAGATTGACCAGGCGCTGATGCGCGCAATCGATGACACCGACGCAGATTTTGTTGTGATGGCAAGCCATGTGCCGAATGTGATGGACCATATTTGGCCGTCGAACGGCGGTAAACTGGCCGAGTATGCGAAATGCTCGGTGATGGTTGTGCGCGCTTAAGGCGTGAAATTAGATGGAAACCAATAAGGAGGCCGAAACATGGCCGAAAGCGAAGATGTCAACATAGGGATACCGGCGCCCGAGGGCGCGTCCGATATCATCGATACCGAATACGAGATCGGTCAGGACAATATTGAAACGCAGTTCGGGCCCTTCGGCCTTGATATTCACAACCCGGTCTTTCTGATTTCGGGCCTGTCGGTGGTGGCCTTCGTGGTCTATGCGCTGATGGCACCGGAGCAGGCGGCCGAATTTTTTGGCTGGTTACGGCCGGCCTTGACCTCGACTTTTGACGGCTTCTTTCTGATGTCGGCGAATATCTTCGTCCTCTTCTGCCTCGTTCTCATCGTGTCGCCCTATGGTTCCGTCCGGTTGGGGGGCGCCGATGCCACACCTGACTACGGTTATGCCGGTTGGTTCGCGATGCTATTTGCTGCTGGCATGGGGATCGGGCTGATGTTCTTTGGCGTTCTGGAACCCGCCTATTACTTTGGCACCCCATGGGGGGACGAACCTTTGGGTGCGGTGCGCCCGTTCACCGAGGGGGGCGCGCTCATCCCGGAAAACGTGGAGGCCGCGAAGCGCATGGCGCTTGCCGCTACCTCATATCATTGGGCACTGCATCCCTGGGCGATCTATGCGGTTGTGGCCCTCTCGCTGGCGCTGTTCAGCTATAACAAAGGTCTGCCGCTTTCCATCCGTTCGGCTTTCTATCCGATCCTGGGCGAACGTGTCTGGGGCTGGTGGGGGCACGTAGTTGATATCGTTGCGGTGTTCGCCACGCTCTTTGGTCTGGCGACATCGCTTGGTCTGGGGGCGCAACAGGCCAATGCCGGGCTGGAGTTTGTCTACGGCATTCCAACGAACGTGACGGTTCAAGTCATCCTGATCATCGGCATCACCATGCTGGCGCTGATATCGGTGGTGCGGGGGCTTGATGGGGGCGTCAAGGTCCTGTCCGAGATCAACATGGTGGTGGCGATTGCGCTGCTCCTCTTTGTGCTGCTCACCGCAGGGGCCGCTGGCATCTTTGCCGATTTCGGCAATACGCTTGTGGCCTACGCGCAGGAGATCGTGCCGCTGTCCAACCCCTTTGGTCGTGCGGATGATGGCTACCGTGAAGGCTGGACCGCGTTTTACTGGGCGTGGTGGATCAGCTGGTCACCTTTTGTCGGTATGTTCATTGCACGCGTGTCGCGTGGGCGCACTGTGCGGGAATTCCTGATCTGTGTGCTGATCATCCCATCTTTGGTCTGCATCTTCTGGATGGCTGTCTTTGGCGGTACTGCAATCAACGACATGATCGCGAATGTCGACGTCAGTGCGGTAAAGGCCAATGTGATTGATGCCTACAAACCGGAATTGTCGCTGTTTGCGATGCTGGCAAGCCTGCCGCTGGCCTCGATCACATCGACCATTGGTATTGTGCTGGTGATTGTGTTCTTCGTCACATCATCCGACTCTGGCAGCCTTGTGATCGATACCATCACAGCCGGTGGCAAGGTCGATGCACCCGTGCCGCAGCGGGTGTTCTGGTGCACCTTTGAAGGCCTGGTGGCCATTGTGCTCCTTCTCGGTGGTGGTCTTGCGTCGTTGCAGGCGATGGTGATCTCAACGGGCTTGCCCTTCACCATCGTGCTTTTGGTGATGTGTTGGTGCATCTTCAAGGGCCTCATGCAAGAGCATAAGCATGTCTAAAACTTAGCAGGGAACGGGCGCGGTGACGCGCCCGTTCTGACATGCAGGCCGGTTCCCACATGCAGGGCTGTCTGCCGTCAGCGTCACTGGGACAGTTTAGGATGATTTGATCAGGGAAGGTTTCTGGTACATCGTACCCACCAATGAGTGGAGATGAGACCGAAACGCGCTGGAAGTCCTGGGGCAAAGCCGTAGGAATACCCGTGCTGCCTGTCACGCGTTTTCTGTCCGCCCATGGCAAGATTTCACCATCCTCCCTTCAAAGCATCCAAACGCCACGCCCGGGCTGACGCGTTGAGTATGTGAAGCGATTATGCCGCCGGACTGGCCGCATAACGGCCGCATTCTTCTTGACCCGGCCCTGGATGGACAACATGACAAAGCCCCCTCAATGGAAATCCCGGCTCGGGAACAAGCGTTTGGCCTGTTCGCGTGGGTGACGGGCGGCGGGGGACGGGCGCGTTCTGGGGGCGTCGTCGGCCTGGGGCTGGGTGATGCCCACGGCGTCGTCGCGCGGGTGGCCGAGATCGGAGAGCCTGTGGGACAGGTCCTCTATGTGATCGGCGATGAGGTGCACAACGATGCCTTCACGCTCTAGCCGTCCGGTTACACGCAACAGCCGTCCTCCCATAACGGTGTGCCGAAAGCGTTTATAGACCTTGGGCCAGACCACCACGTTGGAGACGCCGGTTTCATCCTCAAGCGTTAGAAAAATCACGCCAGACGCCGTGCCGGGGCGTTGGCGGGTAATGACGAGACCACAGACGCTGGTGCGTTTCAGCGGCGCGTTGGGCAAACGGTCATGCGGCGTCAGATCGGGGATCGTTGGGCGCAGCAGCTCCATCGGGTGGGCACGTAACGTGAGACGCAGAGAGATGTAATCTTCCACGACTTCTTCGCCCAGATGCATATTGGGCAGATGCACCTTTGGCTCATGAATACCCTCGCCATCCAGCGGATCAGCAAAGAGCGGCAGCGGGGCAGGGGCACGGATTGCCCGCACCTGCCACAGCGCATCGCGGCGCGTCAGTCCCATACCGATAAAGGCATCCGCCTCTGCCAGCCGTTCCAACACGGCGGGTGCGACTCCAGCACGCAGCCAGACGCTCTGGGGATCCTGATAGCCATTGCCCCGCGCCGCCCTGATCCAGCCTGCATCCTCCTCGCGAAAGCCTTTGATCTGGCGCAAGCCAAGACGCAGTGCCAGCGCTCCATCGGCGCGACGTTCCAGGATGTTGTCCCATTCGGAGTGATTGACGCAGACAGGCCGCACCTCAACACCGTGGTCACGCAGGTCACGTACGATCTGGGCAGGAGCGTAAAAGCCCATGGGTTGGGAATTCAGCAGCGCGCAGGCAAACACCGCCGGATGATGGCATTTGAGCCAGGATGAGACATAGGTCAGCATGGCAAAGGCGGCGGCGTGACTTTCGGGAAACCCGTAATCGGCGAAGCCTTCGATCTGGGCGAAACAGGCCTCTGCCACGTCTTGCGGATAGCCGTTTTTCAACATGCCCTGCACAAAGCGGTCGCGATGTTCGCCGATGGTGCCCATGCGCCGGAACGAGGCCAGCGAGCGGCGCAATTTATCGGCCTCTTCCGCCGTGTAGCCCGCGCCGACAACCGCGATTTGCATGGCTTGTTCTTGGAACAGCGGCACGCCGAGTGTCTTGTGCGTTACCTGTTTGAGGGCCGGGCCAAAGGGTTCGGGGGCTTCCAACCCTTGCCGCCTGCGGATGTAGGGTTTGACCATGCCGCCTTGGATCGGGCCGGGGCGGACGATAGCGACTTCAATCACCAAATCATAGAAACACGCGGGTTTCATCCGGGGCAGGAAGTTCATCTGCGCCCGGCTTTCGACCTGAAACACCCCGACGGCATCGGCGCGTTCCAGCATCTTGTAGGTGGCCGGATCTTCCTGTGGCACCGTGTCGAGGGTAATCTGGGTCTTCTCGTGGGCATCCAAAAGATCAAAGCATTTGCGTAGGCAAGTCAGCATTCCGAGCGAAAGAATATCGACCTTCAGGATGCCGAGGGCGTCAATGTCATCTTTGTCCCACTCGATCACGGTGCGGTTTTGCATCGCGGCATTTTCAATGGGGCAGAGCGCATCAAGCCGCCCGCGCGTGATGATAAACCCGCCGACATGCTGGCTCAGATACCGCGGGAAGCCGATGGTCTCGCCTATGAGTTTGAGCGTCTGCGCCAAACGCAGATCCGTCGGGTCAAGGCCAAGCGCCCTGACCCGATCCATATCGACCCCTGCGTTGGACATCCCCCAGATATCGCCCGAAAGCCGCGCCGTTAAGTCCTGGGACAGGCCCATGACCTTGCCCACCTCGCGGATCGCGGCGCGGGTCCGGAAATGGATCACCGTGGCGCAAAGGCCTGCACGATGACGGCCGTATTTCTCATAGATCCACTGGATAACCTCTTCGCGGCGTTCATGTTCGAAATCCACGTCGATATCGGGCGGTTCGCCGCGATGGCGAGAGATGAAACGCTCAAACACCATACCGATCATATCGGGGCTGACATCGGTGATCCCCAGCAGGTAACAGAGGATGGAATTGGCTGCCGAGCCGCGCCCCTGACACAGGATGCCACGGCTGCGCGCTTCCTGAACGATATCATGAACCGTCAGGAAATAGGGTGCATAGTGCAGTTCCTCAATCAGCGACAATTCCTTTTGCATCAACCGATGCACCCGGGCGGAGGCACCATCCGGGTAGCGCCGCTTCACCCCCTCCTGGGCCAAGCGTTCAAGGCGGGCCTGCGGCACCTCACCTTCGGACATCTCGTCAGGGTATTCATAGCTGAGTTCGGACAAATCAAACCCGCAGCGCGCCGCGATTTCCAGTGTGCGTTTGAGCGCGGCCGGATGTCGGTGATAGAGCCGCGCCATGTCGGTTGCCCCTTTGAGGCGACGCTCGGCATTGGGCAGTGCCTTGGTGCCGATCTGGTCAATGGTCACGCTTTCGCGCAGACAGGTGAGCACATCAGCGAGCTGCCGGCGTTTGCCATGATGCATAAGCGCATCCCCCACCGCCACCATCGGTGTCGAGCAACGCTGCGCCATGGAGGCACAGGCATCGAACCATGCCTGATCAGAGCCATCGTACCGTGGTGGTGCACCGAGAAAGACCGCGCCGGGAAATCGACGTGCAAGCCGTTGTACAGGGGCCTGCGCGAGGGCAATATCAGACGGCGGCAGCGCAATGAGGATCACCCCCTGACACCCCGCCTCCAGGTCCTGCAGATCAAGGTGACACTCCGCCTTCTCCGCCCGCCGCTTGCCACAGGTCAAAAGCCGTGACAGCCGGTGATAGGCCGCGCGGTCTGTCGGCAAGGCCAGCCATTCTACCGGGCAGTCGCGCAGCACGAGACGGCTGCCGACGATCAATTTTGGAAGATGGGGCGGTAGCGTTTCGGCATTGTGCAAGTGCTTTGGCTGCCCGATTTCATGACGCGAGGAGGCATCGACCTGATGCGACGAGCGCACAGGCAGAGCTTGGGTTGGTTCCTCGCGCAGGGTCTTGAGCGCCGAATAGGCCCGCACAACGCCAGCGAGCGTGTTGCAGTCGGTAATCGCGATGGCTGCCAGCCCCAGTTCTGCCGCCCGAAGCATCAGTTCCTCTGGATGCGAGGCACCGGTGAGAAAGGTGAAATTCGTCGTCACGCACAGTTCCGCGTAACCCGCGCTGTCACGGTGCCGGAGCATCCTTTCGCAGCCGACGGCCTCGATTTGCCTCTGGTCGCGGACCTCTTTGATCATGCGAATTCCCCCTGTACGAACCAGCCGGGATTTTGCGGGGTATAGAACAGCCAGAGCCGCCGCCCCTCGCGCGTGTCCACCTTCCAATAATCGCGCAGCCCGCTGCGCCAGTTGTCGTCGGGCAGCCACCATTCCGGTGCGATTCGTTCGGGACCAATGGTGCGCCCCACCGTCAGGCGCATCCGCCGCCAGCGGAACTGCGCGGGGGGCTGTGATCCGGTGACCGATATTGCCTCCGGTGGGAATAGGCGTAATGGGCGGGGGCGGGGCGCGTACCACCCGCTCTCAGGTCTGCTGTAGGCTGCGGGCGCAATGGAAAAGGCGTGCTCGGGGATATGGCTGTCGGCGGGGAGGAACCGCTGGACATTTTCCAACCCGATGCGCGTGCCGATGCGCGTGATCAGATCGTTGAGTTGATCGGGAGAGGTCTGGCGGCTGCCAATCTGTTGCACGGGGAGAGGTTCGACCAGCGTTGCCTCAAACCGGATCTGGTCGATGCCAAACCCCGCATCAATCGCGCCCACGCCCCGTTCGAACAGCGGCAAGATGCGATGTGGGTCGCGCATGGGCGCGGCCAGGCGCAGCTCGACCTGTTGGCATCCCTGATCAACCCGGCGCAGGGTGAGGCACAGGCTGCGCGCCCCCATTTCCTGTGCTTTGAGCTTGTCGCATAGCGGCGTGAGCAGCCGTGCGGTGATCCCCATCACGTCCTCGGTCAGTCCAATCGGTTCAGGCAGGCTCATCCGTATCGCGTAATGTGGTGGCTCGCTTTCCGGGGTGGTTGGTTCGGACACATGCCCCATGGCCTGATCAAGCCGCAGCATCAGGTCGGGGCCAAAGCGGCGAGCCAGTGGTGCGCGGGCGGCAGCGGTGAGATCGCCAATGCGGCGCAGCCCTAACCGTTGCAGCGCTGTGACCATCTGATCCCCAAGCCGCAACGCGGCAACGGGCAACTCTGTCAGCGTAGTGTTCTCATCGCCGAAATGCGCACGGGCCCATGCCGCGCCACGGGTCTCGCCCAGCCCAAGTCGCAGTTCCAATCCGGCACGCGTGGCTCGCGCCCGCATATCAGCCAGCATCTCGCTCTCACCGCCCCAAAGATGCGCCGCGCCAGAAACATCAAGCACCAACCCATCCGCCCCCTCATAGCCCACCCAAGGGCAATAGCGCGTCGCCCAACGGCGCAGGGCAGCAAGGAATGGCCTATCAAGGTCGGGACGGGCCGGTTGACTGATGAGGTCGGGGCAAAAGGCGCGCGCATCGGCAAAGCTCATACTGCGGCTCAGGCCCACCCGCTCTGCCGCTTGATTGAGGCAATAAATCCGCTCGGCATTGTCGGCCTTCAGCGTCAGCGCAAAAGGCCCATTAACCGGACGTGCCCGCAGAACCCGGTCGCTCGCCAACCGGGGAAACCACATCGAGACGACTCTCTTTCTGATCCCATCGAACATGCCAAGCTCCAAGTGTTCCTGATTTATTCTTGATAATTTCCCAATGCGTCAGAGTCGAGTCTTCCCGCGTGAGATCGAAAACCGGGGTGGCGCGCCAGCGGGTTTCCGCAGCATTCGAGCCCATGCCGTCAGGGATAATGCACAGCCCCGTCGTTCCGCCCGCCTTTGCTGCGAGTTGCAGCCGCCGCCCTTCGCGCAGATCAAGCGGGCGGGTCACTTCGAGGACAACATGGGGCAGCGCGCCGTCTTTGAGCGCCTCCTCGGCCACGGCAAGGGCATCGGTTTGATCCCTGGGGCGCGCCTGCAAAAGCTGCATCGGATCAAAGAGTGGCAACAGCCCCTGTGGCGTCAGGGTGTCGGAAAGCCACGCCTCCCGGATCCAAAGCACTGGCCCCGGCGCGGCCATCACGGCAAACCCCATGGCACCGGCCCCGCAGACCTCATGGACGCGGGCAGGGCGTAGGGGGAAGACGCTGTGGAACTCGACTCGCATGAGTAAGAACATAAGCGGAACAAAAGGGCGTATCAATCACCATGGCCATGGCTGGTTGGCTGCGATGTCTGGGCCGTCTGCATCGGGGTAATCTTCCCATTATCCGAAATCTTGAAGTGGGCGGCCCGCTCGGCAAGTTTGGAGGCATCGCTCTTCAGCATGTGGATCGCGGCAGTGGCCTCTTCAACCATGGCTGCGTTCTGCTGTGTTACCTTATCGAGCTGGACGACTCCGGTGTTGATTTCCCTCAGAGCGGTGGATTGCTCAACCGCACCTTCTGCGATGCCGGTGACCAGCTTGGAGATGTGGTTGACTCGATCAATGATATTGGTCAGCGCTTCGCCTGACTTGCCGACAAGGTTCACACCACGTGTCACTTGCTTGCTGCTGTCGGTGATCACGCTGATGATCTGTGCGATCTGGGAGGAGGATTGCTCGATCTCGGTTATTGCAGCGACAACGCTCTGCACAATCTTGCCCCTGTTCTCAGCCTCGGCGACTTCATTGTGCCATTGCTTCAGGACGGTTTCAGCTTCGGTCAGTCGCTGAACCTGGGCCGGGTTGTCATGACCGTTTCACCCAGCTCCTCAAAGGCTACGTAGGCGTTTTCCTGACCCGCGTATAAGGTTCCAAGAGCGGCGCTTCACCGGCCAGAAAATAGCCTCTCATGCGGGGTTTCATGTCAAAAGCGGATGCGACAATGGAGCCGACCGCTTCAAGAATATTATACGTGTGGACGACCCAGTCGGAGGTGACCGACATCTTTGTTAGATTCGTCTTCGCAACGATGCCAATTCCGACCGTTAACAATAGCGGTGCTGAGGAGGCAGGTAATCCATTGGTTTTATAACTTAAATTCTCTTGGCCATGTGCCCCGATTTGTATCGCACCTGACTGCAAAGCTCATAACCATTAGCACCAGGGGCTGAGAAGCGCAGTGAGCGAAATTTGCAAAGCCTAGCATTCTTCGCGAAGCTGACATGCAGTTCGGGCATCTAGGCGGTTGCCTGAGTGCCCATACCAGACGAGCTTCGAGGCCGCTTCAGTTTGCAATCGCGCATGTTGCAGATGCAGTCTCCGGCTAGGTCCAAGCGGGGCACCAAAGAGTAGATATCTGCCTTTTCCAAGCGTCGAGGAGACTGCTCATGGTGAGACATCGAGCTGAACTCTCCTAAAACGTGTGAAACGGCTTGATCCGTATCCGCGCCATAGTACGCTCTCTTTGACTGCGTCATTCAAGTTCAGAATAGAGGGATCAAACGATGACACGAAGATCAACGCAGATACTGCTGGCTTTAGGCGCGAGCCTGATCATGAGCGCTGCCAGTGCACAGGAGGTCGCCGATACGATCTACACAGGCGGCCCGGTTCTTACGATCAACGACGACCAGCCCGCTGCAGAAGCGGTCGCGGTCAAGGATGGTCGTATCATTGCCGTCGGTGATCTCGCTGAAGTCATGACGCGACAGGGTGACGGAACCGAAATCTTCGATCTCGACGGGCGCACAATGTTGCCGGGTTTTATTGATAGTCATGGGCATGTTGTGTTTGGTGGTTTGCAAGCCCTTTCCGCGAACCTGCTGGCACCACCAGATGGCGCGGTGAAGGACATTGCAAGCCTTCAGGCGACACTGCGCGAATGGGTTGAGAAAAACGCTGAAGCTGTCGAGCAAGCCGGTGTGATTATCGGGTTTGGGTATGACAATGCGCAACTTGCTGAACTGCGCCATCCGACTCGAGAAAACCTTGACGCCGTGTCTGAAGAGTTACCTATTATGATCGTTCATCAATCCGGGCATCTAGGCGTAGCAAACTCAAAGGCACTTGAAATTATTGGTTTTGACGCGTCAACCGAGGACCCCGCCGGTGGGGTTATCCGACGCGGCGCGGATGGTGAACCGAATGGCGTACTAGAAGAATATGCGTTCTTTTCTGCTCTTGTTCCAGTTTTAAGTCAACTTGGTCCGGATGCCTTTCTGGCTTTTGCTCAAGCCGGTTCTGAACTTTGGGCGAGCTTTGGATATACGACAGGTCAGGATGGCCGGTCATCTGCATCTGCTGTCGAAGCGCTTAAGGCGGTCGCCGCTGCAGGTAAAATCCCGATCGATGTGGTCGCCTATCCTGATGTTTTGGAAGCCAGGGATTATATTGGCG
The DNA here is from genome assembly GCF_048267565.1 of Pseudophaeobacter sp. Lineage (NCBI taxonomy): Bacteria > Pseudomonadati > Pseudomonadota > Alphaproteobacteria > Rhodobacterales > Roseobacteraceae > Pseudophaeobacter > Pseudophaeobacter sp. The sequence continues at coordinate 225,317 of NZ_JBLWXG010000005.1, read as the reverse complement.
AACACACCTCGCTGGAATACGCAGACGGTATTCGCGTCGGCGGATGCAAACTAACGATCGATGGTTCACCTCAGGGCTTCACAGCGTTGCGCGACCGCCCGTACTATGATCCGGTTGGCGCCTATCCCCCTGGCTACGCGGGTTATTCCGCCGTCACGATGGAGCAGGTTCAGGACGCCGTGAACTGGTGCTATGAAAAAGGTTTCCAGATCCTGACCCACGCCAATGGCGAAGGCGCATCCGATATGCTGATTGCTGCGATTGATGCCGCGCAGGCAGAATATGGCGATCCAGGAAACCGCCCTGTTTTGATCCATGGGCAGTTCATGCGTGAAGATCAGGTCGATGCCTACAAAAGGCTTGGTGTGTTTCCCTCGGTATTCCCGATGCATACATTCTATTGGGGCGATTGGCATCGAGACCATACCGTCGGGCCAATCAACGCTGAGAATATTTCGCCTACAGGCTGGCTACTTGAACGGGGCATGATCTTCGGGTCACATCACGACGCCCCTGTCGCCTTTCCCGATAGCATGAGAATACTTGATGCAACAGTCACGCGCCGGACACGCTCGGGCGATATTCTTGGTCCGCATCAGCGCGTTGACGTGATGACGGCGCTAAAGGCGCTGACGATCTGGCCTGCTTGGCAACACTTCGAAGAAGATAACAAAGGTTCAATTGAGGTAGGTAAGCTTGCTGATTTTGTCCTTCTCTCAGACGACCCTACCGCGATTGATCCAGAAACCCTGGATCAGCTCCGTGTTCAGGTAACGATCAAGGAGGACGAGGTGATCTATGAAGCGCAGGATGGCGAACAGGAGAGCCACCTAAGGGAGTCACCATTCATGAGTGATCCAGGGTCGGGACATCGCTTCCTCCATGCAATGTATCATGCCACAGGCGTTGAGAAGTAGATTGTAAGCTGTCTACTCAACGATGTGTCTTGAATAAGCCGCTAGAGCGTGCTGTCGTCGGATAATTAAGGACGACAGCACGCTCCGCGTGGCCCCCGCAGTTCCGCTAAGATCTGGCATTTCCTACAATGTTCGTCATGATCGTTTCACGCAATATGCATTGGGTGCTTAGGTCTGCGGTTTTTCTGCACCGGATTTTGGAACCCGCCTTCCAAGCGAAACTTCGGCGGGAAACGGTGAAATACAGCGCTGCTGAGAATGGCCGTTTCGTCCGTACCCTGCCAATGCGCAGTGTGGTGCCATCGGGACCGGCCTTGTTGCAATGTGCAAGGGTCGCGCCGCAATCTTCTGCAGCGCGACCGTTTCAATCTTACACCTTCAGCGGGGTCTCGCTGCGCTGCCAGGTCAGGGGCTGGAAGACTTCGTCGACCGGGGTTTCGGCGACGTGGTTGATGTAGTTTGACATGGTTTTCTGCGCCAGGCCAAGGATCACGTCGAGAACGGCGCGGTGGTCAAAGCCTGCATCAAAGAAGGTTTTCATCTGCTCCTGCGAGACATTTCCGCGCGCACGCACCATCTGCACGGTGAAGGTCCGCAGCGCTTCGAGCTTGGCGGTCGGCAGCGGCGTTTCATTGCGCAGGGCGTTCGAAATCTCGTCCGAGACCTTCATCATCTTGGCGATTCCGGTATGGGCCGGGACGCAATAATGGCAGGCATGCTCGACATTGATCGACTGCCAGACAACGGTCAGCTCTTCGGCGTCGAAGTTGGTTTCGGTGAACAATTTGTGCAGCAGTTGATAGCCTTCATAGGCCTGTGGGCTTTCCGCCAGAACCTTGTGCAGGCCGGGCAGGCGGCCAAAGGTTTTCAGCGAGGTTTCAAGCAGTGGCTTGGAGGCTTCGGGGGCGGAGTCGAGATCGTGTGAAGGGAAGGTCATGATACAGCCTTTGTAAAATTGTCATGGAGCTACATTTAGGCTTTCTTGAGTGATCACTCAAGTATATATTTGAGCAACTACTCAACAATTGGTGATCCTATGCCACGCAAACCGACCTATGACCGCGAAGACCTGATCAAGCGCGCCCGCGACCTGTTCTGGCGCCGTGGCTGGGCAGGGACATCGCTGAAAGACCTGGAGGCAGCCTTGCAGATGAAGCCGGGCAGCTTTTACGCGGCTTTTGGGTCGAAGGATGCGCTGTTTGAACTGGCAATGGACAGATACGCGCAGGACGGGGCTGAAAGGCTGCGTGTATTGGCGCAGGAACACGGCCCGCTCCAGGCGCTTCAGCAGTTTCCCGATGTCGCGATTGCCAATAAGGACGCCCCTGCCAAGGCCTGTATGTTGTCCAAGACGCTGCTTGAACTGCAGGCGCATAATCATCCCTTGGCAAGCAAGGCCAATCAGCATCTCTTGCGAATGGAGCAGTATTTTGCAGAGCTGTTTCAGCAGGCGCAGGCGGTGGGTGACATCGACAGCCGACATGACCCAAAGGTACTGGCGCGCCGGTATCAATCAGATCTGTTAGGGCTGCGGGTCTCGGCAGAACGGGAGGGCATTGATGCGAAGGCAATCGCAGAAGAGATCTCTGACAGTCTGACCCGCCTATGACGGCGCTGTCAGCGGCACCTGGAGTGGCGGCAGGGGCCTAGTCGCCCAGCGGTTGCGGGTCCGTGCGCCCGTGATAGGCGGTAAGAGAGGAACGGATGCGGCGCAGGTTTTCGCGCGTCTGGTCAGAATTCTGGTGCGCGACCGACAGGGCAAGCGCGTCGAGGATGGCAAGATATGCAAAGCGGGAAGCGGTTGGTTTGAAGATGTCGGTATCTTCTGCCAGGTTGATGCTGATCGAAAGTTCGCACACCTCTGTCAGCCGGGACCCGGTGCGGGTGATGCCAATGGTCTTTGCACCATAGCTGCGCGCCACCCGGGCGGCGCCAACCAGGGCATCCACCTCGCCGCTGGAGGAAAACATCAGCATGACATCGCCTTGGCGCAGCGTCGCGGCATGCATCTGCAGCGCGTAGCTGTCATTGACCGCGACACTGGGGATACCAAGGCGGAAAAACCGGTTGGCGGCTTCGGCAGCAAGCATGGAAGAGCCACCACCAATGCCAGCAGCAACCAGTTGATGGCATTTGGCCAATTGGTCGCTTGCCCTGGCAATATCCGCCGGGTCTACCTGGCTCTGCATGGTGGACATGGTGGCAAAGAGCGCGCCGAGAACCCGGTCCAGTGGCGCGTCGGAAGGGCCTGCCTCGCCAAGAACCATGTTAGGCTGCAAATATTGGTGGCTGACGGCCAGGTTCTGCGCCAGGCGCAGCTTGAACTCACGAAACCCTTCGCAACCCAGAGTACGACAGAACCGGATCACCGTCGGGGTGCTGACATCTGCCCCCTCGGCGACCTTGGCGATTGTCATTTCAGAAACGGTTTCAAGGTGGGCCTTGACGAAATCTGCAACCTTCTGTTCGCGGGCGGCAAAGCTGCCATCATGCATCCGGAGTTCCGAAATCACATCGGCTACCGCGGCGCGCCCGCGGACCGGAAGTTCAGCTATGGGCGCAGGATCGGGTGTCTTGTTTGACATGGCTAGGAACGGCTTTCAGATGTGTACCTTAGATACGCTTTAGGACACATAAGTACAGGAGAAGCAAGAATTTCAGCGCCATTATGTATCTTAGTAACGAATTTTGTTGATTTTGCGGCTCGATTTGCAGAAGTTGTATCTGAGGTACAAATGAGATTCGGGGGAGACGCATCGTGAAATCTTGGGCTGAAAAAGCCAGCGCAGGGGTCAATTCGGTTGTTGAGGGCATCGTGGCCTGCCTGATGCTGGCGCTGGTCCTGGACGTTTGGCTGGGGGTCGTGGACCGGTATTATTTCCATTGGCAGCTGCCCTGGCCGGAAGAATTTGCCCGCTATTTGATGATCTGGGCGGCGATGCTGGGGGTGTCTTGCGGCGTTGCCGGGCGCGAACATATCGGCCTGACGGCCTTTATTGATCAATTGCCCAAACCGCTACGTCGCGCCAGCCTGGTTGCGATGGATCTGCTGGCGCTGGCGCTTTTCCTATATGTTCTGTGGTTCGGCATTGCCTTTGCCAATGGGGGGGCAACCCGGCAGGCAGCGATCTTTGGCACCAGCCTGCGCCCTTATTACGCTGCAATCCCTGTTTCGGCGGCTATTGCTTCGCTACAGCTGATTTTGGTCTTGCTGCGCGATCTTGGCACCCATGGGGAACCCATGTTTGAAGAGGATGCGGTATGATCTGGGTTCTGGCGACATTCATTTTGCTGATCCTGTTTGGCATGCCCATCGGCTTTGCCATCGGCCTGGCCGGGGTGGTCGGTCTGATCGATCTTGGCGGGGCGCAGTTTCTGGCCGTCGGTCCGTCCAAGATCTTCAACGGGCTGAACGTCTTTCCCTTCCTGGCGATGCCGTTCTTTATCCTTGCCGGTGAAGTCATGAACGACACGGGTATCACCAACCGGCTGGTGGGGCTGGCGCGGGTGCTGGTAGGGCGGTTCCGGGGCGGTCTGGCGCATACCAATATGCTGGCCTCGGTGTTTTTTGCCGGGCTGACCGGATCGGCGACGGCAGATGCGGCCGCCTTTGGCCGCACGCTGGTGCCGGCAATGGTGAAAGAGGGCTATAGCCGGGACTATGCCTGCGCTGTCACCGCTGCTGGCTCTATCATCGGGCCAACCATTCCGCCCTCTGGGTTGATGGTGGTCTATGGCTCGCTGATGGGGGTCTCTATTGCCGGGCTGTTTGCGGCAGGGTTGCTGCCGGGGCTGGTGATCTGCCTGGTCTGCATGGCGGTCATCGCCATTGGCGGCAACCGTGAGAACCTGCCCAAGGCGCTGCGCGGCGCGTCGCTGCGAGAGGTCTGGCAGACCTTTGTCTCTTCGCTGACGGCGCTGGCGATGCCAGTGATCATTCTGGGCGGTATCCTGGGCGGCGTGGTGACACCTACCGAGGCGGCCTCTATTGCTGTGGGCTATGCGCTGTTCATCGGCACCTTTGTCTACCGCACCCTGACCTGGCGCAGCCTCTATGGCATGCTGGTACGGACCGGGCGTATTACCGGGGTGATCTTTGTCATCATCGCCTTTGCCGGCATTCTTGGCTGGTGGATGAGCTTTGAGCGCATCCCGCAGATGATCGCTGAAGGCGTGCTGAGCCTGTCGGACAACCGTTACATCGTGATTGCAATTATCATCTGCCTGTTGCTGATCATTGGCATGGTGATGGATATCACCGCGATCCTGATCATTCTTGCGCCGGTTCTGGTGCCCTTGACCGAACAGGTCGGACTAGAGCCGATCCACGCCGGGATCATCTTTGTGCTGGCGTTGAACATATCCTTGATGACGCCGCCGGTGGGGGCCTGCCTCTTTGTGCTGGCCTCGGTTACGGGGGAGAAGCTCGAACGGATCTCGATCAAGCTGTTTCCGTTCTTGATCGCCGAGGTGGCTGTTCTTTTCATCTTTGCGTTCTGGGAGGACGCGGCGCTCTGGCTGCCGCGCCTGCTGGGATTTGCCCAATAATCGTTTCATATCAATTGGAGGAAATAACATGAAACATCTTGCAACCTGTGCCGCCCTGGCTGGCCTGATGACAGCATCTGCGGCCTTTGCCGACAGCACCATCAAGTTTGGCCACGACAACAAGGCCGATCCATTCGAGAACCCGGCCCATGCCTGTACTGCCGTGTTTTCCAACATTCTGGAATCGGGCACCAATGGCAGTGTCGAGGTTGAGGTCTTTGGCTCCAACCAGCTGGGCTCTGCCTCGGAGCATGTGCAGCAGGTGCGGGATGGAATTTTGCAGGCAACGCTGACCTCGACCGGCGCGCTGGCCAGCTATTATCCACGTATCGATGTGCTGAACATGCCTTTCGCCTTTGCCGATAACAGCGCGACATATGAACTGTTCGACGGCGCCTTTGGTGCCGCCCTTGCGCGTGACATCGAAGAAACACTGGGCGATGTTGTCGTGCTGGGCTTCCCCGATACCGGTGGGTTCTTTGCGGTGACCAATTCGGAACGCCCGATTGCCAAACTGGCAGATTTTGAAGGCGTCCGGGTGCGGACCATGTCCCTGCCGTCGCATCAGAAAATCATGCAGGCGCTGGGGGCCGAGGCCTATCCACTGGCCTGGGGAGAGGTCTACTCTGGCCTGCAAACCGGCGTGATCGACGGCCAGATGAACCCGGTGCCAATCATCTCTTTTGCGAATTTCGCCGAAGTGCAGAAATACATGACGCTGACCAACCACCTGTTTTCGCCCTACACGCTCATGATCAACCGGGCGTTCTACGAGGCGCTTTCTGATGATGAACGCACCGTACTGCATCATGCGGCGGAAAACTGTGTCACCGCCAGCCGCGGCATCAGCCGGATCATCGAAGCTTCGGATCGGGGTCTTGCGGGCCTGATGGAGCAGATGGAAGTGACCGCGCTCAACGCTGAGCAGCGCAGTGCCATGGCGGCAGCAACCCAGCCGGTGTTCGAGGCCCATGTGCAGGAAAACCTGGACGCCAAGGCCGGCGAACTGCTGGAGCTTCTGAAGGCCAATGTCGCCACTGCCAATGGCAGTGTTTATCTCAAGTAGTTGTGAAAATGCGGGCCGGGGGCGCAGTGTCGTCGGCCCCAAGAAAATAGGTTTTCCAAAATGCGTGTCTTTTGTGCGTCCGTTGCGACGGAATGCAATACCTTTTCGCCGCTGCGCGCTGATTTCACTGATTTCGCCCAGAGCTTTTACGCCGCTCCGGGGGAGCATCCGGAAACGCCAACCCTGTGCAGTGCGGTTTTTCCAGCGCTGCGCCGCCGGGCTGTTGCTGGCGAAATAGAGCTGATTGAAGGCACCGCGACCTGGGCCGAACCGGGGGGCATCGTCAATGCACCGACTTGGGACCGGCTGCGCGACGAAGTGCTGGATCAATTGCGCGCGGCGCTGCCGGTACAGGCGGTTGTCCTGGGGCTGCATGGTGCGATGATCGCCAGCAATTGCGTCGATTGTGAGGGGGTGCTGATCGAACAGGTGCGCCAGATCGTTGGGCCGGATGTCACCATCGGCGTCAGCTTTGATCCGCATAGCCATCTTAGCGACAGGCGTATCGATAACGCCGATATCATCACTGTTTTCAAAGAGTTTCCCCATACGGATTTTGTCGAAGCGGCAGAGGCCTGCGTTGAGCTGACACTGCGCGCGGCGCGCGGCGAAATCACGCCTGTGCTGTCGGTTTTTGATGTGCGCATGATGGATGTGCTGCCCACCAGCCGTGACCCGATGCGCGGCTTTGTCGATAGGATGATCGCGCTTGAGACGCAGGGCGTGGCGCTGTCGATTTCGGCGATCCACGGGTTCATGGCGGGGGACTCTCCTGATCTTGGCGCCAAAATGATTGTCATAACCGACAATGATCGCGCCGCCGCAGACCAGCTGTCGCGGCGACTGGGGATGGAGCTGTTTTCCTTCCGGGGGGCGGCGCGGCCCGAATTCTTACCAGCTGACGAGGCGCTGCAACGCGCGGCTGCGGCCCCCAAAGGCCCGGTTGTTATTGCCGATGTCTGGGATAATCCAGGCGGCGGCGTGGCGGGGGACAGCACGCTTATCCTGCGGCAGGCGATGGCGCTGGGGCTGCGTGATATTGCCTTTGGCACCATTTGGGATCCGATGGCGGTCCGGCTGTGCCACGCGGCGGGCGAGGGGGGGCGGCTGAGCCTGCGGTTTGGTGGGAAGACCTCGCATTCGGCCGGTGATCCCGTCGATGGCGAGGTGCTGGTGAAACGGGTGCAAAAGGACGCGGTGCAGAGCTTTGGATCCTCGGTTGTGCCGTTGGGGGATTGCGCGGTGATCGAAATGGACGGGATCGAAATCGTGCTGAATTCAAACCGTGCCCAGGCCTTTTCGCCGGATCTGTTCACCGGCCTTGGTATTGACGCAGCTGCCCGCAAGATTCTGGTGGTCAAGTCGACCAACCACTTCCACGGGGCCTTTGCGCCACTGGCGGCTGATATTCTGTATGCGGCGGTTGATGGGCCCTATCCAAACGATCCGCGTACGAATGCCTATACCCGCGTGAACCGGAAGCTCTGGCCGATTGTTGACGCCCCGCATGAGGAAGAGGTGCTGTAATGTTTCCGGAAATTGACACGCCGGCGGTGCTGATCGATCTTGATATTGCCGAGGCAAATATCGACCGTTTCCAGGCGCATTGCGATGCCAAGGGGCTGCACTTGCGCCCGCATATCAAGACCCACAAACTGCCGCAGCTGGCGCGCAGGCAGATTGCGGCGGGGGCCATTGGCATCACCTGCCAAAAGATTTCCGAAGCCGAGGCGATGATCAGCGAAGGTGGCATCGAGGATCTGCTGCTGACCTATAATATCGTCGGCAAGGCCAAGCTGGCGCGCCTGCGCGCGCTGGCAGAGCGGGTGCGCCTCTCTGTGGTCTGCGACAATAGTCAGGTGGCACAGGGCCTGTCAGCGGCCTTTCAGGACGCACCAGGCCCGCTGGATGTGCTGGTTGAATGCGATACCGGTGCCGGGCGCTGTGGTGTCCTCTCGCCCAAAGCGGCGGCTGATCTTGCGGATGTCGTGAATGATCTGCCCGGTCTGCGCTTTGCCGGGCTGATGACCTACCCCCCGGTTGGCCACGAGGCAGAGGTGCAAGACTGGCTGGCCAATGCTATCGCCTTGATCGAAGCCCGCGGGCTGTCCGTGGGCGTTGTGTCAAATGGTGGCACACCGGGGATGTGGCAGGCGCAGGCCGTGCCTGCCACCACCGAATACCGCAGTGGCACCTATGTCTACAACGATCGCTCTCTGCAGGCGCGCGGGGTCTGCGGCTTTGCCGATTGCGCCCTGACGGTTTTGGCCACCGTGGTTTCGGTGCCCGCTGCGAACCGGGCAATCATCGACGCAGGATCCAAGGTGCTGACCTCTGACCTGCTTGGCCTGGAGGGGTTTGGCCATGTGCTGGGGCGCCCCGACATATCAGTCGCGGCCCTGTCAGAAGAACACGGTACGCTGAGCGCACAGGCCATTGGCCTGCAGGTGGGGGACCGGCTGCGCATTGTACCCAACCATGCCTGCGTTGTGACGAATATGCTGGATCAGATCGAACTGGTCCGCGGCACCACCCGCCTTGGCCCGGTGCCGGTCCTGGCCCGCGGCCAGGTCTGGTGAACGCCCGCGCCGCCCGCTTTCTTTCTCAACTTAGCTACACACAATCAGGAGTTTTAACATGAGCAACCCGGCCCTTCGCCGCTTTGATACCGCCGACGCCCAGGCCGGCGGCCAGAAACGCCCCTTCGCCAAGGCTGTCCGCGCCGGCGATTTTGTCTATATCTCGGGGCAGGTGCCTACCGTTGACGGCGAGGTCGTGACCGGTGGCATCGTTGCCCAGACAGAGCAGGTGGTCGTCAATGTCAAAGCCGCCCTGGCCCTGGCCGACTGCGACCTGAACGATGTCGTCAAGGTCAACTGCTGGCTGGATGATGCACGCGATTTTTCCTCTTTCAATGCGGTGTTCGAAAAGCACTTCATTGATCATCCGCCGACCCGGTCGACCGTACAGTCGCCGCTGATGGTCGATGCCAAGGTCGAAATCGACGTGATCGCATGGAAGCCTGTCGCGGCAGACTAAAAGCCGGTCCAAAGCTCTGCTGCGGCTTCGTAAAGGCGCCGCACAGGCCGCGGGGCTTTGGCACCATCCGCGCCGTTAAAACCTGGCGCAGCTTGCGGCCGGGGGCAGGCGTCAGACAGACCAGGCGATGGCAGCTATCTGTCTGGGGATCGTAGCAAAAGCGCGGATGTCGGCGCGCAAAGGCACCCGCAACTGGGCAGCTGCCATCAATTTATCGTAAAAACATTCTGGTCCAGGCCCCGGTCGCGGGGCCTGCGTTTCCCTTTGGGGCATGGTTCCTTCGGGTGGCGGCCAGGCCTTGGTGGGGAAATCCCGCTTACGGCCTGGATCAAGCCTGTCCTATTCTTGTCTCGCCATTTGCCGCAGCGTGATGAAATTTTACAATTTTCCACGCTGCCGACCGTCGATATTAATAGGTTTGCAATACATTTTCATCTTATTGGGGTAACAAATTCCGTATCGTTATGAGAGCAATAGTGGAGTTTATGAAACTTCAACCCGAATATCATGATCATCTATGACCTGCCTGAACAACCTTGAGGTAAACTTGGCCTCTGGCTCTGCAGCCGTCCTTTGGGTGGTCTGTTTCTTTGTCATGGTGGCGGTGGCGCGAAATAACCCCTTTGGGGGGCAGCCTGCTTTTGTTTTGACACTGGCTGCGATGCTGTGGTGGCTGTTCACTGTTGGCTTTGATCTGGCATCGCCCAGCGAAGGCTGCAAGATTGGCTGGTCTCTGGCGGCATGGCCGGGCATCATCTTGCTGCCCATCGCCTGGACCTTCTTTATTTTCGACTACACCCTGAACACCACGCAAGAGCGCCACCCGATCCGACTGTTTACCTATATCGGGCTGCCGGGATTGGTGAGTGTAATTGCCCTGACGAACAGCTGGACGCAGTTGCTCTATGGGCCGGATACCCATCTGGTGACCGAAGAGAGCAGCCACTATGTCGTCTTTGACCATGGGCCGATATTTTACCTGATTGCTTCCTGCCTGTACCTCTTCATCATGGCCACCCTCGGGGTGCTTTGCCTTGCCTTATTGAAATCAAAGAAGGTTATCCGTCCTTTCCTGAGCGCGTTGTTCGTTGTCACTGCTGCTCCGGTGGGCGCCAATCTGGCCTATATTGGCTGGGGGGTAACGCTGTTTGGCTTTGATCCGACGCCGTATACTTTTGCGGTTTCGCTGATCGCATTGAGCTGGCTGTTGCTGAACAATTCGATGATGGACACGGCGGCCCAGGGGCAGGCGCTGATTTTCTCTGCCACGCATGATCCGGTCTTGCTGGTGGATGGGCGCGGGCGGCTTGCGGATGCAAACCCTGCGGCGCGGGCTCTTTTTGGCCTGCACATGCCGGGGCTTGGGGACAGGATTGACCGCTTGCCGGGCATTGGGCCAGTGATAGAAGAGCTGATCCATACCAAGGTTCGCTGCGCGGCAGAACCAATACGGATTGGTCATCGCATCTTTGATCCGCGTGCCTTACCCATTGAAAGCCCGATCCAGACCACAACCTCGCTGCTGGGGTGGTCGGTTTCTCTTGTCGATATCACTGAAAGAGAGCGCACTGCCGAAGCCCTGCGCGCTGCCCTGGCCCAGGCCGAAGCTGCCAACCGGGCAAAGACGCATTTCCTGGCAAATGTCAGCCATGAGATCCGAACGCCATTGAACGGGGTGCTTGGCATGGCAACGGTGCTGAGCGAAACAAGGCTCGACGAGGAGCAGAAAGACTATCTGCAGGCGATTGAAGATTCCGGGCGCGTCTTGCTGTCGACAATCGGCGATGTGCTTGACCTGTCGAAGATCGAAGCTGGCAAAATGGAGCTGGAGAACAAACCCTTCCTGCTACGCGACGCTGTGAATGGCGCCTGCAATCTTTTCGCGGGGGTTGCCAAGGAAAAGAGCTTGCGGCTTAGCGTTATGGTCGATCCGGATTTGCCACAGACAATTGTTGCAGACGAATATCGCCTTCGCCAGGTTCTGCATAATCTGGTGTCGAACGCCGTCAAATTCACGCAGGATGGGGGCGTTACTATCATAGCAGAACCAACCGAGGGCGGCACGCTGCTGTTGCTTCGGGTCTGCGATACTGGGCCGGGTGTCCCGACGGCGGCGCGTGATACGATCTTTGAACCCTTCCAGCAGGCGGATGGCAGCGATGCCCGCAAATTTGGCGGTACGGGTCTGGGGCTTTCGATTTCAAGACAACTTTGCCAGGCGATGGGCGGCAGTCTGCAATTGGCTGCAGAAACGGATCAGGGGGAAACCTTTGAAATCAGATTGCCACTCCAGTCGGGGGCTGATCTGGTGGCAGGGCCAAGCCGTGGCGACGCGGCGTTGCCTCTTGGCTCTGATCTTCCCGAGCTTGCCGTTCTGGTGGTGGATGACAACAAGACAAACCGGCTGATCCTACAAAAATTCCTGGCTTCAACCGCCTGCCGGGTTGAAACCGCGGCCAGTGGCGGCGAGGCGGTGGATCTGGTTAGCAGATCGGCATTTGATGTGATCTTGATGGATATCCAGATGCCGGGGATGGATGGTGTCGAGGCCACCCAGAAGATCCGCTCTGTTGAACAGGCCAAGGAGCGCGATCCCAGTTTTATTGTCGCTGTGACAGCCAACGCAATGCCCAAGCAGATGGCCTATTACCGTGCCACGCATATGGACGACGTCCTGGCCAAGCCGGTCTCAAAACCACAGTTGCTGGCGATGATGCAGGGGGTCAGCCGTCGGGCCGTCCAAGTCTGACTGCATGGCATTTGCGTTGCCAAGGCCAACCTGCCTGAAAGCGACCGCAAGCTGGTTGGGAATGCCATCAGAAACCGCCCGGAGCAATTCTCCCTTCCCGAGGGTTGGCCTTCGCCCGGAAGGCCAACCCTGCTGGGTCTGCAATAATGTTATTGGCGCGCTGGCCCTAGGCCCCTGTGAACATTGATTGATAGCTGTCGCGTAGGATGTTCTTTTGTACTTTGCCCATCGTATTTCGGGGCAGCTCTTCCAGAACAACCAGCTTTTGCGGGTGCTTGAACCGGGCAAGCGACTGTTTCACCGCCGCCATGATGGCGTCAAGATCAGGGCTCTGGCCTGCTTCGGGGATGACGATGCCAACAACAGTTTCGCCAAAATCGGGATGCGGCACGCCGATAACGGCGCTTTCTAGCACGCCGGGCTGGTCATCCAGCACGAGTTCAATCTCTTTGGGGTAGATATTATAGCCGCCAGAGATGATCAGATCCTTGTTGCGGCCGACAATCTGCACATAGCCATCGGCATCAATGCTGCCCAGATCGCCGGTGATGAAGAACCCGTCGGCGCGCAGCTCTTCTGCGGTTTTCTCCGGCATCTGCCAGTAGCCCTTGAACACATTGGCACCACGCACCTCGATCTGGCCGACCTCGCCATCGGGCAGCGTGTTTCCGGTTGCCGGATCGGTGATCTTCAGTTCGACCCCAGGCAAGGGGAAGCCCACCGTGCCGGCGCGTCGCTCGCCCTCATAGGGGTTGGAGGTGTTCATGTTGGTTTCGGTCATGCCATAGCGCTCAAGGATCCGATGCCCGGTGCGACCCTCGAATTGGGCATGGGTTTCGCTCAAGAGCGGCGCAGAGCCGGAGATGAACAATCGCATATGCGCCGTCAGCGTGCCGGTGAAACGGCTGTCGCCCAACAGCCGGGTGTAGAAGGTCGGAACCCCCATCATCGTGGTGGCCTGGGGTAACATCTCGATGATCTGGTCCAGATTGAAACGGGGCAGAAAGATCATGCTTCCACCCGCCGCAAGAGTGATATTTGTCGCCACAAACAGCCCGTGTGTATGGAAAATCGGCAGGGCGTGCAGCAGCACATCCTCGGCTGTGAACCGCCAGTGTTCCACCAGGGTCTGGGCATTGGACAGCAGGTTTTCCTGCGTCAGCATCGCCCCTTTGGAACGCCCGGTTGTGCCAGAGGTATAGAGAAAGGCCGCCAGATCATCCCCGCCGCGCGCTACCGTTGCAAACTGCTTGGGGCTATTGTCTGCCAGGGCCATCAGGGATCCGGTGCCATCGTCATTCAAGGTTTCCAGTGTCGCGCCCAGAGAGGTGGCAATCGGCGTCAGGGCCGCTGCGCTGGTGCCACCACAGACAATCAGCGCAGCGCCGCTGTTTTCAATGAAATAGGTCAGCTCATCAACCGTGTAGGCGGTGTTGAGCGGCAGGAAGACCAGCCCGGACTGCACACAGGCCGCATAGAGCGCCAGCGCCTCGGGGGATTTTTCCACCTGAACAGCAACCCGATCACCGGGTTTCAGCCCGCTTTGCACCATGACATTGGCGATCTGCGCTGCCCGCGTGAGAAAGTCCTGATAGGTGACAATATCGCCATTTGACAGGTGTAAAAACGGTGCGGTCTTGCCAGCGTGGACCCCAAAAAGACTGTCATACAAAAGGTTTGCCATTGGATTGCCTTTCTTAGGCTTGCGATTGCGCGGCGGATTTTGCCAGCGCCTGAACTGCGGTCGAGGCCACGACCTCTTTGCCTGCGGCAAAGGCTTCGTGGTTTTGGGCGATATTTTTCAGATCGTATAGGTAATTTACCATTGCGCCGCCAGATTGGGCCTGCCCCTTTTGCGAGGTATCCGCATCGGCGTGCACCGCATGCACGATGGCACCATTGCCAAGGTGAAACCGCGCTACCGGGTCAAAGGGCGCACCGCCGCGCCCCTTTGCCGTCAGCAGGTAGTGCGCGGCGCGGGCCTGCATGTCCTGCGGCGTGGCGGGCTGCCAATCGGGGTCCTCCTGCGCGAGCCACTGCATCAATCCCGGAATGGGCGAGAGGGTGACAAAGGTGTCCAGCCCCGCCAGTTCTGCCGCCAGATCCGATGCAACCTGCTTGATCAGAGAATTGCCAAAGGAAATGCTGGCCAGCCCGGCCTGACAATTTGAGATCGAATAGAACACCGCCGTATCGGCATCTTCGGCGGGCAGGGGGGTGCGGTCTTCAGCCAGCAACATCTGGATAGATCCGGGAATGCCACGGGTCAGGGCCACCTCGACAAAGATCAGCGGCTCATCCGGCATTGCCGGGTGAAAAAAGGCAAAACAGCGCCGGTCGGCGGGTTGCAACCTGCGGCGCAGATCGTCCCAGCTGTGGATGGCGTGCACCGCCTCATAGGCGATGATCTTTTCCAGAATATATGCGGGGCTTTGCCAGTTGATCGGGCGCAGCACCAGAAAACCACGGTTGAACCAGGACGCAAAGAGATGGCGGAAATCCTGATCCAGTGCTTCCAGTTCTGGCATGCCCTTGCCCAGTCGCAACAGATCAGCTCGCATCCGCACCAGTGCCTCGGTGGTGCCGGGTATTCGGTTGATCCGGCGGATCAGCTCCTGACGGCGGGGCTCTGCTGCGGCCATAAAGGCCCGGTAACTGGCTTTGGAAGGATCCTGTTCATAGGCCGCCAGGGTGCTGCGCACCGCATCTGGGTCGATGTTCAGCGCGGTGGCGATATGGCGAAAAAACGCCAGCTTCTCATCATCATTCATTGCGGCGAAGCGCGATAGCAAATCCCCCGCCAGCGCCAGACCAGAGGTTTCGTCGGCCGAACCAACCAGGGCTTCGGCCAGGTCTTCGGCGGGGCGATCATCGCGTACCTGTCGCGCAGGCTGGCGATAGCGCCGTTCGAAAACGGTGGAAAGGAGATCGGCCAACAGGGTCATAGTGCTGCTCCCATTACATAGTTTGGTAACCAGGTGGCAATTCCGGGGAAAAGGCATAGCAGCACAATGGCCAGCACCATACAGGCCACAAAGGGCAGTGATCCCGTCAGGATGGTCTTGAGCGAGATATCAGGCGCAATGCCGTTGATCACATAGAGGTTCAGACCGACAGGCGGAGAGATCAGGCCGATTTCCATGTTTATGGTCAGCACCACGGCAAACCAGATCGGGTCAAATCCAGCGGTGTCGATGATCGGCAGCAGGATTGGCGCCGCCATCAGGATCACCGCGACCGGCGGCAGGAAGAAGCCGGCGATCAGCAGAAAGACATTCACTACCCCCATCAGGACCCAGCGGTTTACATCCAAGGTGCCGATCCATTCGGCAATCGACTGGGTGATGAACAGCGAGCTGAGCATATAGGAAAACACGCCGGCCGCCGCGATGATGAACAGAATCATCACGGATTCCTTGGTGCTGTCGCGCAGCACCACCCACAGATCCGCCGGATGCCACAGCTTGTAGATCACCATGGCGATCACCAGGCAGAGCAGGGCCCCGACAGCCGCTGTTTCAGATGGCGTGGCGATGCCGCCATACATGGCGTAAAGCACCCCAAGGATAATAGCGAGAAAGGGCAGGACGCGGGGCAGGATCTCAAATTTCTGTGCCCAGCTGTAGCTGCCCGCGCCCAGGCGCGCGGCATCACCCGATTTCCAGGTAGAGTAAAGTGACCAGGCCATGAACAGCCCCACCAGCATCAGCCCCGGCAGCACACCGGCAAGGAACAGCCGCCCGATAGAGGTTTCGGTTGCGATGCCATAGACGATCATGGTGACGGAGGGTGGGATCAGGATGCCCAGGGTGCCGCCCGCCGCGATCGACCCGGCGGCGACGCCATCGGGGTAGCCGCGTTTGCGCATCTCGGGGATGCCCATCTTGCCGATCGCCGCACAGGTTGCAGGCGACGACCCGGACATGGCCGCGAACAATGCGCAGGCACCGAGGTTGGAGACAACCAGCCCACCGGGCACCCGCGTCAGCCAGCGCTCCAGCGCCTCGTAAAGATCGGCACCGGCGCGGGTAGAGGCAATCGAGGCCCCCATGATGATGAACATCGGAATGGACAGCAGGGCAAAATTGTCCAGCTTGCCAAACAGCAGTTCGGGCATCAGTTCTAGCGAGCGTGCGCCATCAAATACCAATAGAAATCCGGCTGAGACGATCAACAGCCCGATAGCCACCGAAACGCCAGAGAATAGAACGAGGATCGTGACAATCGCCACAAGCCCGCCAAGCAAGAGAGGATCCAAGGGAGTTACTCCAGACCAAAGGGTTTTTCGATGCCGAGCAGCACAGCAACGAGGTCGGCGATAAGTTGCAGCAGGAACAGGCCAAAGCCGATGGGCAGGGCCAGATAGGGAATCCAGAGGCGCACGCCCCAAACGGTGTCTGATCGCCAGCCGCGTTCCCAGGCGAAATGCCAATACTCGGCGCCGTAAAACAGCATCAGCGCGACAATGGCGATCGACAGGCAAGAGGTCATGATGGCCATGACCAGGCGCGGGCGTGGTGGCAGTGACAGCGGGATCAGATCCACATTCACATGACCGCGCAGCCGCTGAACATAGGGCAGGCCAATCAGGGTGGCGGCGATGATCAGATAGATCACCGCTTCGGTCTGCCAGACGGTCGACCCGTTCAGCACGTAGCGGACAAAGATCATCTGACAGGTGATCGCCACGGCCGCGACGATCATGCCGGCGGCGCACCAGCCGGCGATGTTGGACAGCATCGCGACAAGGCGCAGAAACAAGTTGTTGCCGGATTGAGCAACGGGTACCGAGCTACCATGACCTGACATGATTGCTTCCCCCTTATATAGGTGTGTTTTTCGTCGTGCGGGGGCAGCATTTCACGGCTGCCCCCGACGAGATGAAAGCTATGTGCGCCCCAAAACAGGGTGCTCAGCGTTGGCTATTCGACAGCCAGCGCCAGATCGAGCAGGGCCTGCCCATCCGGAACTTCGGCGACGAATTTGGCATAGGATGTTTCCTGTGCCAGGGCGCGCCAGGCGGCAAAATCTTCGGCTGACATTTCAGCGATTTCAACACCTGCATCGCTGAACACCTTGGCTGAGGCCGCGTCTTGCATCTTGGCCTCTTCCAGATAGAAGGATTCGGCCTTTTCGGCTGCGGCACGCAGGGCGTTTTGCTGATCTTCGTTCAACCCGTCAAAGGTGCTCTTGTTCATCAGGACCGGCTGATACATGAACCACAGCGCCACATCGCCCGCCGGGGTGTAGCATTTCACCTGTTCATAGACCCGGTAGGATACAAAGGACGAAGACGATGTATTGGCGGCGTTCAACACCCCGGTCTGCATCGCGTTATAAATCTCGGATGAGGCCATAGAGGCAATCGAGGCCCCGGCGCCGGCCAGCATCTGTTCAAAGGCCTTGCCCGCCGCGCGGGTTTGCAGCCCTTTCACGTCGTCAGGGTGGGTGATGCATTTTTCAGTGCCGGCAAAGCCACCTGCCAGGTAGCCATGCACCAGCACCATAACATCATCCTCAGCCATCTTGGCCTCCAGGGCCTCCATGAAGGGGGATGCGCTGAGACGGGCGGCATGGTCGTGGTTCTTTACCAGCCCCGGCATCAGGGTCAGGTTATAGGCCGGCTGCTGTCCGCCCGCATAGCTGAGCGGCAGAACGGTCATGTCCAGCTGGCCGCGGCTAAGCGGCTTGTATTGCTCGCGCGGTTTGAACAGCGATTTGGAGCCAAAGATCTTGATGTTCAGATCGACATCGGCAGCCGCCACATCATCCGCGATCATCTGCGCAACTTGATGCCGGATATCCTTGTTCGACCACTGGTGCGACAGGCGCAATTCAGTTGCATTGGCCATGCTGGAAAGCGCCATCATCGCAACTGCGGCGCCGGTCATTAGCAAATTCTTTTTCATGTCATCCTCCCTAGGTGCCCATGATTTGAACTATGGGCTGACCATCGCAAGCATCGGTGAATGGCATTCAAAGTCAATCTTTTTGTATACAAGAAATAACATATTGCGCACAAATGCGCGACTTGCTACCTGTTTCATATGGGAATGAAGCGCGCAGATATTATTGCACAAGAACTGGAAGAGGCGGTTTTTTCTGGTGAATTCCAGGATGGAGACCGGCTGGATGAGATCAAGCTGGCGGCTCAGTTCAATGTGTCACGCACCCCCATTCGTGAGGCGCTGCAAAAACTGGTGAATTCAAACCTGGCGGAACAAATCCCACGGCGCGGGGTCTTTGTGCGCCAGCCCGGCCCGGTAGAGCTGATGGAAATGTTTGAAACCATGGCGGAGACAGAGGCCGTCTGCGGTCGCCTTGCCGCGATGCGCATTTCCGACACCGCCCTGGCAGAGCTGGAGGCCGCCAACCGCCGCTGCCAGGAGGCGATAGAGGCAGGCGATACCGATGGCTATTACCTTCATAATGAACGCTTTCACCACATCATCTACCATCAGGCGGGCAATGCCTATCTTGAATGTGAGGTGCTGAAACTGCATCGCCGTCTCAAACCTTATCGCCGGATGCAGCTGCGGGTGCGGGGCCGGATGGAGCAATCCATGACGGAGCACCTGGCGGTGGTTGCCGCCCTGCGCGCCGGAGATGCCACGGAAACTGCCAATATCCTGCGCGACCACATTGCGATCCAGGGCGAGAAATTTCACCATCTGATGGCCGGCCTCAAGATCGGTGCTTGACGGCCCTGCGGCTGTTCTGTGTGGCGGCAGTCTGGCATTGACCGCCGCCATATTGGGGGCTGGGCTTGGGGCGCTTGGGGCAACAGGCGGCAGCTGATTAGCGCCGCAACGTCGGCCCCATGTTTTCAAATCGTTTGAAGGCCAGGCCAATCAGTGCCGCGATGACCATATAGACCAGGGCGAGCAGCAAGAGTGGCTCGTAGACGATAAAGGTATCCGCGCGCACCCGTGAAGAGACGGCATAGATTTCAACCACGGTGATGGTGGCCACCAGCGGTGTCGCTTTGAGCTGCAGGATGGTTTCGCCGCCCAGGGTGGGCAAAACGTTGCGGATGGCCTGCGGCAGCCAGATGCGGCGGAACATGGTGAATCGCGGCATGCCAAAGGATTTCGCCGATTCCAGTTGCCCCTTGGCAACCCCGGAAAAGGCGCCACGCATCACTTCGCCCTCATAGCCGGCATAAGACAGGGTCAGCGCCAGCACCGCATAGGGCCAGGCCTGACGCAGATAGGGCCAGAGTTCGCTTGAGCGGATCCAGGGGAACTGCGGAAACAGCGATCCCAGCCCATAGTACAGCAGCCAGATCTGCAACAGCAGTGGCGTGCCGCGAATGACGGTACAAAAGATCCGTGCCGGGGCCGAAAGATACCAAGGCCCGATGGCCTGGGCCAGCCCAAGGGGCACCGCCAGTAAAAAGCCAAGCACGGTGGTGACTGCCAGGATCCAGAGCGTAGTCCAGAGCCCTTCGAGCGCGAGCGGCGCATATTTTGGCAACCAGTCCCAGCGCATCGACAGCGCGCACCACAGGACAAAAGCGGCAAACAGGGCCATCAGCACAAGGCGATGGGGCTGCATAAGAGACTTCAAACCAGTCATAGGCCCCCCTGTCTCAACGAAGGTTGGCCGCGGCGGGCCCATTTCTCGATGCGGGCAAAGACCACGCCAGAGCAAAGTGTCACCATCAGATATAGGCCGCCAGCAGCAAGGAAGAAGGTAAAGTATGAGCGGGTGCTGCTGGCAGCCTGCTTGGTTTCAAGCGTCAGTTCATTAAAACCGACAACCGCCAAAAGCGCCGTGTCCTTGGTTGCAATCAGCCACAGATTGGCCAGACCCGGCGTGGCAAAGGCCATCAGTGCCGGGACGGTCACCCGGCGCAGGGTCAGCAGGGCAGGCATGCCATAGGCGCGCGCCGCCTCGATCTGGCCGGGCGGGACCGCCTGAATGGCACCGCGCAGAATTTCGGTGGCATAGGCGCCCTGAACAATGCCCAGAACCCAGATGCCAGCTACCACGCCGCTGATCTCGACCCGGCCATAGCCCATGAACTGGGCCAGTTTGTTGATCAGGTCGGTGCCAACATAATAGAGGATCAGGATCAGCACCAATTCCGGTACTGCCCGAATAACGGTGGTATATATGGCGAGCAGATCCCGTAGAATTGGCCCGCCATATAGTTTGCCATAGGCCCCAAACAGCCCGATCACCAGCCCCATGCCAAAGGCCCCCAGCGCAATCTGGAGTGAATTTGCCAGACCGCGCAGCAGATTTGCGCCCCAGCCTGGGGAAGAGAGCGACAGCAAGGCCGCAGTCTCAGTGAGACCGAGCGTTTCGAGGATCAGTTCCAAGGGAAGCCTTATTCGCTGTAGATGCTGGCGTTGAAGAAGCGCGCGGTGATGGCCTCGTGTGTGCCATCTGCCAGAATGGCGGCAATCCCGCTGTTCAGCGCAGCCTGCAGATCTGCATCGCCCTTGCGGATGGCTGCCCCAACGCCAAGACCGAGGATGGCGGTGTCATTGGCAACGGCGCCCTTGATCTCGCAGCAGGCGCCCGCGTCAGAGCCGACAAAGTCGGCCATGGCGATGCTGTCCGCCTGGGTTGCGTCGATCCGCCCGGCAAAGAGATCCTGGTTGGCTTCATCCTGGGTCTGATAGACGCGGATTTCGGAATCCTTGAAGTATTCCTGGGCATAGGTCTGGTGGATGGTCGAGGCCTGAATGCCAACGATCTTACCTGCCAGCCCTTCGGGCGTGGGCGCGATATCCATGGATTTATCTGCCACGATCACCGCCGGAGTGTTGTAGTATGGGTTTGAAAAATCGATGGTTTTCAGGCGCTCTTCGGTGATCGACATGGATGCCATGATGGCGTCGATCTGCTGACCTGTAAGCGATGGAATGATGCCATCCCAGGCCACTGGCGTCAGCACGCAGTCCAGTTCTGCGGCGGCACAGACCGCATCAATCACTTCAATTTCCCAACCAACCCAGGTGCCGGAAGAATCCAGCGATGCAAAGGGCGGATAGGGTTCGGCGGCGATGCCGATCTTGACCTGATCAGCCTGGGCGGCACCAGCGGTGAGGGCCGCAAGCGACAGGCCTGCGGCCATAAGTGTTTTCAAAGACATTTGAGATCTCCCTGTTTTGGATTTGTTTTTCTTGTTTGTCGTTACGAGACGGACTGAAGGAACTGGCGCAGGCGATCGGATTTTGGATTGCCAAAAACCTCGGCCGGGGGGCCCTGTTCTTCGATCTGTCCTTGATACAGATAAACCACGTGATCAGCCACTTCGCGGGCAAAGCGCATCTCGTGGGTGACCAGCAACATTGTGCGCCCTTCGGCAGCCAGGTCGCGGATTACTGTCAAAACTTCGCCAACCAGTTCGGGATCAAGCGCGCTAGTAGGTTCATCAAACAGCATTACCGAAGGATCCACCGCCAAGGCGCGGGCAATCGCGGCGCGCTGCTGCTGGCCACCAGACAAAAAGGCCGGAAATGAATCTTCCTTGTTGGCCAGCCCGACGCGCTGCAACAGGGTACGGGCCTGGGCGATGGCCTCAGCTCGTGGTACCTTCAGCACATGGATTGGAACTTCGATGACGTTTTCCAGCAATGTGCGGTGGGTCCAAAGGTTGAAGGATTGAAACACCATTGCAAGGCGGGTGCGGATCCGCTCAATCTGGCGGCGGTTGGCGGGGCTGCCATCGGCGCGCATTTCGATTTCTTCGCCATCAATCACGATCTTACCAGCAGAGGGCGTTTCGAGGAAATTGATGCAGCGTAACATGGTCGATTTCCCCGAACCGCTGCCGCCGATGATGGCCACCACATCGCCCTGCTTGGCTGTGAGGGAGACCCCTTTGAGGACCTCTAGTGTGCCAAAGGATTTATGTAGCCCCTCAATTCGCACGGCGTCCTGTCCGGACGGGCCTTGCGCGGCAGAGGGGGGGCGGGTGCCGGGGGTCGCGGTGGCTGCGGGGTCGGGATCTGCGCTGGCAGCTGTTGGCATTGTCGGGCGTCCTTGGTTATTGGGGGTAGTAAGGCGTAGTTGGCTTAATTATGCAAGTGTATAATTAGATTGACGCCAGGGAGAGGGCAGGAATGCAGGAAGAGCGCCGAAAATTTACCCGCGAAAGCGCGGATGAACGCAAGCGGGCCTTGATCAACGCAACCCTGGAGCTGGTGGCGGACAAGGGGGTGCGCGGTGCAACCGTGCGTGGCATTGCCGAGCGGGCCCAAGTCACGCAGGGGCTGATAAGACACTATTTTTCCTCAAAAGAGGACCTGATAACCGCCGCTTTTGAATACCATATGACGCAGATGACGGACCAGACCTTTGCTCCGGCGGCTTCGGTCACGGACTCGGCGCGGGCGCGGCTGCGGGTTTTTGTGAAATCCTCGCTAGAGCCGCCAGTGGTGGACCCGCGCTCCATTGCGCTCTGGGCTGGGTTTCTGAACAAGGTGCAGCACGATGCGCAGATGAAGGCGACCCACGCGCGCACCTATGTCTATTTTCGCGATCAGCTAGAGGCCTTGATTCGTGCCGCCTTGGAAGAGGCCGGAATCGCCGCAGCGCCGGAACGGTTGTACCAGCTGGCAACTGCCTGCAACGCCTTGATCGACGGGCTATGGATGGAAGGCGGCGCACTGCCCGAAGCCTTTGCCCCCGGCGAGCTGTCGCAGATCGGGCTGACCTCGGTTGGGGCGATCATCGGTTTGCCACTGGAACCGTAGTCTGCGCGACACTGTTCTGCCCGAACTGTTCAGACGGGGATGCCGAAAGTGCCGGGGCGGCAAAAACCGGGGGAAGCAGTGTTGACTCTGTCTCCGTTGCGCCTATAAGCGCCTCTTCATTGGTGTTGGTGGACCCCGCAAGGGGAAACCTGTCATAGGTGTGGATCTTCGGACCCAACCCTAAGAGGACAACGCCCTTCGAATGTTGCGGTGAACCCGGAGCAGGTTAGCATTTTGGCTGGCATGTGCGAAAGCAGATGCAGCTGAACAGTGACAACCGGTTTTGGCAGAGCCCGTAACGCCATTTATGAAGGAGAACAGCCGTGACTAAACGTACGTCTGCCAAGTATAAAATTGACCGCCGCATGGGCGAAAACATCTGGGGCCGCCCAAAGTCCCCAGTCAACCGTCGTGAATATGGCCCCGGCCAGCATGGTCAGCGCCGCAAGGGCAAGCTGTCCGATTTCGGTATTCAGTTGCGCGCCAAGCAGAAGCTGAAAGGCTACTACGGCGATATCACCGAGAAGCAGTTCCGTCGCGTTTACGCCGAAGCTGAGCGTGTAAAAGGCGATACCGGTGAAAACCTGATCGGCCTGCTGGAGCGCCGCCTGGATGCTGTCGTCTACCGTGCAAAATTCGTACCAACCATTTTTGCCGCACGCCAGTTCGTCAACCACGGTCACGTCACCGTGAACGGCCAGCGCGTGAACATCGCCTCTTACCGGGTGAAAGAAGGTGACGTAATCGCCGTGCGCGACAAGTCCAAGCAACTGGCTGTTCTGCTGGAAGCCGTCGCCCTGGCCGAGCGCGATGTGCCTGACTACATCGAAGCCGACCACTCCAAAATGACAGCCACATTCGTGCGCGCCCCCGGTCTGGCCGATGTGCCTTACCCCGTTGTTATGGAACCAAACCTGGTCGTGGAATTCTACGCCAAAAACTAATCCCGTCGCCCCTTTGGGCGCTGGATTGGACTGTTTTGCAAAGGGCTGCCTTCGGGTGGCCCTTTTTGCGTATTGCGCTTTGCTGACGCCCGGCGCGCTGCACGATTGAGCCAGATCAGCGCCTGTCACTGACAGGATGTGGTATAGTCATGATCCGACCCACGCGGAAAAGCAGTTGTCTTTTGCCGGGACTCGTCGCTACCGTATGGGAAATCGGCCGGGCCAGTTTGGTGTCGGGCAAAACGGGAGTGTAGAATGAAACGCCTTTTGACCAGTGCAATTGCCGCTATTGTTGTGACCTGTGCGACGGCGCTCAGTGCGGCACCGCTGAAATTGCAGCCTGCCAGTCCACAGCCCTCTGGCCTGCAGCCGGGGCTTTCGGTTCGCTACGCCTATCCGCATGATGTGAAAACGCTGGTGGATGCGTCATCTGCCTTGAAGATCAAGTCTGAGCGGGGGAGCCCATTAAGCGGGCTGGATTACCGCGATACCAATGAAGGCGACCTGACCCTGACCTCGAAGCGGGCCGAACATGTGGTGGCCGCAATCACGGGCTATGTGCATTTCGACACGCCCGGCATTCACAATATCGACTTTCTGACCAACGATGGGCTGCGCGCCAGAATCGGCGGCCAGGTAGTGGGCCAATTTGATGGGCGCCAGACCTGCGACACCACAATCATGAGCGAAGTTGAGGTGCCATCGGCTGGCTGGTATGATCTGGATATCCTGTATTTTCAACGCTATGGCACCGCCTGCCTGCATATGCGTATGGGGGCGGCGGGCAAGCGGGTCTCCTGGATGGCAAACAAGGCTTTTGGCCACTAGGCGTTTACGATCCTCTTTTCAGGCCCCACTCGGTGGTCTGAAAAGGCACTGCTATAGTGGCAGGGGGCGCGCCTCGGCAATGGTTTCCATCGCAAAATAAGAGGTGACGCTGTCCAGTTCGACGCCGCTGATCAGCCGTTGATAAACCCGATCATAGCTGGCCATATCCTGCGTCACCACCTTGAGTTGATAGTCGTAATCGCCGCCGATACGGTGGAAATCGACCACCTCGGGGATGGTCAGCACATGGCGGCGAAAGGTGTCGAGCCATTCAGCCGAATGGTGCCGTGTGCGCAGCATCACAAAGACCACCAGATCCAGACCAAGTTTGACCCGGTCCACCCGCATGCTGGCGCCCTTCAGCACGTTCTTGTCATTCAGCGCTTTCAAGCGGCGCCAGCAGGCGTTCTGCGACAGGCCTACGACCTCGGCCAGTTCGCGTTGGGACAGGCTGGCATCGCGTTGCAGGGCACGCAGGATGGACAGGTCTATTTGGTCTATATTCTTGCTCATACTAAGATCATATGACACATATTTTTCTGGTTTCAATGAAAAAGATAGGAAGTTTTCGCGGGTTTAACGTGGGAGATTATCTGAACAGATACTTTGGAGACTCGCGCATGACCCTGGCAATATTCAAGGAAGAGCTGCAGCAGGCGGCGGTGGACGGCAGCCTGGCACAGGGGGTGATCGGTGAGGGGGCGATGATCCCCGGTGCCAAGGGTGATGTTCCATTGGTCTATGCCGATTACGTGGCCTCGGGACGGGCGTTGCGCCAGGTCGAGGAATATATCGCCACGCAGGTTTTGCCCTATTATGCCAATTCCCATACCGAAGCATCTTTCTGCGGTGCCTATATGACCCAGCTGCGCCGTGCGGCCCGCGCGGAAATTGCCCGCCTGACCCAGGCAACAGAGCGCGACGCGGTGATTTTTGCAGGCGCCGGGGCGACAGCGGGTCTCAATCGGCTGGTGAGCCTGTTTGGCGTCAATGAGGCCCGCAACCCGGTGGTGTTTATTGGCCCGTATGAACATCATTCGAATATTCTGCCCTGGCGTGAAAGCCGGGCCAGGGTGGTGGAAATTCCCGAAGCGCCAGAGGGTGGCCTTGATCTGCAGGCGCTGCAGCAGGCCCTGTTGGATCACGCCAGCAGTGATTTGATCATTGGCAGCTTTTCCGCCGCCTCCAACGTGACTGGCATCCTGACCAATCCAGATGCGATAAGCTGCATGATACATGCAGTTGGTGGGCTGGTGGTCTGGGATTACGCCGGGGCCGGCCCCTATGTGCCGATTTCCATGGCGGGCGGTCAGGACGCAGCGGACAACCAGCCGAGCCTGGGTACCCATAAGGATGCGGTGGTGATTTCGCCGCATAAATTCGCCGGTGGGCCGGGGGCGTCCGGGGTGCTGATCGTCAATCGCGATGCGGTGCGGCGGCGCAGCCCATCCTGGCCCGGCGGTGGAACGGTTAGTTTTGTGTCGCCCTGGGGGCATGACTACAGCACGGATCTGGTTGCCCGCGAAGAAGCTGGCACCCCCAATGTAATTGGCGATATCCGCGCCGCCCTGGCCTTTCTGGTGAAAGAGGCGGTCGGCGCGGATGAGATCGCGGCCAAAGAGGCCCGCTTTGCCGCCATGGCGCGCGCCGGTTGGGGGGGGAATCCGCAGCTTACCCTGTTGGGCCACCCTTCGGCGCACCGGCTGCCGATCTTTTCTTTCACGGTGCGCGGGCGGTCTGGCGCACCTGTGCATCAGCAACTGTTCACCCGTATGTTAAGTGATCACTATGGTATCCAGGCCCGTGGCGGCTGTGCCTGTGCAGGCCCCTACGCCCATCGCCTGCTGGATATCGACGAGGCGGAATCCACCGCGCTGTTTGATGCGCTAAAGGCAGGCAGAGAATTGCAGAAACCCGGCTGGATACGGCTTAATTTTTCCTATCTGATGACAGAGGAAACGGCGCAATACATTATCGACAGCGTCAATGATTTGGCCCTGCGCGCCGAAAAACTGGCAGCCAGCTATGAAGCCGATCCCAAGACCGCCCGCTTTCAGCCCTTTGCCGCCTGAGGGGGAAAGCGGCAGTCAAATCACCCCTGACAGGGGTCTGAACCTGTGGCAGACTTTACCTCTGTTACCTTTGTTTATTAGTTCGGAGCCTTGTTATGGCAATAAAGTTGTCAGCCCCGGTTGGGGATAGCACCCGCATTACCAAACCTGATGCCAAGGCGGGTGAAGGGAAATTCAAACCGGTCAAAAACGCTGCCGCCGACGTAGAACTGGTGCGTTTGATGCTGAAGGCAAATGGCTTTGGCAGCATCAAGATCTCTGGGAAATGCGATGCCGGGCTGATCAAGGATATCCGCAGCTTTCAGAAAAAATCACTTGGTTTCAAGAAGCCGGACGGCATCGTCGACCCTGGCATGCGCACCTGGAAGGCGGGGTTGGCAAAGCTGCAGGCCATGATCGCCCAGGATCAGAAGGTCGCGGTCTATGAGGTCAAGGAAGACGGCAAGATCAAGCAGGTCGAGGTGGCAGAGTTTGAAGCCGCAGAAAAGGCGCTGCGGCATCAGATCCTGTCAAAGGCCAATATGATGCGGGGGCAGGCCGATACCTGGGTAGATTTTTGCAACGATGTGGAAAAGACCCGTCAGGCCGAAGAGGGCCTGATGATGGCAATTACCGAATTCACCATGTCGACGCTGAATGACGATACCGACCCGCCCTGGACACCGATCTTGAATGCACGCTCCGAAGCCTCATTTCTCAAGACACTGGCGAGCCAGTCCAAACCGGATTGGAAGAAGATCCAGAAACAGGATGCCAAGGCAACCAAGGCCTATAATTCCGGGCAAAAGGCCTTTGATAAGTTCATTAAGGCCCGTATCGGCACGGCGGGTAAGGCGGTCTTTACGCTGGAAATCGTGCGCGAGACCTCTTTTACTGTGATCGAGGTCTATGCCACGGCACGTCTGATGGCAACCAAGGGGATGGATCCGGTACGGGCCCATGCCATTGCAGCTGCCGGGACCGAAGCGATGAAATCCAGCGCGGGGCAATATGGCGAATACCTGGCTGGGAACAAGGTTACCTTTGACGGCGCTGCCAAGAAGGTCGTGCTGGACACCCTGTTTGCCGGAGCGGCGGGTGCGGCGGGGGGCAAGCTGGGCGGTGCGTTTCTGAAAGGCATCGCAGGAAAAGTGGCGGCGCAATTGCCGGCAAAGATGTTCCAGACCTTTTCGCAAAAGGCGCTGACCAAGTTCATGGAAAAGATGCTGACCACTGGCGTTGGCCAGGAAATGGTCAAAAATGCCGCCAAAGAGGCGATCATGCTGTTCAAGCCGTTGGTTGAAAAGGGCCGCGCCCCCAACCAGAAAGAGGTAACGGATGCTGTGGTCAAGATCCTGTCTGGCGGCATCATGACCTCGGGGCCGATGAAAAGCGTCTCCAGCTTTGGTGCAAGCTACATCTCCAAATCTCAGGGTTTTCTGGCGCAGAAACTGGTGCCCAGTGCCATGGATGGGATGGTAAAGAAGGATCTCGTCGCCAGATATGGTGCCGATGTAGTCGAAGAATTCTCCAAGAAACATGGGCCTGCGATCTATGCGGATGTGGCTGCGGCAGTACAGGACAAGGTCTTTGTTGCCTATGGCAACAAGGTGCTTGAAAGCTCGGATGGGACGCAGTCTGCCAAAGTCTTGCAAAAGATGATGGAGGAAACGCTGCGCAAAGACACCCAACTGCGCAAAGAACTGGCGAAGATGGTGAAAAAGCAGGCCGAGGCCAAGCTGGATAAAATGGCTGGGGCCAAAGCTAGATAACACCAGCGCAGTGATCACGGGCCGATGGAATTTTCGTGCCCTGTCCCGTGCGCGGTGCCGTTTTGCCCCGCGTCTTGGCACAGTCTTACCCAGGCTGTGTGGGCGGTGCCGCTCTCTGGTTGATCTTGCCGCTTTCCCATTGGCTTGCGCCTCGTTATTACGAGGAGAACCAAGGAGCCAGACCAATGACCCAGATCACGCCGCAGCCAGGTATTATGGATATCGCCCTCTATCAGGGCGGCGCGGCCCATGTGGCGGGGGTGAGCAACGCAATCAAGCTCTCCTCCAATGAAAACCCACTGGGGCCCAGCCCGCTTGCGATTACAGCCATGCAAGAGGCCGCGGCGGATATGCATCGCTACCCCAGCTCTGACCACAGGGCGCTGCGTCAGGCGATTGGCGCGGTCGAGGGGTTGAACCCAGAGCAGATTATCTGTGGTGCCGGCAGTGACGAAATCATCGCCTTCCTGTGCCAGTGTTATGCCGGGCCGGGGGATGAGGTGCTCTATACGGAGCACGGGTTTGCCATGTATCGTATCAGCGCACTGGCCGCAGGGGCCACCCCGGTCGAGGTCAAGGAACGCGAGCGTGTCACCGATGTGGATGCGCTGCTTGCGGGCTGTAGCGACCGCACCAAGCTGGTCTTTATCGCCAATCCGAACAATCCGACCGGCACGATGATTTCGGCGGCCGAGGTTGCGCGTCTGGCCGATGGCCTGCCCAAGGGGGTGCTCTTGGTGCTGGATGGGGCCTATGCGGAATATGTCGAAGGCTTTGATGCCGGGGCGGATTTGATCGCGGCGCGCGACAATATCTTCATGACCCGTACGTTTTCCAAGATCTACGGTCTTGGTGGGGCACGCATTGGTTGGGGCTATGGCCCGGCGCCTATCATTGATGTGCTGAACCGGGTGCGCGGGCCGTTCAATGTCTCCGCCACGGCGCTGGCCGGGGCCGAAGCGGCAGTGCGCGACCGGGACTACCTGGAGCGCTGCCGACAGGAAAATGCCCAATGGCGCAGCTGGTTGGCACGCGAGCTGGCAGAGCTGGGCGTGGCGTCGGATACCTCTTGTACCAATTTCATTCTGGCACGGTTTGCCGATCAGGCCGAGGCCGAGGCCTGCGATCTCTATCTGCAACAACAGGGGCTGATTGTGCGCCGGGTGGCTGGATATAACCTGCCCAATGCCCTGCGTATAACCGTCGGAGACGAGGCGGCCTGCCGCCGCCTGGTTGCTGCGATCCGAGACTTCAAAGCAAAGCAAGGTGCCGTATGAGCAATGTCGTTTACAACCGTGTCGCCCTGATTGGCTTGGGGCTGATTGCGTCTTCGATGTTCTGGGCCATGAAGCGCGCCGGTTTGGCAGGCGAGGTCACGGGGTTTGCCCGCAGTGCGCAAACCCGTGAAACCGCCCGTCGCATTGGCCTGTGTGATCGCATCTGCGACAGCGCCATCGAGGCGGTCGAAGGTGCCGATCTGGTGGTGCTTTGTGTGCCGGTGGGGGCCATGGGGCCAGTCATGGCTGAAATTGGTCCGCATCTGAAACCCGGCGCGACGGTTTCGGATGTGGGGTCGGTCAAGGGGCATGTGATAGAGGTGGTGACACCGCATATTCCCGAGGGGGTTCATTTTGTGCCAGCCCACCCGCTGGCGGGCACCGAACATTCCGGCCCGGAATCCGGCTTTGCTGAACTGTTCGACAACCGCTGGAGCCTGCTTGTTCCGGTTGATGGCAGCGACCCCGCAGCGGTGGCACAGCTGCGCGACCTGTGGGAAGGCATGGGCGCCAATGTCGATGAAATGGAGGCGGACCATCATGATTTGGTACTGGCTGTCACCAGCCACGCGCCGCATTTGATTGCCTATACGATGGTAGGGGTTGCGGATGATCTGCGCCGGGTGACCGATAGCGAAGTGATCAAGTATTCGGCAGCCGGCTTTCGGGATTTCACCCGCATCGCTGCTTCGGATCCAACCATGTGGCGCGATGTCTTTTTGACCAACAAAGAGGCAACGCTGGAAATCCTCGGGCGCTTTACCGAAGAACTGTTTGCACTGCAACGCGCCATCCGGACCGGAGACGGCGACCATCTGCACGACTATTTCACCCGCACACGGGCGATCCGGCGCGGTATCATCGAGGCGGGCCAGGATACAGCCGCGCCTGACTTTGGCCGGGGCAACAAGCCGTGATCGGCGGGGAACAGCTCCGGGGCTGGGCGGTGGCGCTGGCCACTGTGACCTGCCTTCTGCCCGTCAGCAGTCTGGCCGTTCAGGCCGACGCGCCTGAAACATCGCTGCGTCCGACCCTGCGCCCCAGTCTGTCACCGGCCGTGGCAGCGACCGTGGCGTCAGATGGGGCCATTGCGCGTGCCGATGTGGTGGCAGCAGTCGCCACCGGTGCGGGATCAAGCCGCGTGGCCAGCCCTTCATCCGGGCTGCGGCCCCAATTGCGCCCGGTATCAGCCCAGCTCCTCGCGGTGGCGGCGCGGCCTGCGGATCTGGATGCGTCGCTTCTGGATCAGTCCTTGGTGCCGCTAGTCCGCCCGGATGGCATTGCGCAACAGGCCCTGTTCAAACGCCGCCGTCTGCGTCAGGGCTCTGTCTGCGGTGATATTGATATTCAGGGCAAAGAGATTGGCGCAGTGGTCGGCACCATGCCCGGCTGTGGGGCCGCGGATGCGGTGCAGGTGACCTCTGTCGCCGGGGTCACGCTGAGCCAGAGTTCAGTGATGACCTGCGAAACCGCTGCGGCGCTGAAACGATGGGTTTCAAAGGATGTGGAAAAGGCCTTTGGTCGCCGCAATCGGGTGGTCAGCCTGCGGGTGGCGGCGCACTACGCCTGCCGCACCCGCAACAATCGCCCCGGCGCCAAAGTGTCGGAACACGGGCGCGGCAAGGCGATTGATATTTCCGGCTTCAAACTGGAAGATGGCACCCTGGTAAGCGTGCTGTCAGGGTGGAACGCCCGTGCCACCCGCAAACCGATGCGCAAGATGTGGAAAGCGGCTTGTGGTCCCTTTGGCACCGTTCTGGGCCCCGAATCTGATCGCCATCACCGGGATCATTTCCACCTTGATGTGGCCAGCTATCGCAGTGGGTCCTACTGCCGCTAGGGCTGGGACATGCGGGCAGGGCGCGGTGGTCTTAGAGCATATCGCTCGAAAGTGGTTTCCGGTTTCGAGCTATTCGACATGCGACATCAATAAACGAGCGCCTGTCGCCTGAATGCAAATGAACGCGACAGGCTCTAGCGCAGCCGGATTGGCGGTGCGGTGCCGATGGGCAGCGGCCCGATCCACATCTGCCCCTGCTGAAAGCGCAGGGTGGTGTTGATTCTCTCCCCCTGGCCAGCAGGGCTGGAAAACAGCGCCAGCACCCGTTCTATGGCGGTGCGGGTCTGCGGCGGCAGCAGGCTGCTGCGTTCTGCCATATCAAGGATCGCGCGCCAGTTCCTGACCTGTAGCGCCAGATCGCCCGTTGCGCGGCCCTGATCATCCATCTGCAGCTGGCCGCTGGCCTTGAAATGCATCTCGCCCCATTTGGCCTCGGCCAGGTCAAGGGTGATCTGACGCGGCTGCGGGCGGCGCTGTTCAAGCGCCCGGCGATCCCAGGGGATATCAAAGTCGATCGCCCCCTGCAGCTGTAGCGCGTCAAACTGTTTGGGCAGATCATTTGCCAGCTGGCTGATGCGGCGAAAGGCACCACCGGGGGCAAAGCCGCTGATGGCCATACGCAAATCATACTGGTTTGGCTGCGCGCTCTGCTGATGCAGGATCAACTCAAGATCCTGCGCCTGCCACTGGGGCATGGTCGCCTGATGTTGCAGGATCTTCCAGACCTGCGCCTGCAGTTCAAGGCGCTCTAGCGTCAGGGCTGCCCCCGGTGCCAGCTGCATTTCGGCGGTCATGTCCTGCGCGGTAAGGGCGCTGCTTTGATCAAAGACGGAAAACCGCTGCTGGGTCTCCGGAAAGGAGAGCGTCAGCGCCCCGGGCCAGATCGCCGGGCTGTCGAGATCCAGCCAATCTGCGCTCCAGGCGGCGCCGGTTCCGGGGTCGGCCAGCAGGGGCTGATCAATGCGGGTGCGGTGGCGCAGTGGAAAGCCAGCAGTCGAGAGCTGCCCATGTGAGACCTGCCAACCCTGGCGCGCTTGTGCGTCGAACCAGCTTTCCAATCCGCTGCGCAGTGCCCAGGCCGCCAGCCCCCAGTAGAGCCCCCAGACCACCGCTCCAAGGCACAGGTATTTCAGCAGTCGCATTCTGCGAAGACCCCTTTTTCTAGCCGTCAATTTGCTGTTTATAGGCGAGGATAAGAAAGGGCCATAGATCATGACAATGTGGGTATTCGGATATGGATCGCTGCTGTGGAATCCGGGCTTTCCGGTGGCTGGCAGCGAGATCGCAACCCTGCAGGGCTATGCCCGCTCTTTTTGCATGTCGTCGATCCACCATCGTGGCAGCGAAGAGGTGCCGGGGCTGGTGCTGGCCCTGGATGAGGTCCAGGGGGCACAGTGTCAGGGATTGGCGCTGGCGGTTGCGAGTGGCGCGGAAGACCAGACGCTGGACTATCTGCGCGAGCGCGAATTGATCTCTTCGGCCTATCTGGAGCGCAACCTCGCGGTGCAGCTTGCTTCTGGCCAAGAGGTCATGGCCGTGACCTATGTGATTGATCCGCATCACGAGCAGTATTGCGGCGGCATGGCGCTGGAAAAACAGGCGCAGATTATCGCCACTGCGGTGGGCGGGCGTGGGCCCAATACCGAATATCTGTATAATACCGCTGAACATCTCAGCGAAATTGGCCTTGGCGATGCAGAACTTGAATGGTTGATGGGACGCGTGCGGCAAATAACAGCATAAAGCCTTGGGCTTTGCGATCTTTGTCTTTAAGCTCTTTTGGGAATTGAGCAAAAATCCGTCAGGACCTTTTGAATATGGCCCAACCAGCCCGTAAGACAAGGCCGCAGTTTTCCCAACCGGTCAGACAGATTATCATGATGCTGATTGCCCTTGGCCTTGCTGGCTTTGGGATATTTATGGCCCTGCCCAAGGTGCTGCCGGTGTTTCAGGCAAATCCTTGGCTCAATGGTTTTATCGTCATTGTCTTTGTCATCGGGGTGCTGGCCTGTTTCTGGCAGGTGGCGCAGCTGGTCGGATCGGTGCGCTGGATTGAAAGCTTTGCCTCTGGCGGTACGCGCGGCGACAAACGGGCACCGTCGCTGCTGGCTCCGCTGGCGGCTTTGCTGCGCTCGCGGGCGGCGCGGATGCAGTTGGGGTCATCGTCGACCCGGTCTATTCTGGATTCGGTGGCACAGCGGGTGGACGAAGAGCGTGAGATCACGCGATATATTGTCAACCTGCTGATTTTTCTTGGACTTTTGGGCACGTTTTACGGTCTTGCCACCACTGTGCCTGCGGTTGTCGATACCATTCGCAGCCTGGCCCCGCAGGAGGGCGAGGAAAGCATTGCGGTCTTTAACCGGTTGATGACCGGGCTGGAAGCACAGTTGGGCGGCATGGGCGTGGCCTTTGCCTCTTCGCTTTTGGGGCTGGCAGGGTCGCTGATCGTTGGCCTGCTAGAGCTGTTTGCCGGCCATGGCCAGAACCGGTTTTACCGCGAGCTGGAAGAATGGCTCTCTTCTTTCACGCGGGTCAGCTTTTCCTCTGGCGAGGAGGGCAGCGGCGGCGAGACCGGCGTTGTATCCGAGGTGCTGGACACCATGGCAGAGCAAATGGACGCCTTGCAGGCGATGTTTGCCCAAAACGCCGAGAGCCGGGCCGAGATCGACAATAAACTGTCCAATCTGGTGGATGTCATCAGCGATATGAACGCGCGTCAGGATCAGTCCACTAGCGTTGCCAATGCGCTAGAGCGGGTTGCCGTGGGGCAGGAAACCCTGACCGAGATCATGCGCGCCCATGGCGATGTGGGCATGGATGCCGAAAGCCGGATGCGGCTGCGCTCGATCGATGTGCAGATGCTGCGCATTCTGGAGGAAATCTCTGCCGGTCGGCAAGAAAGCCTGGCAGAGTTGCGCAAGGATATCGACCTCATGGTCAAGGCCTTTGCAGTGCCGCGTGGCCGGGGCCGTCGGGCGGCAGAGCTAGCGCCAGCCGGGCCGGACGGCGGGCAGTTTCTGCAGGGCGAGGATTAGAGCATGGCCTTGTCGCGGCGCAGTGGGCAGCGATTCCAAAGCTCGATCTGGCCGGGTTTCGTCGATGCGATGACCGGGCTGTTGCTGGTGCTGATGTTCCTGCTGACCATCTTTATGGTGGTGCAATTTGTCCTGCGCGAAACCATTTCAGGCCAGGAAAGCGAGCTGGACGAACTGTCCACTGAAGTGCAGGCGCTGGCCAATGCGCTGGGGCTGGAAGAACGCGACAACAGCCGCCTTTCGGCGCGGCTTGGGGCGCTAAGTGCGACGCTAACCACCACCCAGAGCGATCTGGCGCAGGCGCAGGATGCCATTGATCAACAGCGTGCGGTGATTTCTGGGCTGACCGCCGAACGCGACCAGCAGCTGGCAGATCTGGCGCGCGCCCAAAGTGATATCACCGCCTTTGAGGCCCAGGTGGCGACCCTGCTTGCTGGTCGCGCCGAGGCCGAGGCACAGATCGCGCAGCTGAGCGAAGATCGCGACCAGTTGGATGCGCAGCGCGCCGACTTGGTTGATGAACGCGAGTCCTTGAATCTGGCGCTGGCACAGGCGCGGCAGGAAATTGACGCTGGGGTAGAGACCGCGCGCCTGGCCGCAGCCAGACGCGAGGCGCTGGAGGCAATGATTGCGGATTTGCAGCAGCAAGACGATGCCCGCGCGGCAGAGTTGGCTGATCTTTCAACCCGGCTGAGCGCCGAAGAAGAGGCCCGCCTGGTTGAAAGTGCCGCTGCCGAGGCCCTGCGCGCCCGGCTGCAAGACGCCGATGCCGAGTTGACGGCCATGACCCTGTCGCTGGAACGTGAGCGGCAAGAGGCCGAAGATACGCTCACGCTTTTGGCTGCTTCCAAATTGGCACAAGAGCGCCTAGCACAGGATCTTGAAGAGGCGCTGACCACGCTGGAGGCCGCCACAGCGCAGAGCAAAGAGCGTGATGCCCTGGCCGAGCGCCTGACCCGCGTTCTGGCGCAGATGCAGGTGTCGCAATCCTCTGCCGAAGGCCGGGTCACTGCCCTGGAGGCAGAGCTGGACCGGCTGCGCCTGGAAAATGACACAACCCAGGCCCGGCTGAACCAGGAATTGGACAGCGCCCGCCAGCAGGCCGCGCAAAGCAAGGCCGCGCTGGAGGCAGAGCTGGCCCGTCAGCGGGCGGCAAACGTCGAGACCGAAACCCAGTATCAAAGCGAATTGACAAATCTGCAAAAACAACAGGCTGCCGCGCTTGAGCAGTTGGAACAGCAACTGACCCGCCAGCGCAGCACGGCAGAGGCAGAGCAGCGTCGCCTGCAAGAAGAACTGGCCAGCCTGCAGGCCGATACCGCCGCAGTGATGTCCGGTCTGCAGGCCGAGTTGGCCCAGGCTCAGGATGATCTGGCCGCCGCCCGCAAGGCCGCCTCTTCGACGGCGCAGGATCGGGCCGCGGTAGAGCTGCGTCTGCTAGCCGCGCTGGATGCGCTGGAAAATGCCCAGGCTGCCGCTGGTGATCAGGCTGTCTTGCAACAACGGCTCTTGGCGGCGCTGAACGCGCAGGACGAGGCCAGGGGGAGCGCGGCAGAGGCGCGCAGCCTGGCCGAGGAACGCGCGGCGCTGTTGGCGCAGGCCAAGGCGGCGCTGTCAGAGCAGACAGCAGTTTCGACCAAGGCGCAGCGCGAGACCGCCTTGCTGAACCAGCAGGTGGCGGCGCTGCGGGAACAACTGGGCGGATTACAGGCGATTCTGGATGACTACCAGGCACGCGATGCTGCCCAGAAGGTGCAGTTGCAAAACCTTGGCCAGGATCTGAACGCGGCGCTGGCACGGGCCGCCTCGGAAGAGCGCCGCCGCCGTCTGACAGAAGAAAAAGAGCGCAAGCGACTGGAGCTGGAGGCGGCAGAGCTTGCCAGCAAGGCGGATAGTCTGGAAACCAAGGCCGAGGAGTTGGAGCGCTACCGCTCTGAGTTCTTTGGCCGCTTGCGCAACGTGTTGGGCAAGCAAGAGGGGGTGCGCATCGAAGGCGACCGCTTTGTCTTTGCATCAGAGGTGCTATTTGCGCCGGGCAGTGCCACACTGTCGTCGTTGGGCGAAGTCGAGATCGCCAAGGTGGCGCGAATTTTGCAGACTGTGGCGGCAGATATCCCACCCGAGATCAACTGGATCATCCGGGTGGATGGCCATACAGACAATACCGCCATGCTGGGCCACCCCAAGTTTTCCGATAACTGGGAGCTGAGTCAGGGGCGGGCACTGTCGGTGGTGCGCTACATGATCGAGAGCCTCGGCGTGGCGCCGGATCGGCTGGCGGCAAACGGATTTGGTGAGTTCCAGCCGGTAAACACGGCTGATACACCGGAGGCCCGCGCCCAGAACCGCCGGATTGAGTTGAAGTTCACTGAACGATAAAGCGCCCCGGTCTGGGGCAAGAGGCCGCAGCCCGGACCCAAAGGGCGCCCTGGGCCGTTATCTTAAAGAAATGGCTTGCTCGATCCGATCGATTTCCACGTCATCGCGCAGCAAAACTGCCAGACCGGTATAGAGGCCATACTCCCAGATCTGGTCGCGCAACCGTTTGCCCGAAGCGCGGAAAAACTGGGCCTGATTGCGATCCAGCGTGATTTCATGCACCGAAAAGACCCCGGTTGGGCCAGAAATGGTCAGCCGCACCCGGTCGCCTTGTTGGCCGCCAAAGGCATAGGCCCAGAAAACCAGGGCCGGTGATTGCCGCGTCATGCGGATCTGGCTGGCCTTGCCGGATTTGATCTGCCGGAAACTGGGCACCTGGGTGCTGAAGCCAGCGCCCAGAAATCCCCCGGGTTCATAGGCAGGCGGATCGGCCCAGAGGTTGGTCGTATCGGCGGTTGCACCGGCCGCGCTTACCTGATCGATGCCAGCCGCACAGTCCTGCGCTCCGTTGGGGGCAAAGGGATCGATCACCTTCCCATCGCGGCGCAGGGACAGATGAAGATGCGGGAATTGTGTCTTGCCGGAAAGGCCGACCTCACCCAGCTGGGTGCCGGCTTGAACCTGCTGGCCCTTTTGCACCCGCACAGAGCCCTGGCGCATATGGCAATATTGGGTTTCCCAGCCATCCGCGTGCAGCAGGACCACGCCATTGCCGCACTCGCGCCCCTGCAGGGCGGCAGCGTTTTCTTCGGTGGAATAGGTGTCGGGCATCCGATTGCGCAGGCCCTGAACCACGCCTGGTGCGGCGGCGCGCACGGCAACACCGCGATACATATCGCTTAGATAGGGCAGGGCGATATCTGTTCCCTTGTGACCAGAGTAAGTCAGCCCTTGGCAAGCATAGTCACGGCTGCCGGGGCCGGGATCGTGGTCGACATATTGCTGAATGTGACAGGTATCGCCCTGGCTGCAATCAAGCGGCCATTGCAAGGAAATGTCGCCCGCCACGGCGGGGGCCGTGACGAGCGTGAGCAGCAAAGCTGCAAGGGAGAGCCGCATGATTAGTCGGCAGTCAGCAATGGCGGCTTGTCACCAGAGATGCGCGGCTTGATCGGACCTTCTATGCGCAGATCCAGCTTGCCATCCTTGATGCCAACCTTGACCAGCCCACCCTTTGCCAGCTTGCCAAAGAGCAATTCTTCGGCGAGTGGTTTCTTGATGTGCTCCTGGATGACCCGCCCCAAAGGCCGTGCCCCCATGCGATCATCATAGCCCCGGTCCGCCAGCCATTCAGCCGCCTTGCGGGTCAGTTCGATCGAGACATTCCGGTCCATTAGCTGGGCTTCCAGTTGCAGGACGAATTTCTCGACCACCTGCAGGATGACCTCTTTGGGTAGCGGTGCAAAGGCGATCACGGCGTCCAGCCGGTTGCGGAATTCCGGCGTGAAGGTGCGTTCAATCGCGGCGGTGTCTTCACCCTCGCGGCGATCACGGCCAAAGCCGATGGCAGCCTTTGCCATATCCGATGCACCCGCATTGGAGGTCATGATCAACACAACATTGCGGAAGTTCACCGCGCGGCCGTTGTGATCTGTCAGCTGGCCGTTATCCATCACTTGCAACAGGATGTTGAACACATCCGGATGCGCCTTTTCGATCTCATCAAGCAGCAGCACGCAGTGCGGGTGCTGATCGACCCCATCAGTGAGCAGACCACCCTGATCAAAGCCGACATAGCCCGGAGGCGCGCCGATCAGACGGGAAACCGCGTGTTTCTCCATGTATTCCGACATGTCAAAACGCAGAAGCTCTACCCCGAGTGTATCGGCCAGTTGTTTGGCCACCTCGGTTTTGCCAACCCCGGTGGGGCCTGCAAAGAGGTAGTTGCCGATGGGTTTTTCCGGTTCGCGCAGCCCTGCACGGGCCAGTTTGATGGCACTGGAGAGCGCGTCGATCGCATCGTCCTGGCCAAAGACCACGCGCTTCAGGCTCTTCTCCAGATCTTTCAGCACCTCTGCATCGTCTTTGGTGACGCTCTTGGGCGGAATGCGGGCGATCTTGGCCACCACGGCTTCGATTTCCTTGACGCCAATGGTTTTGCGACGTTTGCTTTCCGGCACCAGATGCTGTGCCGCACCTGCTTCGTCGATCACGTCGATCGCCTTGTCGGGCAATTTGCGGTCGTTGATATACCGCGCCGCCAGTTCCACTGCGGATTTGATCGCATCCGCTGTAAACTTGACGCTGTGATGTTCTTCAAAATAGGGTTTCAGCCCTTTGAGGATTTCAACCGCATCCTGTACCGAGGGTTCGTTCACATCAATCTTCTGGAAGCGCCGCGCCAGGGCGCGGTCTTTTTCAAAATGCTGGCGGAACTCTTTGTAGGTGGTGGATCCCATGGTGCGCAGTTTGCCGCCCTGCAGGGCAGGTTTCAGCAGGTTGGAGGCATCCATTGCCCCACCAGAGGTGGCACCCGCACCAATCACGGTGTGGATCTCATCAATGAACAACACACCATCCGGGTGGTCTTCCAGCTCTGTCACCACGGCCTTCAGACGTTCTTCGAAATCGCCACGATAGCGGGTGCCAGCCAAGAGCGCCCCCATGTCGAGCGAGAAGATGGTGGTCTTGGACAACACTTCAGGAACTTCGCCCTGCACGATCTTGCGGGCCAGGCCTTCCGCGATGGCGGTCTTGCCGACGCCAGGATCGCCCACCAGCAGCGGGTTGTTCTTGCGGCGGCGGCACAGCACCTGGATGCAGCGCTCTACCTCGTGGCTGCGTCCGATCAGCGGGTCAATGTCGCCTTCGCGCGATTTGGCGTTGAGATCGACGCAGTATTTATCCAGCGCGCTCTCTTTTTTGTCGCTCTCGGGGGCACCGCCGCCCATAGAGGCATCTTCGCCCTCGGGGGCGCCAGTGATGGGACGGGATTCGCCAAAGGCAGGATCCTTGGCCACGCCATGGGCAATGAAATTCACGGCATCATAGCGGGTCATATCCTGGTCCTGCAGGAAGTAGGCGGCATCGCTTTCGCGTTCTGCAAAAATCGCGACGAGGACATTGGCCCCTGTAACTTCGGTGCGCCCCGAGCTTTGCACATGGATCGCGGCGCGCTGAATGACCCGCTGGAAGGCTGCGGTGGGGACCGCTTCGGACCCGTCGACATCAGTCACCAGATTGGCAAGATCTTCATCGACAAATTCAATCAGTGAAGTGCGAAGATGCCCAAGATCGACGCTACAGGCGCGCATTACACGGGCGGCTTCCGGTTCTTCGATCAATGCCAACAGCAGGTGTTCCAGCGTGGCAAACTCGTGGCGCCGCTCATTCGCCAACGCGAGCGCGGCGTGAATGGCTTGTTCTAGTGTGCTCGAGAATGAAGGCACGGGCGTGCTCCTCTGTTCTTGGGGTGACCGGGGCTTGGACGTTCTGCCGCTTCCCCTGTATCAACCATGTCCTGATAGTATTAGAGTTTGGTTGATAGACGCGGAGCTTCAAGGGCTTTCTTTCAAAATTAGGTCACATTCTTTGTGAGAGAGGTTAATTTATGACCCCTTTGAGCCGGTCACGATAGCATCAGACCGGCAGAAATGGGGCTAAAAGCGGTCTTTCAGATCCCGAATTTTTGCAAAAACATCCTTACTTTCAGCGCCTTGCATCCCGATAGCGGATTTTACCTCATCCAGGTGGGCCCGCAAAAAGGGATTTGTCTCCAGCTCTTGCTGCAACAGTGACGGAATCGTGGCCTCGCCTTTTGCGCGTGCCTTGATGATTTGCGCAGCGCGCAGTTGCAATGCGGTGTTGTCCGGTTCAATTGTCAGGGCAAAGCGGGCGTTGGATTGGGTATATTCATGGCCGGAATAGACCCAGGTCTGCGGTGGCAGGGCCATCAGACGGTTGAGGCTCTGCCACATCATATCGGGGGTGCCTTCGAACAGGCGCCCACAGCCAAGCGCCATCAGGCTGTCGGCAGTAAAGACGGCTTGGCTTTCGGGCAAGTAAAACGCGATATGGCCGATTGTATGGCCCGACACATCCAGAACCTGGACCGGCTCCCCGAAGAGGTCAAAGCTGTCACCGTCTTCCAGCGCATGGGTCAGGGGCGGCAGGCGGGCGGCATCCGCCTTAGCGCCATAGACCGCAGGATTATACTGCGCGCAGAGCTCGGCGACGCCATCGATGTGATCATAGTGATGGTGCGTCAAGAGAATCACATCCAGGCGCCAGCCACGGGCCGCGAGCGCGGTTTTGATGGCGTCGGCCTCGGGTGCATCGACCAAAGCGGTTTTACCGCTCTTGGAATCATGCAGCAGATAGGCATAGTTGTCCGAGAGACAGGGCAGGGTAACGATTTCTAGGGGCATGGTCTTTCGCCTCCGCATGAGTAAACTGCCCCCAGATTGGCCCAAGCAGCAGGCACCCGCAATGCACCTTGATGTTCAGGACCTTAGGAATTTCTACTATCGCAGCACCCTGGGGCGGGCGTCGCAGGCATCGGTGCGCAATCGGCTGCTGGAGTTCTGGCCGGAAGCAGCCGGGCAGACCGTGGCTGGCTTCGGCTTTGCCGCGCCCTTGATGCGCCCCTATCTGGCCGAGGCCCGCCGGGTGATTGCCCTGATGCCGGGGCCGCAAGGGGTGATGCAATGGCCGGCGGGGATGCCGAATGTATCTGTGCTGTGCGAAGAGACCTTTTGGCCGATTGAAACCGGTCGGGTGGATCGGCTGGTGGTGATGCATGGGCTGGAAACCTCGGAACGGCCCACCCAGGTGCTGGAGGAGTGCCGTCGGGT
The DNA here is from genome assembly GCF_048267565.1 of Pseudophaeobacter sp. NCBI lineage: Bacteria > Pseudomonadati > Pseudomonadota > Alphaproteobacteria > Rhodobacterales > Roseobacteraceae > Pseudophaeobacter > Pseudophaeobacter sp. Next base: position 183,364 of record NZ_JBLWXG010000005.1, on the reverse strand, counting down.
GCTGGGGCCTGGCGGGCGGGCGATCTTTGTGGTGCCCAACCGGGCCGGGTTCTGGGCGCGGTCGGATAATACGCCCTTTGGCTATGGGCGGCCCTATACCTTGACCCAGCTGGAAAACCAGCTGCGCCTGCATGAATTCACCATCCAACGTCATACAGCGGCGCTGTACCGGATGCCCAGCCAGAAACGGTTTTGGCTGAAATCCGGGGCACTGCTGGAACGGGCCGGGCGCCGCCTGCCTGCCATGTTGGTGGGGGGCGTCTTTATGGTCGAGGTCAGCAAACAGACGCATCCCCAGCATGGGCATATGACACGCGTCAAACGGTCTAGTCCGATCCGGGTTTTGGAGGGGCTTTCCAACCCGGTGGCGGAACCGGCCTGAGCGGGTTGGCTGACAACAAGGAGGCATCGGGCAAAAGAGGTGCCCTGTGGTCGATCCGGGGTGACGCGGACAGATGATTCTGTTTTTCAAAATTGTCGATCCGCGGTGAGGCCGGAAAAGACCTGTGAGCGCTGATTTGCGCCTTTCGTGCGGATTTTGACCTGTTCGGAAAGGTAAATAACACGCCCGAGGTGCATAAAAATAGTCGAGTTTCGGGAGGCAAAGAGCCGCACTTTGGCTAAGATGTTGAAAACATTAAGGTCGATCATTTTGCCCCTGCCACTATAGACAGTTGATAGGTTGCTACCGCTCTGTTACATCCACGCTGATTTTAACGCCCTGCCGTCTTGGTGGGGTATGCTCACGCCCCCGGTGCCGTCTGTCTTGCGACAGGCCAGTCGGGGCCAAATGTCGGAAGGGTGGACGTGTCCGAACCAGCTTCGATTTCAGCAGGCATTGCTGCACGCTATGCCACTGCGATCTTTGAGATCGCCGAAGAGAGCAAGGCACTTGATAGCCTTGAAACCAGCATCAATGATCTGGCAGCTGCCCTGGCTGACAGTGACGACCTGCAAACCCTGCTCAGCTCTCCGCTGATTTCGCGGGATGAGCAGGAAGCCGCAATTGCGGCGATCGCCAAGAAAATGGGTCTGGCACCTGTTTTGGGCAACAGCCTGGCGCTGATGGCGCAAAAACGCCGCCTGTTCGTGGTTCCTGCTCTGATTTCTGCCCTGCGGGATCGTCTGGCAGAGGCACGCGGTGAAGTGACCGCCGAGGTGATTTCCGCCAAGGCACTGACAAAAACCCAAAGCGACAAGCTGGCCAAGACGCTGGCCGCGCGCGTGGGCAAACAGATTACCATCAATGCAACCGTCGATGAAAGCATCATTGGCGGTCTCGTCGTTAAAGTGGGCTCGAAGATGATCGATAGCTCGATCCGCTCCAAGCTCAACTCCCTACAGAATGCAATGAAAGAGGTCGGATAAATGGGTATCCAAGCAGCAGAGATTTCTGCGATCCTAAAAGACCAGATCAAGAACTTTGGTCAGGAAGCCGAGGTGGCTGAAATTGGTCGCGTGCTGAGCGTTGGCGATGGTATCGCCCGCGTCTACGGCCTTGACAATGTTCAGGCTGGCGAAATGGTCGAATTCCCTGGTGGGATTATGGGCATGGCGCTGAACCTGGAGGCCGATAACGTAGGTATCGTTATCTTTGGCTCCGACCGCGACATCAAAGAAGGTGACACTGTAAAGCGCACCAACTCGATCGTGGACGTTCCTGTCGGCCCCGAGCTGCTGGGCCGCGTTGTTGACGGTCTGGGTAACCCGCTGGACGGCAAAGGCCCGATCAACGCTGCAAAGCGTGGCGTTGCCGACGTCAAGGCACCTGGCATTATCCCACGTAAATCGGTTCACGAACCGATGGCGACAGGCCTCAAATCTGTTGATGCGATGATCCCCGTTGGCCGTGGCCAGCGTGAGCTGATCATTGGTGACCGTCAGACCGGTAAAACCGCGATCGCCCTGGACACCATGCTGAACCAGAAATCCTACAACGATGCAGCAGGCGACGATGAGTCGAAGAAACTGTACTGCGTCTACGTAGCGGTTGGTCAGAAGCGTTCCACCGTTGCCCAGCTGGTGAAAAAGCTGGAAGAAGCCGGCGCCATGGAATATTCGATCGTGGTTGCTGCAACCGCGTCCGATCCTGCGCCTCTGCAGTTCCTGGCCCCCTATGCGGCCACCGCGATGGCGGAATATTTCCGCGACAGCGGCAAGCACGGTCTGATCATCTATGATGACCTTTCCAAGCAGGCTGTTGCCTATCGTCAGATGTCGCTGCTGCTGCGTCGTCCGCCCGGCCGTGAAGCCTATCCTGGTGACGTTTTCTATCTGCACTCCCGTCTGCTGGAACGTTCGGCCAAGCTGAACGAAGATTTCGGCGCTGGTTCGCTGACGGCTCTGCCCGTTATTGAAACCCAGGGTGGTGACGTTTCCGCCTTTATTCCAACCAACGTGATTTCGATCACCGATGGCCAGATCTTCCTGGAAACCGAACTGTTCTACCAGGGCATCCGTCCTGCTGTGAACACCGGTCTGTCGGTTTCGCGTGTTGGCTCCTCTGCGCAGACAAACTCGATGAAGTCTGTTGCGGGTCCGGTGAAACTGGAACTGGCTCAGTACCGCGAAATGGCGGCCTTTGCTCAGTTTGGCTCCGATCTTGACGCCGCCACACAGCAGCTGCTGAACCGTGGTGCCCGTCTGACCGAGCTGATGAAGCAGGCGCAGTACTCGCCGCTGACCAACGCAGAAATCGTCTGCGTGATCTTCGCCGGTACGCAGGGTTACCTCGACAAGATCGACGTAAAGTCTGTTGGCCGCTACGAGGAAGGCATGCTGGCGCATCTGCGCAGCAAGCACGCCGATCTGCTCGAGTGGATTTCCAACGAAGATCCGAAGATCAAGGGCGATGCTGCCGACAAGATCAAAGCAGCGCTGGACGAATTCGCCGCAGATTTCGCGTAAGGGGATAAGGCAATGCCAAATCTCAAGGACCTGAAAAACAGGATCGCGAGTGTCAAAAGCACGCGTAAGATCACAAAAGCCATGCAAATGGTGGCCGCGGCGAAACTTCGCCGCGCCCAGGAAGCTGCTGAAGATTCGCGTCCCTATACCAAACGGTTCAATGCCGTGATGGCAGGGCTTGCGGCTTCGGTTGGCGGCAGCGATAGCGCACCAAAACTGCTGCGCGGCACCGGTAGCGATCAGGTACAACTTCTTGTTGTTCTGACCGCCGAGCGGGGGCTGTGTGGTGGCTTTAACGCCAATATCGCCAAGCTGGCGCGCCAAAAGGCGCAGGAGCTGAAAGCGGCTGGCAAGACGGTCAAAATTCTGACCGTTGGCAAAAAGGGCCGCGACGCGCTGCGTCGTGACCTGGGTGATGATTTCATCGGCCACGTGGATCTGAGCGAGGTCAAGCGGATCGGCTATGCCGATGCGCAGGGCGTCGCCAAGGATATCCTGACCCGCTTTGACGCTGGTGAATTCGATGTTGCGACCCTGTTCTTTGCAGAGTTCGTCAATGTCGTGACCCAGGTGCCAACAGCGCAGCAGATCATTCCGGCCTCTTACGAGGGCGGTGTCGTCGAAGAAGCATCGGCCGTTTACGACTACGAACCCAGCGAAGAGGCAATCCTTGCCGATCTGCTGCCACGTGGCGTATCGACCCAGATCTTTTCGGCGCTGCTGGAAAATGGTGCATCCGAGCAGGGTGCCCGGATGAGCGCGATGGATAACGCCACGCGTAACGCTGGCGAGATGATCGACAAGCTGACAATCGAGTTCAACCGCTCGCGTCAGGCCGTCATCACCAACGAGCTGATTGAAATCATTTCGGGCGCAGAGGCGCTCTAAGAGACAACCGGAGACAAACACATGGCAAACGCAAAAGGCAAAATCACGCAGGTGATTGGCGCCGTTGTGGACGTGCAGTTCGAGGATGCCCTGCCGGAAATCCTGAACGCCGTTACCACGGACAACAACGGTAAGACACTGGTTCTCGAGGTTGCTCAGCACCTGGGTGAGAGCACAGTTCGGACCATCGCTATGGACGCAACCGAAGGTCTGGTTCGCGGCCAGGACGTGACCGACACCGGCGCGCCTATCTCGGTTCCAGTTGGCACCGCCACACTGGGCCGTATCCTGAACGTCATCGGCGAGCCTGTTGACGAAAAGGGCCCCGTAGAGGCGACCGAAACCCGTGGCATCCACGGCGATGCACCTTCCTTCGCTGATCAGTCGACCGCAACTGAGATCCTGACCACAGGTATCAAGGTTATCGACCTTCTGGCCCCCTACACCAAGGGTGGTAAAATTGGACTGTTCGGCGGTGCCGGCGTTGGTAAAACCGTTCTGATCATGGAACTGATCAACAACATCGCGAAGGTGCACTCTGGTGTGTCCGTGTTCGCCGGTGTGGGCGAGCGGACCCGTGAAGGTAACGACCTTTACCACGAGATGATCGAATCCGGCGTTATCGTTCCCGATAACCTGGTCGATTCCAAAATTGCGCTGGTCTACGGCCAGATGAACGAACCTCCCGGTGCGCGTATGCGGGTTGCTCTGTCGGGTCTGACCCTGGCGGAACAGTTCCGTGACGACAGCGGTTCGGACGTTCTGTTCTTCGTGGACAACATCTTCCGCTTCACCCAGGCCGGTTCCGAAGTTTCGGCTCTGCTGGGGCGTATTCCTTCCGCCGTTGGCTACCAGCCAACACTGGCCACCGACATGGGTGCGATGCAGGAACGGATTTCTTCGACCAAGAACGGTTCGATTACCTCCGTTCAGGCCGTTTATGTTCCCGCGGATGACCTTACCGACCCTGCGCCTGCAACCTCGTTTGCGCACCTCGATGCGACAACCGTTCTGGATCGTGCGATCTCGGAAAAGGGTATCTACCCTGCGGTTGACCCACTTGGTTCGACATCGCGTCTGCTGGATCCACTGATCATCGGTGACGAGCACTACAAAGTTGCCACCGACGTTCAGCAGATTCTTCAGCGTTACAAATCGCTGCAGGACATCATCGCGATCCTCGGCATGGACGAGCTGTCAGAAGACGACAAACTGGCCGTGGCCCGTGCACGTAAGATCGAACGCTTCCTGTCCCAGCCGTTTGACGTTGCTAAAATCTTCACCGGTGCCGACGGTAAGCAGGTTCCGCTGGAAGAAACTATCGCATCGTTCAAGGCCGTTGTGGCTGGCGAATACGATCACCTGCCCGAAGGCGCCTTCTACATGGTTGGCGGCATCGACGAAGTGATCGCAAAAGCCGAGAAAATGGCTGCTGACGCGGCCTAAGGAGGGCCCTGATGGCTGATACCATGCAATTTGACCTCGTAAGCCCGGAGCGCAGCCTCGCTTCGCTTCAGGTGAACGCGGTGCAGATCCCCGGCGCGGAGGGTGACATGACGGCGATGCCGATGCATGCACCCACCATCACCACCCTGCGTCCGGGTGTCCTGCGGGTTGAAAGCTCGCAAGGCACTTCGGAATTCGTGGTCACTGGCGGTTTTGCCGAAATCAGCGCTGAGGCCCTTTCGGTCCTCGCTGAAAAGGCAATCCCAATGGATGAGATGACCCGCGCCCATCTGGACGAGCTGATCGAAGAGGCCCGCCAGACCTACAAGACCGCCAAGGAAGACGATCAGCCCCATGGGTTGGTCGAAGATGCAGCCAAGCTGCTGGCGGATATGGAGGCCCTGGGCACCCATATGAGCCTGTAACGGCGCATGTGATCACCTGCCTGGTGTATCTCTCTGCACTTTTAGAACCGGCCCTCCGTTGTGATGGGCCGGTTTTTCCGTATTGTTACCTTGACTGTATCAAGGGCAAAGACCGGGCCTACATACCGGCAAGCTCTGGTGCGTATGCGAGCGGAGCCGAGGGTGATGAAAAGACTACGCAATCTACATATCGGAATAGACCAGGGCGATCTGGCGCTGTTCTCTGAGTTTGAAGAGGGCGGCAGCATGTGGACCGGCGAGGGGGCACGCGAGCGGCGCATGCAGGTCCCCTTCAAACAGACCTATCGGCGGGTGCCGACGGTGCATGTGTCGATGTCGCTCTGGGATATGGACACCAGTGCCGCCATTCGCGCCGAACTGGTGGCCGAGAACATTACAACCTCTGGCTTTGACATGGTCTTTCGCACTTGGGGCGATAGCCGTGTGGCCCGTGTGCGTGCGGCCTGGATGGCCATTGGCGATCTGCCGCATGAGGATGACTGGGAGGTTGACTAGACCCTGTTGCGCAACCTGGAAGGAGATAAGCGGGCAGGATCTGCCCTGCATTTCACCGGGCCAGACCATAAAAAAAGGCCCCGCGCAGGATACTGCGCGGGGCCTTTTTCTTGTCTCATTCCTTGGCGTCAGACGCCGTTTGAATAAAGCGACTCGTAGATGGGAACCAAGGTCTTGTCTTCAAACAGCGAGGACACGGAGGTGCCGTGCCAGATGTTCAGGATCGCCTGGGTAAACAGCGGTGCTGTGGGCAGGATGCGGATGTTGGGTGTGTTCAGGATCTCTTCGCTGGGCTGAATGGAATCGGTCAGCACCAGAGATTTCATCACTGAGTTCGACACACGCTCAACCGCAGGGCCGCTCATCACGCCGTGGGTGATATAGGCGTGGACTTCCTTGGCCCCATTGTCCAGCAGCACCTGGGCGGCCTTGCACAGGGTACCGGCCGTGTCGCACATGTCGTCGATGATCAGGCAGATCTTGTCCTGCACATTGCCGATGACGGTCATCTCGGCCACTTCGCCGGCTTTTTCGCGGCGTTTGTCGACGATCGACAGCGGCGCATTGATGCGCTTGGCCAGTTCCCGCGCGCGGGCAACGCCGCCCACATCAGGAGAGACCACCATCAGATCATCCATGCTGTCCTTGAACTGGTTTTTGACATCCAGTGCAAAAATCGGCGAAGCGTAGAGGTTGTCTACCGGAATATCAAAGAAGCCCTGGATTTGCGCGGCATGCAGATCCATGGTCAGCACCCGCTCTACGCCGGCGCCGGTCAGCATATTGGCGACCAGCTTGGATGAAATCGGTGTGCGGGCCTTGGTGCGGCGGTCCTGACGGGCATAGCCGAAGTAGGGGATCACGGCGGTAATGCGTTGCGCAGAAGAGCGGCGCAGCGCATCAGAGATGATCAGCAGTTCCATCAGGTTATCATTCGCCGGATTGGAGGTCGGCTGAATGATGAACATGTCCTCACCGCGTACGTTCTCGTAAACCTCGACAAAGATCTCGCCGTCGTTAAAGCGTTCAACGCGAGCATCAACCAGACCTTGGTCGACACCACGGTGCATGCTCATTCGGCGGGCAATGGAAGTGGCAAGAGGGAGGTTGGCGTTCCCAGCAATAAGCTTGGGTTCGTGTAAAGTCGGCATTGGCTGATATCCCCGGCAGCAATGGCTATGTGACAGATTCGTGATCTTGCTCACCGCTTAACATGTGCGTAGCTTTCAGCCTAGTTCTAAGCGGGAGAAAACCACCATGGCCGTCATTGATTTCTACTTCTCGACCCTGTCGCCCTACGCATATCTGGCCGGAACCCGACTGGAAGAAGCGGCAGAGCGACAGAATGCGACGATCAATTACAAACCTTTGGACATTATTGCCCTGTTTGGTCGCACCGGTGGCACCCCTCCGAAGGATCGCCATATCTCGCGCCAGGAATACCGGGTGATAGAGATGCAGCGGCAGGCAAAAAAGAATGGGCTGGTGCTGAACCTCAAACCCGCCCATTGGCCAACCAACCCGGCGCCGTCGTCCTATGCGATCATTGCCGCACAGGCCGCAGGCGGCGGTGATATGGGGGCGCTTGTGCATGGGATCCTGCGGGCCGTCTGGGCGGAAGAACGCGATATTGCCCAGGACGATGTGATCAAAGCCTGCCTGCAAGATGCCGACTTTGACCCTGCACTGGCGGATAGCGGTCTCTTGGCCGGTGCCGAGACCTACGCGCAAAACCTAGAGGATGCCGTCAATGCCGGTGTCTTTGGTGTGCCGTTTTATATCACCGAAGATGGTGCGCGGTTCTGGGGACAGGACCGGATCACCGATCTGGAAGAACATCTTGCGGGCTGATACGGCTGGTGGGGATCAGATGAAGGATATCATTTTGAGCGAAGTTTTTTCCCGGCGTTTTGGGGCCGGGCCCCGTCAGGTTCTGGCGGTTCATTGTTCGCTTGCCCATTCGGGGGCCTGGCGCGGGCTGGCCACAGAGATGGAGCAGGAGATCACGCTCACCGCCTTTGATATGTTTTCCCATGGCCGCAGCCCGGATTGGGATGAACAGGCGACGGATTATCAAACGGCCAATGTGGCGGCCGGGCTGGCGCAACTGGGGGCCGCCGGGGCGCCGATGGATTTGATCGGCCATTCCTTTGGAGCCACCGTGGCGCTGCGCATGGCGCAGGCGCGTCCAGATCTGGTTAATAGCCTGACCCTGATCGAACCCGTGCTTTTTGCGGTGACGCGCCAGGACGCCCCCGATGCGCAGGCGGCACTAGAGGCCATAGAAGCCCCCTTTGCAAAGCTTTATGCCGCCGGAGACATTGCGGGTGCCACCCGGTTTTTTAACCGTATGTGGGGCACGGGCAAGCCAAAATGGCCGGATCTGACAGAGCAGGCGCGTGCGGCGATGATCCGCGCCATGGCAGTAGTCCCCAAGAGCTATGACACGCTCTATCTGGACAACAACGGGGTGCTAGAGCCTGGGGCGTTGGCGGCTGTATCCATGCCGGTTCTGTTGCTCAGCGGCGGTGACAGCCAGCCGGTGATGCCGCTGATCAACGAAGGGCTGGCCCGGCGCCTGCCACAGGCGGTGAGCGTGGTTGTGCCTGAGACTGGGCATATGCTGCCGATCACCCATCCGACCGCGACCGCAGATCTGCTGCGCCGTTTCTGGGGGCAGGCTGCCCGCTAGAGCAGGGCCAGAAACTGATCCATCTGGGCTGTACTGATGGCCCAGTCGCAGACAAAACGCGCGGTGACCCGTTCTGTCAGATCACCCTCTAGCGGGCCATCCCATAGATGGTAGGCGGCGCCCGCTTCAAACAGGCGCTGATGGGTGGCACGGGGAAGGGCGGCAAAGATCATGTTTGCCTGCGGCTCATGCTGAAAGCTGGCCCCGGCCTGGCGCAGACCCGCCGCCAGATAAGCGCAGTTTGCATTGGCCTTGCGGGCGCTGTCGCGCCACAGGTCATCGCTCAGATAGGCCAGCATCTGTGCCGAAAGGTAACGATGCTTGGAAAACAGGTGGCCGCCGCGCTTGCGCCGTAGCTCAAACTCGCGGGCGTGTTTTGGATCAAAGAAGATCACCGCTTCGACCCCCATCAGCCCATTCTTGGTGCCGCCAAAGGACAGGGCGTCGACGCCAGCTTTCCATGTCATTTCAGCCGGGGTGCAGTCCAGGGCCACCATGGCATTGGCAAACCGGGCACCATCCAGATGCAGCGAAAGACCAAATTCGCGGGTCACAGCTGAAAGCGCCTGCAGTTCGTCCAGACTATAGAGCGTACCGCGTTCGGTGACCTGCGTCAGCGAAACAGGCCCACGCTGTGGCCCATGTACGCCGCGGGTTTCCTCTGCTGCGATGGTGGCGTACAGCGCCTGCGGTGTCATCTTGTCGTCACGCCCGGGCGCGCCAGGAACCAACGTCAGCTTGGCGCCGCCTGTGTAAAATTCCGGCGCATTGCATTCATCTTCGTGGATATGCGCGGTGGGGGTGCAAAAGATGGTTTCAAACGGCTGGCTCAGGGTGGCCAGCGCGATAGAGTTTGCCGCAGTGCCGGTAGCCACCAGATGCACCGCTGCCTCGGGCGCCTCGAAAATATCCCGCAGGCGTTTGGTTACTTCGGCCATTTCCGCATCGGCACCATAGCCCATGGCATAGCCTTCGTTGGCTTTTGCAAGGGCGTGCAGAACCTGGGCCGGAACCGGACCGGAATTGTCAGAGGCAAAGTACATCAGATCGGCTCCTCGATGATATGGTCTTCCCAGTCTTCTTCCGGGATATCGAATTCTGAAACGGTCCAGCCGCGCACGGTAACGCCTGCGGCATGGGGGCTATCGGGGTCGCCAGTCAGCAGGGGGTGCCACTGGGGCAGGGGCTTGCCTTGCCAGAGCAGCCGATAGGCGCAGGTCTGTGGCATCCAATAGGCATGGGTATCCAGGTTATCGGGCCGGAGCACGATGCATTCCGGAATGAACTGGTGGCGATTTTCATAATGGGCGCAGTGGCAGCTGTTGTCATCCAGCAGGCGGCAGGCCACGCGGGTCAGGGCGATCTCACCGCTGTCCTCGTCTTCAAGCTTGTTCAGGCAGCATTTTCCGCAGCCATCACAGAGAGCTTCCCATTCCTGTTGGTTGAGCTTGTCGAGCGGCTTCTTCTCCCAAAAGCGCGGCGTCAGCCCTCTGCGATCAATCCCGTCGCTCATGTGGTCACCTGCGGTTCAGCGGCAAGGATGGCGCGGGCACGGGCGCAATCGGCGTTCATCTGTTCAATCAGTGCCTCAAGCCCGTCGAATTTCATTTCCGGGCGCAGATATTCCACCAGCGCCACCGAAAGCGTCGCGCCATAGAGATTGCCTGTAAAATCAAACAGGAAGGTTTCGATATTGGGGTGGGCCCCGTCAAACATGGGTCGCACCCCAATAGAGGCCGCCCCCTGATAGCTGCCCTTATGTGGTCCATCCAGCACATCAACCAGCACCGCATAGACGCCGAAGGCCGGGGGATGCAGCCCGTCGATCGACATATTTGCAGTGGGAAAGCCCAGGTCACGGCCGCGTTGTTCGCCGCCGATCACCTTACCTTCGATCCGGTGCCAATGGCTGAGCATGGCCGCCGCATCCCGCGGTCGTCCCTCGCTCAGCGCAGTGCGGATTGCGGTAGAGGAAACGGTATGTTCTGAATGGGCCATCAAGGGCGCGATGGTGACGCCAAACCCCATTTCAGCACCAAAACGCTGCAGATCGGCGGCAGTGCCGCTGCGCCCCTTGCCAAAACAGAAATCAGCCCCCACCACCACATGGCGCAGGCCAAGCCCATCGGCGATGACGCGGCGGGCAAAGTCTTCCGGCGGCAGGCTCGACAGGGCGGCGTTGAAATTCAGCTCATAGAGCCGCTCTACCCCCAGTTTTTCCAACCGCGAGGCGCGGGCCTCGGGCGACATCAGGCGGAACGGTGGGGCGTTGGGGGCAAAAAAGGCGCGCGGGTGGGGTTCAAAGGTCATCACCCCCAGCGGGGCATCGGGGGCCGCGGCGCGGGCCTGCTCGATGACCGATTGATGGCCCCGGTGAACGCCGTCAAAATTGCCGATCGCAACGCTGGCGCCACGATCTTGCTGTTCTACGAATTGATAGTCTCGGATGATGCGCATGGCGTCTGCCTAGCGCCCTGCACTGGGGCTTGCAAGCATCGGATGGCTGTGCAGGCGGTGAAAGATGACCGGACTGCGGATCCGCCTTGGGCTACAGCCCCGCGCTGCAGGTGACGCGTCAGTCGAACTTGCGCGAGGGGGCCATGACCATGGCTTCACCGACCAGAACCTTTTTGCCATCCACCATGCAGCGACAATCCAGTTTGACCCGGCGTTTGTCGATGACGATATCAGTGACTTCGACCTCGGCCAGGACCATATCGCCGGGCCGCACCGGGGCGAGAAATTTCAGCGATTGGCTCATATAGATGGTGCCATGGCCGGGCAGCTGTTCGCCAATGACCGCAGAGATCAGGCCGGCTGTCAGCATGCCGTGGGCAATGCGACCCTGAAAGATGGTGTCCTGAGCGTAAGCGTCATCCAGATGCACCGGGTTGCGATCAGTGGAGACCTGCGAGAACATCTCGATATCTTCGTCGGTGATCACTTTGCGGACAAAGCGCGTCATGCCCATCTCTATGTCTTCGATGCAGATGGTTCCGCGCGGCAGGTTATCCAACATTTGACCCTCCATGAGATCACCCTGACCGGGGCGGTCTTGCAATTTTCGAGCGCAAATATGCGCCATTTGGTAACTTTATTACTTTGCAGGTGCAGAAAATCAAGTGGTTTTTATGGCTGTTCCGGTGGTTCCATAGCCTAGTGCTGGGGGGGCAGTGCGTGAAAGCTCGACGTCAGAGGGGGCGACGTCGAGCGAAGGAGGATGTGCCATAACTTTGAAAGTTAGGTGTTTTTTGCTACCGAAGAAACCCGATGCTGAAGGTTGGCGCTGCGCTTTCCTGTTCCAGATAGGCGGTGAGCGCTGCAGCATCTGGCTGGGTTGTTGTTTTTGTTTCACGGGCCGCCAGCCCGCCGGTGATAAACAGGGAATCAATTCCTTCGCCCATCGCGCCGGCCACATCGGTGTGCGGCCCGTCGCCAATGGCCAGAATGTCACCATCGGGAATATCGGTGCCCAGCTCGGCCAGACGACGACGGGCAAGGTCATAGATCGGCGGGTAGGGCTTGCCAAAGTAAAGGCTCTCGCCGCCCATCTCGGTATAAAGCCGCGCCAGCGCACCGGCACACCACTCCCGCTTTTCGCCGCGATCAACGATGATATCGGGATTGGCACAAAGCAGTTTCATGCCCATTTGTTTGGCCAGCATGAAATCGGCGCGGTTCACCTCTGGGTCGGCCATGGTATCAAAGGGGCCACAGCAGACGATGCCCTCGGCCTCGGCCAGGGGAACGCGGGTGATTTCGACCGGGTTGTGAATCACGTTCAGGGGTTCAAAAAAGCCGGCATCACGCTGCCATTCACCCATGAAATAGACTTTGCTGCCAACAGCGCCCGTAAACATCGCCGAACGGGCAGAATCGCCAGAGGTGGCGATGGTGTCATAGGCATCCTCTGGTACGCCAAATTCGGCCAGCTGCCCGGCCACCCCGGCGCGCGGTTTTGGCGAATTGGTCACCAGCACCACGATACCGCCACGGGCACGGTAGGCCTGCAGCGCGGCGACGGCTTCGGGAAAGGCGGTAACCCCATTGTGGACGCAGCCCCAGAGGTCGACAAAAAGCGCGCTGTAGCGGTCGGAGACCTCTGCGAGGGATTGGATGATGCGGGACATATATGCGCCTTTCCTGTCTGCGCCGCGCCGTCTGGTTTTGACGGGGCTAGGCTGTGCGGGGCTAAATATGACCGAGTTCCCCGGCCGATGCCACCGCGAAACGTGCAGGCCGCACTGACGCAGGGGAAAATCGCCAGCAAACCGACATCCGGAAAAAGACGGGGAAAGCGCAGGCTGGGGCGGGTGGACCGGCGGCACCAAGGCGCCGCTGGCCAGAGATAACAAGCAGCGCTTAGGCGGCTTTTTTCAGCGCTTTTTTAGCGGCCTTCAGTTTTTCTTCCTGACGGGCAACCTTGGCTGCGCGCAGTTTGACTTCTTTTTTCAGGTCTTTGATTTTTGCTTTTTTGGCGTCGGCTTTTTTGCTCATGACGTTTGTCCTTGTCTCAAGTTTCAGAAGTAGTGTTGTCATGCTCACGCAGGAACCCACGGATGAAGCGGCGAATTTCGCGGGCGGCACTGGTGTCCAGCCCGTCGCACAGATCTACAAATGCGTCCCGCTCTTCCTTCGAGATCCGAATGATAAGCTGGGCATCCTTGCGGACCTTTTTGGTCTTTTCTGCTTTGGCCATCTGTGGCGGCTCCTAAGTAAGCGTGATTTTGTTACTACAATGAATATCGTTTGTATATACATAAATTCCCCCGGTGGACGATTGTATCCGTCCCCAATCAAACAGGAGGGTATAAACAGGCTGGTATAAAACAGGCGGGCGCAAAAAGGGCGCCCCATTGGGACGCCCTGAAACAGTCAGCAGTCAGATGCTGTGGGTGACAGCCTGCTCATCAGAGTTTGAGGTTCGGAATGATCTGCTTTTTGCGGCTCATGACGCCGGGCAGGACAACCGAGTCGCCTTCAACAGTGACGCCAAAGCTCTTCTCGGCGACGGATTTCACCAGATCGTTGGGCACCATCAGGGTGGCTTCTTCGTTGAGGATATCCACCACAAAGAGCAGAACCTGATCAACACCGTCTTCGGCGGCCACGGTGGTCATGGTCTCCATCAGGCTGGCCTGACGGTCCAGCACCACGGCAGGAGCTGTGGTTTCCAGCACGGAAACGCGGAACTTGGTGCCCTCAACCGCGTATTCCTTGCTGTCCATGCGCAGCAGTTCTGCGTCCGAGAAGGACGAGACGTCGGATTTGGCGGCAAACATATCGGCGGCATAGGCGGCGATATCAATGCCCAGATCCGCGGCCAGCTTTTCGGCTACGGCACGATCATGATCGGTGGTGGTGGGCGAGCGGAATTCCAGCGTGTCCGACAGGATGCAGGTCAGCGCCGCGCCTTTGATGGCTTCGGGCATCTTTGCCATGTCGTCACCGATCAGATCATACATGATGGTGGCGGTGCAGGCGAGCGGGCGGATGGTGATGTCGATGGGACCTTTGGTCTCCAGCCCGCCAACCAGTTTGTGGTGGTCGATGATGGCCTGAACGTCGGCGCCATTGATATTGGCGGGCAGCTCGGCGGGGTTGTTGGTGTCAACGATGACAACGGCCTGATCGTCGGCCACATCGGCGATGATTTCAGGTTTGTCCAGGTTCCAGCGCTGCAGCATAAAGGCGGCTTCGGTGTTGGGTTCCCCCAGCAGCTTGGCTTCGGCGGCGATGCCTTTGATCTCGTTCAGGTACCAGGCCCAGATGATTGGGGAGCCGGTGGAATCGGTATCGGGGGATTTATGGCCAAAAACTTGGACGGTCATGATGCTATCCTGTGAACAAAGGGGAGTTTGGCCGCCTTATAACAGGGTAAAACCACTTGTCACCCCACCAAGGCTGCAATGCGGCGCTTAGCCCTGTGCATGGCTTGTGCATCGGTCTGCACCGGCAATGCCGCCCGGCCGTCAGGCGCAGGGGCTGCGTGGCTATTTTGTTTTGCCAAACCTGCGGTTATGGTCGCGCGCATGGAGCGTGAAGATCAACTATATCCGCCTGTTAAGGCGCTGCTGCAATCCCAGGGCTATGAGGTCAAGGGCGAGGTCGGAGCAGCGGATGTGATGGCACGGCGCGGGCAAGAGGATCCGGTGATTGTCGAGCTGAAGTTGCGGTTTTCACTGTCGCTGTTTCATCAGGCGGTGACCCGCCAGTCGGTGACGGATCTGGTCTATATCGCAGTGCCGCGACCCAAGGGGCGGCAGTCGCGGCGGATGCTCAAGGATAATCTGGCCCTGTGCCGCCGTCTGGCTCTGGGGCTGATCACCGTGCTGCCAGATGGCCGCTGCGAGGTGCACTGCGACCCAGGTCCCTATGCACCGCGCAAATCGAAAAAACGCCAGCAACGGCTGCTGCGAGAATTTGAGCGCCTGCGCGGTGATCCCAACGCAGGCGGAGCCACCCGGCACGGCATTGTCACAGCCTATCGCCAGGATGCCCTGCGCTGTGCGGCCTATCTGGCCGAAGCAGGGGCCACCAAGGGATCCGAGGTGGCAAAGGCCACGCAGGTTGCCCGGGCCACAGCGGTGATGGCGGCCAATCACTATGGCTGGTTTGAGCGGGTGTCGACGGGCATTTATCAACTGACCGAGGCAGGCAGCGCCGGGCTGACGCACTGGGCCTATAGCTGGGAAGGCACCGGTGGCGACTAATCGCCAAGCCGGCGCGGGACCAAGAAGGCGGGCGCCTATGGAAGAATGCAGTCCCTATGATTTCACTGATGTTTATAAATTACTATTAAAATTAAATAGCTTAGCTGTGTTCTCCGTGGCGCGGGGCCTGGGCGAAATCGCCGAAGGCGCTTGGGGCTGGGCCTGGCGGCATAAGGCGTGATCGGCTTCACTGCTTCCCCGTTGCGCAGCGGATGCAAGAAAAATGAATCCAGTGGTTGACTCACTCTGTTTTGGCTCCTAGCTATTCGATCGTTAGCACTCACCAGTCTTGAGTGATAACGCCTCTTGCAACGCGCAGGAGGGAACAGAGATAACAACCTTTGAGCCTATAAAGGAGCTGCAAAGATGGCCTTGAAACCACTCCACGACCGCGTGTTGGTTCGTCGCACCGAAAGCGAAGAAAAAACCTCTGGTGGGTTGATCATTCCTGAATCCGCCAAAGAAAAGCCCAGCGAAGGCCAAGTCGTCGCAATCGGCGAAGGCGCACGCAAGGACAGCGGTGAACTGATCGCGATGGCCGTTTCGGTTGGCGACAATATCCTGTTTGGCAAATGGTCCGGCACCGAAGTCACCGTCGACGGCGAAGAGCTGCTGATGATGAAGGAAAGCGACATCATGGGTATCATCGAGTAAGCTTCGCCGCTTCTCTGATCTCATATCACGCTTATTTACAAAGATTTTCTCGAGGAGAATAAAACATGGCTGCTAAGGACGTCAAATTTGACACCGATGCCCGTAACCGTATGTTGGCCGGCGTCAACATCCTGGCCGATGCTGTCAAGGTAACCCTGGGCCCCAAAGGCCGTAACGTGGTTCTGGACAAGAGCTTTGGCGCACCACGCATCACCAAAGACGGTGTGTCGGTTGCCAAGGAAATCGAACTGGAAGACAAGTTCGAAAACATGGGCGCCCAGATGGTGAAGGAAGTTGCTTCCCGCACCAATGACGAAGCGGGCGACGGCACCACCACCGCCACCGTTCTGGCCCAGGCCATCGTCAAAGAAGGCCTGAAGCAAGTTGCAGCCGGTCTGAACCCAATGGACCTGAAGCGCGGCATCGACCTGGCAACAAGCAAGGTTGTTGAAGGCATCAAAGCAATGGCCCGCGAAGTCAAAGACTCCGCAGAAGTTGCTCAGGTTGGCACCATCTCCGCCAACGGCGAAGCTGAAATCGGCCAGCAGATTGCTGACGCGATGCAGAAAGTCGGCAACGAAGGCGTGATCACCGTTGAAGAGAACAAGGGTCTGGAAACCGAGACCACTGTTGTCGAAGGCATGCAGTTCGACCGCGGCTACCTGTCGCCTTACTTCGTGACCAATGCTGACAAGATGGTTGCAGATCTTGAAGACTGCATGATCCTGCTGCACGAGAAGAAGCTGTCCTCGCTGCAGGCGATGGTGCCTCTGCTTGAGCAGGTGATCCAGTCGCAGAAGCCTCTGCTGATCATTGCTGAAGACGTCGAAGGCGAAGCGCTGGCAACTCTGGTTGTCAACAAACTGCGCGGCGGCCTGAAGATTGCGGCAGTGAAAGCACCTGGTTTCGGCGATCGCCGTAAAGCCATGATGCAGGATCTGGCCATTCTGACCGGCGGTCAGGTGATCTCCGAAGATCTGGGCATGAAGCTCGAGTCCGTCACCATGGACATGCTGGGCACCGCCAAGAAGGTCGAAATCACCAAAGACGAAACAACCATCGTTGACGGTGCAGGTTCCAAGGCCGAGATCGAAGCCCGCGTTGGCCAGATCCGCGCCCAGATCGAAGAAACCACTTCTGATTACGATCGTGAAAAGCTGCAGGAACGCGTTGCCAAACTGGCAGGCGGTGTTGCCGTGATCCGCGTTGGCGGAATGACCGAAACCGAAGTGAAAGAGCGCAAAGACCGCGTTGACGATGCCCTGAACGCAACCCGTGCGGCTGTGCAAGAAGGCGTGATCGTTGGTGGTGGTGTTGCTCTGGTTCAGGCAGGCAAGGCGCTGGAAGGTCTGGAAGGCGCAAACGCTGATCAGACTGCAGGTATCGTTATCGTGCGTAAAGCGATTGAAGCACCTCTGCGTCAGATCGCCGAAAACGCCGGTGTTGACGGTGCTGTGGTTGCTGGCAAAGTACGCGAAAGCGACGACAAGAACTTTGGCTTCAACGCGCAGACCGAAGAATATGGCGACATGTTTGCCTTTGGTGTGATCGACCCTGCCAAAGTGGCACGGACTGCCCTGGAAGATGCAGCCTCGATTGCTGGTCTGCTGATCACCACCGAAGCCATGGTTGCGGACAAGCCATCCAAAGACGGCGGCGCAGGTGGCGGCATGCCCGACATGGGCGGCATGGGCGGCATGGGCGGCATGATGTAAATCACGCCATCCTACCGGATGAATTGGGGGTCGCCTTTGGGCGACCCCCTTTTTGTTGCGCGCAGTCCTGCCGCGACGCCCTCGCACCCCGCTTCACAGGGCTGCGAGGGTGGTTGCGCTGTCGTGCCCCCTGGGATAGCGATCTGCTGACACGACATATCTGTGCCGGAATTCCCGGTCCGCGCGAGGCCCCGTGATGCAGCTGATCTTTCTGGTTCTTCTTGTCTTGATTGCCTTTGCGGCCAATTCTGTGCTTGGCCGGATGGCGATCAGTTGGGGCTATATGGATGCGCTTGGCTTTGGGCTTTTGCGGCTGGCTGCGGGCGCGGTGATGCTGTCGAGTCTGTGCCTGTTGCGCGGCGGTCATGGGCTGCGACAGCCGCTCTGGGCCAGTATCCGCGGCGGTGCGGCACTGACGCTCTATATGATTGGGTTTTGCCTGGCCTATCAGGGGCTTGATGCAGGGCTTGGGGCCTTGGTCCTGTTTGGTGTGGTACAGATTGCGATGTTTGGCTGGGGGGCGCTGCGTGGCAACCGGGTTGGCGCGGGGCAATTGGCGGGAGCCGGTCTGGCCTTTGTGGCGCTTGCCTATGTGGTCTGGCCGGACCAACAGTTGCAGGTGCCACTGTGGGAGGCGGGCCTTATGGCACTTAGCGGGCTTGGCTGGGCCGCCTATAGCCTGCTGGGGCGCGGCGTGCGCGATCCGATTGCGGCCAGTGCGGTCAATTTTCTTTGGGCCACCGGGCTGATGCTGCCCTTTGTCTGGCTGTTCCAGGTCGAGGCGGTGATTTCTGCGCCGGGGGTTGCCCTGGCGGTTCTGTCCGGTGCGGTGACCTCGGGGCTGGGCTATGCGCTGTGGTATCGGGTCCTGCCGCAGCTGCAGCCCGCCGTGGCTGCAACAATCCAGCTGAGCGTCCCGGTGATTGCCATCCTCGGCGGTGTGATCTGGTTGAGCGAGCCCCTGGGGCTGCGACTGGTTCTGGGCACGCTTGGGGTACTGGCCGGCATTGCCTTGGTGATCTGGGCGCCAAGGCTGGCCAATTTCAAACGGGCCTGATTTGGGGTTTTCTCATCCCGTGCAAGCGCCTATCTGAAGGGTATGCAACCACTGACCAAAACCCTTGTACCGGCGGCTCTGTTGTTGGTGACCCAGCTGACCCCGGATCCGGCAGCGGCGGATTGTGTCGTGCTGCTGCATGGGCTGGCCCGCACCGAGAGCTCTTTTGTGGTGCTGGAGCAGGTACTGGAAAAACGTGGCTACCAAGTGGAACGGCCGGGCTACCCTTCTACGGAACACACCATCGCAGAGCTGGCGGCGCAGACCCTGCCAGCCGCGATCACCGCCTGCGGCAGCGATCAGCCAATCCATTTTGTGACCCATTCCATGGGGGGAATTTTGCTGCGCTATCATCTGCAGGATCCGGCGCACCGGCCTGCAAACCTGGGGCGCAGCGTGATGCTTGGGCCGCCGAACCAAGGCAGCGAAGTGGTGGACGAGCTGGGAGACTGGGCCGTCTTTGGCATGATCAACGGACCGGCGGGCGGCAGCCTTGGCACCGGCCGTGACAGCCTGCCCAAACACCTGCCGCCAGTGGATTTCCCCCTGGGCGTTATCGCTGGAAACAGATCTATCAGCCCGGTGTTTTCGGCGATGATACCTGGTGATGATGATGGCAAGGTCTCTGTCGAGAGCACGAGGGTTGACGGCATGCTCGATCATCTCACGCTGCCTGTCACCCATACCTTTATGATGAATGATCCCTTGGTGATGACCCAGGTGCTACAGTTTATCGAACAGGGCGCATTTGACCCGGAAATTACCTGGATAGAGGGCCTGTCCGAGGTGATGGAGGGAACCTGCCTTGGCGCGGACTGTGGCTATGGGCTGCCGAATATCAGATAGAAGGGCATAGACCGATGACATTGCAAGAACTGCGCCTTCAGGGCGGTGATGTGCTGACCCCTGCGGGACTGGAGCGCAATGGCGAAATTGGCCTGGCGCAGGGGTGGATCAGTGCGGGCGGCTCTGGCCGTGCAGTCGATATGTCGGGCTATCTGCTGCTGCCGGGCATCATTGATGCCCATGGCGACGGGTTTGAACGCCACTTGGCCCCCCGACGCGGCGCCATGAAGCAGATGGCCGAAGGGGTTGTCGCCACCGAGGCAGAGCTGGCCGCCAATGGCATCACCACGGCGGTTCTGGCCCAGTTTCACAGTTGGGAGGGGGGGCTGCGTAGCCCCGACTATGCCGGCCAGGTCTTTGCCGCCCTGGCCGAGGTTCGCGGCGATCTTGCGACCGATCTGATCCCGCAGCTGCGTTTTGAAACCCATATGCTGGACGATTATGCAGCGCTGCCACAGAAAATTGCAGACTGGGCCGTGCCCTACATCGTTTTCAACGATCACCTGCCGCATGACCGTCTGGCCCAGGGTAAAAAGCCGCCCCGGCTGACCGGACAGGCGTTGAAGGCTGGACGCAATCCTGACAGGCATTTTGAGATGCTGCTGGAGATGCACCGCCGCAGTGGCGAAGTCCCTGCCGCCCTAGAGGCGCTTTGTACGCAGTTGCATCACCTGGACCTGCGCATCGGCAGCCATGATGACCAGACTGCGCAGGACCGTGCCACATGGCGCGCACGCGGCGCGCTGATTTCCGAGTTTCCCGAAACCCAAGAGGCCGCCGAGGCGGCGCGGGCAGGCGGCGATCATATTATTCTGGGCGCGCCCAATGTGGTGCGGGGGGGCTCGCACAAGGGCAACGCCTCGGCGCTGGATCTGATTGCCATGGGGCTCTGTGATGCGCTGGCTTCGGATTACCATTATCCTAGCCCACGTCGCGCGGCCCTGATGCTGGCGCGGGCCGGACTGCTAGATCTGGGCGCGGCCTGGGGCCTGGTCTCTTCCGGGCCTGCGCAGCTGCTGGGGCTTTCTGATCGGGGGGATTTTTCCGTGGGAAAACGTGCTGATATGGTGATCCTGGACAGGGCAAGCGAGCGGGTCGCGGCCACGCTATCGGGCGGGCGGCTAAGCTATATGTCTGGCGAGATCGCAACACGGTTCATCGGGTAGCTTGTCGCAGATCAGGTTTGCCTGTCTGCGCCGAAAGACCAAGCGCCCGCCCTCAGTCGAGAGCGGGCGCTTTGCCTGTGCCATGACAGGGATGTCACTTTTGCGCGCGGATGATCCGGTTCACATGGGCCATCTTGCGGCCTGGCTTGGCCTCGGCTTTGCCGTATAGGTGCAGGGCGCAGTCGCGCTCTTGCGCCAGTTCGGGCAGGCGGTCCATATCGTCGCCGATGAGGTTTTCCATCACCACATCCGCATGACGCTGCCCATCGCCCAGGGGCCAGCCTGCCACCGCGCGGATATGCTGTTCAAACTGATCAACCGCGCAGCCATTCTGCGTCCAGTGGCCAGAATTATGCACCCGTGGCGCGATTTCATTCACCACCAGCCCCTGTGGGGTGACAAACAGTTCGACGCCAAGCACACCGACATAGTCCAGCGCGTTCAGCACCTTGGCGGCAAGCAGCACCGCATCCATCCGCTGCCCCGCGCTAAGGCGTGCAGGCACGGTGGTGGTGTGCAGGATACCGTCGCGGTGAACATTTTCACCGGGGTCATAGCAGGCGACTTCACCGGTGATGCCGCGCGCCGCGATGACAGAGACCTCGTGGCTGAAGTCCACAAAGCCTTCCAGCACAGATGGGGCACCTGCCATGGCCTCCAGCGCGTCACCCGCCTGGTCAGGCGACATGATGCGGGCCTGGCCCTTGCCATCATAGCCAAAGCGCCGGGTCTTGAGGATTGCAGGCGTGCCGATCTCGGCCAGCGCGGCATCTAGGCTGGCGGTATCTGTGATATCGGCAAAGGCGGCGATTTTCAGATCCAACCCCTGCAGAAAGGTCTTTTCGGTCAGGCGATCCTGTGAAATTCGCAGCGCCTCGCGGCCGGGCCGAATGGGGCGATGCGCCTCCAGGGTATCCAGCGCGGCGGTGGGGATGTTTTCAAATTCATAGGTGACCACATCCACCGCATTGGCAAAACGCAGGAGCGCCTCGGTGTCCTCATAGCCGGCGGTGGTCACCTGATCGGCAACCTGGCCTGCGGGGGGATTGGCACCGGGTTCAAAGATATGGGTCTTGAAGCCAAGTCGCGCCGCCGCAACCGAGAGCATGCGCCCCAGTTGGCCGCCGCCTAGGATACCAATGGTCGAACCGGGTTTTAACGCATCAGTCATCAACGGGTTCCTCTGGGATAGAGGCCGACAGGGCAGCGCGCCAGGCGTCCAGCCGTTCGGCCAAGGCCGGATCCTGCAGTGCCAGAATGCCCGCAGCCATCAGGCCCGCATTGGCGGCGCCGGCGGCACCGATGGCCATGGTCGCCACGGGAAAGCCCTTGGGCATCTGCACGATGGAGTAGAGCGAATCCACCCCCGACAGGGCGCGGGTCTGAACTGGCACGCCAACAACGGGTACCCGCGTTTTTGACGCCACCATGCCTGGCAGATGCGCGGCCCCTCCGGCCCCTGCAATGATCACCTGCAGACCGCGATCCGCTGCCGATTTCCCATAGGACCAGAGCCGATCCGGGGTGCGGTGTGCCGAAACGATCTTTGCCTCATAGGGGATGCCGAGTTCATCGAGAAGCGTGGCGGCCTCTTTCAGGGTGGGCCAGTCGGACTGGCTGCCCATGATGATGCCCACTTTGATGTCGCTGGGGGTGCTTGGCATGTGTTTTGTCCTGTCATGCCGCAGATTCCACGCGGGGAAGACTGCTTGGGTGGAAGGAGTGCGCACTATAGTCAAACTTGTCCATGGTGCAATGCGACAATGCGGTGATGTGCTGTAGAGGGCGGCTTGCCCTTGAAGAGGCCGCGCCGTGCAGATACCCGTTTGGCTGAAATCCTTAGCGGCAACCCTTGCCCTCCCTCAGGCGGGGGAAGGGGGCATTGGGGGGGCAATCCGCCGTGGCGTGGGGCAGGCCGTGACGTCAGGCAATGATATCGGGTGTCAGGCGGTCTTCGATCTGCGAGATCTTATCTTTCAGGCCGAGTTTTTGCTTTTTCAGCCGTCGGATTGTCAGCTGATCGCTGGTGCCACGTTCCTGCAGGGCGGTGATCGCCTCATCCAGATCGCGGTGCTGTCTGCGAAAGACTGCCAGCTCGACTGTGAGAACCTCGTCGTTCTTCATTGACATATCAGCAGGAGCATTCATGGGCGACTCAAACCATAAGGGAACCGGGAGGGCTAAGGTACTTCCTTAACGCCTTTTCCGCTAGACCTAGCGGTCAGAGACTTGAGAATTCTATATAAGTCACCATATTCTAGATACGCAGTTGCCGCTCAGGGACTGTGGATCAACGTCGCTTTGAAGTAAAAGGACGATACACGTGTCGAAACTCACCTTGGGTTCATACCCGCACATGCTGGGGTTTGAACAGTTGGAACGCCTGCTGGAACGCTCTGCGAAATCTGGAAACGAAGGCTATCCACCTTATAACATTGAACAAACTTCCGACTTTTCCTATCGCATCACCCTCGCTGTGGCAGGTTTTGCCGAGTCTGATCTGGCGATCACCGTCGAAGATCGGCAACTGGTAATCCGTGGCCGACAGGGCGATGACGGCGACGGGCGGGTCTTTTTGCACCGGGGAATCGCGGCGCGCCAGTTTCAGCGCATGTTTGTGCTGGCGGATGGCGTCGATGTGGGCGAGGCGGTTATGGAAAACGGGCTGTTGCACGTTGATCTCACACGCTCGCGTCCGGAAACTGTGGTTCAGACGATCAATATCAAAAAGGGGTAAGAGCAATGCAAACGCCATTTGACACCAATTCCACCGGTCCGCGTATCGTCTATGTCAAAGCGGTCGCGGTATCTGATCTGCCTAAGGACGTGCAGGCCAATGCCGAAGGGCGCGATCTACTCTATGCCGTGCATGATTCCGAGGGCGAGCAGCTGGCGGTCGTCACTGACCGGAAGCTGGCATTCTTGCTGGCGCGTCAGAATGACCTTTCTCCGGTTGCTGTGCACTAGCCCTGGCCTCGAAAGACCTGTAGGCTCTGGCCTCAAAACGCTTCTGCGCCCTCTCATCCGAGGGGGCGCTTTTGTTTGCGATGGCCAGAGGTGGTATTCACGTCGTTTAGGTGTGTTATGCTTTGGCAAAACTCAGCCAAACAGGTGGGGCGTGATGGGCAGATATGATTTTGATTGGGTCGATGCGTTTTCGGATCGTGCCTTTGGCGGCAATGGCTGTGCGGTGGTTCATGGGGGGGCGCATTTGCCGGTCGATATCTGCACCGCCTATGTGCGCGAAACGTCTTTGGTGGAATGCACCTTCACCGGCCCTTCTGAGGTGGCAGACCTTCAGGTGCGCTATTTCCTGGCCAGCCGCGAGATCCCCTTTGCCGGCCATCCTACCATTGCCACCGTGGCGGCGCTGCGCGACCGCGGCCTGATTGGTGATGGCGCGCTGCGGTTGGAAACCGGGGCAGGTGTCGTGCCAGTCGCGGTGCGCGGGGATCAGATCGAAATGACCCAGGTGGCGCCGCAGTTCGGCCTCTGTCCCGATTCGGCTCTGGTGGCCGCAGCAATTTCGCTGCCGGTCGAGGCCATTCTGGGGCGGCCGCAAACGGTCTCTACCGGGTTGCCCTTTTGTATTACCGTGCTGAAGGACCAGGAGGCGCTGGCAGCAGCCCGGCTTGACCTCGCGGCACTGGCGCGGCTGGGGCAGGCGCAGGGGGCGGATGGGATTGATATGATGGAACCCTTTCTGGTGACCCTGCAGGGGGCCACAGAAGTGGGCGATACCTATGCGCGGTCGCTGATGGCGCCCCCCAGTCCGCCGGAAGATCCGTTCACCGGCTCTGCCAGCGGCGCGATGGGCGCCTATCTGTGGCGCAACGGCCTGATGCAGAAAGATAGCTTTGTGGCCGAACAGGGCCATGGCATGGGTCGCCCTGGGCAGGCGCGTATCAGCCTGGTTGGCCCCGCCGAGGCCCCCGAAGGGATCCGGGTTGCGGGCACAGGGTACGTGCTGATGCGCGGCACGGTGGATCTGCCGGATTCAGCCTAACCCCGCTTCAGGCGTCGGGCGTCACGTTCTGCGCGGCGTTTGGATTTCCTGCGGTCCCAGGCGCGGCGCAGCCCTTGGGTCTTCAGCTCTGCTTCGGGGTCGAACATCAGGATCGAATTGCGAAAAATCCATTCGCCAACCGAACCGCGGCATCCCTTTTCCGGCCATAGGGACCGTTCTGACCAGATGTAATTCTCCCTGCGCTCGTCTGATTGTACCGGCTGCGCCATCGCCTGGTGCGACAGGCGGATCATCAGCTGCATGATGTTCTCTTCTTCCAGAACTTTGTCTCGGGCGGTGCGAATGGCTGCCTGGGCGCCTTCCCAGCGGCCATTTTGCATATCGCGGACCATGCGCTGGGCTTCCTGTTCCGGGTTGCTAAGGTCCAGGGTCGCAAAGCTGTCTTCTGGGAAATACGCAGGCACATTGGTGCAGCCGGCATAGAAGGGAAAGGACCAGCACAGCCATGGATCGGTCAGCTTCTCTGTCCAGACATGCGGGCCTTCGCCGTTTTCAATCGCAAGATTGTATTTGTTGGGCAGCAGCGCGTCGGCCTTGTCATCAACCGGGGTAAAGCCGCGACCGTATAGTTCGATATGTTCCGGGATCAGCTGGGTCATGGCCTCGACAAAGCGCATGCGCTTGCGGTGAAATTCCGTATAGACCTTGTTCGAGGTGACGATCGCGATTTTGTCTTGTTTCGCTGGGATGGCCAGAGTCTTGAACCAGTCATAGCCATGCGGCGCGCGCTGACCCGAAAAATCGGTACCAACCCACCAATACCAGCAGACGGCCCGGTGCCATTTCTTGGTGGTCAGCGGTTTGTCCGTGGTGGTCAGGGCCAGGCCAAACTGATTGAGAAAGCGGCAGCTATAGGGGTGAATGACATCCGGTTCCGCTGCGATAAAGATGCTGCGTTCGCGCGGTACCCGGCTTTTGATTGTGTACGAGGCGCGGTTAAACGCGATCAGGACGTCGGTATCTTCCGGGACGGTAGAGCCAAAGGTGAACCTGACATTCCCAATCTGCGATAGTCCGCCGGGTGCTTGTTTGAGAAATGAAATCTGGGGGATGTCGGTGAAAACATGAGTCTTAATCTGCTGGGGCATCTGTATCTTTACCTGTGAATAGGCCCAGTTTAGGTGGGAAACCGCCTACACGAAAGTGTGAATACCGCCGAAATCGCCATAAAATAACGCGCGCCCCTTCGTCAAAAGGGACGCGCGTCGCTGATATTTGTTGACTGCCTGTGGCAGCCTGGCGGGGCTGATCGCGCCTTAGCCGGAGATCAGGCCCATGTTTTCCAGCTTCAGCAGCACCTGATGCGCGCAGTTGTCGACATCGACGTTTTCGGTCTCGACGCTCAGCTCGGGGTTGGTGGGCACGTCATAGGGATCAGAGATCCCGGTGAATTCCTTGATCTTGCCTTCACGGGCCAGTTTGTACAGGCCCTTGCGGTCGCGGCGTTCGCATTCTTCCAGCGAGGTGGCGACGTGGATTTCCACAAAGGCACCAAAGGCTTCGACATCTTCACGCACGGCCCGGCGGGTGGTGGCGTAGGGCGCAATGGGCGCACAGATGGCGATGCCGCCGTTCTTGGTGATCTCGGACGCCACATAGCCGATGCGGCGGATGTTGAGGTCGCGGTGCTCTTTCGAGAAGCCCAGCTCGGAGCTGAGGTTCTTACGCACGATATCGCCATCCAGCAGGGTCACGGGGCGGCCGCCCATTTCCATCAGCTTGATCATCAGCGCGTTGGCGATGGTGGATTTGCCGGATCCGGACAGGCCGGTCAGGAAGACGGTAAAGCCCTGCTTGGAACGCGGTGGCTTGGTGCGGCGCAGTTCCTTGACCACTTCAGGGAAAGAGAACCACTCGGGGATCTCCAGACCCTCGGAGAGGCGGCGGCGCAGCTCGGTGCCGGAAATGTTGAGGATGGTAACGTTATCCTTGTCTTCGATCTCGTCGATGGCTTCATATTGGGCGCGCTCGGACACCCAAACCATATGTTTGAAATCGACCATTTCGATGCCCATTTCTTCCTGATGGGTGCGGAACAGATCCTGCGCATCATAGGGGCCATAGAAATCTTCACCGGCCGAGTTCTTGCCAGGGCCAGCGTGGTCACGGCCAACGATGAAATGGGTGCAGCCGTGGTTCTTGCGGATCAGCCCGTGCCAGACCGCTTCGCGGGGGCCTGCCATACGCATCGCCAGGTTCAGCAGGCTCATCGAGGTGGTGGAGGCGGGGTATTTGTCCAGCACGGCCTCGTAGCAGCGCACGCGGGTAAAGTGATCGACATCGCCGGGTTTGGTCATGCCGACAACCGGGTGGATCAGCAGGTTGGCCTGGGCTTCACGCGCGGCGCGGAAGGTCAGTTCCTGGTGGGCGCGGTGCAGCGGGTTGCGGGTCTGGAAGGCCACAACTTTGCGCCAGCCCAGCTTGCGGAAGTAGGCGCGCAGTTCGTTCGGGGTGTCGCGACGGGCGCGGAAGTCATAGTGCACAGGCTGCTGGATGCCGGTGACAGGGCCACCCAGATAGATCTTGCCGGCCTGATTGTGCAGGTAGTTGACCGCAGGGTGTGCGGCATCGTCGGCGCCAAACACCATTTCGGCTTCGCGCGCTTTGTTTGGCGTCCAGCTGTCGGTGACAGTCATGGTTGCCAGGATCACGCCTTCCTGATCGCGCAGTGCGATATCCTCGCCCACTTCCAGCGAGGCGGCAAATTCTTCGGATACATCCAGGTTGATCGGCATTGGCCAGAGCGTGCCGTCGGCCAGGCGCATGTTTTCCACAACACCGTTGTAGTCTTCCTCGGTCAGGAAGCCTTTCAGCGGGTTGAAGCCGCCGTTCATCAGCAGTTCAAGATCGCAGATCTGGCGTGGGGTCAGGTCGTGGCTTTTCAGTTCGCCCGCCTCGGTTTTCAGCTTCTGGGCAGAGTCATAGGAGACATAGAGCTCGGGGATAGGAGCCAGGTTATTCTGCATTGGATGAGTCCTGTGTTTGATATGGGGCAAGCCGCTTGCGGTGCCGGTAAGTTCCGCGTGCAGCACATCGTATTCAGCCAGCTTGCGGGAGAGGAATTGATCGGTGAGTCGTCTTTTTTCAGCGGCGCCACGTCGTGTCAGCGTGTAGGCAAAGCGCTGCCGCTTATCGGGGCCAGCCCTGTCGCTTATGGTTATCAGCCCGCTATCGGCGACACTGCGCAACAGTGTGTTCAATCGCCCCAAAGAAAGACCCAGCGCTGTTGCCGTGGCGCGCTGTGACGCCTCCGGTGCCAGATCAAGCTGGCGCAGGAGGCGGAAGATCTGGTCTTCCTCGTTTGGGGTGGCGGGTGTGGCGGGCAGTGTCATGGCGCGATGGTATCTGGGTCAATGTGTGTTCACGCGTGAACGCATCGCATAAATGGCCCTGCGAGCAAAGGCCAAAAATACCTGCAATGCTTGGGATCGGGAGGCGTTGCTGCGCTGCAACGCCATTTGATCTGCTATGGCCTTGATTGCCGTAATACTGTCCCGTCCGGCAGGGATAATCAGGACTGTGGTTCAGATTTTTGCAAAATTTCGGGAAGTGTCGCAGCCTGACGCAGGGCAAGGGCCATCAGCGGCTCTGCGACGCCGCGCAGGTGAAAGCTGCGCAGATCGAGATCTGAGGTGGCGTAGCCTGCCGCGTATAATACTG
Organism: Pseudophaeobacter sp.; assembly: GCF_048267565.1. NCBI lineage: Bacteria > Pseudomonadati > Pseudomonadota > Alphaproteobacteria > Rhodobacterales > Roseobacteraceae > Pseudophaeobacter > Pseudophaeobacter sp. The sequence continues at coordinate 154,652 of NZ_JBLWXG010000005.1, read as the reverse complement.
CGGCCGAAACCATCAACTCGACCCCTTCGTTCTTGCTGGCGCCCTCCAGGCGGCTGGCGGCATTGACGGTATCACCGATGATGGTGCGTGGGGCATGGCCTGCGGCGCCAATCTCGCCAATGACCAACTCGCCCAGATGCAGCCCCATGCCGATCTTTATGGGTTCATCCCCTTCCGCCTGCAGGGTCTGGTTGAAGGTTTCAAGTGCCAGGCCAATCTGGCTGGCGGCCCGAAGCGCCGCCAGGGCGGATTGCTTGGCCTCTGCCGCATCAAAGACGGCAAGAAAGCCATCGCCAAGGTATTTGTCCACATGGCCGCCGCTGCTGGTGACGCAGGGGACAACCGCATCAAAGAATCGGTTCAGCAAAAAGACCACATCATAGGGCAATTGCGCAGAGGTGCGGGCGGTAAAGCCGCGCATGTCGAGGAACAGGATCGCCAGCTGCTGTTCACGCCCCTGGCTGGCATGGGCGCGCTTTCGACGGCCGTTGGGGTGAAACATGCGGGTCACGGTGAGCGGTGTCTCTGGGCGGATCTGGCAGGCCAGCCGCATATTGGTCTGGGCTTTGACCGCCGCCAGGCTGCGTGCCTCGGGTGGGGCAGGGGGGGGCAGGCTGTCGCTGCCCGCGTCGATCACGACCCGGCAGGTGGTGCAGCGGCCCTTGCCGCCGCAGAGGGAGGTATGGGGCACCGCGTGGCAGCGTGACATTTCCAAAAGGGTCATGCCCTTTTCCGCAGTAATCGAGGGGCCGTCGGAATAGCTGATACGCACGGATCGGCCACTGCGGCGCAGCTTTTGTATCGCATAGGCGCAGGCAGTCAGGGCAAGCAGCAGCAAGAAGATCTGTAATAGCCGGGTTTCGGTCAGGCGCAGGGTGGCAAAACTCTCGGGGGTGGGCCAATTGAAATAGGCCATCAGATCGGCGCGCCTGCTGCCCTCGACAAAGATGTCATAGATCCGCCGCCCTTCGCTCAGCAATCCGGCCAGGGCGAAACTGGGAATGAAAACCGCCAGTCCGATCATGTAGGGGAGGGGCTTGCGCCACCATCGTGTGAGGCGCAGCCAGAAATGCAGCCCTATGCAGCCATGGATCCAGACCACCAGCAGCAGCGCCGACTGCCACCAGATCACCGGGCTGTTCCACATCAGCACGATAATATAGGGGTAGTCATCGCGCACTGCAAAGAGGTGATGCGCAACAGAGCTATGGGTGATGTGGGACAAGAGCTGCAGCGGGATCAGCAGGCCCAGAATGGTCTGAACAGCCTCGCCCAGGGGCATGCGCAGGCTACGTTTGCGCGCCAGCCGCCACAGCGCGAGGCCAGGATGCAGCAACAGGGAACTTGCCATGATGACAATCCCCAGGGGATTGCGCGTAATGACATGGCGCGCGTCTTGCATCGCCTCCATCGCGGTTGGTGAAAACAGTCCAAGCCCAAGGTTGATGAAATGAAAGAAAGCATAGGTCATCAACACCAGCCCGGTGATGATCCTGGTGCGGGTGATCCAATTCCCCTGCCAGAGTGCGCTTGCCACCCGCCGCTTCTCCTGTCTTGTGGGTTCTGTCCAGAAGCAGAGTGCCGGGCGTAGCCGCCCGGGTCAATGGCAGGGCAATGCCCCGTCGATCCTGGGTCGATCCTGCGGCGGCCGTGCCGATGCCAGGGCTGGGGCCGGGGCCAGGGCCGGGCGAGGGCGGTGTCTAGCTCTCCAGCCCCCAGCCATCGGGGGAAAACCCATGCTTCAGTGCGGCGCGGGTGGCCACTTCCTCGCCGATCCAGATGCCGGTGGCCGAAACCATCTGATCTGACAGCGTCGCGGCAAGATAGGGGGCACCATCTTCTGCGTCATCGGCACTGACATAGGTGCAACTATACTCGCTGCGGCTCAGCTCCTCTGCCAAGGCACGCCAATCGGCCCCGTCGTGGGTGGGGACAAAGAAATAATCCACGTCCGCCACCTCGGGCAGGCCATGTTCGGCCTGCAGGGCGTTGAATGCCGCTACGGTTTCGGCGCGCTGGGTGTCGAAATCCTGCGGCATCCGGCTTACTCCTGTTCCGCGATAAAGCGTTCCGCGTCCAGCGCGGCCATGCAGCCCATTCCGGCCGAGGTCACCGCCTGGCGGTATTTGTGATCGGTCAGATCTCCTGCGGCAAAGATCCCGGGAACCGAGGTTTCGGTGGTGCCGGGCTTGACCGAGACGTAGCCGCCATTGTGCATTTCAAGGCTATCCTTGACCAGTTCATTGGCCGGGGCGTGACCGATGGCCACAAAGACGCCCTTGCACGGGATCTCGGTGATTTCGCCGGTCTTGCTGTGTTTGACGCGCACGCCCTCAACCCCAAGCGGGCTTTCACTGCCGATTACCTCGTCCAGTTCGTGGAACCAGAGCGGCTCAATCTTGGGGTTTTTCATCAGCCGATCAATCAGGATCTTTTCGGCGCGCAGTTCGTCGCGGCGGTGGATCAATGTCACCTTGGAGGCAAAATTGGTCAGGAACAGCGCTTCTTCGACTGCGGTGTTGCCGCCACCAATTACCACGATTTCCTGGCCGCGATAAAAGAAACCGTCACAGGTTGCGCAGGCGGAAACGCCAAAGCCCTTGAACTTTTCTTCCGTTTCCAGACCCAGCCATTTGGCACGGGCGCCCGTGGCCAGGATCACTGCATCCGCCGTATAGGTGGTGCCGCTGTCGCCCTTGGCGGTGAAGGGACGCGCAGAGGTGTCGAGCGAGGTGATGATGTCGCCGATGATTTCGCAGCCCATGGCCTGGGCATGTTCCTGCATCTTGATCATCAGATCCGGGCCCTGCACCTCGGTAAAGCCGGGGTAGTTTTCCACTTCGGTGGTGGTGGTCAGCTGGCCGCCGGGCTCGATGCCCTGCACCAGGATGGGTTCCAGCATGGCGCGGGCGGCATAGACGCCAGCGGTATAGCCGGCTGGACCGGAGCCAATGATCAAAACCTTGGTGTGGCGCGTGTCGCTCATCTCGTATCCCCAATAACTGCGCAGTATTTGCACATTGAATCAGCAAAAATGGCGTCCGTGGCCGCCGTCAGGCTTGCATATAACGATAGGGGGGCGGCTCTTAAACCCCTGTTGCGCGGGCAAGGCGGGGCCTGGGGCGCACGATTTGGTGTGATTTGCGGCACCGGCTGCGCGACCTAGGGGAGGGGGCGTTTGCCGCTTGAACTTGGCAGGGGCAAAGAATATTGCGCCATTGTGAAATAATATTGCGCAGTCTTGCAGCAGTGCTATAAGAAACGCAATCTGACAGGAGCTTTACACCATGGTCACAACCCGTCTTGATCCGATTGATCGCAAGATACTCTCGGAGTTGCAGGCCGATGGGCGCATGACTAATGTCGAGTTGGCCAAGCGTGTGGGCATTTCTGCCCCGCCCTGCCTGCGCCGGGTGCGCGCCCTGGAAGAGGCTGGCCTGATCGGCGGCTACCACGCCGATGTCAACGCCCGCGAGCTGGGCTTTGAGGTGCAGGTCTTTGCTATGGTGGGGCTGGAAAGCCAGGCCGAATCCGAACTCACCGCCTTTGAAGAGCAATGCCGCAGTTGGCCATTGGTGCGCGAGTGTCACATGCTGAACGGTGAGGTGGATTTCATCCTGAAATGCGTCGCTCCGGATCTGAGCACCTTTCAAAGCTTTCTGACAGCGCAGCTCTTGACCACTCCAAATGTGGCCAGCGTGAAGACATCGCTGGTGATCCGTGGTGCCAAGGATGAACCAGGGGTGCCCTTTGATGTTCTGGAAGAACGCCTGCAACGCGAGGCCTGAGCCGCGCGATCCCCCCCATTTCCTATCTTGCTGCGGCTGTTTGGCCAAGGGTGATGGACCGGCTAGGGCTGGTCACCACGTTCTGGGGCCTGGCTGCGCTCATAGGCCAGTGGGCCAAAGCCTGAAATCGTATCGATATGGCTAAAGAGGTTGAGATAGAGGGTCTTGATGGCATAGCTGACCAGCTTCAGCGCCTCTGGGCCGGGATGATAGGTCTCGAACTCTAACCCGCCGACCCGGATCACCGCATGTTTGGGCAGGCAAAGGTGAAACAGATCCACCACTGTCGGTGGCGCGGTTTCAAAGATGTTCATGCCATCCTGAAATTCTTCCGCCAGGGTCAGCAGCGGTGGTCGATCGGTGCCGACCCGCAGATGTGGCGGCATCCGCAAGAGCCGCGCAGCAGGCCCCGCCACCACGCAGGAGGTTGGCTTTTGCAGGCCCAGGCTGTCAGCCATGAAACTGGTCAGGCGATGGCTGCGCCCCTTGGCATCAGCGCGGGCGGGCACCAGGCTGGTGCTGCCTTTCCAGATCAGCGGCTGGCAAGAGCCGTCCTGGGTGATCAGTTGGTCGCCGGGCAGGAGGTCTTCGACGGCGATTGGCCCGTTGCAGGTATCCACCATTGATCCTCGGGTAAAGGCGCTGAAGGCATCTTCGAAAATCGGCAGGGCTGGGGCGATATGGCGGGTTTCAGCGATTGCGCCATCGGGCAGCAGGGTGCTCACCTCATAGCGGCGCAGCTGGGGCTTTGTGCCCAGGCGAAGGGTCGCCGGATCCTGAAGCAAGGCCCGGGCTTCGGAAGCCCTGGCCGCGGCCTGTTGGAGTGACAGTGGCAGGGTCATGTGCTCTGGCCCTTCGGTCGGCCCTGCCACCCGAATGCCGATCCCCATCGGCGCAGCGAACTGGCAGGGTGGTTTGGGGGAAAGATTATTGTCTGCATAATATGGCTCTGCACCAAAGTGCTTTACGGGTTACTATTTGGTCAATCTGCGAGATGCGGCCAATAGCCAGAGCATCCTGCGGGCGTTTCCTTAGGCGAGTGTGGTGGCGAATACCTAAGAAAGGGTCACTGCGCTCACAGATATCGCATGGTTTGCGGGCTGTTTACGGGCGGTTTGTCGTGGTTTTCGATCAGGATTGGCAGTGGCGCAGGCGGATCGGCCCTATGCTAGGCGCGCTGCTGTTGCGCGGACAGGTCGCTCTGCGCGGGATCCAGCGTCAATGGCTGTCTGGACTGCGGCAGCTGCCTTTTACAATGTTTCTGCCAAGGGAGCCGCTGAATATCTGATTTTGCTTCTGAAATCATCGATTTTAGAAAACGTGATCCGGTGCTCATTTTGCAACTCCCAGCTGTAGGCCTCGGTGTGACCCAAGGCTTGTTTCAGCTTACTATCGGTAATCATTGCGTCATGAATATGGCTGGCCCATGGAAATTCCCAAGCGCAGAGTTACCTCGGGCTGCGGCACTGTGTTCGGATATTTCGCGGTTAAGATATTGATATTTAATTTTATTTTTTTACGTTTTTGCGATCCGGGTGTCATCTGCGGCGAAATCGGGCCAAACCTGTGCGGCGCTGCCCTGATTTCGACCCTATAGGGCGATGCAGGAAATTAACCTTCCGTAGTCGGCTTCCCCCGCGTGGGTGGTGCGTCGGTAGGAATAAAACATATCCGCATCGCTATAGGTACAATGGCGGGTCCATTCGACCTGACCAATGCCTGCGGTGCGCAGCAGGTGCAGCCCCAGGCCGGGCAGGTCGAACTGATAGCGCCCCGCCGTACCATTGGCAAAGAAACGGGCGTGATCCGGGTCTTGCTGCAGGAAGTCTTCGTAGAACTCCGGTCCCACCTCATAGGCGCGTTGCGAAATGGACGGGCCGATCACTGCATGGGTCTTGCTGCGATCAGCGCCGAGGTCTTCCATCGCGTTCAACGTAGCCTCCAGCACGCCGTCCAATGCGCCGCGCCACCCTGCATGGGCGGCACCAATGACCCCTGCCTCGGCATCGGCAAACAGCACGGGCTGGCAGTCGGCGGTCAGAATCCCAAGGGCGATGCCGGGCGTTTTGGTCACCATGGCATCGGCGCGCGGGCGGTCGGTGGTGGGGGCGGTGATCACCGCCACATCGGCGGAATGCACCTGATGCACCCCAACCAGCGCCGTAGGTGCCACCTGCATGGCCTTGGCCACGCGCGCGCGATTCAGCGTTACCGCATCACGCTGATCGCTAGAGCCGAAGCCGCAGTTCAACCCCTTGAACACGCCGGTAGAGGCACCACCGCGACGGGTGAAGAACCCGTGATGAACACCGTCCAGTAGATCAGAGGTCAGAATTTCCAGCGTCATGAGATCAATCCAGGTGGTAATGAGGTCGTGGCGGGGGTGATCCCCAGAACTTTGAACAGGTTTCCCATTTCATCCGGGTGCGTCAACCGTCGATGTGCGGCAACCAGGCTGTCGAGCGCGGCGCCCTCCAGTCGGTTCGCCAGGGCGCGGGCGCGTTCGGTTATGCCAAGCCGCTCCAGAAAGACCCCCTGCGGTGTGACCCTGCTGTGGCTGCAGCCCGCACCGGTCGCCACGCTGCACAGCACTTCAAAATCCACATGCGCGGTCAGGTCGGCAGTCCCTGGCACAAGCAGAGGATCCACTGGTGCATGCGATTTCAACGCCTGTAGCGTGTCACCCAAAGAACGCCAGTCGCCATAGTCGATGATCAGCGCAGCGCCGCCATGCTGGGCAATGCGCTGGGCCAGGCTGGCCGTGATGGGGGGGCTTGCGGGGCATAGCTCTACCAGATCGTCGGATTTGGTATCGGCCAGGCGGTGTTCCAGCGCGGGCTGTGGTGCTGCAGGGCCAAGCCCGAAGCACAGCGCGCCCTCGGCCAGGCCAACGCAGCGTTCGCGCCAGCCATCCCCATCGCGGACAAACTGGCGGATGGGAAGGGCATCAAAAAATTCATTGGCCACCAGGAACAGCGGCTGCTGCGGCAGCGCCTCTATGCTGTCGGCCCAGGTGACCTCATAGCCTTGCAGGGTCTCGGCCTGGGTGCGGCGCAGGCTTGGCGAGGCCTCAATCAGATGCAGGCGCAGCGCGGTGTGAAAGCCGGGCACGGCGCGGGTGGCGCGCAACAGATCCGCCATCAGGGTGCCGCGTCCGGGGCCCAGTTCGGCCAGGGTAAAGACCTTGGGGGCGCCCTGATCCAGCCAGCTTTGCGCCAGAGACAGGCCGATGAGTTCGCCAAACATCTGGCTGATCTCTGGCGCAGTGGTGAAATCCCCTGTCGTGCCAAAGGGTTGCTGGCGGGTGTAATAGCCATGTTCCGGATGCAGCAGGCAGTCTGCCATATAATCAGCCAGGCTGATCGGACCGTCGCTGCGGATACGGGCGGCCAGCTGATCCAGCAGCGATGTCATGCCGGGGCACCCACCACGGGCCGAGCTCGCAGCGCAAAGTACAGCCCCAGCGCAATCATCGGCAGCGACAGGATTTGCCCCATCGTCAGACCATAACCGCCCAGCTGCCAGGCCAGTCCCAGCGGGTTGCCCGGGCTGACAAAATGCGCATCGGGCTGGCGAAAGAACTCTACCAGGAAGCGCGCCGCGCCATATCCCGCCAGGAACAGGCCCAGGGCCAGACCTGGGCGCAAGAATGCCTGACGCCGCCAGACCAGCCAGATTAGCAGGCCGCCCAGCACCAGCCCCTCCAGCAGCGCTTCATAGAGCTGCGATGGATGACGGGCGCAGAGCGCGCCCAGGGCCTGTCCGCAGCTTTGCGCCGCATCCCCCGGGAAGACCACGCCCCAGGGCAGCTCGGTGGGGCGGCCCCATAGCTCGGCGTTGATGAAATTGGCCAGTCGCCCTAGCAGCAACCCCGTCGGCACCGTATAGGCGACCAGATCGGCCATCTGTATCTTGGCGATCCCGTGGCGTGCGGCATAGGCCCAGGTCGCGACAATCACCCCAAGCAGGCCGCCGTGAAAGGCCATGCCGCCCTGCCAGATGCGCAGAATTTCCATCGGATGGCTGAGATAGTAGCCCGGCTGGTAGAACAGCACAAAGCCAAGCCGCCCCCCGAGAATCACCCCAAGAATGATCCAGGTCATCAAATCTTCGACCTGCTGGGGCTGCATTGGTGGGGTTTGCGCGGGCCAAAGGCGCTGCGTTTTCAGCGCAGCGACCGCCAGGCGCCAGGCAATCACGATGCCAACAATATAGGCTAGGGCGTACCAACGCAGGGCAAACTCCATGCCAAACAGGGAAATCGAGAAAATCTCGGGCGAAATATCGGGGAATGGGATCATGGCCTGCATGTGGTCCTGAATGCCTCTGGTCGTGAAGGGAAGTCAACGGCTTGCCGATGACCCTTTGCACCCCATATAGGGGGGGAGAGCGATACGGAGAAGATGATGCAGAGCCGCAACAAGATCATGGATGATATTTCCCAGCTGATGACCAATGCGATGGGCGTGGCCCAGGGTGCAAAGGACGAAGCAGATACCGCGATGAAGGGGCTGATGGATCGTTGGTTGGCCGACCACGATTTTGTCACCCGCGAAGAATTTGATGCGGTGCGCGCCATGGCGCAAAAGGCACGCGAAGAAAACGAGGCCCTGAAGTTGCGCCTGGAGGCGCTTGAGGCCAAGGGCTAAGTGAGGCTGATCTGCCTGGCGCTGTTTGCCGGGTGCTTTTCGTCCGCTGTGCTGTATGGCGCAACGTGATGGCGTGCTGTGCCTGCGCCTGACGTGGTTGACCCATTCCATCCTGCCTGCGTCGATTTTTCAGGGCGCTAGCTTGGCTGTCCTCGCCCGTGCCTCTGCGCCGCTGTTTGGGGGCAAGGGGGCACGGGATCTGTGTCTCTCTGCTACCCTCACCCTCTGTTGCGCTGGGCAGTACCCGCGCGGCCTTCCCGTCGATTTATGCTTTCGCGGCCTGTTGCTGTGCCGGGGGTGCCGGTCCTGTTCATGGCCAGGCCGTGGAAGGTGCGAGGCGGCCTAGTATGCAATATTTTGCGGCTGAAGCGCTTTCGTCCACAACTTATTGCAGATATCCCCAGATAAAGGGTTGCCAGGATCACTCCCTCTTGCCACCATATATGGTATAGAGGCGGGGATGCTCCTCGTTCTGTAGACCAGAAACCTAGCTGTAGCGGGCATGCAGTGCCCCAGCGGTTAGAGACCCGAGAGGTGAGACTATGGCCCTTTCCGAATATCTTCTGGACGACGAGGCACACCCGATTGACATCGTCGAAAACCTTGCTGCGCATCATGATTGGGATTTTGACCGCATTGGCGACGATCAGATCGCCATGGCCGTCGAAGGCCAGTGGCGCACCTATTCGCTGACCCTTGCCTGGTCAGGTTATGAAGAAACGCTGCGGCTGATTTGCAGCTTTGAGATGGAACCACCCACCGCGATGATTCCGCAGCTGTATGAGTTGATCAATCTGATGAATGATCAGTGCTGGGCAGGCGGTTTCACCTATTGGGCGGATCACAAGGTGATGCTCTATCGCTATGGGCTGGTTCTGGCGGGCGGGCAATCGGCCAGCCCCGAGCAGATCGACGCGATGATCCATGCGGCAGTGTCCAGCTGCGAGCGCTACTATCCGGCGATCCAGCTGACCACCTGGGCTGACAGATCCCCCAAAGATGCTATTCAGGTCGCCATTGCAGAGACCTACGGCCGGGCATAAGATCCTGCCGTTCTAGGGTATTTTTGGAAACTTGTGCGGCGGGCGCCGTTTGGCGCGGTCGGCTGAACCCCTGACATTTTGTGCATTGGCCGGTACGTGACGCGCGATTGACTTGGGAAGATGAACAGATGACCATATCACAGATTGAAACCGGCGGGCTGGTTCTGCTGGGCTGCGGCAAAATGGGCTCGGCTATGCTGGCAGGTTGGCTGGAGGGCGGATTGCCTGCAAGCTCGGTCTGGGTGCTGGACCCACACCCGTCAGAGTGGTTGCAGGGCACTGGGGTGCATATCAATCAAGACCTGCCCGGAGAACCAGCTTTGGTGCTGGTGGCGGTAAAGCCCCAGATGATGGGCGCGGCATTGCCAAAATTGCAGGCGCTGGGCAATGGCAAGACGCTGTTTGTGTCGGTTGCGGCAGGCACGTCAATTGCCAGTTTCGAAGAGATCCTGGGCGATCAGACGCCGATTGTGCGCGCCATGCCCAACACCCCTGCCGCCATTGGCCAGGGCATCACGGCACTGGTTGGCAATCGGCGCGCCTCTGCCGCCGATCTTGACGTGACCGAAGAGCTGCTGTCCGCAATTGGCGAGGCCCTGCGCCTGGAGTCCGAGGCCCAGATGGATGCAGTCACCGGGGTCAGCGGCTCTGGTCCGGCCTATGTGTTCCACCTGATCGAAACGCTGGCTGCCGCCGGAGAGGCCCAGGGCCTGCCGGCTGACATGGCGATGAAACTGGCCAAGGCCACTGTGGCCGGGGCCGGGGCATTGGCCAAGGCCGCCGAGGAAAGCCCCAGCCAGCTGCGGGTGAATGTAACCAGCCCCAATGGCACCACCCAGGCGGCGCTAGAGGTTCTTATGCAGGAAGAGGGCGGCTTTCCCGATCTGTTGAAACGCGCCGTTGCGGCGGCGGCCAACCGATCAAAGGAGCTGTCGCGTGGCTGATCTTGATTTTGATGACTTCCTGAAGGTGGATATTCGCGTCGGAGAGGTGATCCGCGCGGAGCCCTATCCAGAGGCGCGCAAACCGGCGATCAAGATCTGGATCGATTTTGGCGCTGAGATCGGCGAGAAAAAGACCTCTGCCCAGGTGACGGCGCATTACACGCCGGAAACGCTGATTGGCAAACAGGTGCTGGCGGTGGTGAATTTCCCGCCGCGTCAGATCGGGAAATTCATGTCAGAGGTGTTGGTGCTGGGGCTGCCGGATGACGACGGAGAAATCCGCCTGGTTGGCCCCGACGGGCCGGTTCCGCTGGGGGGAAGGATGCATTGACGATGAAGCTGTTGATTACACGCCCGATGACCGCCGCAGTCGAGGCCCGCGCGCGGGCCGAGTTTGATGTTGATATTCGCGCTGACACCCGCGTTATGTCCCGGCAAGAGATGACGGCCGCATTGCGGGACTATGATCTGGTGATGCCAACGCTGGGCGATACCTTTGATGCTAGTGTCTTTGCCGAAGTGGCAAACCCACGCTGCAAGCTTTTGGCCAATTTTGGCGTTGGGATCAATCATATCGATGTGGCCGCTGCACATGCCCATGGGGTGCAGGTGAGCAACACGCCCGGTGCCGTCACCGATGCCACGGCGGATATTGCCCTGACACTGATCCTGATGTCGGCGCGCCGGGCAGGCGCGGGGGAACGGCTGGTGCGCAGTGGCGACTGGTCCGGCTGGCATCCGACCCAGATGCTGGGCCAGCATGTGACCGGCAAAAAACTGGGTGTTGTCGGGATGGGCCGGATTGGCGCCGCGATTGCCCGGCGCTGCCACTTTGGCTTTGGTATGCAGGTTTCCTACATCGCGCGCAGCGACAAGGATCTGGATTTTGCCGCAGTGCGGATGCCCGACCTTACACAGATGGCCGCAGCGGTGGATTTCCTGGTGGTGGCGGTGCCGGGTGGGGCTGAAACGCGGCATCTTGTCGATACAGCGGTGCTGGCGGCGATGCAGCCAACGGCGCATCTGGTCAATATCGCACGCGGCGAGGTGGTCGACCAGGCGGCGCTGATTGCCGCCCTGCAAGCGGGAGGTATCGCAGGCGCGGGGCTTGATGTCTATGAATTCGAACCCGAGGTGCCGCAGGCGCTGCGGGATTTGGATAACGTGACGCTCCTGCCGCATCTGGGCACCGCCACCGAGGAGGTGCGCAGCGCCATGGGCCATATGGCGCTGGACAACCTTGCCGCAGGGCTTGCCGGTGACACGCCGCCAAATTTGGCCTGAACCCGGCCCCTGGGTAAACAGGGGCGGAACAGGGGAGGGGCGAGAGCGGTTAGGTCAATCGCCCGCCCGCATGGCGGCGCGCCAGTGGCGGCGGCACAGTGAAACATAGCTTTCGTTGCCGCCGATCTGCACCTGATCGCCCTTGGTGATGGCGCGGCCTGTCCCATCCTGGCGGATCACCATGGTGGCCTTTTTCCCGCAGTGGCAAATCGTGCGGACCTCGCGCATTTCATCGGCCAGCGCCAAGAGACTGGCAGAGCCGGGAAACAGCTGGCCTTGAAAATCCACCCGCAGCCCGTAGCACAGCACCGGTACGCCGAGATCATCCACGACATTGGCCAGCTGCCAGACCTGATCAGGGGTCAGGAACTGGGCCTCATCAACAAAAATGCTGGCCAGTTTTCCCTGGGCCAGACGGGTGCTGATCTTGGTAAAAAGATCATCGTCCGGCGCGAAGGTATCGGCAGCTGCGCTGATGCCAATGCGCGAAGCGATTCTTCCGGCGCCTTCACGGGTGTCGATCTGCGCGGTCAGCAGATAGGTGTCCATGTTGTTTTCACGGTAGTTATGCGAGGCCTGCAAGAGAACCGCCGACTTTCCCGCGTTCATGGTTGAGTAATTGAAATAGAGCTTTGCCATGGCGCTCCCATATCGCGCCAGAGCGGGGCTGGGCAAGGGGCAGAGCTGCCGGTGGCGGTGCCGGAACGACAGAAATGCCCCCCGGTTGTAAGCGCGGCTGATGGTTCTCTTCTGGCGATCCGCCAAGCCGTGGAATTGCGCGGTCAACGCGCATCCCCTTAAATCTAGAGGGAAAATGGCAATCCTCCGAGGCCGCGTACGGGGATAGAGCAAATCGTACCCTTCCCGATCCTTCGCAGGTGATGGCCTGAAAGGGGAGGCCCGGCAAATGTGACCGGGCAGGCAGGAAGGGTACCTGTTTGAAAAGTTTGCCCATCTCAAAGCATGGGAAAATGCATTTTCTCTCGAAGACAGCCCACTCACAAAGCCGACTTCGCAATAAAATGGAGGCTGAAATATATCCTCCGTCACTCTCTAAATCCCTGAAAACCTTAGGGATGGCGCAAGAATAACAAATACTTTACAACACCCTTATGGGAAATTTTTCCCGACCTTCCCCTTTTGGCGCGGCATAGCTGGTGAGAGTTAATGGCAGAGATTGGTACCTATCTGAAAAAGCATACAGAGGCCCTGGTAAAGGATGTCGGGATTGAGGCGGCCTGCCAGATCACCGGAAAATCCAAGGCAACTTTGGGGCGGTATTATTCAGACAACGCAGAACACGCTGATCGTTTTATGCCGGTGGATGCGGTGGCCAAGCTGGAGAAAGAATCCTCTTATCCGCATGTGACCTCTGCGCTTGCGGATCTGAAGAATATCACCCTGTCTTACGAAAGCAGAAGTGGCGGCAATGCCGAAGGCGGTGCGGGTCGCAATGGCGGGGTCAACGCGGATGTTATCGCGCTCAGCCAGCGGTTTGCCTTTTTGATGAGCGAATACCAGACGGCAATCGAAGACGGTATTATCACCGTGAATGAAGCCAAGCGGCTGTTGCGGGAAACGGTGCTGTTGCAGCATGTCCTGTTGGATATGAAGCTGCATCTGGAAGAAGAAAGCGCCTAGCGCAAAAGGGTGGGCCAGGGGCTAGGCCAAGGCCAGACCGCTTTGATTGCGGGGCCTCGGCTGCCTTCTTCTGTATCGGCCTGCCTGCTTAGCTGGCGTGGTGGCGCCGCAGCAGAACCGATCCCACGGAATAGCCCGCGCCAAACGAACAGATCAGCCCCAGATCGCCCTCGGCCAGATCTTGCGAATATTTGGCAAAGGCAATGATCGACCCGGCAGAAGAGGTATTGGCATAGTCCTGCAGGATATTGGGTTGTTCCCCCGGCTGTGGGGTGCGGCCAAGGGCCTTTTTGCCGATGAAATCATTCATGGACTTATTGGCTTGATGCAACCACAGCCGCTTTAGCGCGTCGCTCTGAATGCCTTCATCCGCCATATGGGCGGCGATGTGCTGGCTGACCATTGGCAGCACTTCCTTGAAGACCTTGCGCCCGTTTTGCATGAACTGCATATCGCGCCGGTCTTTCACCCCATCAGGGCGAGAGCGCCGCAGGAAACCGTTGTTGTTGCGGATGTTGTTGGAAAATTCAGTGGCACAGCGGGTTGAAATCACCTCAAAATGATCGCCCTTGGCGTCTTCGATCCGCTCCAGCAGGGTTGCTGTTGCCACATCGCCAAAGATAAAATGGCAATCGCGATCGCGCCATTCCAGATGGCCGGAACAGATTTCGGGGTTCACAACCAGGGCCGAACGAATGCTGCCAGAGCGGATCATATCGGCGGCAGTCTGAATGCCAAAAGTGGCCGAAGAACAGGCGACATTCATGTCAAAGGCAAAGCCCTTGATCCCCAGAAGATCCTGGATTTCAATCGCAACTGCCGGATAGGCGCGCTCTAGGTTAGAGGCGGCGCAGATCACCAGATCGACATCTTCAGCGGTCTTGCCCGCCTGGGCCAGCGCCTTTTGGGCTGCGTCCAGTGCCATTTCGGCTAGGATGCCCGGCTCACCGTCGTCGCGCTGGCGCAGCTGTGGATACATGATATCCGGGTTAAGCACCCCGGTCTTGTCCATGACATAGCGCTGTTCGATCCCAGAGGCCTTGAAGATGAACTCCTCCGAGGAATGCTGCAGCGGTTCAACGTCGCCTGCGGCAATGGCCTCGGCGTTTTCGGCGTTGATCCGGTCGGCATAGGCATTGAAGGCCTCAACCAGTTCGGCATTGGTGATGACTTGCGAGGGGGTGAAAACCCCGGTGCCGGTGATGGCGGCTGTGTACATGGCTTTGGACCTATGGGGATGAAACCCCGCAGTTGTGCCGCTTTTTTGTGCCAAAGGTCAAGGTTTACGACAGGTTCCGCGAAGGGGGCGCACAAAGAAGGGCGCCGAACAAAGAAGTGTGAACTTCATCACATGAAAGGTTCATTGGCTGAAGTATGTCAGAGGGAATCACTTCTTTGCCGCCTGGAGCCAGATGTCACCGTCCTCACCAAAATCCTCTCTGCCTTCAGGGGCTGGTGCTGCCAGCGGGCCTGCCGTGTCGCGCGCGGATCAACCCAGTCAGCCTGCCAAGGTGATGCTGACGCCGGAAATGCGGGCGCTGCGGGGCGTCCTGGCCTTGCATCTGCGGATGGAAGAGGCCTTTGAACAGCAGGGGCTTGGTGCCGGGCTTGGCCGCATGGAGTGCTATCTGCTGATGCAGCTCGATTGCCCGCGCCGTATGGGAGAGCTGGCAAAAACGCTCTTGCTGGTGCCCTCCAGCGTGACCCTGGCGGCGGACCGGCTGGAACAAGAGGGGCTGGCGCAGCGCCAGCGTGATCCGCAGGATCGGCGTGCCCTGCAGCTGCAACTGACCGAAAAGGGGCGCCTGATGCGCAGCGCTCTAGAGGATCGCGCCGGGCGGACCCTGCGCCAGATCAGCGGGCTGACTCCGGATGAGATAGGCCAATTCGCGGAACTTTCCGACAAGATACAAGAGAACATTCTAGGCGCTGGTGACCAGCTGCTTGGCACAGAAAGGTAGAAGATGCAGCTATTGCAAAAATTAGCCGTGGCGATGGTGCCGGTTTTGACAGGTACTGCCCTGGCGGTTTCCAGTGTGGCAATATCTGGGCTGGCCCTGGCGGTGCCGGCACAGGCGGAAGAGGTGCTCAAACCGGTGAAACTGCTGACAACCCAGTCGGGCACCCGGTTGCTGGAACGGCAGTTCTTTGGCCAGGTGGCCGCCCAGCAGACGGTTGATCTGGCCTTTCAGGTGCCTGGCCAGGTGATGCGCTTCCCGGTGGCCGAAGGCTATATCGTGCCCAAGGGGCAATTGATTGCGCAGCTTGATCTGGAACCCTTTGAACTTAACCTGGAACAGGCGCGGCTGCAAAAGGAACAGGCGGATCGGACGGTTCACCGGCTGGAGCGGCTGAAAGGTACGGTAAGCGCGGTGTCGATCGAAGATGCCACAACCCAGGCGGGGCTGGCACGGGTGGCGCTGCGCAATGCCGAGTATGAACTGCGTCATGCCACCTTGAACGCCCCGTTCGAGGCGTTGGTTTCCACCCGCGAAGTTGAGAATTTCACCACCGTATCTGCCGGGGTGCCGATTGTGCGCCTGCATGACATGTCGGTGCTGCATATCGAAGTCGACGTGCCAGAGATCCTGTTCCAGCGGGCGGATCGTGGCGACGACGTTTCGACCACCGCGCGCTTTCCCGGCAGCGACGAGGAATTTCCTCTGGAGATCCTTGAATTCAAGGCCGAAGCCAGCAATATCGGCCAGACCTTCCGGGTGACCTTTCGTATGACCCCGCCAGAGGGGCGAGAAATCCTGCCGGGGGCCTCGGCCTCGGTGCGGATCAAGGTGGACACCGGCGAGCGGGGCATCCTGGTGCCGGGCACTGCGATTGTGACCTCTGCGGCGGGCGAAGTTGGCGTCATGGTCTTTTCCCCCAAGGGTGGCGAGACCGGGGTGGTCAACTGGGTCGCAGTAGAGCTGCAGGCGACGCAGAACGGCGATTTCGCCATTTCCTCTGGTCTGGACGGCGGCGAAGAGATCGTTGCCACCGGTGGCAATGCGCTGACCGACGGTCAATCGGTCCGCCGGTTTGCCGGTTTTGCGAGCTGAGGCCCGGAACATGGATATTGCACGCGCCTCGATCAATCGGCCACTTTATACTTGGATCATTATGCTGGTGGCCCTGCTGGGCGGCATATGGGGGTTCCTGAACCTGGGCCGCCTGGAAGACCCGGCCTTTACCATCAAACAGGCGGTCATCATCACTGCCTATCCCGGCGCCAGCGCCGAGCAGGTCGCCCGCGAGGTGACTGAGCCACTGGAATCAGCGATCCAGAAAATGGGCGAGGTAAAGACCATCACCTCGATCAATCGCCCCGGCAGTTCGCTGATCGAAGTGGAAATGCAAGACATCTATGATGGCAGTGAATTGCCTGCGATCTGGACCGATCTGCGGGCCAATATTCGCGACGCGGCGCGCGGGTTGCCCGATGGGGTTTCCCAGCCCTTTGTGAACGACAGTTTCGGCGATGTCTTTGGCCTGTTTTATGCAGTTACCACCGAGGGCTATACCGACGCCGAAAAACACGAACTGGCCACCTTTTTGCGGCGAGAACTGCTGGCGGTGGACGGGGTCGCGGATGTCGAGATTGCCGGCCTGCCGGAAGAGGCGGTTTTTGTCGAACCTGATATGGCGATTTCGGTCAATCAGAACATCTCTATCAATGCCATCGCCGGTTCTATCGCCACCTCCAATACTGTACGTTCTGGCGGGTTTCTTGATGCCGGACAGTCCGAGACCCGCATCAGCGCCCCGGCCGGATCAGATACCGTGTCGGAAATCGCCGGCCTGTCGATTGGCGCCCAGGGCGAGGTGATCAATGTGGTTGATATGGCCAAGGTCTTTCGTGGCCGTACCAGCAATCCCGACCTGATGATCCGGTTCAACGGGGTCGAAGCCTTCACCCTTGGCATTGCCGGCCTTGCCAGTGAAAATATCGTCGAAGTGGGCACACGGGTCGATGATCGTCTGGCAGCGCTGGACCGGCAGATCCCCTTTGGGGTAGAGCTGCTGCCGATCTATCAGCAGCATCTGGTGGTGGATCAGGCTTCCAATGACTTTCTTGTCAATCTTGCGACCTCGGTGGCGATTGTGGTTGCGGTGCTGGCCCTGTTCATGGGCTGGCGGGCGGCTGTGGTTGTGGGCACAACCCTGTTGCTGACTGTGGTGGGCACGCTTTTGTTCATGAACCTGTTTTCCATTGAAATGGAGCGGATCTCGCTGGGGGCGCTGATTATCGCCATGGGGATGTTGGTGGATAACGCCATTGTGGTGGCCGAAGGCATGCAGATTTCCATGCAGCGCGGCCGCGATTCCCGTGCGGCGGCCCATGATGCGGCCGCCAAGACGCAGATTCCGCTTCTGGGGGCGACGGTGATTGGCATCATGGCCTTTGCAGGCATTGGGCTAAGTCCGGATTCCGCTGGTGAATTCCTGTTCTCGCTCTTTGCGGTGATTGGCATTTCCCTGTTGCTGAGCTGGCTTCTGGCGCTGACCGCGACGCCGCTCTTGGGGCATTATTTCTTCAAACAGGGCGATGGCGACGACACGGATGCCTATGGCGGACTGTTGTTTCGCGCCTATGGTAGCTTGCTGCGGATCTCGCTAAAGCTGCGTTGGCTGGTGGTCGTGGGGCTGTTTGGCCTGACGGTGGTGTGCTTTGCCGCCTTTGGCACCGTCAAGCAGCAGTTCTTTCCCGATGCCAATACGCCGCTGTTCTTCGTGCACTACAAACTGCCGCAGGGCAGCACGATAGAAACAACTTCGGCGCATCTGGCCGTGGTCGAGGACTGGCTGAAAACGCGCGAAGACGTGGTGGATTTCACCACTTTCGTGGGGCAGGGTGCCACCCGTTTCATGCTGACCTACAACGCAGAGAAACCTAACCCAAGCTATGGTCATATGATCATTCGCACCGCCAGCCTGGCTGATATTCCGCCACTGCAGCAAGAACTGGAAGCCTTTGGACAGGCGCAGTTCCCCGAGGGCGAGTTCCGGACCAAGCGGCTTGTCTTTGGGCCAGGTGGCGGCGATCCCATCCAGGTGCGCTTCTCGGGTCCGGACCCAAAGGTGCTGCGTCAACTGGGAGAAGAGGCCAAGCGCCGCCTGGAGGCCGCTTCGCCCAATATCCTCAATACTCGGCAGGACTGGCGCGAGCAGGAACTGGTACTGACTCCGCGCTATGCGACCGAGCGTGCCCAGACCGCTGGCATCGCCCGCGAAGACATTGCCGACACGCTGTTGTTTTCAACCGATGGGTTGCAGGCCGGGGTCTTTCGCGAACAGGACCGGCTGATCCCCATCATCATTCGCCGCCCCCGCGATGGCGCCTATAACATCATGGATCAGGTGGTCTATTCCAATAACGCGCAGAAGTTCCTGCCGATCGAACAAATGATCGATGGCGTCGATCTGAAGCTGGAAAACACCTTGCTGCACCGTCGCGACCGGGTGCCAACCCTGACGGTGGGCGCCGATATTCCGGTTGATTTGACCGCCGCCACGGTCTTTTCCGAAATCCAGGCCAGCATTGAAGAAATGCCGCTGCCTCCTGGCTATGCCATGGAATGGGGCGGAGAGCACGAAAGCTCGGGCGATGCCAATGAAAGTCTGGGCAAGCAGCTGCCTGTGACGGTGCTGATCATGGTGCTGATCTCGGTGCTCTTGTTCAACGCGCTGCGCCAGCCGATCATCATTTGGCTCTTGGTGCCGATGTCTGTGAACGGGGTGGTTGTCGGCCTGCTTGGCACCGGTCTGCCCTTTACCTTCACCGCGCTTTTGGGCCTGCTCAGCCTGTCGGGGATGCTGATCAAGAATGGCATCGTTCTGGTCGAAGAAATCGACCTGGTGCGCGAGACGGGCAAACCCCTGCGCGAGGCCATCGTCGAGGCATCCGTGTCGCGTCTGCGCCCGGTCATGCTGGCGGCGGTTACGACGATTTTGGGGATGATCCCGCTGCTGTGGGATGCCTTTTTTGTCTCCATGGCGGTGACCATCATGGGCGGTCTGGCCTTTGCCACGGTGCTGACCCTGGTGGCTGCGCCGGTGTTCTACCTGATCTTCTTTGCCCGTGATGAGAAGCGAGAGCGGAAGGCGGCACTGGCACTGGCGGCATAATGGGGCTGTGCTCTATCAAAACCATCTTGGGGGCTGCGGTGAAGACCGCAGCCCTTCTTGTTTCTATGCACTATGGTTCGCACAGGTAAGAATGGCGGGAGCAGTTTCCTTTTTTGGGGCTTCGCTGGTATCTTTGGCTGCGTGCGAAAAATGCAACGGATTGGACCATACGCCGCTTTATAAGTTTTTGCTGTCAAAGGTTGGGCAGGACTGGGACGATATCTATAGCGAAGCGGTGGCGTGGTTGGACAAGGATGAACCGATATTTCGGCTTGTCGCGCTGCAGCCAGAGGATGGCGAACGCTACATGCGCACGGGGTAAAGCACCTATTTCAGCGGCCTGTTTGTGGGGGAAGACAATCGCCTTGCGCTGCTTGATCCCGAGCTTACGGTGGATCAGATGAAGCCCTGGTGCCCCTGCTGCACGCATACGCTTGACGGCGCGCGATTTACACAAAGCTATGAAGGCGAGGATTGGGACCTGCCAAAAACCGAAACCCCGGCTCAATGAACCGGGGTTTTGTGTTTTCTGCTTTGAAAATGCGTCAACTAGCCCTGTAGGCTCTTCACTTCCACATCGCCTTCGGCCTGGGCCTTGATCGCCAGCGCCGCTGCATTCGAGGCTGCGGCGGTGGTGAAGTAGGGGATCTTGTCATAAAGCGCGACGGAGCGCATTTCCTTGCTGTCTTCCACAGCCTGCGCACCCTCGGTGGTGTTCATGAGCAGCTGCACATGGCCGTCTTTCAGCAGATCCACCACATGCGGGCGGCCTTCATAGACCTTGTTGACAAGATCACAGGCGACGCCATGGCCTTCCAGCCATTTGTGGGTGCCACTGGTGGCCATCAGGGTAAAGCCTTGCTCGATCAGCACATTTGCGGCCTCGAGCATCGGGGCGCCCTTGTCGTCGTCTTTGATCGAGATAAAGGCACGACCCTCAGATGGCAGCACCATGCCGGCTCCCATCTGCGCCTTGAGGAAGGCGCGTGGGAAGTCGCGGTCCCAGCCCATGACTTCACCAGTCGAGCGCATCTCTGGCCCCAGAATGGTGTCAACGCCGGGGAAACGGGCAAAGGGCAGCACCGCTTCTTTCACCGAGAACCAGGGCATATCAGGATCGGCCAGGGTCATCGGGTCGGCCATTGGCGTGTCGACATCATAGCCGGCATCGGGCTTGTATGGGCCACGGTGCGGGAAGGCGGTGAGCTTTTCGCCGGCCATCACCCGCGCCGCAATGGAGGCGATGGCGCTGTCGGTGGCCTTGGCCACAAAGGGCACGGTACGGCTGGCGCGTGGGTTCACCTCAATGAGGAAGATCTCACCGTCCTTGATGGCAAACTGGATGTTCATCAGGCCGACAACATTCAGCGCCTTGGCCAGCGCATAGGTCTGGGTCTTGATCTCTTCGATCAGATCCTTGGACAGGGAGTAGGGGGGCAGCGAACAGGCACTGTCGCCCGAGTGCACGCCGGCCTCCTCGATATGCTGCATGATGCCTGCCACATGCACGTCGGTGCCGTCGCAGATCGCATCCACGTCCAGTTCAACCGCGCCAGAGAGATAGCTGTCCAGCAGCACCGGGCTGTCGCCGGAAACCACCACGGCCTCGGCGATGTAGCGGCGCAGCTGATCCATATCGCGGACGATTTCCATCGCCCGGCCCCCCAGCACGTAGGAGGGGCGGATCACCAGCGGGAAGCCGATTTCTTCGGCGATCTCCAGGGCTTGCTCATCTGTCGAGGCAATGCCGTTATGCGGCTGCTTCAGCCCCAGATTGTTGACCAGTTCCTGGAACCGCTCTCGGTCTTCGGCCAGGTCGATGGCATCGGGCGAGGTGCCGAGGATTGGAATGCCTTCCTGCTCCAGCGCATTGGCCAGTTTCAGCGGGGTCTGGCCGCCAAACTGAACGATGACGCCATGCAGGCTGCCATTTTCCTGTTCAACCCGCAGGATTTCCATCACGTGCTCAAAGGTCAGCGGTTCAAAATACAGCCGATCCGAGGTGTCATAGTCGGTTGAAACTGTTTCCGGGTTGCAGTTGACCATGATGGTTTCATAGCCCGCGTCCGTCAGCGCGTAGCAGGCGTGGCAGCAGCAATAGTCAAACTCGATACCCTGACCAATCCGGTTGGGACCACCGCCCAGAATGACAACCTTCTTGCGATCCGAGGGCCGCGCCTCACATTCCACGTCGCCCATCATCGGGGCCTCATAGGTGGAATACATGTAAGGGGTCTGGGCCTCAAATTCGGCGGCGCAGGTGTCGATGCGCTTGAACACCGCAGTCACGCCTTTGGCAATCCGTGTATCGCGCACGGATTTTTCGCTCGCTTTGGTCAGGTTGGCCAGACGGGCATCGGTAAAGCCAAGCATCTTGAGGTGGCGCAGCGCCTTCTCATCGCTTGGCAGACCGTTGCTGCGCACCTCTGCTTCGGCTTCGACGATCTCGCGGATACGATCCAGGAACCAGGGGTCAAATTTGGTGACACCATGGATTTCATCATTGCTCAGACCGTGGCGCATCGCCTGGGCGATGGTGCGCAGCCGGTCCGGGGTCTGCTGGCTGATCGCCTTGATCACCGCGGCCTTGTCGGTGGCAATATCCCAGGTGCCGATGGTCAGACCAGGGATTTCGATCTCATCAAAGCCGGTGAGGCCCGATTCCATCGAGGCCAGCGCCTTTTGCATCGATTCGTGGATGGTGCGGCCAATCGACATGGCTTCGCCCACGGATTTC
This sequence comes from Pseudophaeobacter sp., assembly GCF_048267565.1. Lineage (NCBI taxonomy): Bacteria > Pseudomonadati > Pseudomonadota > Alphaproteobacteria > Rhodobacterales > Roseobacteraceae > Pseudophaeobacter > Pseudophaeobacter sp. Next base: position 132,446 of record NZ_JBLWXG010000005.1, on the reverse strand, counting down.
ATCGCGGTGGTCAGATAGGGTTCGGAGCCGGGGAATTTCTCAAAGGCGAATTTGGGGATCTTGGTGACCACATAGTCGATCGAAGGCTCAAACGAGGCCGGTGTGACCTTGGTGATGTCATTGTCCAGTTCGTCCAGCGTGTAGCCCACAGCCAGTTTGGCGGCAATCTTGGCAATCGGGAAGCCGGTCGCCTTGGAGGCCAGCGCCGAAGAACGCGACACCCGCGGGTTCATCTCAATCACCACCATACGGCCATCGGCGGGGTTCACCGCCCATTGCACGTTGGAGCCGCCGGTTTCGACGCCGATCTCGCGCAGCACGTTGATCGAATGGGTCCGCATGATCTGGTATTCTTTATCCGTCAGCGTCAGCGCCGGGGCCACGGTGATCGAATCGCCGGTGTGCACGCCCATGGGGTCGATGTTTTCAATGGCGCAGACGATGATGGCGTTATCCGCCTTGTCACGGACCACCTCCATCTCAAATTCTTTCCAGCCCAGCAGGCTCTCATCAACCAGGATCTGATTGACCGGCGAGGCATCCATGCCGGTGCGGCAGAAATGTTCATAGTCTTCGCGGTTATAGGCCACGCCACCGCCGGTGCCGCCCATGGTAAAGGCGGGGCGGATGATCGCGGGCAACCCGATATCTTCGAGCGTTTCCAACGCGATGCGCACACCTTCATTCAGGTCGGCCTTGCCGTCTTCCAGCTTGGGGGCGGTGACGATGGTGGCGCGGGGGTTTTCAATGCCCAGACGATCCATCGCATCGCGGAACAGTTTACGGTCTTCGGCCATTTCAATGGCGTCGCGCGTGGCACCAATCATCTCGACGCCAAATTCCGCCAGCACACCCATTTCTTCCAGCGCCAGCGAGGTGTTGAGCCCCGTCTGGCCGCCCATGGTGGGCAGCAGCGCGTCGGGGCGTTCTTTTTCGATGATCTTTGCAACCACTTCGGGGGTGATTGGTTCGATATAGGTGGCATCCGCCAGACCGGGGTCGGTCATGATGGTGGCCGGGTTGGAGTTCACCAGGATAACCCGGTAGCCCTCTTCCTTGAGGGCCTTGCAGGCCTGGGCACCGGAATAGTCGAATTCGCAGGCCTGCCCAATGATAATGGGCCCCGCACCAATGATCATGATCGACTGGATGTCGGTTCTTTTTGGCATGGGTAAGCTTCCTTCGTTATGTGCGAGCGGCAGGCCCGAGCGGTTTGCTCAGGTCGTTCAGAGATCGTTAGGCGAGTCGGGCAGCCCCAAGCGCCCAAATTGTCCTGCGTTATAGGGGTAGCGCAAAAAGGTGCAAGGGGGATCGGCGTTGCGCATCGAATTGCCGCTTTTATTGCTTTTGTTCGCATAGCGTACAGATATAAGCATCAGCAAGAGATTTGGCTGAATTCAGGGGCTGCGGCGTGCAAATTCGTTTTGATCAGGGGCCGCGTCTACAGGCGGCTATGGGGCAAGAGATGCTGTTTGCCGCGCCCCTGCGCATGATCCGGGCTGATTCTGTCGCTGAGGTTCCAAAGGCGCTGGCAGATCTGGAGACGGTGGGCCGTCAGGGCCATTGGCTGGCGGGCTATGCAAGCTATGAACTCGGCTATGCGCTGGAGCCAAGCCTTGTGGCGCGTCTGCCGGTGAACCGGCGTCTGCCGTTGTTGTGTTTTGGGGTCTTTGACCCGCCGACCTGCGTTTCGCGCGCGAAACAATCGCCGCATCCGCACCATAGCGTTCAAAGTTCCACCGCAGGCCTGAGCGAGCTGCATCCGCGCTGGAATTTTGAACGCTATAGCGGGGCCTATAGCGAAGTGAACCGCGCCATTGGGGCAGGCGATATCTACCAGGCCAATCTGACCTTTCCGATTGATGCGGGTGTTGCGGGCCGTTCCAGCGATCTCTACGCGGCGCTGGCGGCGCGCCAGCAGGTCGGTCACGGCGCCCTGGTTCTGCAAGAGGGGTTGCCGGATCTGCTGTCGCGCTCGCCGGAGCTGTTCTTTCGTACCGATGCTGCGGGCCGGATCGAAACGCGGCCGATGAAAGGCACGCAACCGCGCTGTGCCGATCCGGTCGAGGACGCACAGGCCCGTGCCTTCTTGCAGCAGGACGCAAAGAATCGCGCCGAGAACCTGATGATCGTCGATCTGCTGCGCAATGATATCTCGCGCATCGCCGAGCTGGGATCGGTCTCGGTGCCGGAACTGTTCGAGGTCGAGAGCTATGCCACGGTGCATCAGATGGTCTCGACCGTGCAGGCGCAGCTGCGTCCGGGGGTCGGGCTGGGGCAGATATTGCAGGCGCTGTTTCCCTGCGGCTCTATCACCGGTGCGCCAAAAATCCGGGCGATGGAAATCCTGTCCGATCTGGAACCCTGGGCGCGTGATATCTATTGTGGCAGCATTGGCTGGCGGGCTCCGGATGGCAGTTCTGAATTCAACGTGGCCATTCGCACCTTGATGGTCGAAGAGGGGCGCGCCACCCTGAATGTTGGCGGAGGTGTTGTCTGGGACAGCACCGCCCAGTCGGAATATGAGGAAGCCCTATGGAAAGCCCGCTTTGCCCAGCTGACGCCATCGCCCAGGATGCCGATTTCCGCCTGATAGAAACCTTTGGTTACCGGGCTGGCTGCGGGATCAGGGGGCTGCAGCATCACCTGCACCGGTTGCAGCGATCAGCCAGGGTATTTGGCATTCCCTTTGACCCAAGGGCCCAGATGGCACCTTTGCAAGCGCTGCAGGCAGAAGAGGACCTGCGCTGCCGTCTCTCCCTGGCGGCAACTGGCGCAGTAGAGCTGAGCACGGTTCCGTTGCCACCCACGCCGCAGTCCTGGGTTGTTGCGCTGGCAAAACAAAGAGTCAGATCCGATGATGCCTGGCTGCTGCACAAGACCACCCATCGTCGGCTGTATGATGCGGTGCGTAATACTCTGCCTGCCGGGGTGGATGAGATGCTGTTTCTCAATGAAAGGGATGAGCTCTGCGAGGGCACGATCACGAATGTCTTTGTGACACTGCGCTCTGGTCGCCGGGTAACGCCGCCCCTTTCATCTGGCTTGCTGCCCGGCGTGCTGCGACAGCAGCTGTTGGAGGCAGAGCAGGTTTCAGAGCAGGTGGTCACGCTTCAGGACTTGCGGGATGCGCAAGCTGTCACCCTGGGCAATTCCCTACGGGGGGAGATCCGTGCGATCTTTTCCGGTGTGGTGGCGCCGTCTCGGTGATCCGGAATGCCGTCGGATGGTCCTGGTGCTGGGCCCCAAAGCCCGACTGCGGGGCTGGCCCCCCGCCCGGCCTGGCCGGGGAACCAGCACGACGGGGGCAGTATATCTTCAGATTGCGGCGAAAACGTCGCGCTTTGCTTGACAAGCGCGCCGCAACCCTGTGTATCGGCCCAGACGAATTTTGCGCCGAATTCCCAGCGCCAACGCGCATATCCCGAATGACGGCCCGCCCAAAGACTAGACCCGCATACCGAAAGGTCACGCCATGCATGCCTATCGCAGCCATACCTGCGCCGAACTGAACAAATCCAACGTGGGCGACACCGTGCGCCTCTCCGGCTGGGTCCATCGTGTCCGCGATCATGGCGGGTTGCTGTTCATCGACCTGCGTGACCACTATGGCATTACCCAGGTGATGGCCGATCCTGACAGCCCCGTCTTTGCCGAGATCGAAAAGGTGCGCTCCGAATGGTGTATCCGCATCGACGGCAATGTGCTGGCGCGCGACGCAAGCCTGGTCAATGACAAGCTTCCCACCGGTGAGATCGAGGTCTTCATCCGCGACATCGAAGTCCTGGGCAAAGCCGAAGAACTGCCGCTGATGGTCTTTGGCGAACAGGAATACCCGGAAGAAACCCGCCTACGCTATCGCTACCTCGACCTGCGCCGCGAGAAGATGCAGGCAAACATGCTCTTGCGCTCCAACATGGTGCAGTCAATCCGCAAGCGCATGTGGAACAAGGGCTTCAACGAATACCAAACCCCCATCATCACCGCCTCCTCCCCCGAAGGGGCGCGTGACTTCCTGGTACCCTCGCGTCTGCATCCCGGCAAATTCTACGCGCTGCCGCAGGCGCCGCAGCAGTTCAAACAGCTGATGATGGTCTCGGGCTTTGACAAATACTTCCAGATCGCGCCCTGTTTCCGGGACGAAGACCCGCGCGCCGACCGCTCGCCCACCGATTTCTACCAGCTTGACCTCGAAATGTCCTTTGTCACCCAGCAGGATGTCTTTGATACCATCCAGCCAGTGATGCAGGGCGTCTTTGAGGAGTTCGGCGGTGGTCGCAAGGTTGACACAGACTGGCCGCAGATCTCCTACCGTGATGCGGCGCTTTGGTATGGCTCGGACAAGCCCGACCTGCGCAACCCGATCAAGATGCAGGTGGTCTCCGAACATTTTGCCGGTTCCGGCTTTGCCATCTTTGCCAAACTGCTGGAACAGGAAGGCACCGAGATCCGCGCTATTCCGGCGCCCACCGGCGGCAGCCGCAAGTTCTGCGACCGCATGAACGCCTTTGCGCAAAAAGAAGGCCTGCCCGGCATGGGCTATATCTTCTGGCGCAAACAGTCGCCGGACAGCATTGCCCAGGAGCGCGGCATCACCGTCAAAGAGGTCAACGCCCTGGTCAAATCCGGCGAGATCACCCTCGGCAGCGAGGCCGCAGGCCCCCTGGCCAAGAACATCGGCCCCGAGCGCACCGAAGCGATCCGCCAGCAGCTCGGCCTTGACGTGGGCGATGCCGCCTTCTTCCTCGGCGGCAAACCCAAAGCCTTCGAAGGCGTTGCTGGCCGCGCCCGCAACGTAATCGGCGAAGAACTGGGCCTCACCGACAAGGACCGCTTTGCCTTTGCCTGGGTTGTCGACTTCCCGATCTACGAAGCGGATGAGGAAACCGGCAAGATCGACTTCGAGCACAACCCTTTCTCGATGCCCCAGGGCGGAATGGAAGCGCTTGAGGGCAACCCGCTTGAGGTGCTCGGCTACCAATATGACCTGGCCTGCAACGGCTACGAGCTGGTCTCGGGTGCGATCCGGAACCACCGTCCCGAAATCATGTTCAAAGCCTTTGAAATCGCCGGCTACGGTAAGGACGAGGTTGAAAAACGCTTTGGCGGCATGGTCAATGCCTTCCAATATGGCGCCCCGCCGCACGGTGGCTGTGCTGCCGGCATTGACCGGATGGTGATGCTGCTGGCGGATGAGGCCAATATCCGCGAGGTCATCATGTTCCCGATGAACCAGCGCGCCGAAGATCTGATGATGTCGGCCCCAAGTGAGCCAATGTCTGAACAGTTGATGGAACTGGGCCTGCGGGTCATCCCCCAGGACCAGTAGGCCGCGTCTCGCGGCGGTCCCTGCAGCTCTGTACAACGACGACACCCGGAAGGTTTCTTCCGGGTGTTTCTGCATCGGCCTACCAGCGCCTCTCAGCAACAGTGGCATCGGGGTGCGCTTTGCCGACTTCATTTGGCCTGAAATATCCCGGGGGAGCGCCCACCGGGCGCGGGGGCAGAGCCCCTATATTCAAGTGCGGCAGCCCCCTCATAACTATCACCGGTCTTGGGCAAAGACGCGCATGGGCGGGAAGATGCGCAAGAGACCATGCAGTGGTGCAAAGCCTGCCAGTCGGGGGTAGCCTGTCAGTCAGGCCCTCTGGCTGACAGGCCCCCTCGCTGATAGACACTACGGCGCTCGGTGCTACAATACTGAACCATGTCGGGAGAATACGATGCCCTATGATCCTGAACTGGCAGCGATCCGCTTTGGCTGTGGGTTGTCGCCAGGGATCCCTGCGCCAGGATCGGCCGACCAGATGCTGGCGCAGTTGCAGGGGCCGGATCTGGCGGCGCAGCACTTTCCCATCGCGGGCGCTACAGCGGGCCTGGCGGCCGTGCAGGGGTTTCGCCAGATGCGCAAAGAGGCCCGGCGCAGTCAGGGCACGCCCGAGGGCGAGCAAAGCCAAGAGGCCTTTCGCCGCTATCGCCGCCGCCATTTGCAGCAGCGCGATCACTGGTTTCGCCAGCTGTTGTTGCGCCAGATCACCACCCGGGATGGCCTGCGGGAACGACTGACGCTGTTCTGGGCAGATCATTTCACGGCTCAGGGCAAAGGTCAGGCGATGCGGCCCCTGGGGTATGGCTATGTCGAAAGTGCAATTCGCCCGAATATAACTGGCAGGTTCGAAGATCTTCTCATTGCTGCCGTCACCAGCCCCTTGATGTTGCACTACCTTGATCAGACCCACTCTCGGGGGGCGCACAGCCAGGCTTCGCGGCGTCAGGGGGGGCGTGGCGGGCTGAATGAAAACCTGGCGCGCGAGGTGTTGGAGCTGCACACTCTGGGGGTGAACGGCCCCTATAGTCAGGCGGACGTTGGGCAACTGGCGGAACTGTTCACCGGGCTCAGCTATCGCGTCAAATCCGGTTTTGTCTTTCGCAGGGCCCTGGCCGAATCCGGCGCAGAGCAGGTGCTGGGCCAGAGCTATGGCGGCGATACCGCGGGGCTGGAGCCTGTGTTACAGGCGCTGCGCGATCTGGCCCGTCACCCGGCCACAGCCGATCACATTGCCTGGAAGCTGGCAGTGCATTTCACCCGCGACGCCCCGGACCCCGCCCTGGTGGCGGACCTTGCCGCCAGCTACCGCAACAGCGGCGGCCATCTCGGCGTGCTGTATGAACGGTTGTTGACCCATCCGCTGGCCTGGGAACCGGGGCTGCAGAATGTAAAACCCCCCTTTGATTTCATTGCCTCCAGTTGTCGCGCTCTGGCGCTGTCACCCGCTGCACTGTCCGGGCTGAACGGCAAGCGCATCCGACAGAGCTTTCTTGTGCCGCTGAAAGTCATGGGTCAGAACTGGCAGGCGCCGAGCGGGCCGGATGGCTGGGATGAGGCAGATGAGGCCTGGATTACCCCACAGGGGCTGTCAGCGCGGCTGCGCTGGTCTATGTCTGCCCCCAGCCGTCTGCTCGATACTCTGCCTGACCCCGACGCCTTTGCCCGCCAAAGCCTGGGCGCGCGGGCTGATGCGCAGGTGCGGTTTGTTGCATCGGCGGCCGAAACCCGGGCCGAGGCCATTGGTCTGGTGCTCTGTGCACCAGGTTTTCAACGGCGCTAGGCCCAAACGGGGCCGGTGCTACAAAAGGGAGATCGCAGATGACGCTCTCACGTCGTAAATTTCTTGCCCGTAGTGGCCTGTTGGGCTGTTCATTGGCAGCCAGCCCGCTGATCACCCCGATGAGCTTTGCCGCCGCGCCCTGGGATCGGCGTCTGGTGGTGATCATTCTGCGCGGCGGCATGGATGGGCTGGATGTGCTCAGGCCCTATGGTGATCCTGGCTTTGCCGGACTGCGCCCCGGCTTGTTGCAGGCCAAGAACGCGGATGCGGCGGGCGGGCTTGATCTTGATGGTTTTTTTGCGATGCACCCGGCGCTGGCACCGCTGATGCCCCTGTGGCAGCAGCAAGAGCTGGGCTTTGTGCAGGCGGTTTCTACCCCTTATCGCGACCGGCGCAGCCATTTTGACGGGCAGGATCTGCTGGAGGCGGGCACCATTGGACTGGGAGAGCGCCGCGATGGCTGGCTGAACCGTCTGTTGCAGGTGCAAACCGGGGTGGTCGCGCGCACCGCATTTGCCATTGGAAATGGCGATCTGCGGCTGTTGCAGGGGGCCGCGCCAGTGTCGGACTGGTCGCCGGATGCCGATCTGGCGCTTAGCCCGCAGGCGGAACAACTGGCGACACTGATGATGCAGGAAGACCCGCTGTTTTCGGCGGCCCTGTCCGAAGCGCTGGCCCTGTCACGCGACGCGGCAGCGGCGGCGCCCGCCTTTGGGGGGCAAGCGGTCGACATGATGGCAGATATGGCAGCAGGCGCGATGGAAATGCCTCGCCCGGCCCCCGGCAAGCCGCATGTAAAGCTGGCCAGCTTTGCGGCGGAACAGTTGCGTGGGGATACCCGGATCGCGTCGTTCTCGCTGAATGGCTGGGACACGCACAACCGCCAGAAGGCATCTCTGAAACCGGCCCTGACACGGCTGAGTGATTGCATTTTAACGCTAAAACAAGAGCTTGGAGAAACTGTTTGGGACAAAACCGCAGTTGTTGCCATGACAGAATTTGGCCGTACAGTCCGCGAGAACGGCACCGGGGGCACCGATCATGGCACCGGGGGGGCGATGGTTCTTGCCGGGGGGGCAATCCGGGGGGGGCGCGTCTATGGGCGCTGGCCAGGGCTGGAGGAGGCGGCGCTGTATAATCGCCGCGATCTGATGCCCACGGGCGATGTGCGTGAGGCAACCGCCTGGATCATGCGGGGGCTGACAGAGACAGGCCAGAGGGATCTGGAAACCACAGTGTTTCCGGGGCTGCAAATGGGGCAGGACCCCGGATTTCTGCGGTAATACTTGGGATTTGGTGCCCAGCCCCCTGCCGATCAAGGGGCCCGCCAGCTGCGATAGCGCCAGACAGCAGCCGAATGAGAGGAACTGACACCAGAGTCCGTGGCGCCAATTTGCATTCGCGTGACTGGCTCTGCTTTTGTGGTGTCGCATGTCTTAGGTGCGCAAAACCGGTCCCCGGTGTTGCGCTACAGATTCTAGCGTTTCGTGGGGTGGATCAGCAAGGATTGCACGCTATCGGCTGCCCGAGCACGGTTGCGGCGGATGGCCCGGGCAGAATGTCGTGCTTGCAGGTAGAAAACAATGGCAAGGGTTGCCAGGGAAATGACAAGAACTTCCAGCATGATTAGATGGCGATCTTTTGTTCCAGTCGTTTATGCACCAGTCCGGCCATCAGCGCAGCATCACTGGCAACAGGGCGACCTTCCGACCGGGCGCGGGCCAAGTCTTCTGCGGCCTTGGCCAGGGGGGCATCGCCAGCGCTGCGGGCAACACCACCGACAAACTGTGCCAGATAATCCAGGGTTTTTTCTTCGCCCCTGTTGGTCAACAGGTCCGCCGCATGGGCCATGTCGTCCATAAATGCAAGGAGATCTGGCTCTATGGTTTCAGCGCTAACCTGACGAGGACCGCTAGGTTGGTCGTCACAGGGAAGGCGCGACAGGATGGCGTTTTGAAAACTCGCGAGTGAGGTGATCGGCTTGGCGATGAAGCCATCGGCACCAGCCTTGAGCGTGGCCTCTTCGACGCCTTCATCGCCGGAAATGGCGAGGACAATCCGGACCCTTGGGCGCGCAGCGTTCATTTCTCTGATGAGATCCAGACCAGAGCCATCTGGCAGGCCAACATCCGTGATCACCACCGAGGGGCGGTAGACCTGTAGGTGACGGCGGGCAGATTTCAGGCAATCGGCACGTCGAATACGGGCACCACTGCGCAGGCAGAGCAAACGCAGTGCCTCGCAGGCATAGCGACTGTCTTCGACGACCAGAATGGTCAGCCCCAACAGGGGGCGGCGGGCATTTGGCAATCTTTGGGCGGCAGCAAACAGTTCCGAATCGTCCATTACTCATACTCCTTCCGCGATACACAGGCTGACGCTATAAATTATTGGCTAATTCAAAGTTAACAGCGTCCAGCCGTGGCAGAGAGTGGGGCAGGGCGCAGACAGCGGCACAGGGCGCAGTTTGGCGGGCAGGGATGGCACGGGCGCGGTGGAACCCCGCGTGATATGGCGACCTGGGCGCATTGGCGCACTTGCACTGGCTGGCGGCACTTGTGCATATGGCAGCATAACGCATCGCCAAGGAGAAGCCAGATCATGATTGGACGCCTGAATCACGTCGCCATTGCCGTTCCCGACCTAGAGGCCGCATCGGCGCAGTATCGCAGCACGCTTGGTGCCAAGGTCGGCGCGCCTCAGGATGAACCTGATCACGGGGTGACGGTTGTCTTTATCGAACTGCCAAACACCAAGATCGAACTTCTGTATCCGCTTGGCGAAAACTCTCCTATCAACGGCTTTCTGGAAAAGAATCCGGCCGGGGGCATTCATCACATCTGCTATGAGGTCGACGATATCCTGGCCGCGCGCGATCACCTTCTGGCGGAAGGCGCGCGGGTACTGGGCGGCGGAGAGCCGAAGATCGGTGCCCATGGCAAGCCGGTCTTGTTCCTGCACCCAAAAGATTTCAATGGCTGCCTGGTGGAACTTGAACAGGTTTGACATTAGGTAGGTCCTGCTCTGACTGAGGGGCAGCATGCAAGCAAGGAAGATGCACAATGGGGATTACATCCGGTTTGGTTTTGTTCGCGGTGATCTGGTTCATGACCTTTCTGGTCATCATCCCGATCCGCATTGAAACACAGGGCGACAAGGGGGTGATCGCACCCGGCACCCATGCGGGCGCACCCGAAAATCATTATCTCAAGCAGAAGGCGCTGATCACCACCGGTGTTTCCTGTCTGTTGTGGATGCTGATTGCCGGCATCATTTTGTCCGGGGTGATCAGCGTCAATGATTTTGACTGGTTTGATCGCCTGCCAGACCCTGTCTAAGCCGAGATGGACCGGGGTCGCTGTAATCTGACAAATCAGTAACCTGACAAACGAAAGACCCGGCGCCACAGGCTATGTGGCTGCCGGGTCATTGTTTTTTGGGTGCTTGCTTTGGCGTGTCGGCGTTTCAACCCTGGCGCCACAGGGCATGAAACAGGTGGGTAAAGGTCGCCGCGCCCAGGATCGGGATCACCAGATTGACCAGTGGGATCGACAGCGGCATGGCCATCAGGATGCCGGCCCCCCAAATCGTGCCCTGATGCCTGCGGCACATCTTGCGGGCCTCAACCGGGCCGACGCGGCGGCTGGCGGCCAGGGTGAAATATTCCCGCCCCAGCAAGAAACCGTTCAGGGCCCAAAAGATAAAGGGCGCGGCGGGTGGGAAGATGACATAGAGGATCAGCGCCAGAATATTGGCCCCGATCAGCACCCCCAGAAAATTCATCGTATCCTTGACCGCTTCCCAGATGGGAATAGCCGCGACCTCTGGAAGGTGGGGGAAATGACGGTCTTCTACCGCCTGCGCCACCTCGTCCAGAAACAAAGAGGTAATGGCCGAGGCCACCGGCACCATCAGGAAGACCGATAAAAACATCATCAAAATGACAGAGCCGATGGAAAACACATCATCCAGCCAGGTGACGGACCCAATCAATGGCAGGGTAACGCTGGACGCGGTCAGCCATTGCACCAGCCCCAGAAACCCAAGGGTGGCGCCAATCAGCAGCGCCAGCGTCAGTCCGACACCAAGGAACAGAACCCGGCGAAACCGTGGGTCGCCCATTTGGCCAAGAGTTTTGAAAAACGCATCAAATATCATGCCGACATCCAGGTGGTCAGCTCTTCAAGATCCGGGCGGGGGCGTTCCGGTGGGATGGCGCCCTGGGTGGCGATATGGATGATCCCGGCGATGCGCTCGTTTTTGGCGAGGTTAAAGCCTTCCTCGCAGAACTGGCGGTCATGGCTGGCCCAACCTGACAGCCAATTGGCCCCCCAGCCCGCCGCCAAAGCCGCATTCAACAGTGCCAGGCAGACTGCCCCAGCGCTGTAGCTTTGTTCGATCGCTGGAATTTTTGCGCTTTCTTTCTGCACTTCGATCACCGCCACGGCCAGATGCCCCAGCTCGAACTGGCTGCGGCCCTTGGCAATATCCTCTGGTGATTTGCCCAAACGGGCGCCAGCCTGGCTGGTCAGATCGGCGAGGCGCGCCATGGCCGCCTTTTCGATCACCACAAATCGCCAGGGTTCCAGTTTGCCGTGGTCGGGGCTGCGGGCCGCAGCCTGCAACAGCGGTGCCAGCTCTGCGCGGCTGGGGGCGGGTGCGATCAGTGTCTTTGCCGGACGAGAGCGCCGCGACAGCAGGAATTGGAGGGCAGGAGCATTGGGTTGGGTCATATGTAAAGCCTTTTTACATCAATGAGCGTAATTTCGGCATCTATAGGCGGAAATTCAAGAGGAGGGGAGCGCAGTTTCTGTGCAACCCGTCAAGAGGACCCGGCAGCAGCCTGGGGCGCGGCAAAAATCTCTGGTCATGGGGGGGCTTTGCAGGCATCCCTTGCACATGGGAAAGCCAAAGAAGAAAGACCTGCCGGATCTGTCGCATCTTGCGGTCAGGGATGGATTGATTGCCGTGAAGGTGGTGCCAAAGGCGGCGAGGAACGCCCTGACCGTGGCGGATGGCCTGATCAAGGTTGCGGTGACGGCCGCGCCAGAAAATGGCAAGGCCACCGAGGCGGTGCGCCAGCTCTTGGCTCGCGCCATGGGGACGGCCAGCTCCAACCTGGAATTGCGCCGGGGTGCCACCTCTCGCAGCAAGGTTTTTGTCTATATCGGTGCAGAGCCGCGCTAGCGCATGTTGCGCAACTCAAACATGCGAAATCAGATGGGCAGGCATGCGGCCAGACTGCACATGGTTGCGACAAGCGCTAGACCAGATCTGATCTGTTCTTGCGCCTAGGGCTTGTCTGTCACCAGTCGATAGACGCCTTCGGGCAGGTCCAGGGCGGCTGCAAGGTCTCGCACCTGAGTATAAGAGAGGGTGATCTTTTGCACCTGATCGGTGCGCGCATCCAGCTGTTCAATCGTCACACATTCTGCAAAGGCATTGAGTGTAATGTCTTCTTGCAGCGGTGTTGCGCCTTCATCCAGCAGGGTGACGGTGGTGCAGTCAAAGTCATGTTCGATACTAAACATGGCTTATAGGGTGCCCCCATTTCCAAAGACTTGCAAGGCCATAGCGGGGCTGCCACAAGGTTCCCCAGGTTGGGCCGGTGGGGTACAATGCCGCGAACTGTGATTGTACCCCAGGCTCAATGCGGCTTATGATCCATGGCAGCAGCAGGGAACCCGATATGCGCCGTCCAATTTCCAAACTGGCTCTTGCCGTCACCGTTGCGTTTCTGGCGGGCTGCGGCATTGACATTGATGCGCCCCCTCCCGGTTCAGCGGGGGGTGGGGGATCGGTGGCGCCGCAGCTTGCAGGCATGGCCCCGGCGCAGGCGCGGCAGGCCTTTGCCACGGTCAGCCGCAGCGTGGAACCGGTTGCTGAACGCAGCTGCCGCGAGTTGTCCAAAGGGGTGAACTGCGATTTCCTGATCCGGATAGAGCCGAACCCGAATGCGCCGCCAAACGCCTATCAAAGCCTTGATAAATCCGGGCGGCCGGTGATCACCTTTACCCAGTCGATGCTGGGACAGATTGCCAACCGCGATGAACTGGCCTTTGTCATGTCGCATGAGGCGGCGCATCACATCCGTGGCCATCTGGCGCGTCAGCAGCAAAATGCAGTTGCGGGGGCCGTTTTGCTGGCGGGCCTGGCAAGCCTTGCGGGGGCTACGGCGGCAGATGTGTCGGCGGCTCAGGACATTGGGGCCAGTGTTGGCGCGCGCAGCTATTCAAAGAATTTTGAGCTGGAGGCCGATGAACTGGGTACGCTGATCACCCACAAGGCCGGGTATCGGCCCAGTGTTGGCGTGCAGTTCTTTTATCGTCTGCCCGATCCGGGGGATCGCTTCTTGGGCAGTCATCCCGCCAATCCCGACCGGGTGCGCGTGGTGCAGCAGACCATTCAACGCTATGGTTTGAACTAAACCTTCACTGTGACAAAACGGATGCCCCCAGATGACCTCGACTGACACCCCTGCCATTCCGCTGACCCAGCTGGGGGTGGTTCTGACGGATCGTGGCTCGCGCTATGCGGTGACGGGCGCGCCTGTGACATCGCGCGGGCAGGTCGATCAGGTACTGGCCGACCTGAAACAGGATCGCAGCTACGCCAAGGCAACGCACAACACCTGGGCGGCCCTTTTGCCGACAGGCGGGCTAAAGGCGGATGATGGCGAAAGCGGCGCGGGCATGGTGATCCTGCGGATGCTGGAACGTGAGGGCCTGCGCGATCACATTATCATCGTGACCCGCTGGTACGGCGGCAAGAAGCTGGGTGGCGATCGGTTTCGCCGGGTGCAGGACGCGGTGCGCGCCTATCTGGAACACCGCGCGGGATAAGTGGCCTTTGGCCTGTCTCTGCTTTCTATGGCGTGCTTTCCGGCGCTGTCCGCGCTGGCGTTGATCTGCATCAAAGCAAGTGTTCCCCTTGGTGCTAGGTTGTTTTCCAGCCATCACAGACGGAGGAATAAACATGCCTGACCTTCCAACACTTACGCGACATGCAGCCCTGTTTGATGACATGGGGCAGGCCCTTGGGCTGGATCTTCAGGAAGAAGCCATTTCCGGGCGGCTGCAGTTTGACGAAATCTGCGAGGCGGTCCTGCGGTGCGGTCGCTGTGCCCATCCAAACTACTGCGCGGCACAGCTCGCGCGGGGGACGAATAGGCTGGCTGTCGCACCCGACTATTGCCGCAACCGTGATCTGCTGGGGTTCCTGAAAGAGGCTGTCGCCTGATCCGCTCGGGCTGCTCTGATTGCCGCCACTCTCCACGGTAAAGGAACTTTGACATGCATCCGCTTGGGGAGCCAATGCAGCATCTTCATCTCTTGACCCGGATGGGAAAGGCCCTGGGCGTAGATCTGACCGAAGCCTTTCACCGGGGCGAGATCAGCGCCGAAGACTGGGCTGGGATGATCACCTCTTGTCGTGGATGCGATGCGCCAGAGGGCTGTAGAAGATGGCTGGACGCGCAGGAACGGGCCAGGGGCGCACCATCTGCGGTTCTGCCATTGGGCCAGTGCAGCAACGCTGCGCGCCTGTTGCATCTGCGCGACGGATCCCGCTAGCGGTGGCAATCCATGACAGCGCGGTCAGCGCCCCTGTACCCAGAACATACGCTGCCAGAGCATATCTATTCCGGGATGCATCCCCAAAGGTCATATTCGCCAGCCTCGTCCACCTCGACCGTCACCAGATCGCCGACCGATAGCCCATCGGTGCCTTCATCAATGAACAGGTTGCCGTCGATTTCCGGCGCGTCAGCCTTGGTGCGGCAGGTGGCGATGCCGTCTTCGTCGATATCGTCGACGATGACCTGCATGGTCTGACTGACCTTCGCCTGCAGCTTGGCTTCTGAAATGGCCTGCGCCTTTGCCATGAAGCGTTCCCAGCGGTCTTGCTTTACCTCGTCGGCCACATGATCGGGCAGCGCGTTCGAGCGCGCGCCAGCGACGTTTTCGTATTTAAAGCAGCCAACCCGATCCAGCTGCGCCTCATCCATCCAGTCCAGCAGGTGCTGGAACTCGGCCTCGGTTTCGCCGGGGTAGCCGACAATAAAGGTGGACCGCAGGGTGATGTCGGGGCAGATCGCGCGCCAGGCGGCGATTTCGGTCAGGGTTTTGGCGGTATGGGCGGGGCGCGCCATGCGTTTCAGCACATCCGGGTGGGAATGCTGAAACGGGATATCCATGTAGGGCAGCAAGGCATTGTCCGGGTCGGCCATCAGCGGGATCAGGTCGCGCACATGCGGATAGGGATAGACATAGTGCAGCCGGATCCACAGTTCATCCGCCGGGGCCAGCTTGCCCAGCTCGCGCGATAGATCCAGGATATGGCTGCGGACCTCTTCGCCGTTCCACGGGTTCACGTCGTATTTGCGATCCAGCCCATAGGCCGATGTGTCCTGGCTGATCACCAAGAGCTCGCGCACGCCGGCCTTGACCAGCTTGTCGGCTTCGCGCAGCACCGCATGGGCCGGACGCGAGGCCAGACGCCCACGCATATCGGGGATGATGCAGAACTTGCACTTGTGGTTGCAGCCTTCCGAGATCTTCAGATAGCTGAAGTGGCGGGGCGTCAGCTGCACGCCAGTGGCAGGCAGCAGATCAATGAATGGGTTGGGGTCGGCCGGCACGGCGGCATGGACCGCATCCAGCACCTGTTCGTATTGATGCGGGCCAGTGACGGCCAGAATACGTGGGTGATGTTCGCGGATGTAATCGGGTTCAGCCCCCAGACAGCCGGTCACGATGACCTTGCCGTTTTCCTTCAGAGCTTCGCCAATGGCTTCCAGGCTTTCAGCCTTGGCACTGTCGAGAAAACCGCAGGTGTTGACGATCACCGCATCTGCGCCTGCGTAGTCTGGCGAGATGCCATAGCCTTCGGCGCGCAGCCGGGTGAGAATCCGTTCGCTATCAACCAATGCCTTGGGGCAGCCAAGAGAGACCATGCCCAGGGTAGGCTGGCCCGCGCGGGCAGGCTCTCCCAGGATGGCTTTGGGGGCGAGGTCGGGGCGAAGCTCTGGCGGATTGCTGGTCATGGCTGCGCATATAGTACGGGCGGGCGCCTTTGGGAATGGAGGATTTGCATGCAGGCTCGGTGATGCCTCTGCGGTCTTTGTGCCAGGATTGGCCCCACAGGGCGGGGCAAGCGACGCAAAAGCCTTGCATTGCCGCATTGCACCTGCTGTGGCTTGCGCTAATCTGTTTGAAATCAAGGGGCAGGAGCAGAGCATGCGGTGGATTTTTCGGATATTGAGCGCATTGGTCGCGACGGCGTTGCTTCTGGTTGCGCTGGTCTTTGTGTTGCCGGGAGAGAAAATCGCTGGTCTGGCTGCGGATCAGATCGAGGCCCAGACGGGCCGACGCCTGACATTTCTTGGGGATGTGCGCTTTACGCTTTGGCCGATTCTCGGGGTGAAATCCGAGGCGGTCACCCTGTCCAACGCGGACTGGGCCGGGCCAGAGCCGATGCTGACCGCTGAACGCCTGTCGATTGGGATTTCGGCCTCTGATCTTTTGCTGGGTAAAGTCCGCGTTACCGAGGTTTCGGCGCTATTGCCGCACCTGAACCTGAGCGAGCGAGAGGATGGCCTGGGCAACTGGGTGTTGGAGGGCCGCGGCGCTGCGGCCCCTGCGGGCAGCGGGGGGCAGTCGCAGAGGCAGCAGGCCGACATTCCCGCTATCAGCATCGAAAAACTGACCCTCGCCGGGGCCTCTGTGCGCTATCGCCCGCACCAGGGGGCACCAGTTGAATTGTCGGCGATGGATCTGGTTTTGAACTGGCCGGACCCCAGTGGCACCGTCAATGTGGATTTGAACTTCCTCCCGCTTGGGGCACCCATGCGTGTACAGGCCGAGGTCGGCACCTTTACCTCTTTCCTGAGCGGCAATGTCGCCTCGGTCGGGGCCACGGTTTCGGCGAATGGTGGTATGCTGCGCTTTGACGGGCGGGCCGATCTTACCGGGGCGGCAACCGGGCGGATCACCGCCAAGGCGACAGATACCAGCGCCTTTCTCGCGGCCTTTGGTCAGGCTGGTATCACCCTGCCACGCGGTCTGGGTCAGGCGCTGAGCCTGGGTGCGGATGCGACCTATACCACAGACGGCCGCCTGGCCCTGCGGGATATGGCGTTGGATCTGGATGGCAACCAGTTGCAAGGGGCGCTGGATTTGACCCTGACGGAGGTGCCGCAATTCACCGCGCAGCTGAACGGCACGCATTTGCAGGTGCCGGGGCTTGCGCCTGTAGCGGCCGGGGGCGGATCCGGCGCGCCCTCCGGTAGCGCGGCGGCCAGTTCTGTCGGCTGGTCAAAAGAGGCGATAGATGCCGCGGCGCTGGGGCTGGCCAATGGCACGGCAGTGCTGAGCTTCAAGAGCCTGAATGCGGCTGGCTATGAGTTGGGGGCCAGCAAGCTGTCGCTGACCCTGGATCGGGCGCGCGGGGTGCTGAAATTGCAACCGGCGGTGCTGTTTGATGGGCTGGTGCAGGGGCAGGTGGTTGCCAATAACCGCAATGGGTTCTCGACGGGTGGCAAGCTGAGTTTTAGCGGTATCCGGTTGGAAAAGGCGTTGGACCAGGTCGCAGGCTATGACCGGATGAACGGCGAAGCGCTGGGCGAGCTGGAGTTTCTTGCCTCTGGCAACACGGTGGATGAGCTGATGCACTCGCTTTCGGGCAAGGGCTGGCTAGAAGTCAACAAGGGCTTCTTTTCGGGCTTTGACCTTGAGGGGCTGATGCGGTCTGGCAAGGGCAATGGCGGCAGCACGGTGTTTGACCAGTTGACCGGCAGCTATGACATCGCGCAGGGGAATATGCGAAATGATGATCTTCTTGTGACACTCAAGGGGTTGCGGGCCGAGGGGGCCGGGCGGATCGGACTGGGGGCGCGGGATCTCGACTATCTGTTTTCACCCACGATTGCCGGGGTGAACGGCGGCAATGGTTTGACCATTCCCGTTTCGATCACCGGTCCCTGGGCCGACCCCAAGATTCGGCCTGATCTGAAAAACGCGCTGCAACCGCAGATCGACGAGGTGGAAGCCGAAGCCAAGGAGCGCCTGCGTGAAAAGCTTAGCGAAGAGCTGGAAACAGAGATCACGCCAGAGCAGGACCTGAACGAGGTAATCCGCGACCGTATCGAGCAGGAGGCCAAGGATCAGTTGCAGCGCCTATTGCTGGGCGATTGATACGGGGAAGCGCGCCCTGTTACATTGGCCCGCCTGGCGGCGGGACCGATCAAGCAAAAGGGCCTGCCGTTCGGCAGGCCCTTTTACGATTGGAGACCCTGGCTGAAGAGCGATGATCAGCAGATCGGATCAGATGGTTTGATCGTAGTCCCCGACCAGGGGTTCGCTACGGACCACTGCGTCGATATCGGCGAAGATAGCGCGCATTTCTTCTTCACTTTCTGAACTTTCGCAGACCACAACCAGGTTTGGCGTATTGGAGGAGGCCCGCACCAGGCCCCAGGAGCCATTGTCGAGGATCACACGGGCGCCATTGACGGTGACCACCTCTTTGATGGCGCGCCCGGCGATGGTTTCTTTGGCGGCGTGTTTGGCGACCAGTTTTTCGACCAAGCGGTCCAGTACGGTGTATTTTTCCGTGTCGGCGCAATAGGGCGACATGGTTGGGGTCGACCAGGTCTTGGGCAGCGCCTTGCGCAGGTCCGACATCGACATTTCCGGGTTGCGGTCCATCAGTTTGCAGATCTCAACCGCAACGCGCATGCCACAGTCGTACCCGCGGCCTATGGGCTCGGCCAGGAAATAGTGGCCGGATTTCTCAAAGCCCGCCAGCGCGCCGATTTCTTTCACCCGGCGCTTCATGTGGCTGTGGCCGGTTTTCCAGTAATCTGCTGTCACGCCGTTTTTGATCAGTTCCGGATCTGAGGCAAAGAGCCCGGTGGATTTTACATCGGCCACAAAGGTCGCGTTAGGGTAGATCTTGCTGAGGTCGCGCGCCATGATGACGCCAACCTTATCGGCAAAAATCTCTTCGCCCTCGTCATCCACCACGCCGCAACGATCACCGTCGCCATCAAACCCCAGCGCCATATCGGCCCCCGAGGCTTTGACGCTGGCAGACATATCATGCAGCATTTCCATGGCTTCGGGATTGGGGTTG
The DNA here is from genome assembly GCF_048267565.1 of Pseudophaeobacter sp. Lineage (NCBI taxonomy): Bacteria > Pseudomonadati > Pseudomonadota > Alphaproteobacteria > Rhodobacterales > Roseobacteraceae > Pseudophaeobacter > Pseudophaeobacter sp. The sequence continues at coordinate 113,205 of NZ_JBLWXG010000005.1, read as the reverse complement.
TAGTGGGGGAAGGTGTAGTCCAGCCTGTTGTGGCTGGGCACCACTTCGACGCCGATCCGTTCAAACAGCTCTGGCGCAAAGGCCGAGGCGGTTCCATTGCCGGTGGCGCAGACGACCTTGAGCTTGCGGGTCATTTTGAAATCGCCAACCAGATCGTCAAGATAGGCCTCTTTGACACCATCGACAAATTCGTAAGAGCCGCCTGCGCGGGCCTCGCCTTCGCCGTTCAGCACGATATCGCGCAGTTCCGACATTTCGTCCGGGCCATGGGTGAGGGGACGTTCAAAGCCCATTTTAACACCGGTCCAACCATTGGGATTGTGGCTGGCGGTGACCATGGCGACCGCAGGCACGTCCAGGTGGAACTGGGCGAAATAGGCCATGGGCGACACCGCCGGGCCGATGTCCTTGACCTGAATACCCGCCTGCATCAGGCCCAGAATAAGCGCCTGTTTGATCGCCAGAGAATAGTCGCGGTAATCATTTGCAACGGCGATGACCGGGGGAATGCCCCGGCGATGCATCTGGGTGCCCAGGCCAAGGCCAAGCGCAGTCATGCCGGGCAGGTTGATTTCTTCGGGGTATTTCCAACGGGCATCATATTCACGAAAGCCGGTGGGGGTAATCATCGGGTCACGCAAAAAATTCCAGGTGTTTGGCTGCACCGGAGAGCTTGGTTTCTTCATCTTAAAAAAAATCCCTTTTGGGCTCAAATATGTATGGGGTTGGCTTTGGCAAGCGCATCAAAGGCCATCAAGGTCTCGATAAGTTTCGGCATCTGATCGAGATAAATCATGTTTGGCCCGTCGCAGGGGGCATTGTCCGGGTCTTGGTGGGTTTCCATAAAGACCGATGCAATGCCAGTCGACACTGCGGCGCGGGCCAGGACCGGGGCAAATTCACGCTGGCCGCCCGATGCACCGCCAAGACCGCCGGGCTGGGCCACGGCATGGGTGGCATCCATCACCACCGGATATCCGGTGCGCGCCATTTCCGGCAGGCTTTGCATATCGACGACCAGACGATTGTAGCCAAAAGAGACGCCGCGTTCGGTCAGCATGATGCGGGTATTGCCGGTGCTTTCGATCTTGGCCACGACATTGGGCATGTCCCAAGGGGCCAGAAACTGGCCTTTCTTGACATTGATTACCGCACCTGTGTGCCCTGCCGCGAGCAAGAGCGAGGTCTGGCGGCACAGGAATGCCGGGATCTGCAGGATGTCGACCACGGCTGCAACGGGGGCGCAGTGCTCGGCCTCGTGAATATCGGTGAGCACAGGCACGCCGATGGCATCCTTGACGGATTGCAGCACCTCCAGCCCCTTGTCGAGGCCAAGCGCGGGCTTGGCATTGATCGAGGTGCGGTTGGCCTTGTCGTAAGAGCCCTTGAAGACATATTGCGCCCCGGCCTTGTCACAGGCTTCTTTCAGGGTGCCCGCAATCATCTGGGCGTGATCTGCGCTCTCGAGTTGGCAGGGGCCAGCCAGAATGGTCAGGGGGCGATCATTGCCAATGGAGAGGTCGGCGACTTGGATGTTTTTCATGACTTACGATGAAACCTGTTCCCGGAGAATGGATGCTGTGAGTGAACACAACAGATAGATACCGGAAAAGATCAGGAATGCCAAAATCGTATTTTCAAACTTGCGCGGATAGGAGGGTTCCTGGCTTGCGACGGGGGCAACAGCGGTGGTCAGATACCGCACCTGGCGGTTGGCCTCCATACGGGTTGATTCCACTTGCTGCAAAGCCGATTGCAGCATCAAATCGCGGGTGGCGAGGTCGGCCTGGGCCATCTGGATTTGCACCCGTGAATTGGCCAGCGAATTTTCGCCTTCCGAGGCATCGGTCATGCGGTCATTCAGTCGATTGATCACCACAGTCAGGCGCGCGATATCGGCCTCGACACCGTCGACCTTGGCGCGGTTGGGGCGGGTATTGTCCATCAGGGCGGCCAGTTCCAGCTCTTTTTGCTGCAACTGCACCTCAAAGGTGTTTATCTGCGAGCGCAGCGACAGGATGACGCCTTCAGGATCCAGCACCGTGCCATCTTGTTGCAGCTCGACCAGGCGGCGCTGGGCTTCGCGGCGTTTGGTTTCGGCCAGCACCAGGGCGGCTTCGGATTCGCGCACCTGATCCGCGCGCTTTTGTTCCGACAGGTGGTTCACTTCTTCCTGGGCATAGGAAATCAGGCGACGGGAAAAATCAGCCGAGACCTCGGGGTCGGCGGCTGAGACCTCCATGCGGACCACGCCTTCGGTGGGATCATAGCCGATTTTCACGTTGCGCTTGTAGGTTTTATAGGCCTGTTCATTGGTTGCATTCGGATCCAGCCGCTGGATCGGGTCGATCCAGTCCTGGGAAAAATGGGATTTGAAGCCGATTTCATCATCCAGGCGCAGCATGGCGCCCTTGGATTCCAGGTAGCCTTGTACCGCGATGGAATCCTGGCTGGTGGCAAACTGGGTGCCGCTCAGCAAGCCACTGACAGCGCCGGCACCATCAGCCTTTAGCACCAGAAAGGCGGATTTGGTCGCATACATCGGAGTGGCGACAACGTAAAAGAAATAGCCGGTGATCAGGGTTGGCAGCATGACAAAAAAGGCCAGACGCCCCATCAACAGAACCAGTTTACGACGGCGTCGTCTGGCGATATCTTGCTGAATTTCCTGAATTTCCCGGTTGCGTCGTTCTGCCGGGCTCAGATCGGTTGAGGGCAGATTGGTCTTGGCTGTCGGCACGGTCTGGGGCAGTTGTACCCGGCTGTCACCACCGGGGACACCGTCTGGCTTGGCCTTGTTTTGCGGCACCACCAGTTCCAGCATGTTGGCATGCTTAAAGGGGTCAATGCCCTTTTCGCGCAGCAGCCGCACGGCCTCAAAATCCGAGGTCGCCGGCAGGTTATGCTTTTGTGCGACGCGGCGTGCCATGCGCAGTTGTCGCCCCGTCAGCCCCTCGCTTCGGATCGCATCCATGTTGGTTTCCAGCTGGGTTTCACGGGCGGAACTGACCTCACCTGACAGGGCGTCCCCCGGTTTTGGCGCGGCCTTAGCCTTGTCGGATCCAGACGGTGCCCGGCTGGCAGAGCCGCTGACCTGCGCGGCATCGGACGGTATCGTCTCAGCCTGCCGAGAGCTGGCCGGGGCCATCTGGGCAGAGGCGCTGGCAGCGTCAGCACTGCTTTGGGCACTCGGCGCTGGGACTGCGCGTGCAGCTGCTGGTTCTGTCGCGGGACTGCCCCCCGCGGTTGCGGGGTTGCGGCGAATTCTGAACTTTTTAGCCTTGGGTTTGATAGTCATAGAGCTGTTTCGCTTCTTCCAAGGTTTCAAACTGATTTAATTGCCCGTCCAGCAGCACAGCCGCCGAGCGGGCAAATTTTTCCAAGGTCTTCGCCTGATGCGAGACGATGATGATGGTGGTGGTCTGCAAGCGTTCCTGCAGGATCGTGCCAGCCTTTTTGTTGAACTCCACATCGGTGGTGCTGGGCATGCCTTCGTCGATCAAGTAGATGTCGAAGTCCAGAGCCAGCATCAGCGAAAAGCTGAAACGGGCGCGCATGCCTGAAGAATAGGTGCCAATGGGCTGGTCGAAATATTCGCCCAGACCACAAAGCCAGCGGCAATAGGCTTCGACATAGTCGGGGTCCAGACCGTAAAGATTGGCGATATAGCGTGCGTTGGCCAGGGCAGACAGGCGGCTGACAACCCCCCCCATGAAGCCAAGCGGAAAAGAAATCTTGCAGCCGCGCCTGATTTCGCCCTCATCCGGTTTTTCCAGCCCGGCCATCATATTGATCAGGGTTGTCTTGCCCGTGCCATTGGGGGCCAGGATGCCAAGAGATTTGCCCAGCTCAACCCGAAAAGACGCCTGGTCGAGGATGACCTTGCGCTGGGTTCCAGTCCAGAAGGACTTGCTGACATTTTCAAATTCAAGCATCGTTTGTTCCGGTTGGTGCTGGTGGTCGGCTGGCTTTCTGGCCTTTGTGCTGGCCCGATGGGGCGAAGAATATATCAGGAATGTTAAGGGTATGGCCTCTGACTTGGGCTTTATTATGTCGAATTATGGCATAATTATTCAATCATTGAGTAACCAATTGGGCCAAGGTCAAGCAGGCATCATGCGCGAAACGATGGTGGATTATACCTTTAACTGTTTTGATTTTGGAAACAATGCGCTTGCGCAGCGCCATGCAGATAACTCTGTCGCGGCGCGGGCGGGTTGGCACCGGTGACGTAGCGCCGTAGTCGCGCGTCGGATCAGCCGTCGGGCCGCGATGAACAGGAGGAAACGATGCAGGCAGACGAGCTTTGTGTGCAGATCAGCGCCTGCCGAATTTGTGCCGATCGGTTTGCCAAGACGCAGACCGCGCACCAGCCGCGCCCGGTGGCCTGGTTTGCCACTGGCGCGCGCATCCTGATTGCGGGGCAGGCGCCGGGGCTGCGGGTGCATGACAGCGGGCGCCCCTTTACCGATGCCTCGGGGGATCGTTTGCGCGACTGGTTGGGGCTGGAGAAGGCGCAGTTTTATGATCGCGCACAGGTGGCTATCGTGCCGATGGCTTTTTGCTTTCCCGGCTATAACCGGCAGAAATCGGATCTGCCCCCGCCGCCGATCTGTGCCCGCACCTGGCATGACAAGGTGCTGCAGGCACTGCCGAATATAGAGCTGACCGTTCTGGTCGGTGGCCATGCGCAGTGCTATCATCTAGAAGGGAAGACCCCGGTCAATCAACGCGTTGCCGCCTGGCGGGACTATGCGCCGCGCGTCTTTCCCTTGCCTCATCCCTCCTGGCGCAATACCGGGTGGTTGAAACAAAACCCCTGGTTCGCGGCAGACCTGCTGCCGGTTCTGCGGGGCCGGGTAAAGGAGCTGATGAGATGAGCGAGACAACCCCACTGGATCAGGCGCATGCAGCCATGCAGGCCGCACCGGAGGATGATGGCGTCAGGCTGCGCTTCTATGAGCGGCTGGCGGATAGTGAACTCTTTATGATGCTGAGCCAGGAGGCCGATGGGGATCGCATCTCACCGGAGCTGTTTGAAACGCCAGAGGGGCGGTTTGTCCTGGTCTTTGACCGCGAAGACCGGCTGGCACAGTTTGCCGGGCGTGCGGTGCCCTATGCCGGGCTGGCCGGGCGCGGGGTGGTCGAAATGCTGGCGGGGCAGGGGATTGGCCTTGGCGTGAACCTGGAGGTTGCGCCCTCATCGACGCTGCTGGCAGCACAGGCCGTTACCTGGCTGCATGAGACCTTGCAGAATGTGCCAGATCAGGTGGAGGCTGCGATCCAAGAGCTCTTGCCACCTGGCGGTCTACCCGAGGTTCTGCTGGGGGCCCTGGATGCCAAACTGGCAACCGCTGCAGGTCTGGCCGCATCTGCCTATCTGGTCTCTCTGCGCTATCAGGGGGGTGGCCAGGGGCATTTGCTGGGCTTTGTCGATGCCAAGCCCGAGGCCGAAGGTGCCCTGGCCAAGGCGGTTGGCGAGGCACTGACCTTTTCGGGGATTGCCGCCGGGGCTCTGGATGTGGGGTTCTTCGCCGGGTCGGATCAGATGGCGGCCCGGCTGGCACGGGTTGGGTTGCGGTTTGATCTGCCACTGCCGGAAGAGCCAAAGATCTACCAGCCGCGCATTCCGGGCAGCGACCCGGAGAACCCGCCAATCCTGAAATAGTTGGGCCGACAGAACGTCATGTCGGCGGCTTTAGAGTATGATCACCCTGCAGGGGTAGGCTCCCGCCCGTCATCCCCCCTTGCGGGGGTCTTCCCGTTGGGCCCAGCGCCGCGCGATGCGCGGCGATAGTGGCTGGCGACAGCGAGTGGCAAGAGCCTGAGTGCTGCGATTTGTTGCGGACTTGCACCGGTATGGGGCACCGGGATGGGGCACTGGGTTCGCACATTGAGTTCAGGCACCGGGTCGGGTTCTGCCGATCCGGCAACGGCGTGGCCAAAGCATGTCCTGCTGGTGCAAATGCCGTGGCCACTCGCCATTGCAGCTTGCAGTATTGCGGTAGCGCACTGCGCTTTTGCGCAGTGCCGGGCCCAAGGCCATTGAGGTCATTTGGCCTTGGCCAAACGACCTCTGGGCGCGGGAGCCCCCGCCTGCTCGTGTTCTGGCGTTAGCTGTTGGTTTCGACCGCTTCCAGCTTGTCCTGCGTACGGGTGTCAAAGTCACTGGCGTCGTGGCGCTCGTGCAGCTGGGTGTGTGGCTCGCCAAAGGCGCGGTTGACCATGCGACCCCGGCTGACGGCGGGGCGGGCGTCGATCTCTTTGGCCCAGCGCATGACGTGCTCGTAGGATGCCACATCCAGGAATTCGGCCGCGCTATACAACCGTCCCAGCACCAGCTGGCCGTACCAGGGCCAGATCGCAATATCGGCAATGCTGTAGTCCTCGCCCGCGATAAAGCGGTTGTCAGCCAGCTGCCGGTTCAGCACATCCAGCTGACGTTTGGTTTCCATGGCGAAGCGGTCGATCGGGTACTGCCATTTTTCCGGCGCATAGGCGTAGAAGTGGCCAAAGCCGCCGCCCAGATAGGGCGCACTGCCCATTTGCCAGAACAGCCAGTTCATCACTTCGGTCCGGGCCGGACCTGATGCAGGCAGGAATTCGCCAAACTTTTCCGCCAGATGCACCAGCATTGAACCGGATTCAAATACCCGCAGAGGGGTCTCTCCGGTCAGGTCATGCAGGGCAGGGATTTTGGAATTGGGATTGATCGCAACAAAATCAGAGCCAAACTGATCGCCTTCACCGATATTGATCAGCCAGGCATCATATTCCGCGCCGCTATGGCCCTTGGCCAGCAGCTCTTCCAGCATCACCGTGACCTTTACCCCGTTGGGCGTCGCCAGCGAATAAAGCTGGAAGGGGTGCTTGCCGACAGGCAGTTCCTTGTCATGGGTCGGGCCGGAAATGGGGCGGTTGATCGAGGCAAACTGGCCGCCATTGCCCTTTTCCCAGGTCCAGACGGCTGGTGGGGTATAGGTTGTATCGCTCATCGTGTGAAAACCCTGTCTTATGTGAGTGATGGCCCCTGCGCCGAAAACGCCAGGCCGCTGCGTAAGCTAGATAAGACCCTTGCTTAATATTCCAATGACTGGAAGGTCTATTCTGATCAACTTTTTGCGTCATCACAATAACGCCGGGGAAGACACAGTGGCGTGAGCCCCCGTTTCGCGGTGCCTGGGAACCGGCTAGCTTGCTGTCATGCGGGCTGATCGGCCTGTCTGTTGCGGCTATGGCTGCCGCAGCTGTGAATGTAGAATAGATAGATAGGAGAGTGAGCCTGATGAAGAGATTTGCATATGCAGCCCTGGCAGCCCTGAGCTTTGGCCTGCCTGCCTTTGCTGGTGAACAATTTGTCGACCAGACCGGCTTTGCGGTCTCTGGCTATGACGTGGTGGCCTATCGCAGCCTCAAGCAGAGCCCAGTTGGCACGATGCAGGTGGCAGCCGTTCCTGGGCAGGCGGATATCACCGCAGAATACAATGGCGCGACATTCGCCTTTGCCAGCCAGGAGAACCGCGACATGTTCCTGGAAAACCCCGAATATTTTGTGCCGCAATATGATGGCCACTGCGCCTATGGGGTCTCCAAGGGGGGGAAGGTGCCGGGAAACCCCAATCTGTGGCGCATCGTGGATGACCGGCTTTATCTCAACATCACCAAGAATGTTGTTGGCTTCTGGGAAGAGGATATCCCCGGTAATATCACCTTGGCCGAAGGCAATTGGCCGGGGATCGAGCCAGACGCTGCCTCTGAAAACCCAATTCCCAATTTCACCTCTCAGGCGCCAGCGCAATAAGATCGCGCGCGCAGGCGAGGCAGAACAGGCAGGTGAGGTGGAATTGCCTGGCCCCGCATAGCAAAAGCCCCGCGCCATAGGCTGCGGGGCTTTTATCAAAATAGATCGCTGCGGACGAACGCTTGCGCATATTTTCAGCGACGCAATACTGGTCGCCACTATTGCATGGGGGGCTCTAACGTTTGCGGTCGCGGCGGGCACTCATTGGCTGGAAGGCGACGCCAACATGCGCCTCGCAATAGGGTTTACCCTGCTGCACTGGCAGGCCGCAGAACCAGAAATCTTCGGTGGCGGGGTCACCAACGGGCCATTTGCAGGTGCGCTCAGTCAGGTCCATCAGGGACAGTTTCTTGGCTTTTTTCTCAACCTCGTTGACCTTGGCAAGGGCCTCTGGGCTGATTTCATTGGCCGAGGGCTGCGGCGGCAGTGGCTGACCAGCCGGGATGATCTGCTTGCGGGCAGGCACCACGGGGCGCGATTCTGTGGTTGTCGCCGTATTTGCGGCTGGCGGGGTCGTGGGGCGCGCGGGTTCTGTCTTGGGTTGCGGTTTGGGCTTTGGCGCTGGTTTGGCGGCCGCGGCAGGCTTTTCCTTTGGCTCGGCTGCGGCCTTGGCGCCGGTGGTCGCACGGTTGGACAGGCCGAGGCGATGCACCTTGCCAATCACTGCGTTGCGGGTCACCCCGCCCAGTTCTTTTGCGATTTGGCTGGCCGACTGACCTTCGCCCCACATCTTTTTGAGCAATTCGACGCGATCGTCTGTCCAGGACATCTGTTGCCTTCCCAAGCTAAAAGCGGCCCCAGAATCCTGTGGCCGCCATCGAGTTCCATATTCTGGTCCTATCTTAATCACTGGTGAGCGAGTTACAAGAGACCTTGCACCTCAGAACCCAGCGGCTATGCAGGGAAAACACAACAAATGTGGGGAAATCATGCGTGACCATTCGTCAGACCAGCCGTCAAAGCCGCTGAACGGCTATCAAATCTCCCTCGGAGAGCGCAGGTTTGGCCGGATCAACTGGCTGGGGTTACAGACGCTGGCAGGGCGCGAAGTGACTCGGTTTCTGGTGGTCTGGACCCAAACACTTCTGGCACCACTGATGACGGCGGCCCTGTTCCTGATGATTTTCAACCTGGCCATCGGTCCTAGACGCGGTGATGTGATGGGGGTGCCGTTCCTGCATTTTCTTGCGCCAGGCATCATGATGATGACAGTGATCCAGAACGCCTTTGCCAATACGTCCTCTTCGATTGTGATTTCAAAGGTGCAGGGCAATATTGTCGATACCCTGATGCCGCCGCTTTCGGGGCTAGAGATCCTGCTGGGCTATCTGGCGGGCGCGGTGGTGCGGGGCACATTGGTGGCCTGTGGCATCGGGTTGGGGCTGGCGCTGGTCTTGCAGATGATCCCGGCGCATCCGCTGGTGGCCCTGGTCTTTATCGTGCAGGGGGCTTTGTTTCTTGGTGGCCTGGGTATCGTCGCCGGTGTTTTTGCGGATAAGTTCGACCAGATGGCGGCGATTACCAATTTCATCGTCACGCCCTTGGCCTTTTTGTCGGGGACCTTTTATTCGGTGCAGGCGCTGCCGCCGGTTTTGCGGACGCTGTCGCAGTTCAACCCGGTGTTCTACCTGATCGACGGGCTGCGCTTTGGCATGATTGGTACATCGGACAGCCCGCCGTTTGTGGGGATGATGATCTGCTCTGGTGCCAGCTTTGGTATCTGCCTACTGGCCTGGGTCATGCTGCGCAGCGGTTATCGCCTCAAGGCCTAAAGGCTGGGGCTTGGGGGGTACCCTCTGGCAGGCGCGGCTTTTGCCGCCCCTCACGCCAGGCCAGCACCGCCGCCCCAGTCAGGATTGCACCCGCCCCGGCAAGGGTCACGGCATCCGGAATGACGCCAAAGCCGAGATAGTCATAGAGGCTGGCAAAGATCAGCGTCGCATAGCTGAACGGTGCGGCAAACGATGCATCTGCCCGCGCCATACCATTGATGAAACAGGCCTGGGCACAGGCCATCAGGGTGCCAAGCGCCGCCAAAGCGCCCCATTGCATTGGGGTTGGCGCTTGCCAAACCGGAAGCACTGCCACGGTGGCGATCACCATTCCCAGCGCATTGTTGAACCATAGCACCTGCAGTGGGCGTTCGCGCCCGGCGAGCTTTTTGATAAAGATCAGCTCTAATCCGATCACCGCGGCGGCGCTCAGCGCCAGCAGGGCAGTGGGCTGAAAACTGTCCCCGCTGGGCCGCAGCAGGATCATTGCCCCGAGCAGGGCCAGCCCAGCCGCGCCCCAGCGCCAGCGGCCCACCCGCTCCCCCAGCAGTGGGATCGCCAGCAGCATGGCAAAGACCGGGTTCAAAAAGGCAATTGCGGTGGCGTCTGCCAGCGGGATATGCGCGACAGCAGCAAACATCAGCGTAATCCCCAGCCAGCCACAGCTGGTGCGCCCCAGATGCAGCCGCCACTGCGGCCCCTGCAAGCGAAAGCGCAGCAGCACGACGGCGCTGGAAATCACCATAAAGGCAAAGAGAAACCGCCCATGGCTGATCTGCAGCGGGTGCAGCGGCGTGCCAAGCGTATCGGTCCCCAGGGCTTTGGCCAACAATGTGGTCGCCGCAATAAAGACCGAGGCCATGGTGATCAACGCGGCAGCCAGGGGCGGGTTTTGTGGTGTGGTATGCATCATGATCCGCAGCTTTACCGCTTTCGCGGCATTTGCAAGACTTGCTGCTGCAAAACCCGCCCCGGCTGTTTCGCCTTATCGCAGTAGGGGATAACGGCAGGCGCAGGGGCGGCGGAACTGCGGCAATAGGGTGGTTGCCAAATTGTCCGTCTGTGGTGGCAAAAGGGCTTTCATTTTGTCAAATCCTCCGATATGGAGCTGACTTATGATCAAAGCCACGCATATCCCTTTGTTGCGACGTCGACGCCGACTGGCGTAATTCGACCACTTTGACCTATGGCCTGGCCGCTTTTGCGGTGCATTGGCACAAAACCATTCTCTCTTTCTTGACCCCTTGGCCCAGCTCATGCACTGCTTTGGCCGCAACCTGTGAAAAAGGATGATCCCGATGATCCCGTCCGTACTGCCCACCTACAATCGCGCTCCGTTGGAGTTTGTCAAAGGCGAAGGTTCCTGGCTGTTTGAGGCGGATGGACGCCGATTCCTGGATCTCGGCTCTGGGATTGCGGTGAACGCGCTGGGCCATGCGCATCCAAAGCTGGTTGATGTGCTGACCACCCAGGCGCAGAACCTCTGGCATGTTTCCAACCTCTACCGGATCCCGCAGCAGGAAAAGTTGGCCGATCTGCTGGTGGAGCACACATTTGCCGATACGGTGTTCTTCACCAATTCCGGCACCGAGGCCTGTGAATTGGCCGTCAAGATGGCGCGCAAGTATTTCTATGACAAAGACCAGCCAGAGCGGGTGGAGATCATTACCTTTGACGGGTCGTTCCACGGTCGTTCTTCTGCGGGTATTGCAGCGGCAGGCACGGAAAAGATGGTCAAGGGCTTTGGCCCGCTGCTGCCGGGCTTTGTGCATCTCACCTTTGGCGATATGGATGGCCTGACAAATGCCATCAGCGATCAAACCGCTGCGGTTCTGATCGAACCGATACAGGGCGAGGGCGGCATTCGCCCGCTGCCGGATGCCGAGCTGAAGGCGCTGCGCCAGATCTGCGATGCGGCAGGCATTCTGCTGATCCTGGACGAGGTGCAATGCGGTGTCGGGCGGAGCGGTAAATTCTTTGCCCATGAATGGGCCGGGGTCACGCCCGATATCATGATGGTGGCCAAGGGCATTGGCGGCGGCTTTCCCCTGGGCGCGGTGCTGGCCACGGAAGAGGCCGCGTCTGGCATGACTGCGGGCACCCATGGATCCACCTACGGCGGTAACCCCTTGGGCTGTGCCGTTGGCTGCGCGGTAGTCGAAGAGGTGATGGCGCCGGGCTTCCTTGCGGATGTGAACCGGCGCGCGGGCCTGTTTCAGCAAAAACTGGAAGGCCTGGTTGCCGCCCACCCGGATGTGTTCGAAGAGCTGCGCGGCGCCGGGCTGATGCTGGGGCTGAAATGCAAGGCTGCGAACATGGATGTCGTGCAGGCAGGCTACGACAATGAGGTGATCACCGTGCCGGCCGCCGATAATGTCATCCGTCTGTTGCCGCCACTCACCGTGAGCGACGACGAGATCAGTGAAGCCATTGCCCGTCTGGACAGGGCCGCCACCCAGGTGGCAAGCGCCTGAATTTCCAATCTTACCTTTCCCCGTTCGCAGGCAACCGCCTGTGGGGCTGATATGAAAAGCGAATACCCCATGAACCACTTTCTTGATATTCACAAAACCAGTGCCGCCGATCTACATGGCATTATCGACCAGGCCAAGGCGATGAAACAGGCGCGCCAGGGGCGCCCCAAGGGCATGCTGGACGACGAGCTGCCCCTGGCTGGCCAGATGGTGGCGCTGATCTTTGAAAAACCATCAACCCGGACGCGCATTTCCTTTGACGTGGGGGTGCGCCAGATGGGCGGCCAGAGCATGGTTCTGTCGGGCAAGGATATGCAGCTGGGCCATGGTGAAACCATTGCGGATACAGCGCGGGTGATGTCGCGTTATGTCGATCTGATCATGATCCGTACCTTTGACGAAACCGTGCTGACCGAAATGGCGGAATATGCCACGGTGCCGGTGATCAACGGGCTGACCGATCGCACCCATCCTTGCCAGATCATGGCCGATATCCAGACCTATGAAGAACACCGCGGCCCGATTAAGGGCAAGAAGGTGGTCTGGGCGGGAGACGGCAATAATGTCTGTGCGTCTTTCCTGCATGCGGCGGCGCAGTTTGGCTTTGACCTGACCTTCACCGGCCCGGCACAGCTGGATCCAGAGGAGGAATTTGTCGGCCTTGCGCGCAGGGCGGGCAGCAAGGTGGTGATTGAACGGGATGCGGTCAAGGCGGTAGCTGGCGCCGATCTGGTGGTGGCCGATACCTGGGTCAGCATGCACGACAGCCAGTCCTCAAAAGAGCGGCGGCACAACATGCTGCGCCCCTATCAGATCAATGACGCGCTGATGGCCCATGCAAAGGAGGATGCGCTTTTCATGCATTGCCTGCCCGCCCATCGCGAAGAAGAGGTGACCTCTTCGGTGATGGATGGCCCGCAGTCGGTCATCTTTGACGAGGCCGAAAACCGGCTGCACGCCCAAAAAGCCATCATGCGCTGGTGTCTGGGCCTCTGAACTGCCTGTGCCCCCGCCTGGGCGGGGCCTGCGGCTGGTAAACGCGGAAAATTTCTGCAACCCTCGCGCAGCACAACCTGCGCGGGGGATTATTTTGACACAAACAACAGATCAGGCCATGGGGTCAAATTGCGCGCTATTGGTGGTCGATATGCAGATGGAAATGGCAAATGCCACCGCTGCGGGACGTCCACGCGCCAACCCAGATGCCGAAGACAATGTCGCAAGCCTGCTCGCGGGCTTTCGTGGGGCTGGGTTACCGGTGCTACATGTGCTGCATGATGATCCGCGCCCCGAGAGTAAATTTCGCCGGGATCTGGCCTCTGGTCAGCCAATGCCCTGTGCGCAGCCGCTGCCCAGTGAAACGCTGTTCTGGAAAACCGGGTCTTCGGGGTTCGTTGGCACCGGGTTGGCTGCCACGCTAGAGGCCGAGGGGATTACCAATCTGGTTATCGTGGGCGGGGTGGCGGCGTTTTGCGTCAATTCCACGGCCCGTTCGGCGGCCAATCTTGGTTTTCAGATCGAGGTGGTCGAAGATGCGCTGATCGCCTTTGCGATGCCCGCGCGAAACGGCGGAGACATTGATGCGCATCTGGTGCTTGAGGTCACGCTTTCAGGTCTAGCGGCGGGTTTTGGCGCGGTGGTGCCCACGGCAGAGGTTTTGGCGCGGCTAAGCGTTGCTGCATGACCGCCCCCCCCCAAGGCGCTGCATGTAGCGCTAGTCGGGGAGGGGTGTTTTGGACCCGTCGGCAGGGCATTCGGTGACCCTGCCGGGGTGGCGGGGCAGCCTTCTAGTGGGTGACTGTTGCCAGCAGCAGGTAAATACAGCCGGAAAGCAGCGCGGCAGCCGGAACGGTTATCACCCAGGCGGCGGCAATGGTCATAAAGTGGCTGCGCCGGACCAACTTGCGGCGGCGGCGTTCTTCAGGGGCGATGCGTTTTTCTACCGGGCGGCCCACGGCGGATTGACGCGAGCGGCGCTCGTGATGCCATTCGCGGAAGAAGCCAACCCCAAAGACAGCCCCAACCGCAATATGGGTCGAGGAAACCGGCAGCCCCAGCCAGCTGGCGACAATCACCGTGATCGCAGCCGAGAGCGACACGCAGAAGGCGCGCATCGGGTTCAGCTTGGTGATCTGGCTGCCGACCATGCGGATCAGCTTGGGGCCAAACAGGAACAGACCAAAGGAAATCCCAAAGGCGCCAATAACCATGACCCAGGTGGGGATCGCCACCTTGGAGGCAAAGTCGCCAAACTCGGAGGCATGTACGATGGCGGCCAGCGGGCCAACCGCATTGGCCACATCATTGGCCCCATGGGCAAAGGACAGCAGCGCGGCGGAAATGACCAGCGGGATCCGGAACAAAACCTTCAGGGATTTGTTGCGGTTCTCCATGCCCTCGGACTGGCGCCGGATCAGCGGGGCGGTGATGACATAGGCCAGCGCCCCAATCATTGCACCGATCAACAAAGCCGTCTGCAGGTCAATCTTGACGATACGTTTCAGACCTTTAAGAGCCAGATAAGAGGCAAAGGCGCCAGCCATGATGCCGACCAGAACCGGCACCCAGCGCCGCGCGGCGGCAATTTTGTCGTCCTGATAGATGATCTTTGCTTTGATCAAGGCCAGGAACAGGGCGGCGACAAGACCGCCCAGAAGTGGTGAAATCACCCAGCTGGCCGCGATCTTGCCCATGGTTGCCCAGTTCACCGCGGCAAAGCCTGCTGCGGCAATACCTGCGCCCATGACGCCGCCAACAACCGAATGTGTGGTGGAGACTGGCGCCCCAATCCAGGTGGCAAGGTTGACCCAAAGCGCCGAAGAGACCAGCGCGGCCATCATGGCCCAGATGAAAATTTCCGAGGTGGCGACCACCTGCGGGTCGATGATGCCCTTGGAGATGGTGGAGACCACGTCGCCGCCCGCCAGAAGCGCGCCGGCGCTTTCGAATACGGCGGCGATGACGATGGCGCCGCCCATGGTGAGCGCATTGGCGCCCACTGCCGGCCCCATGTTGTTTGCCACGTCATTGGCGCCGATATTGATCGCCATATAGGCGCCAAAGACTGCAGCAGCCACCACGATCAGATTGGTCTGGCTACCCCCAAAGAGCATGGCAGCCCCAAGGCCGGCCAGAACCATGAACACCAGGGCGATACCGGGGGCGACCATGGGGCGGGCGACATATTGGGTTGCGGATTCAAGGTGCGAAAACCGGTGCAAGTCCCGGTCAAGCGTTTCGTGGTGATTGGCGTCGTTTGATGGGGTGCTCAAGATGATCGTCCCTTTGGCAGGCAGTTTGGGGACGCACTAAGTGAGCCCGCCGGATGGGGCAAGCTTAGCTGTCATAAAAATGTCGCGCGCGTGTTACAATTGACGCAGGATTTCCTGCAGCTCGGGTTCGCGTACCAGATTTGCAGCCTCTTGCGCAGAAAACCATTTGCGCTGCCGTTGGTGTGACTCGGGGTAGGTATCTGACAGCTCTACGTCGCCAACTGTATAGACATAGGTCTGAACCGGGATCGGCAGGCCTGTCTTCAACTCTTTTTCATAGCTGAAGGCACCAATGGGCGCGCCTTCGACACGGCCGTTTTGTACGCCAGCCTCTTCCCAGGCTTCCTGAAGGGCGGACTCACCGCCATCTTTGCCGTTGATTGGCCAGCCCTTGGGCAGGATCCAGCGTCCGGTGCCGCGACTGGTGATCATCAGGACTTCGGTTTCGCTGCTGGTTGTCCGGTGGCACAGGGCAGCAACCTGAACGCGCTTGGGGCGAAACAGAATAGGCTTGATCATTTCTTCCCAAGCCTGGGCGAAAATGTTGCTCATCTTGAACTGCCTTAATCGTGACTTTTTTTGGCAACTGTGCTGGTGAGTGAGATACATCACCGCCGCTGCGTTTTCCTTAACTGCCTTTAAATTAGGGCTTCGTGGATAAAGTACAACCCTTCAACAGGTTAAAGTACAGCCCATTTACATGTTGTGTGGCGCTGCCGCCGCAAAAAGGCAGTGCCGCTCTTGCCGATCTGGGGGGGCATGCCTGGGGGACAGGGCGGGGTCATGATGACTTTGCAAGGGCTGGGTTGACTCTGCAAAGGCTGGCGGGCTCAGTGACGGGACTAGGGTTTTGAATGGGCAAAATGATGAAAACAGCACTGATTACAGGCGCGGCGCGCGGAATTGGCCTGGCCACGGCGCGGGGGCTGCAAGAGGCAGGATGGCAGGTCGCGCTGATGGACTGGGACGGGCCAGAGCTGGCAAAGGCGGCGGCCCAGTTGCCAGAGGCGCTGGTGATTGAGGGCGATGTCTCCAAGCCACAGGATGTGGCGGGGGCGGTTGCCGAGGTCACGGCACAGTTTGGCCGTTTGGATGGTTTGGTCAATAACGCAGGCGTGGCAGATTTTGGCCCGATCCGCGAAACGACATTTGAACGCTGGCGCCGGGTGATGGAGACCAATCTGGACGGCCCCTTTCTGATTACGCAGGCCTTTACCGATTTGCTCGCGGCTGATGGTGGTGGGGCGGTGGTCAATATCACCTCAATCTCTGGTCTGCGGGCCAGCACACTGCGGGTCGCCTATGGCACGTCAAAGGCGGCGCTGGCGCAGTTGACTCTGCAGCAGGCGGTGGAACTGGGAGAATTGGGTATTCGCGTCAATGGCGTTGCGCCGGGGCCGGTGGCGACAAAGCTCGCCATGGCGGTCCACAGCCCCGAGATCATTGCGGCCTACCACGATGCGCTGCCGCTGAATCGCTATGGCTCAGAAGATGAAATTGCCGCGGCTATCAATTTTCTGCTGTCTGACAAGGCTAGTTTCATCACCGGCCAGATCCTGGCTGCCGATGGGGGCTTTGAGGCGACCGGGATTGGTTTGCCAGCCTTGCGATCCTGACAGAGCGGTGAATTGCTTCATATGTTGCACGCTGGTCTTTTGATGCGAGGCTCTGCCTCGCGCTCCGGGATATTTGAGGCCAAATGAAGAGGCAGCAGTTTTCATTTGGCCAGAAATATCCTGGGGGTGAGCGTCTTGGACGCGAGGGGGCAAAGCCCCCTCATTTGGCAGAGTTGTCCTGGTATCATCGGCGCTTTTTTGCCCGCAGGGTTGGGTCTTCGCGGGTGGGATCCTCGGGCCAGGGGTGGCGCGGGTATTGTGCGCGCATGTCCTTGCGCACATCGGCGTAGGAGCCAGTCCAGAACCCCGGCAGATCGCGGGTGATCTGGATCGGGCGCTGGGCCGGAGACAGGAGCGTGATCTTGAGGGGCACACCGCCGACGCTGGGATGTCGGGTGACGCCAAACAGTTCCTGCAGGCGGACCGAAATTTCCGGTGCCTCGGCGCCATAGGTGATCGGGATCTTGCGGCCCAGCGGCGTGGTGAAACTGCCCGGTGCCTCGCGGTCCAACAGTTGGGTCTGTTCCCAGTTGAGCGCGGCGCGCAGAGCGGGCAGCAGGTCGAATTGTTTCCAGGCAGCGGCTGTTTTTACCCCGCCCAGCATTGGTAGCAGCCAGCTTTCCAGGTTTTCCATCAGGCCGGGCATGGAAAAATCGGGCAGGTCATGGCCATCGGCGCGCAGCAATTCAACCCGTGCGGCCAGCCGTGCGGCGGCGCCGTCCAGCCGCAGGCCCAGATCCCCCACGCCCTCTAGCATGGCCGTGGCCACCTGGTCTGCCGGGGCGTCTTTCCAGAGTCGGTCATCCAGGGCAATGGCGCCAAAGCGTTCCTGCTGGCGGGTGATCACCCGGCGATCGCGTTTGGACCAGTGGCAATTGTCCTGCCATTCGATCTGATCGGCAAAGAGCGCGCGGATTTCCCCGAGCGTTATCTGGCAGGCCATGCGCACGCGGGCTTCACGCGGGTTGCCATCGGTATCCAGTGCCACGATGAAGGGCGCGGCAGCAAGCGGGTCGCCGGGATCAAGCACAACGCCCTTGCCGCCCGAGAGCACATAGCGCGGCTGATCCCCCTTGCGGCGCTGCCCGACGCGATCGGGATAAGCCAGGGCAGCCATCGCCGCCGACGAGAGATGGACCCGGTCTTTTGGAGCCGAATCTCCATGTTTTTGCAAGCGTCGCGTTTCGCTGCGAATGCGCTCAACCACTGGATGGAAGAGCTGATAGGAGCGGTTGCGCTGAAAGCCCTTGGGGTTTTTCAACGCTTCAAGGCGCAACGCCAGATCGGTTGGGGCACCACGCAGCGGGTCGCGCTCTGCCAAAAGCGCTGCCAGCTCGGCGGCTTTGGGACCGGCGCGCAACAGCATATGGCCCAGACGGGGATGGAGCGGCAGTTTGGCCAGTGCCTTGCCGTGATGGGTCATCCTGGTCTGCTGATCCAAGGCCCCCAGCATCTGCAACA
Organism: Pseudophaeobacter sp.; assembly: GCF_048267565.1. Lineage (NCBI taxonomy): Bacteria > Pseudomonadati > Pseudomonadota > Alphaproteobacteria > Rhodobacterales > Roseobacteraceae > Pseudophaeobacter > Pseudophaeobacter sp. The sequence continues at coordinate 94,809 of NZ_JBLWXG010000005.1, read as the reverse complement.
GCCTGCGGGCCTCTGCCATGGAGCCGCTGGGCGGCGGGGTGAGAAAGGCAAGATCGTCAGGCGCAGCGCCCCAAAGAGCCAGTTCCAGCGCCAGCCCGGTCAGATCCGCCGAGGCGATTTCCGGCGGTGGGAAGGCCGCCAGCGCGCCTTCCTCGCCCTTGGTCCACAATCGATAGGCGGTGCCGGGGGCCACCCGGCCAGCCCGGCCCTGCCGCTGGGTGGCCTCGGCGCGGGTGACCTTTTCGGTGATCAGCCGCGACATGCCAGAGCCAGGATCAAACCGGGCCCGCCGCGCCTGGCCCATATCGACGACAACGCGGATGTCCTGAATGGTCAGCGAGGTTTCGGCGATTGAGGTCGCCAATACAATCTTGCGCCCGGATGTCGCGGGGCGGATGGCCGCCTGTTGTTCCGCAAAGGGCAGCGATCCAAACAGTGGCTGGATCAGACAATCGCCGGGCAGGCGGCCTTCCAGGTTTTTGGCGGCGCGGCGGATTTCGCCCTCGCCGGGCAGGAAGACCAGGATGCCGCCGCCCATCTGGGCGCCCCGGGCGGTATCGCGGCTATCGGCTTCAGCCCGCACCACCAGATCGCACAGCGCATCCAGGCGTCGCACCTGCGGGGCCAGCGGGCGATCAAGCCAGCGGGTTTCAACCGCAAAGCTGCGCCCCTCGGAGGTGACAAGTGGTGCCTGCATCAGCTCGGCCACCGGGGCGGCATCAAGGGTGGCAGACATGGCCAGCAGGATCAGATCGTCGCGTAGGGCGCCTGCTACCTCTAGACAGAAGGCGAGGCCAAGATCAGCATTGAGGGAGCGTTCGTGAAATTCATCAAAGATCACCGCGCCGACGCCGGGTAGGTCGGGGTCCGATTGCAGCATCCGGGTGAGGATGCCCTCGGTGACCACTTCGATACGAGTGGCTGTGCTGATCTTGGCCGCGCCGCGAATACGGTAGCCGACGGTTTGACCAACCGGCTCTTCCAGGGTTTCGGCCATGCGTTCGGCAGCGGCACGGGCGGCCAAACGGCGGGGTTCCAGCATCAGGATCCGCTGATCCGTCAAGCCCGCTGCGCGTATGGCCAGCGGCACCTTCGTTGTCTTCCCGGCCCCAGGCGGCGCCTGAAGCACGGCGCGGCGGTGCTGTTTCAGGGCGTCGATCAGCGCTGGCAGCGCGTCATCAATGGGAAGGCGAGGGATTGAAGGCTGTGTCATGCCCTGCTTATCGCCAAAGCGCCTGCCGGGGTCCAGAGCCGAGCTGTTGTGCAGACCCAGCAGGGGCCGACCTGTACCTGGCCTGCGCCAGCTTGGCTCTGGACAAGGGGTTCGCGGCTGCGTCAAGAAGGGCGGAGAAATTTCAAGACCTGACGAATAACGGGAGACCGGGCATGCAGATCGCCGCGTTGAGTGAGAAAATCCTTGAGGGAGATCGCCGGGCGCTGGCGCGGGCCATCACGCTGGTTGAAAGCGGGCGCGAAGATCACCGCGCCGCCGCAACAGAGCTGCTGGAGCGGTTGGCGAAATCCGGGCGACAGGCGCTGCGCATCGGCCTGTCGGGCACGCCAGGGGTGGGGAAATCCACTTTTATCGAAAGTTTTGGCATGATGCTGGTGGCGCAGGGGTTGCGGGTGGCGGTGCTGGCGGTGGATCCCAGTTCCGCCCGGACCGGCGGATCCATCCTGGGCGATAAAACCCGGATGGAACACCTGAGCCGCGAAAAAGCCGCCTTCATCCGGCCATCGCCCAGCCAGACCAACCTGGGTGGCGTCGCGCGGCGCACCCGCGAGGCGGTGGCCCTATGCGAGGCGGCTGGCTTTGATGTGGTGCTGGTAGAAACCGTGGGGGTGGGGCAATCGGAAACGGTTGTGGCGCAGATGTCGGATCTGTTCTTGCTGCTGCTGGCACCGGCCGGCGGGGATGAGCTGCAGGGCGTCAAGCGGGGCATCATGGAAATGGCCGATATCATTCTGGTGAACAAGGCCGATGGCGATTTGAAATCGGCAGCCATGCGTACCTGCGCTGATTATTCTGGTGCCCTGCGCCTGCTGCGCAAACGGCCACAGGATCCAACAGGTTTTCCCAAGGCGCAGACGGTTTCCGCCCTGCAAGAGGCTGGGTTGGAAAGCGCCTGGCAAGAGATGCAGGCCTTGGTGACCTGGCGGCGAGAGCAGGGCCACTGGGACCGAACGCGGGCCGAGCAGGCGCGCTATTGGTTTGGCGAGGATGTGCGCCAGGCGCTGTTGGCACGGTTGCAAACCCCCTGGGCGCGCGAACGCATGGCAGAGCTGTCGGATCAGGTGGCCGCAGGGGGCATGTCGCCCACCGTGGCAGCGCAGGATCTGCTCAAGGGGCTGGGGGTCTCGGCCTAGCGGTTTCGCGCGGCGAGGGCAGGTTGATACGAAAGGCAAAGAAGACTCGTCAAGGGGGATAAAAGCCCCTATAGCGCTGTTGAAAATCACGGGTTGGGGTGGGTTTTGCCATTTCATCGGAGGGTTGCCACAAAACGCCGTCATATGGCTTGACCCCTGCGGCGATTCCTCCTAAACGCATCCAACCAGTTTTCGGGCGTCGCCAATGGCTGCGCCCTTTGAGATATGGTAGATGATTCGAGGACTGCCCTCGGATACTGCCCCAGATACGAAGGATGAACCTATGTCGCGCCGTTGCGAACTGACCGGAAAAGGCCCGATGACTGGCAACAATGTCAGCCATGCTAAAAACAGAACTCGTCGCCGGTTTCTGCCCAACCTGAACGATGTCACCCTGCAGTCCGAGACGCTGGGTCGCGGCATCAAGCTGAAGATCTCTGCTGCAGCTCTGCGCACCGTTGATCACCGCGGTGGCCTGGACGCCTTCCTGGCGAAAGCCAAGGATGAAGAACTGTCCAACAGCGCGCTGAAAGTGAAAAAAGAAATCGCCAAGGCGCAGTCCGTAGAGGCCTGATCTCTGGCGCGTCTGGTCCCGTACCAGCGCATGTGATTTAAAACGTCGTGTATCTTTGCGGATACGCGACGTTTTGCCGTTATATGCACATTTTATTTACAACTTGCAGCCCCTGCCGGGTGGGGGCATATGCTTGGGCATGGCACATCTCCTGCGGATATCTTTGGCCCTTGTTCTGGCCTTGGTGGTGACCCTGACGGGGCATGCCTCTGCCGCTGCGCAGGGGGCGCGGGATGCCAGTGGCCAGATGGTGATCTGTTCCGGCAGCGGCCCCGTGACCATCTATATCGACGATCAGGGGCAACCGACCCAGCCGCCGCATTATTGCCCGGACTGCGTGATGCATCTGTTGGATGCTATCCCTGCGCCGGATGCTCTGGCCCTGCCGTCCTATGCCGGGCAGGCCTATGATCGCAGCTGGGTGAGCCTGCGCCTGCGTCATCGGCCCAAGCTGACCGCAACGGCACGGGCGCCTCCCGTCGCTGTCTGACGATCCAACAGCCAGAATTACACCTACAATTTCAGTAACTTGAGAAAGGAGACAGAGATGTCCCTGAAATCCGTTTTGTTTGCGGCGGTTGCCGCCGTGTCGCTTGCTGGTGCTGCCTCTGCCGAGGGCGCCAAGATCATGGTGCAGGACCAATATGCCCGCGTCTCTACCAAGATGGCCACTAGCGGGGCTGCCTTTATGAACATCATGAATATGAGCTCCGAAGCAGATCAGCTGCTTGCGGTGCGCTCTGACGTGGCCAAGCGGGTTGAACTGCACACCCATATGGAAAGCGGCGATGGCATCATGAAGATGGTGCATGTAGAGGATGGCTTTGCCATCCCGGCTGAGGGCAGCCATCTGCTGCAACGCGGCGGTGACCATGTGATGTTCATGGGCTTGACCGAAACGCTGGAGCATGGCGATGTGGTCCCCCTCACGCTGGTGTTTCAGAACGCCGGTGAGATCAGCATCGAAATCCCTGTGGATCTGGAACGCAAGCCCGGTCAGGGTGGCCATATGAAGCACACGAACTAAGCCGCAAGGCAGAGAGGGAGGCGGCGCGACCGTGCGGCCTTCCTCTGTATCGCGCTTGAGGGACCCGGCAGGGCAAACCGAGGCGCGAGGTTACAGCAATTCGTCCAGCAGCCGGAAGTCCTGCGCCAGCCAGGGCAGGCGGGCGATGGCGGGGGCCACCATCTGCCGCTTGATCAAGCCCTGGGTTGTCTGCGCCACAGTGCGGGGCAATTGATCGGCCCAGTCCTTGCCGGCAAAGAGCGATATCTTGCGTGCAGAAAGCCCGTCAGAGGGGCCGAAGGGCAGCGGAAAGGCGTCGATTTCATCGTGGAACCGCGCCGCACGCATATAGCCCAGTGGCGTTGTCACCGCCCAGCCGATACGGCGCGCTACCATGGCCATCAGCGCCAGGTGTGATCCAATTTCAAACCGATTTTCAAAGGCTTGTTCCTGCTCTAGCGCCTGTGTGCGATCCTGGACCAGGGCTTCGATTTGCTGCGAAATCAGCTGGTCGGCAGCATAGCGCAGAAATGGCAGCCGACCGAGCTGCTCTGCGGTGACCTTGGGTGTGGGGTAATAGCCCTTGGGGGCCACCAGAATAAAGGGATCGCGCACCAGCGGGAATTCTATCAGCCCGCCTTGCGGGGCGCCGGTGGTGGCGGTGATCGCCAGATGAAGCTCCCCGGCTTCGATGGCGCGCAGGATGTCATGGCTGGAGGCGGTGATCATCTTGAACCGGCATTCAGTCAAGCTCTCGGCGAGGGACGTCACCAGACGGGGGGTGAGATCGTTGTCAAAGTCATCAATCAGACCAATCGACAGCTCTGGCAGGTGGCTCAGATCCATCATTGACAGCTCGCTCTGTGCCAGTCGCAGTTCGGACAAAACCGCATGGGTCCGGGCCAGAAAGTTCCGCCCGGCAGAGGTTGGCACCATGGGGCGGCGGCTGTGATCGACCAGCTCTGTTCCCAGAGCTTTTTCAAGGTTGCGCAGCTGTTGGCTGACCGCAGGCTGGCTGAGGCCCGTCACATCGGCGGTCTGCGCAACCGAGCCGGTCTTGGCCAGGGTTTCAAAAACCTCTAACCCTCGAAGGGTGACCCCCTTGATCAACATGCCCGCGCTCCTGAAAAAAATGTTTGCCTGACGATAGTTTCCTCCAGCGCTTGCTGGTGGGTCAAGGGTGCCAATCCCCCGGCTATTCCCCCCCAAGGTCGCATCTGACGAGGGTTGAAAGCCCGGATGCGGAGGGAAGGGGCCGTATTGGTGTCGGCTTTGAGTTTCTGAAATCATCCCGCGTCGCGGTCTGTCGCTGCCGCCTGGGGGCAGGCCGGGCCTGTCTGATCTGCCTGTCTGGCCGACCTGTTCAATCGGTGTGTATTGGGGAAGGGGCGGACTGGTGCCTTAGCCGCAGGTCTTGGCGGCGGTGTCACCAAAAACCTTGTAGCGCAGCCAGAGCTGTTCGTCGCGCTTATTGCTGGACTGGCGCACCACCTGGGCCTGATGCGGGTCGGCAAACCATTTGGACACAGTGCGCCGCTCGGAAGAGGAGAGCTGCTGGTTGGCCACCTTCTGGATGCAGTTGCACAGGGCCGGGCTGGCGGCGAGCCGGTCAGAGCTGCGGCAGGCCCGTTCGATCGCACCGGCCTGGGCGGGCTGTACAAACACGATCTGCGCAGTAAGAACCTGAGCAGCCAATACGGCACAAAGCCCTGCAGGACGCAGGCAGGTGGGCAGCAATCTCATCAAATGTCCCTCGTGTGTTTACCCCGGATCCCGTGCCCGGTTTTGCGGGAATATGGCGAAGCGCGGGGTAAGTTTCAATCGTGGTTAAATTCGCTTTACAAATGCGCAACATCTTGCCGGGTTCGGGACTGGGTTGGGAACCGGTGTGGGGCGTGCCTGACCCTGGGCAGGTGCGACGCCATGTTTCCTCAAAGAGGTGGGGTGCGATCAGCTGAGGTTTTGACCGGAGGCCCCCCGGTCAACGCCCGACCTTCACCACCGGAGGGTGCTTCGCCCCCACCCGTGGTCAGGCGCTGACCTTTGTTGGACTAAAGCAAACCCAAAATACGCAGGCAAACTTGCGCAATGGCATAAAAAGTAGATGGAGTGCCGTACCGTCCACGTGTACCAGGCGTGCCGTCTTGATCTCATTGCGGTCGAAGACTTTCGCGCCGTTCTTCGTTGCGACAGGCATTTTCGATACTCGACAAAACACCCGTTTGTTGCGTCTGCGCGGATATGACGCTGGCGTGCAGTGTGGCGCGGGTGGTGATTGCGCGGCTGATGCTTTCATCTTGCGGCATTGGCCAGACATCCAGCGGGGCCAAATTTTTGCATTTGTCCACATCTGCCAAGCTCAATACGCCTTTGACTGCCGATTTAGATAAATAACTTCATCGCAGCATAGACGCGCGCTTGACCAGGACAAGAAACCAAATCATATCCACTTGCATGACAGATCTCGCCAAAATCCGCAATTTCTCCATCGTCGCCCATATCGACCATGGCAAATCCACTCTCGCTGACCGGCTCATCCAAGAGACGGGCACTGTGGAGGTGCGTGATATGAAGGCGCAGCTCTTGGACTCGATGGATATCGAGCGCGAGCGCGGCATCACCATCAAGGCCAATACGGTGCGCATTGACTACAAGGCGGACGATGGCGAGCAATACGTGCTGAACCTGATCGACACCCCTGGTCACGTCGACTTTGCTTACGAGGTCTCGCGCTCGATGCGTGCGGTTGAAGGCTCTTTGCTGGTGGTCGACAGCACGCAAGGGGTTGAGGCGCAGACATTGGCCAATGTCTATCACGCGATGGAGGCCGACCACGAGATCGTGCCGGTGCTGAACAAGATCGACCTTCCGGCCTCGGACTGTGACCGGGTGGCAGAGCAGATTGAAGATGTCATCGGCATCGAGGCCACCGGCGCCATTCGGGTTTCGGCCAAGACAGGCCAGGGCATCCACGAAACACTGGAAGCCATCGTCAATGAACTGCCTGCACCGACGGGCACCCGCGACGCGCCGCTAAAGGCGATGCTGGTGGACAGCTGGTATGACGCCTATCTTGGCGTGATCGTTCTGGTGCGGATCATGGACGGGGTGTTGAAAAAGGGTGAGCGGATCAAGATGCTCTCCAATGGCTCTACGCACCATGTGGATCGCATCGGCGTCTTCCGCCCGGCCATGACGGTGATTGACGAACTCGGCCCCGGCGAGATCGGCTTTCTGACCGCCTCTATCAAACAGGTGCGCGATACCCGGGTAGGCGACACCATCACCCATGAGAAAAAAGGCACCGAAGATGCTTTGCCAGGCTTTAAGCCTGCGCAGCCGGTAGTGTTCTGTGGCTTGTTCCCAGTTGATAGTTCCGAATTTGAAGATCTGCGCGATGCCATCGACAAGCTGGCGCTGAATGACGCGTCTTTCAGCTTTGAGATGGAAACCTCGGCGGCGCTGGGCTTCGGCTTCCGCTGTGGCTTCCTTGGCCTTTTGCACCTGGAAGTGATCCGCGACCGGGTCGAGCGCGAGTATGACATTGATCTGATCACCACCGCGCCTTCGGTGGTTTATCACGTCTATATGCGTGATGGCAGCATGGTAGAGCTGCACAACCCCGCCGATATGCCGGACCTGACCATTGTTGATCACCTGGAAGAGCCGCGCATCAAGGCGACCATCCTGGTGCCGGATGAATATCTTGGCGATGTGCTGAAGCTCTGCCAGGATCGTCGCGGCATCCAGCTGGATCTGACCTATGCAGGCAGCCGCGCCATGGCGGTCTATGATCTGCCACTGAACGAGGTGGTGTTTGATTTCTATGACCGGCTGAAATCGGTGACCAAGGGCTATGCCTCCTTTGATTACCAGATGACCGGCTACCAGCAGGACAACCTGGTCAAGATGTCGGTGCTGGTGAATGATGAACCCGTCGATGCCTTGTCGATGATGGTGCACCGCGACCGTGCCGAGGCCCGTGGCCGCGCCATGGTTGAAAAGCTGAAAGATCTGATCCCGCGCCATATGTTCAAGATCCCGATCCAGGCGGCGATTGGTGGCAAGGTGATTGCCCGCGAAACCCTGTCTGCGATGCGCAAAGACGTGACCGCCAAATGCTACGGTGGCGACGCAACCCGGAAGAAAAAGCTGCTGGAAAAGCAGAAGAAGGGTAAGAAAAAGATGCGCCAGTTCGGCAAGGTCGACATTCCGCAGGAAGCGTTTATCTCGGCGCTCAAGATGGATAGCTGAACGCCGTCCGGGGGTAGGGCGCTTTGCGCCCACCCTGGGTTCGCCGCTGTCCTTTGTTTTGTCGTGGCCGCTGTAGCTATTTCTAGATTGTCTGAAATTCACGCATGTGGTTGTGATTTTATGCGTTGCGCAAGCGGTCTTCGCGAAATTGTCGCAAGTTTTTGCTGATCTTCCCTCATTTTTCACGTCGTGAACTGCCTGTCCCTAACCTATGGTAGGATCGGGGCAGGTCACTGATTTGGGAGGGTCGGGGATGAGCTATTCAGCACAAAAAGCGATACTGGAGGCGCGTCGCCGGGCGCTGACGGTACCGGCGAAAGAGGCCGCACAGGTCTTTTCTGGCGCGCGACAGCAGGGTGGGGTACTGCCTGATCTGTTGCTTTATCCAGGTAGGCCTTTGGGTGACCAGTATGCGGATGAGTTGCACCAGATTGATGCCGCTCTGGCCCGCTTGCAGGAAGGCACTTACGGGTATTGCCAGATTTGCGGTGAAGAGATTGGCGGCCAGTTGCTGGATTCGGTGCCGTCGACCCGCTTTTGCAGCACCTGCGCCGAATAGCGCCCGGTTGCCCGTCGTCATGTGGAGCACAGGATGGCCTGTGTCGAGGGGGGCAGAGGGCGACGTATTGTCGGCGCTCGCGCGGGGGCTTTGCCTGGGCGGTGGCAGCTGCCCTGTAGGCCCGCGAGAGGCCCGCGAGGCTTTTCTTCCATGGAAGAAGCCGCTAAGGCGAGGGCAACCTAACCTTATTTCCTTTTTCCGGAGCCCCGCCATGTCCGCCGCCACACCAGCTTCCCCGGTTTGTGATCTGTGTTCTGCCGCGCAAGAGACCCGTTTTTATGCTGTCCCGGGCGGCCCCGAGGATGCAGGGGTGCAGATCTGCGCCACCTGTCAGACGCAGATCGACGGCGATCTGGATGCGGCGCATTGGCGCTGCCTGGGGGCGTCCATGTGGTCGTCAGAGCCCGCAGTGCAGGTTCTGGCCGCGCGGCTCTTGGCCCGGCTGGCAGAGCACGACTGGGCCCGCGATCTGGCAGAACAGCTCTGGCTGGAGGATGAGACCCGTGCCTGGGTGGACAACCAGGTGGCGGCTGGTGGCCATGTTGACAGCAACGGCGCGCCGCTTGCGGCTGGCGACAATGTGGTGTTGATCAAGGATCTGCCCGTCAAGGGCGCAGGCTTTACCGCCAAGCGCGGTACCGCGGTGCGGGGCATCTCTCTGGTGCAGGACAATCCCGAGCACATCGAGGGCCGCGTTGAGGGCCAAAGAATTGTTATTTTGACCAAATTCGTGAAGAAGAAATAGCTCTCAGTGCAACAGGACCTGCTTTTTGCCGCTGCGCGAGGTTATGCGTCGTTGCTGTAGATGCTGTGATATGGCACAATATCCCGCAAACAGACTGAACAAAAGAGTTTAGCATATGACCGACTTTGCCGAACGTCGCCGCATGATGGTTGACACCCAGGTCCGCCCTTCGGATGTGACCAAATACCCGATCATCGAGGCGCTGCTGGCTGTTGCGCGCGAAGATTTTGTTCCCGATGCACAACGCGAAGCCGCCTATGCGGACCGCAACATGGATCTTGGGGCCGGGCGCGCATTGATCGAGGTGCGCACGCTTTCGAAAATGCTGGACGCGCTTGATATCCAGCGGAATGAACTGGTGCTCGATGTGGGTTGCGGGCTGGGCTATTCCACCGCCGTCGCCGCCCAGATGGCGCAGATGGTGATCGGCGTCGAAGAAGATGAAGAAATGTCCGGTGAGGCCCAGTCGCAGCTTGCAGAGGCGGGCGCTGATAATGCCATCGTCCATGTCGGCCCGCTGACCGAGGGCGCTGCCGAACATGGCCCCTATGATGTTATCCTGGTGCAGGGCGGCGTCGAAGTCCTGCCCGACCAGTTTCTGGCGCAGCTGAAAGACGGCGGTCGCATTGCCGTCATCTTCATGACCGGAGCCCTGGGCGAGGTGAAGGTGGGATATAAACAGGGCGATCAGATTTCCTGGCGCTTTGAATTCAACGCAACTGCGCCGGTCATGCCAGGGTTTGAACGGGCTGCGGCCTTCGCGCTTTAGGGGGGCTTTGGTTCGGGGGCGTTGCAATGATATGCTAGGTCCGGCTGAATGTGGGGCCTGATACATAATAATCTTCCCGCGGCTGGCGGCGCGGCAAACGAATAGGGTTACCGATGTACAAGAAGAATTTGGCAAGTTTGTTTAAGGCTTTTGTATTCGCAGGCACTGCGGCGCTTGCCTTCACACTGCCAAAAGCCGCCAGCGCGGATAATCTGTCAGACGCACTGATTGGCGCTTATAAATCCAGCGGCTTGCTGGAACAAAACCGGGCTTTGCTGCGGGTGCAGGACGAAAACGTCGCTGCCGCCGTTGCCGGGCTGCGCCCGATTATCAACTGGACGATCACTGCCAGTCACCGAAACAGCGATACGGGGCTTTCAGCCCGCGACATTACGAACGATGAGCTGAGCACGGGACTGAACTTGAGCCTGCTGTTGTTTGATGGCGGCGCGACGCGCCTTCGACAGTTGGCTGCGCAGCAAACTGTTCTGGCCACTCGGCAAAGTCTGATCAACATTGAACAACAGGTGCTGTTCAATGCGGTGCAGGCCTATGTGAACGTGTTGCTGCAAAATGAAATCGTGCGGCTTCAGGGCAACAACCTGCGTTTGCTGCAAGAAGAGCTGAAGGCCTCGCAGGATCGCTTTGAAGTTGGCGAAGTCACCCGCACCGATGTTGCCTTGGCGCAGAGCCGCCTTGCTTCGGCCCAGGCCAATCTGATTGAAAGCCGTGGTAATCTGCTGGAAGCCAAAGCCTCCTATGTTGAGGCGGTTGGCAACCCCATCGGGACTGTTGCCGGCGCGCCCCCTTTGCCTAAGCGGGTGGCCTCTTTGTCCTCTGCCGAAGCCATCGCCAACCGCAATCACCCCAGCCTTCTGGCGCAGCAGCATTCGGTTAAGGCAGCTGATTATAGTGTTGAAGCCGCGCGCAAGGGGCTTGGCCCAAACGTCAGGTTTAGTGCGGATGTCAGCACCACCCTCGGGCTTTCCTCGACGGCTGACTCTGATACATCTGGTGCCAGCATCACCTTGACCCAGCCAATCTATGCCGGCGGTGCGCTGGCTTCGGCCCTGCGTTCCAGCATGGCCTCTGGCGATGCGGCGCGCGGCCAGTTGATCACCGTACAGCGGGCCGTGACCCAGGATGTCGCAGCGGCCTATGTCACGCTTGAGGCCGCCTCGGCCAGCCTTGTGTCCTCTAACGAAAGTGTGCGGGCGGCGCAGGTCGCCTTTGACGGGATTCGCGAAGAGGCCACCCTGGGTGCGCGTACCACGCTGGATGTGTTGCAGGCGGAACAGGATTTGCTGAATGCGCTGACCTCGCGGGTACAGTCGCGGGCCAACCAGGCGACCGCTGCCTATGCCCTGTTGCAGGCGCAGGGGCTTTTGACGGCTGAACACCTTGGCCTGGCTGTCGAAATCTACGACCCAACGCTGTATTATAACCTGGTCAAAAGTGCGCCAGCCCAGGTCAGCCAACAAAGCCGCGATCTGGATCGTGTGCTGCGGGCCCTGGGAAAAAACTAAAAGGCAGCAGAAATGTTGTGCGTGTGCAGCGGGGCAGCTACACTCGCGTAAAGGCTAGAGTGGTTTAAATACTATGTCCGATCCTGTAACGCAGGCTGAAATCGAAGATGTGCTCTCCTCTATCCGCCGTTTGGTGAGCGAAGATGGGCGCGTGGCCCCACCTGCGAGCGCGGCGGCAACGCCAAAGTCGCGGTTGGTTCTGACGCCTGCTTTGCGGGTGGCCGAGAGCGCACCGGAAGACGCCCCCGCTGCCGCAGAACAGGACGCAGTTCCCCCCCTGCAAGATGAAGCGGCTATCGTACTGGATGCACAGCCGGAGCTTGATCCAGCCGAGGTGTTGAGTTTTCAGACCAATAGGGACGTCAAGGATGGTCCGCTGCCAGGACTGACAGCGGAGATTGCCGAGGCGGCGCAGGCAGCGACTTCAGAGGCAGAACCGCCAGAGACCGTGGTCGCCGATGCCGAGATGGAAACCCCGGATGACACTGCCCCCTGGCAGGAGCCGGGGGCAACTCTGTTTGGTGCAGCAGATCCCTTTGCCGCCCCGCAAGAGACTCTGCACGGCGCGGATGCGCCTGCCAGCCCGGATGCTGCGCGCCAACCTTCAGAGGTGCAACTGACGCCGGAGCTGGATGGCAGCGAACGGGTTTCGGCTGTGGTGCAAAAGATTGCCGAGCTTGAGGCCAAGGTGGCGCGGGCGCAGGACCAGTGGGAGCCTGATGGCGATTCCAGGGATCCCTATGCCGGCACCAATATCGAAACGCTGGAATGGCAGGACGACATTGTCGCGCCTGCAGAGGACGCAGCCGAGACCGCGCCTGCATCAATTGCAGATGAACCGGCTGAGCAAGAGCCTCTGGATGCGGCAGATCTGGTGCAGGACGCGGTGACCCGCGAAACTCTGGACCTGTTGGAGCAGGGTGCCGGGGATGATCGCTACCTGGACGAAGACAGCCTGCGCGAAATGGTGGCAGAAATTGTCCGAAGCGAGCTGCAGGGGGCGCTCGGCGAGCGGATTACCCGCAATGTGCGCAAATTGGTACGCCGCGAAATCCAACGTGCCCTCGCGGCGCAGGATCTGATCTAGCGCATTTAAGACATGCGAAATCAAAGCCTATAGGCCTCCGTATGCTATCGGCATGTCGCCCCCGCCTGCCAAATCCGCTAGATTCCATGTCGATGGCTGTTAGGTCGCAGCACCCATCTGTGCCCGTATTTGGTGCCTCGTGGGGGCTATACTGTCAGATTTGGGGTGGGATCCGGTGACGGGATCTCTGTTGCCAAGGCCAGCAGTTGGTCCAGATCCATATGCTGCTCCAGATGGTTGGCCAGCGCGTCAAGCGTGGTTTCAACGCCTTCGTCATAGGGGGTCTGGCTGCTGTGGCCCAGTCCGGCCAGATACTGGCCGCGAAAGCGATCAGAGCTGAACAACCCATGTAGATATGACCCCAGTACCCGCCCATCGGGTGAGGCGGCGCCCTCGCGTCGGTCGCCGACCTGAAGCCAGGCGCGGGCGCAGTCGGCGCCGGTGGTGCGCCCCATGTGAATTTCATAGCCGCTGACTGGCAGCCCGGCCTCAAACAGGCCACCGCCCAGGCTTTCGGCCTCGGTCAGGGTGACGCGTTTGCTCTCGGCCATCACCGTATGCACATCCAGCAGCCCCAGCCCGGCAACCTTGTCTGGCCGCCCCTCGACCCCATGCGGATCGTCGATGGTCTGGCCCAGCATCTGATAGCCACCACAGAGCCCGAGCACATGGCCGCCGCGCCGGTGATGGGCCAGAATGTCGATGTCCCAACCCTGGGCGCGTAGATAGGCCAGATCGGCGATGGTGGATTTGCTGCCCGGTATCAGCACCAGATCCGCATCCCCCGGCAGCGCTTTGCCCGCGGGGACAATTTCAACCGTCACTTCTGGCTCTACCGCCAGCGGATCGAGATCATCAAAGTTTGCCATCCGTTCCAGCTGGGGCACGACGACCTTGCAGGCGCCGCCCTTGGTCGAGACGATATCCATCATGTCTTCGGCGGGCAGTTTCCAGGCCTCCCAGAACCAAGGCACCACCCCCAGTGATGGCCAGCCGGTACGTCGGGCGATGTCATCGCGCCCGGCGTCAAACAGGCTGATATCGCCGCGAAAGCGATTTACGGCAAAGCCAACAATGCGGTCGCGGTCCTGCTGGTCCAGCACCGCCTGGGTGCCGACGATCTGGGCAATTACTCCGCCACGGTGGATATCCCCGACCAGCACCACCGGCGCCTGCACCGCGCAGGCAAATCCCATATTGGCAATGTCGCCCCGGCGCAGATTGGTTTCCGCAGGCGATCCAGCGCCCTCGATCAGCACCAGATCAACCCCCTTGGCCAGCCGGTGATAGCTGTCCAGGGCCGCCTCCATCAGGCCGGTCTTGTCGCGCATGAAAGAGCCCGCAGCCTGACTGCCGCGCCGCTTGCCCTGAACGATCACCTGGGCGCCGGTATCCGTTTCGGGTTTCAGCAGCACCGGGTTCATATCCACATGTGGTGCGCGCCCTGCAGCCCGCGCCTGCAGCGCCTGGGCCCGGCCGATTTCTCCGCCTTCTGGGGTGACGGCGGCATTGTTGGACATGTTCTGCGCCTTGAAAGGTGCCACCTTCAGGCCGCGCCGATGAAAAGCGCGGGCAAGACCCGCCACAAGCATGGATTTGCCAACATTGCTGCCGGTGCCCTGAATCATGAGTGCGCGTGCCACCATTGGGGTTCTCCTGCCTGTGCTGTGGTTTGACCTGTGATTGCCGATTGGGCGACAGAGGAAAAGCCCTTTTTGATCAGGCTAGCGCATTGGCGGGGTGGGGGGCGGAAATTTACGCCCCAAAGTGGCACCTGCGCGACAGCTGCCCTGGGCCTGGGCGCGGGGAGAGGCGCTGCAAAGGGTAGTGCACAAAAGAAAAACGCGCCCCCCAGGACGCGTCTTTCTATAGATCGTTGGTCTGTCCCGGCCCTTCTGGGCCATGGCCAAGTTTAGCTTCAGGCAGCTTCTGCCTGGGCTGCATTGCGCCGTTCGCTTTCTTCGCGCGACAGGGCAACGGAGGTCCGAACCCCACGTCCGACAAAATCCATCAACCCGCCGACAACCCGTTCGTTCGGGTCAATGCCAGCACAGCTGAGGACTTCGCGCCCATCGCGTGAGCGTGCCCAGCGGGCAATTTGTTCAGGGCCGTTGCCATATTTTTTATCATCGGCAATGGCGTCATCCAGCGCGGCCAAAACAACAGCGGCAAAGAGCTTGCGTGCTCGGTTGCCCTGTTCATTGTTGTACGCGGTGCCGTCAACGAAATCTCGCATCCCGTTTCCTTTATTGTTCTTGCTATTGCAATTCGCGGCGTGGCGTTCCTTATGACGGAACTATGACGATTCGGATAGCCCGTGTGTGCATAGCTTTCATGCAAAATTTGCATGGCTTTAGTGCTTTACCTACGAGATATCGTTGTCTTGCCAGCGATGACCACGCCAGATATAGGGTCTCTTAAGATATCATCAACCTTCCCAGATGGATTTTTCAGATGCCCAAGATCAATGGTAACGAGATCCGCCCCGGCAATGTTCTGGAGCACAACAACGGTCTGTGGGCCGCAGTCAAGGTCGATCACGTGAAGCCTGGCAAAGGAGGCGCCTTTGCCCAGGTAGAGCTGCGCAACCTGCGCAATGGCTCAAAGCTGAACGAACGTTTCCGCAGTGCCGACAAGGTCGAGCGCGTGCGGCTGGAGCAAAAAGACCAGCAGTTTCTCTATGAAAGCGACGGCATGCTGGTGTTCATGGATGCCGAAACATACGAACAAATCGAATTGTCTGCCGAACTGCTGGGCGATCGCCGCCCCTTCTTGCAGGATGGCATGACCATCGTGATGGAATTCTACGAAGAGGAAGCCCTGAACGCGACCCTGCCGCAGAAAGTGACCTGCAAGATTGTCGAGACAGAGCCGGTGGTAAAGGGGCAGACTGCTGCCAATTCCTTTAAGCCTGCCATCCTGGAAAATGGCGTCAAGGTCATGGTGCCGCCCTTTGTCGGTCAGGACGAAATGATCGTGGTCAATACCGAAACCATGGAATACGCGGAACGCGCCTGATATTGGCGGTTCTGCCAGTTTAGATTTCTTCTAGCCCCCGCTGCCAGATCCTGGCGGCGGGGGTTCTGTCTGTTTTGTGTCAGTTCATCTGATCGACGAGTTCGATGCTGAAGCCGCATTCATCCATCATCTTGCCATAGGCCGCAGTAAAGCCCGCCAGCGAGACCTGCAGCACGGGTTCACCGGCACCATAGGGCTGCACCGTACGGATATCGATGTTCTGCCCGGCCTTCATCCAGCGCAGCATGTTTAGACTATCCTGCCAACGTGGCGATACCCGCGCCTGGGCAAAGCCATCGGCGTCATAGTAGCCATCCGCAATGCCATAAAAGGCGGCCTGCTTATCAAAGACAAACCCCAGCGCCTGACCGTTTTGCACCTGGGTCCCATGGCCGCGCGGGGCGCTTTCTTCTAGGGTTGGGGCGGGGTAGTCGGTGGGCGGGCCTGCATCCAGGTCATGCACCGTAAGGCTGAGCACGGGCAGCCCATCGCCGCCAGTGGAGGCCCGGCAGGTGCGGCTGACGTGTTCGGTGGTTTCCTGCACTGTGAGCGAGACGCGCCAGTCGCCAAATTCCCAATATTGGTTCTGTGCCTGGGCAGGCAGCGCCGTCAGTGCAGGGAGCACCGAAAGGGCAAGGGGAAGGAAATGTCGCATATTGTCTCCGAAAAATTGATTTGTGACATAAGAAGGCGCGTGTCAGGGCGTCCAGTGGAGCTGGGCGGTCTCGGCCTGCATATCGCCCTTGGCACGGTCAAAGCGGAGATAGGCGATGGCCTGGCCATGCGCCTGGCTGTACAGGGTGCCAACAGGTTTGCCAGCGGCGGTGATGGCACTGCCTACGGGTGCGGTGCCGGTGATATTTACCCGGCGCAGGCCTTTTCGCAGCTCGGTCTTGTGCTTCATGCGGGCGGTGATTTCTTGGCCGACATAACAGCCCTTGCGAAAATCAACGCCGTTCAGCGCCTCAAAGCCGGCTTCCAGGATATAGCTGTCCTGCCCCAGCTCAATGCCGCTTTGCGGAATGCAATGGGCCACATGCAGCCCGGTCCAGTCGCTATCGTCCTCGCCGGTTTCAGCGCCAATCAGCCGCCAGCCTAGCGACGGGTGGCGCGGATCGGCCAGTGCGCCGTCGGGGGCGGGGCCTGTACCGCGTGTGACGCCAAGGTCGGTAAGGGCAATGTCGACCTTGGCCCGCAGCCGGTACATGGTCAGCCGCTTCATCAGCGCCTCGGCCTGTTCGGCGTCGGCATCCAGCAGCACGGCGTCGCCGTCAGCGGCAAGAAAGAAATCCGCGAGGTATTTACCCTGAGGCGTCAGCAGGGCGGCATAGGTCAGGCCCTGATCGATCTTGTTGATATCATTGGTGATCAGCCCCTGCAGAAAGTCTCGGGTATCGGGGCCCGACAGGCGAAGGATCTTGCGCGCGTGCATGGCGTGGTCTCCTGATGGGTCCACCCATTTGGGTGGCGCGGTGATACGATCATGGGATGGCTGGCCCGCCAACTGGGGCGTGGCCAAGTCCGGGACCAGTGATATAGAAATAAGACCTGAATTGAATAGGAAAATCCCATGACGGCGCCAATTACTGTTGTGATACCAACCTTGAATGCGGCGCAGGCCCTGCCGGGGTGCCTGGGTGCGCTGATGGAAGGTCTGGGCGAGGGGTTGATCCGCGAGCTGGTGATCAGCGATGGCGGGTCTGATGATGCCACAGCGCAGTTGGCCGATGAGGCCGGGGCGCAGCTGGTGTCGGGGGCTGCCTCGCGCGGGGGGCAGTTGCGGCGCGGCTGTGCGCAGGCCCGTGGGGATTGGCTCTTGGTGCTGCATGCCGATACTGAACTGGCCCCCGGTTGGGCCGCAGTTGTGGCGCAGCATCTGCAGGCCGGGGAACAGGCCCCCGCCTATTTCCAGTTGCGGTTTCGCGCTAGGGGCTTTTGGCCCGTTGTGGTGGCGGGCTGGGCCAATCTGCGGGCGCGGCTGTTTGCCTTACCCTATGGCGATCAAGGGCTGCTGATCCCGCGTGCAGCCTATCTTGCGGCTGGTGAATACCCGGATCAGCCGCTGATGGAGGATGTCGCCCTGGCGCGCCGTGTAAGGGCGCATCTGGGGAGGTTCAAACCCTTGCAGGTCTTGGCGTACACCAGTGCTGCGCGGTATCAAGAAGAAGGCTGGCTGCGGCGCGGGGCGGCCAATCTGTGGACCTTGTTGCGCTACGCCCTGGGGGCTGATCCTGCAACCCTGGCGCGGGGCTATCAGAAATAGCCCGCGCCAGAGGATCGTTGTTTTCACTCGGTCTGATCCGGGTATGTCTTCGGCGACAGCCGGAATGGGTTAGCCGAGCAGGCGGCCCACAACCCGGCGAAGCCAGCCGGATTGTTCTTCTGGATCCTGTGGCTTGGCCTCTGACAATTGTGCAGCCATGCCTTGGCGGTCCAGCAAGGTCTTGCCGTCCTGAAATTGCAAGCGGTAGAGATCGGCATAGATGCCACCGCGCTCCAGCAGCTCTTCGTGGGTGCCTTGGTCGACAACCTTGCCGCGGTCCATCACGATGATCTTGTCGGCGTTGCGTACGGTCGACAGGCGATGTGCGATCACCAGCGTGGTGCGCCCACCTGCCAGGCGATCCAGTGCCTGCTGTACCACCTTTTCAGACTGCGCATCCAAGGCCGAGGTCGCCTCGTCCAGCAACAGCACCGGTGTATTGCGCAGCAGGGCGCGGGCAATAACCACCCGCTGACGCTGACCACCCGAAAGCGCAGAACCGCGCGGCCCCACCAGGGTCTGGAGCCCGTTTGGCAGTTTTCCCAGGAAATCAGAGACATGCGAATCCTTGAGCGCCTTTTGCAACTCTTCCTCGCTGACGTCTTCGCGCCCCAGTATGATATTTTCGAGCAGGGTTTCGTCGAACAGCAGCCCCTCTTGGGTGACAACTGAAAACAGCCCGCGCAGATCGTCGGTCGACAGATCGGCGACGCCGATCCCGCCAACCTGGACCGCGCCGGACTGTGGATCAACCATTCGGGTCAGCAGATTGAAGATGGTGGATTTACCGGCCCCCGAGGCACCAACCAGCGCAGTGGTCTTCCCAGCCTCGGCCTCTAGGTTGAGGCTATGCAGGATTTCGGCCTCACCATAGTTGAGATCCACGTTTTTCAGGCTGATGGAAGGCAGGCCCTTGGGGGGGGCGACTGGATTTTTAGGCGAGGTCAACAGGATCGGCGCATCCATCAGCGCCTTGATGCGCTCTAGTGCGGCGGCGGCTGCCTGCCAGATGCCGGCAATATTCGCCAATCGGCGCATGGGCTCAAAGGACAGGCCGATCGAGGTAAAGAAGCTCATGAACTGGCCGACGGTTTTGTCGCCCGCAATAATTTCGGACCCGCCATAGAGCAGCACCGACATGAAACCGACCCCGGCCATGATATCGGTCATGCCGGAAATGGCCGAGGTCCCAAAGGCAGATTTGACCTCGGCGTTCACAAAGCTTTCTGTGCTCTTGGTGAACCGGCCAACCTGATAGTCTTCCAGCTTGTTCAGTTTGATCGGCACGATGCCGTGAAAGATTTCATCCAGGCGGGTGGCCAGGCTGGCACCGAGATCACGCGCCGTAGAGGCTTGGCGGCGCACAAATTTCTGCAACAGGGAAATTGGCAGCAACATCAGCGGCACCCCGATAAGCAGAATTGCGGTCCAGCGCCAGTCGATGCTGATGGCGACGCTTAGCACCGCGATCAGCGCAACAGTGTCGCGCCCTGCACCGGTGATCATCGCCTGCCAGACGGCATTGATGGCACCAACGTCGCTTTGCACCCGTTGAAGCAGCAGGCCGGGGGCATGGACTTGGTGAAATGACGGGTCCTGCCGGATCAGCCGGGCCAGCATATCCTTGCGCAGATGCGCCGCAGATGTCTGTGAGACTTTGCTCAGCAGTACCTTTTGGGTGACGCTGGAGATGCCACGCAGGGTGAAAATGGCAAGAAAGGCAAGGCTGACCCAATACAGGGCATTGGTGTTGCCGGCGACAAAGATCAGGTCGAACATCGGCTGCATCATGTAGCCGAGCGCGCCCATGGTGGCACCTTCAAGCAGCATAAAGACCACGGCTATCGACAAGAGCCCCATGTAGTGCCGCAGATAGCCACGCCAAAGCCAGCCAAGCAGCTCGCGCGAGGAAGTGTATTCAGTTTTCATGAGGGGCAGACCTGATTGCAATAACGGCGGAATTGAACTGTCATTTTGCGCTTTCTAGTTACTTGCTGGCGCCATTTAAGCAGCTCATGGCTCAGGTGCAAGCGTTCTACCTTGCAGCGGTGGGGCAGTGGCCCTTGCTGGATGGGGCAAAGGGGCAATGTCGCGGCAGGCGCAAAGGCCCTGCGCCGGGCGTTTCGGCAATTGACCTCAGCCGGGTGCAGGCTAGGGTTGCGCCAGCGATAATCTGGCCGGGACACCGTCATGGCATCCCGGCCCCTGCGAGGGAGTGCAGATGAGCACCACAACAAACCTATCAGCCGGTCGGCCCTATCTTGCCATTCCTGGTCCCTCTGTCATCCCGGATGCGGTCCTTCAGGCGATGCATCGGCCCTCGCCCAATATCTATGCCGGCGAATTGCTAAGCCTGACCGATAGCCTGATCCCCGATCTGAAGGCGCTGGCGCGGACAGAACATTTTGTCGCAATCTATATTGCCAACGGCCATGGTGCCTGGGAAGCGGCGCTGACCAATACCCTGCAACCCGGTGACAAGGTTCTGGTGCCGGCCTCGGGTCGGTTCGCTATTGGTTGGTCGGAAATGGCCGCGGCCCTGGGAATCGAGATCGAGATCCTTGATTTTGGCACCGCCGCCCCCTGGGATCTTGAACAGGTGGCAGCGCGTCTGCGCGCCGATCCCGGCCATCAGATCAAGGCGGTTTTGGGTGTTCACGTCGATACCTCCAGTTCGATCCGTAATGACGTCGCGGGCCTGCGCGCAGTAATGGACGCGGCGCAGCATCCGGCGCTATTGATGGCTGATTGCATTGCCTCGCTGGGCTGTGATCGGTTCGAAATGGATGCCTGGGGCGTCGATGTCATGGTGTCGGCCTGCCAAAAGGGGTTGATGACGCCGGCTGGGATGAGCTTTGTTTTCTTCAATGACAAGGCAGCAGCGGCGCGGGCAAAACTGTCGCGTGTCAGCCGGTATTGGGACTGGACGCCGCGCGCCAATCCGGCTGAATTCTATCAGTATTTTGGCGGCACCGCGCCGACACATCATCTATATGGTCTGCGGGCGGCACTGGATCTTGTTCAGCAGGAAGGCCTGGAGCAGGTCTGGGCCCGCCATGCCCGTCTGGCCGAAGCCATCTGGGCCGCGTGCGAAAGCTGGGGGGCGATCGACGACCCTATGCAGGGGCTGCGGTTGAATGTTGTTGACCGGGCGCTGCGCTCGCATGCTGTGACGGCGCTGCATCTGCCCGCGCCCAGTGCTAGCAACCTGCGGCAGTGGCTGGAAGAGAACCTTGGCCTGACGCTTGGCATCGGGCTGGGGCTTGCACCTGCGGGCAGCCCCGAGTGGCATGGCCATTTCCGTCTGGGTCATATGGGGTATGTGAACGGTCACATGATCATGGGGCTTTTGGGCGGTATCGAAACCGGGCTCAAGGCGCTGCATATTCCGCATGGGCAGGGCGCGCTTGCCGCCGCCGCTACGGTTCTGGCACGGCCTGCGTAATCAGTGCCCCTCGCAGGGACAGGCCTTGCGGGGGGCTAGGACTGTTCCTGCGCGATGCGGTCTTCCAGCCGGTTGATCATATGGTTCAGCAGCAGGGCGAAGAACAGCACTGGCACCAGGCCAAACAGCATCCAGATGGCTAAGAAGAGCCAGATCAGATTAAGGCCGATAAACGACAGCGCGTTGGCAAACAGATCAAGCGAGGCCACCGGCTGCTGGCGCAGCCCATGCAGGTGATTGTTGCCTTTGTCATGGGACATGCGGGATCCTCCTGGGACATCTCTGCCAGGAAGGGTAGCGCGCAGGGAATGAAAACCAGGTAAAAACACCACAGCGCATCGGTACCATATGTGTTTTATTACGATGCTTAGGTTGATGCAGCCATCTGCGTCCGCGCTGACGTCAAGGCAATGGGTAGCGCTGCCGCAAAAAGGGCAAGGTCCTCTTCGGGGCCGCAGCTGACGCGGATGCAACGGTCCTGTGGCGCAGCAAATGGCATCCGCACAAAGACATCCTGGGCAAGCAGCGCCTCAAGCACGGCCTTGGCAAAGGCTCCGTCGCTGCCGCAGTCAACGGCGACAAAATTGGTTGCCGAGGGCAGGGCGGTCAGCCCATTTTCTGCGGCGATATCAGCAATGTGGCTGCGTGCTGCGGCGATTTCCCGTTGCACGTGCGATAGCCAGTCCTGATCCAGCAGAGCCGCCAGAGCACCAGCCTGGGCGGTGCGGTTCATGCCAAAATGATTGCGCACCTTATTGAAGGCCCGGATCAGATCAGCCTGCGCAAGGGCATAGCCGACCCGCGCGCCCGCCATGCCATAGGCCTTGGAGAAGGTGCGCATGCGGATGACGCGGGGATCATTGATGTCCACCGGCGCGGCGGTACCTTCCGGGGCGCATTCGACATAGGCCTCGTCCAGCAACAGCAGGCAGCCTTCGGGCAGGTCCTGCAGCGCGGCAACGATGTCGGCCCCGCTGTGATGGCTACCCATCGGATTGTCGGGATTGGCAAGATACACCAGCTTTGCGTCCACTTCCGCAGCCTTTGCAAACAGGGCCTGAATATCCTCGTGATCGTTCTTGTAGGGCACCATATGCAGGGTGCCACCAAAACCCGCCACATGGTAATTGAAGGTTGGATAGGCCCCCTGCGATGTCACCACCGTGTCGCCGGGGCCAATCAGCAGCCGCACCAGATAGCCCAGCAACCCGTCAATGCCTTCTCCGACCAGAATGTTTTGCGCAGGGATGCCATGATGCGCCGCCAGAGCCTGGACCAGATCATGGCTTTGCGCATCGCCATATTTCCAGATCTCTTCCGCAGCGCGCTGCATGGCCTCGATCGCCAGCGGCGATGGGCCAAAGATGTTTTCATTGGCACCCAAACGGGCGGCAAAGGGCTTGCCACGTGCGCGTTCTTGGGTTTCGGGACCAACAAAAGGCACGGTCGAGGGCAGGGATAGGGCAAGCGGGGTGTAGCGTGGCGTTTTCATGCCCAGCAGATAGCCCAGAATCTCAGCCCGCGGCAAGGCTTGCCTGATGTCGCAACCCAGAGCAGACTGCGCAAAACCTTGGGAGATTTGGAATGAAACGAATTCTGTTGCTGTTGCTCTGTGTGGGCTTGGGCTATTTGTCATTTTGGCCAGTCCCGCTGACACCAGAAGTTTATCGCCCGTTGAAGGCGCCGGGCTTTACCGGCGAGTTTGAAGCCAATGATGCCCTGGCCGGGTTGGATCTGGTGTCGCTGCCCGATGGGGCAATCGGCCCCGAGGATCTGGCGGTGATGCCGGATGGCAAGATCTATACCACCGATCTGGCAGGTGGGCTGTACCGTATTGATGGTGCCACACCGGAAAAGATCGAAGATCTGGGCGGTCGTCCCTTGGGCCTGAAGGCGGGGCCGGATGGCGCTCTGTATATCGCGGACAGTTTTCGCGGCATCCTGCGTTGGAGCGGACCGGGACAACTGGAAACCTTGGTGAGCGAGGTTGAAGGCGCGCCGCTGATTTATGCCAACCAGCTGGATATTGCGCGCGACGGGACGATCTATTTTTCCAATTCGTCGGATCGTTTTGATCCTGAAACTCTGGGTGGCACCAAACCCACCTCGGTGATGACCGTCTGGGAGCAGAGCGACAGCGGCTATGTGGCGCGGCGCCTGCCGGATGGGACAGTCGAAAAAATCGCCAGCGGCTTTGTCTATACCAATGGCATCGCCCTGTCGCAGGCCGAGGATTTCCTGTTGATCAACGAAACCGGTCGGGCGCAGGTGCATAAATTGTGGCTGACAGGCGACAAGGCAGGCGAGCAAGAGTTGTTTTTGGGCAATCTGCCTGGCTATCCCGACAATCTGGAGGCCCAGGGCGATGGCACCTTCTGGCTGGCCTTTGCCAGCCCACGCCTGCCCTCGGAGGTGCTGATGCCCTATCCGTTTTTACGCAGCGTGATCTGGCGTCTGGGGCCAAAGGTGCGCCCGGCGCCGGTGCATCGGGGCATGGTTATCCAGTTCGACGAAGAGGGAAATATTTTGCGAAATCTGCAGGATCCAGACGGCCTGCTGGGGGTGACCACCAGCGCCCTGGTAGCGGGGGATCAGTTTTATGTCATGTCCCTGGATGGGCCAGGCTTTGGTCGTGGCGCGGCGCGCGATTTGCCGCCTATGCAATAGGCAAGGCCAGGCTTGGGCCGCTGTTGAAAATATCGGTAACGCCGGGGGCTTCCTGCTGTGCCCCGGCGTTATGCTGGTATGGGCCGCGCCAACAGGGCACTCTGCCGCAAGCAACATAGATAACGCAGGGGAGGGGCCGCAATGGCGCGGGTTAACCTAGAAATCAAAGACCATATCGCCCATGTCACTTTGACGCGCGGCGACAAGATGAACGCCCTGGATGATGCCATGGTCAAGGCGATCCTGGCGGCGGGAGCCGAGGTCGCCGCCTCTGATGCGCGCGTGGTGGTGCTGTCCGGAGCGGGCAAGAGCTTTTGCGCCGGGCTTGATCTCATGAGCTTTATGGCGATGGGCAACACCCCCCCCGAGGACTGGCTGATGGAGCGCAGCCATCACGACGCAAATGACATGCAAGAGGTTGCCATGATCTGGCGTCGGCTGGAGATCCCGGTTATCGCGGCACTGCAGGGGGCAACCTATGGCGGTGGCCTGCAATTGGCGCTGGGTGCCGATATCCGCATTGCCGCCCCCGATACCAAACTGGCTGTGATGGAGATGAAGTGGGGTCTTATTCCCGATATGGGGGGTATGGTGCTCTTGCCAAAGTTGCTGCGCTCGGATGTGTTGCGCCAGCTGACCTACACGGCCAGCCCGATCACCGCCGCCCAGGCTGAAACCTGGGGGCTGGTGACCTCGGTCTGTGATGACCCGCTGACGGCAGCGCAGGCAATGGCGCAAGACATCGCCAGCAAGGGGCCAAATGCCATGCGCGCGGCCAAGCGGATGATCGACTATGCCGAATCCGGGGCTTCGCAAGCCGAAGTCCTGCTACGCGAAAGCGCCGAACAGGTGCAGTTGATCGGCAAGCCCGAGCAAATGGAAATGATTGCAGCCCAGATGCAAAAACGCGCTCCGGTCTTTAAATAGTCCGGCCGCGGCCTATATCGGGGGTACAGTCGTCCCTCCCAGACTGTTGAGACTTCTCACCCGGAAACGGGGTTGCAGAAGCAGGGGCGGTGCCGGTGAGCTGGCACCGCCCCTTTTTTGTTTGCAGGCCGGGCGCTTCGCGGGTGGTTCTGGCCTGCAGGTGGTTCTGGCCTTGGTCGATTGATCCTGTGGTCGTGCCCGCCATTGCAAAAGGCCGCCCATCGGGACGGCCTTTCACAACGGTTCAATAAGCCTGGATGTTAGAGCGAGGCCTGATAGATCTTGTCGATATTGGAGCCAAGCGCCTGATTATACTCGTCATCGGACATGGCGACATTCAGGCCCTCGGTCAGGGCGCGGCTAAAAGAGGCGATCATCTTTTTGTTCTGGGCCAGTCGGGCGCAGGCTTCATCGGTGCTGTAGCCGCCAGACAGCGCAACAACGCGCACCACGGCGGGGTGATCTGCCAGCGAATCATAGATACCGGCCTCATTCGGGATGGTCAGTTTCAGCGAAACCTTGGTGCCTTCGGGCAGGGCGTCCAGCTGATCCTTGATTTCGGCCTTTAGGAAAATTTCGGCCTCGCCCTTGGTGGGGGAGTTGATATCGACCTCGGGTTCGATGATCGGCACCAGCCCTGCGGCTGCGATTTGTTTACCAACTTCAAACTGCTGCGCGACAACATTCTTGATGCCCAGAGGGTTTGCCTCTTTCACCACCGAACGCATTTTTGTGCCAAAGATGCCCTTGTCAACGGCGCGCGACAGCAGCGCGTCCAGGTCCGGCATTGGCTTCATCAACTGTACGCCGTCCGCTTCATCTGCCAGGCCCTTGTCGACTTTGAGAAAGGGCACAACGCCGCATTTTTCCCACAGATATGTCGGGACAGGGATCCCGTCGATGGCATTGTCCATTGTCTTTTCAAACAGGATCGCGCCAAGAACCTTGCCAGAGCTGAAATCCGGCGCGCAGATGATACGGGCACGCATCTTCTGGATTTCGCCAAACATTTCGTCATCATTGGCATAGGCGTCTTCTGTCACACCATAAAGGGCTAGTGCCTTTGGAGTGGAGCCGCCGGATTGATCCAGCGCGGCAATAAAGCCGACGCCATTGGCGATACGGTCAAACTGTTCCTGGTGAATCTCTTGCGCCATGATCCTGTCTCTCCGCGAAAAAAACGTTTCTATATCTGGCCCTGTCTATAGCGCGCCTGTCACAGGAAACAAGTTGTGCTGTCGCCGCTTGCGCTAACGGAGTGGGGATTTCTGCCCATGGCGGCACTGCTTGGCGTATTGTCCGGTCCCGCACAAGAAACGGGCCCCCAAACTGGGGACCCGCATGAGATAGATTTCAGAAATCCGGGGCTGGATCACACCAGGCGCGAGGCCTCTTTGGCGGCGCGCACGAAGCCGTCAAACAGGGGGTGCGGCGCAAAGGGTTTGGATTTCAGCTCGGGGTGGAACTGAACGCCGATAAACCAGGGATGGTCGCTCCATTCCACGATCTCGGGCAGGCGGCCATCGGGCGACATGCCGGAAAAATTCAGACCGCAGGCCTCAAGTTTTTCTTTGTATTTGATGTCCACCTCATAGCGGTGGCGGTGGCGCTCTTCGATATGGCTGCTGCCATAGACATTGGCGACATTGGACCCTTCGCTGAGGGTGGCGTCATAGGCGCCCAGGCGCATGGTGCCGCCCTTGTCGTCATCCGCCTTGCGCTGGACCCGGTGATTGCCCTGCACCCATTCTTTCAGGTGGTAGACTACGGGTTCAAAACGCTTTTCACCGGATTCATGGTCAAATTCTTCGGAACCGGCTTCGCTGATACCTGCGACATTGCGGGCGGCTTCGATCACCGCCATCTGCATGCCAAGGCAAATGCCAAGGTAGGGGACCTTGTGTTCACGGGCATATTGGGCCGCCTTGATCTTGCCTTCGGTGCCGCGTTCGCCAAAGCCGCCAGGCACCAGGATCGCATGGAACCCCTGCAGATGTGGGGTGGCATCTTCACGGTCAAAGAGTTCGGCATCGACCCATTCGATCTTGACCTTTACCCGGTTGGACATGCCACCATGGGTCAGCGCCTCGGCGATGGATTTATAGGCATCTTCAAGCTGGGTGTATTTGCCAACAATGGCCACCCGCACTTCGCCTTCGGGGTTGTAGATGCGGTCGGCCACATCTTCCCAGCGGGCAAGGTTTGGTTTTGGCGCCGGTGAGATGCCAAAGGCATCCAGAACCGCCTGATCCATACCTTCACGGTGATAGGCGAGCGGGGCCTCGTAGATGGATTTGAGATCCTGCGCCGCAATCACCGAATCGGGACGTACATTGCAGAACAGCGCCAGCTTTTCGCGCTCTTTCTTGGGGATCGGCCCTTCAGACCGGCAGACCAGGATATCGGGTGCCAGACCAATCGAGCGCAGTTCTTTGACAGAGTGCTGGGTCGGCTTGGTCTTCAGCTCGCCGCTTGCCTTGATGTAGGGCAGCAGGGTGAGGTGCATGAACAGGCACTGGCCGCGCGGCTTGTCCTGGCTGAACTGGCGGATGGCTTCAAAGAAGGGCAGCCCTTCAATATCGCCGACGGTGCCGCCGATCTCACAGAGCATGAAATCAACCTCGTCTTCGCCAATCGAGATGAAGTCTTTGATCTCGTTTGTCACATGGGGAATCACCTGAATGGTCTTGCCCAGGTAATCGCCTCGCCGCTCTTTCTCCAGCACATTGGTGTAGACGCGCCCCGACGAAATCGAGTCGGTCTTGCGCGCAGGCACGCCGGTGAACCGCTCATAGTGGCCAAGGTCCAGATCGGTCTCGGCGCCATCGTCGGTGACAAAGACCTCCCCGTGTTCAAAGGGGCTCATGGTGCCGGGGTCAACGTTAAGATAGGGATCCAGCTTGCGCAGGCGGACTGAATAGCCGCGCGCTTGCAAAAGAGCACCAAGAGCGGCGGATGCCAGACCCTTGCCCAGTGATGAAACAACACCGCCAGTGATAAAGATGAAACGCGCCATGAGTGTCGGCTGCCCCCGTGAGAAGTCAGAATATAGCTGCCCGACGGTTGTGAGAAAACCGCTGCACCACGGGGCTATACATGTATAGGATTCGCGCAGAATGCGCAAGGGAACCGCAAGATGCTGTTACGGTTCCCGGCCAGAATTCTAGGTCTTGTAGATTTTATGTCGTGTTGCTTAGTCGGCGCTGGGAACCAGCGGCGCATTGTCGCCTTCGGCCGGTGGCAGCAGATCGCTGCCCAGGGGCGCGCTCGGCGCTTCAGCTGCATCGCCACCCTCTGTGCTTTGTATCTGGATGCCATCGGCAACCGAAGAACCAGCAGATTTCTGTGCCGCCAGAATGGTGAGGGTGATTGAGGTCGCAATAAAGGCCGCGGCCAGGACCCAGGTAACTTTGCTCAGCGCGGTTGCGGCTGAACGACCAGACATGGCACCGCCACCTCCGCCACCGCCCATGCCAAGGCCACCGCCTTCAGAGCGCTGCAAAAGCACCACGGCAATCAGGCCAAGAGCCAAAAGAAGATGGATGATGAGAACAACGTTTTCCATAGGTTCCTGCGGCTGTTGGCTAAACTATCGGGCGGTTGATAGGCAAGAATGGCGACAGGGGCAAGGGCTCAGTTTGCTTTGTTGCCACTGAGCGGCAGGCCAGACGCCAGGGACCAGGGCTGCAACGGCTGAAACAACCGTCAAATTATTGTCTGTTTCATGGGCCAAGCCGCGCGAAGAGCTGGAAAAAGTGGCTGGACGTGGGCGGCAAGGCTGGGGCATTCTCGGCCTATGCCACATGATCATTCTGACCACCCGCACGCTCTTTTACCGTCTGACCCTGCCTTGCGGGTCAAGGCGCTTGAAACGATTCTGACACGCAAGGGGCTGATTGAACCGGCTGCGTTGGATGAAATCATTGATACCTATCAAAACAAGATCGGGCCGCAAAACGGCGCCCGCGTCGTTGCCAGGGCCTGGAGTGATCCGGCTTTCAAGGCGGCGCTGCTGGCCGATGCCGATCCGGTCTTGGCCGAGCTGGGCTATTATGGCCGTCAGGGGGAGCATATGGTGGTGGTGGAAAACACCCCCGCCCAGCACAACATGGTCGTCTGTACCCTGTGCAGCTGTTACCCATGGCCGCTGCTTGGAATTCCACCCGGCTGGTATAAATCTGATGCGTACCGCGCCCGCGCCGTGCGTGAACCCCGCAGGGTTCTGGCCGATTTTGGCGTGACACTGCCTGCCGATACTGCAGTGCGGGTTTGGGATTCGACGGCAGAGGTGCGCTATCTGGTTCTGCCCATGCGCCCACAAGGCACAGCGGGTTTGGACGAGGCCGCGCTTGCGGCGTTGGTGTCGCGTGATTCCATGATCGGCACGGCGTTGGTCGGGGCGCCCCAAAGCAACGGCGAGGCACCAGCATGAGCCGGTTGCACGACATGGGCGGGCGAATCGGCGATGGCCCCGTGGTGCCTGATCCGGCGGATGCGCCTGTCTTTGAACATGACTGGCACGCCCGCGCCCTGGCGGTGACCCTGGCCTGTGGTTCTTTGGGCAAGTGGAACATTGATGTGTCACGCCACGCCCGCGAGCGGCTGTCCCCCAAGGATTACACCCGGTTTTCCTATTACGAGAAATGGATCTCGGCGTTGGCGGATCTGCTGGTTGAAAACGGCGTCCTGACCCGCGAAGACCTGCGCGGGCAGGGGGATGCGGGGCCGCATGTGCTGGCGTCCAGGGCGCTCAAGGCGGAAGCCGTTTCCGCAGTTCTGGCCAAGGGCGGCCCCGCCAATCGCGACAGTGATATTGCCGCCGCCTATCGCCCCGGCGACCGGGTAAAGACCCGCCACCCCGGTGGCAGCGCGCTGGTGGATGGCGGCCACACCCGTCTGCCCGACTATGCGGCTGGGGCCTGCGGCGAAATTTTGTTGCAGCATGGGGCGCATGTGCTGCCTGACAGCAACGCCCATGGATTGGGAGAGATGCCAGAACCGCTTTATGCGGTCGCTTTCAAGGCCGGTGAACTCTGGGCGCATCCGGAACACCCCAATGACGATGTCGTGCTGGATCTATGGCAAAGCTATCTGCAACCTGATCCAGAGGCAGCCGGGACATGAGTGACTGTATCAGCCATAGCGCCCCGGAACCCGCCTTTCTGGAACCCTGGCATGCTCAGGTTTTTGCGCTGACTGTTTCCCTGAACGAAGCCGGGCGGTTCAGCTGGGCCGATTGGGTCGAGGCGTTTTCGGCAACGCTGCGCCGCAATGGCCTGTCGCGCGAATTGGATGGTGGCGCGGATTACTTCAATGCCTGGCTGCAAACCCTTGAGGCGATTCTGGCCGCCCAGGGCAGTGCCAGCCCGCAAGAGGTGGCGCTGGTGCGCCGTGACTGGGAAGAGGCCTATCTGAATACTCCGCACGGCGATCCGGTGCGGTTGGCGCGCTGAGCCGCAGCCTGCGCGCCATTACTATTTAGCCTGCGGCGTTTTAGTGGTTTCCACGCGGGCGCGGCATCGCTATACGGGGCTCTGGTTTCCACCAGCATACATTTAAACCAGCATACAAAGGACCTGAGATGGCCAATGTCGTGGTAGTCGGCGCCCAATGGGGTGATGAAGGAAAAGGCAAGATCGTTGATTGGCTCAGCGAACGTGCAGATGTGATCGCGCGTTTCCAGGGCGGCCATAACGCCGGCCATACGCTGGTGATCGACAGCAAGGTTTACAAGCTGCACGCGCTGCCCTCGGGTGTTGTGCGCGGCGGCAAGCTGAGCGTGATCGGCAATGGTGTGGTGCTGGACCCATGGCACCTGCTGAAAGAAATCGAAACCGTGCAGGCGCAGGGCGTCGAGATCAGCCCTGAAACGCTGATGATTGCGGAAAATACCCCACTGATTCTGCCCATCCACGGGGAGCTGGACCGCGCCCGCGAAGAGGCGGCCTCCAAGGGCACCAAGATCGGCACCACCGGTCGCGGCATTGGCCCCGCCTATGAAGACAAGGTTGGCCGTCGCGCCATCCGGGTTGCCGATCTGGCCGATGACGCCACCTTGGAAGCCCGCGTTGATCGCGCCTTGCAGCACCATGATCCGCTGCGCAAAGGTCTGGGCTTTGAGCCGGTTGACCGCGATGCGCTGATTGCCCAGCTGCGCGAGGTTGCGCCTGCGATTCTGAAATTTGCCGCCCCTGTGTGGAAAGTGCTGAATGAAAAGCGCAAAGCCGGCAAACGGATTCTGTTTGAAGGCGCCCAGGGCGCGTTGCTGGACATTGATTTTGGCACCTATCCCTTTGTCACCTCGTCAAATGTGATCGCAGGTCAGGCCGCCACCGGTGTGGGCATCGGTCCAGGCTCGATTGATTATGTGCTTGGGATCGTCAAAGCCTATACCACCCGCGTAGGTGAAGGCCCGTTCCCGACCGAACTGCTGGATGCCAATGGCAAGCCTGACGCCGATGGTGAGCGTCTGGGGACACGTGGCCATGAATTTGGCACCACCACGGGCCGTCAGCGCCGCTGTGGCTGGTTTGATGCCTGCCTGGTGCGCCAGACCTGCGCCACCTCGGGTATCACCGGGATCTCCCTGACCAAGCTGGACGTGCTGGACGGGTTTGAAACCCTGAAGATCTGCGTGGGCTATGATCTGGACGGGACCCGGCTCGATTATCTGCCCACTGCCGCCGATCAACAGGCCCGCTGCACCCCGATCTATGAGGAAATGCCGGGCTGGTCCGAGTCGACCGAGGGCGCGCGCAGTTGGAATGAACTGCCCGCCAATGCGATCAAATATGTGAAACGCGTCGAAGAGCTGATCGAATGCCCTGTGGCGCTGCTCTCCACCAGCCCGGAGCGGGACGACACCATTCTGGTGACCGACCCCTTTGCGGACTGATGGCGGATAAACCCGGTCTCAGCTACAAGGCGCGCCGCCGTTGGGCGCTGGTGATCCTGTTGATTGGCATGCCGCTCTATATCATTGTGGCCGTCAATGTTGTCAGCCTGTTCGAGCGCCCACCGATCCTGTTGGAACTGCTTATCTACGCGGTGCTGGGGGTGCTTTGGGTCCTGCCGTTCAAGTTTGTCTTTCGCGGTGTTGGCAAGGAAGACCCTGAAGAGACGGACCAGTAGGCAGGTCAGTGACCTGTGGCATCTGGCCCGTTGAACCGGGTCTACCCCAGGCAAAATGCGCCAAAGCCGCAAAGAGAAAGGCCCGACCAGAGGAAACTCTGGTCGGGCCTTCTTGCCATGTGGCGGTTGGGTTTCGCAACCGGCGCTGCCGTCTGGGTCTTAGCCTGCGGCACGCTTGGCAGGGCGGAACCCGATATCGTCTGTGACCGAGAATTGACCGTTGGTGGCACCGCGTTGAATTTTACCCTCGCGCAGCATCTGGCCAAAGAAGCGCAGCCCGTTTTCACGGTTGAAATCGGCATGGCCGACGCTGCGCACCTTGTTCATCAATTGGGGCCGCGAGAAGTAATCGCGCCCTTCCACAAAGCTGAGATAAGCGGCGGCGGCCTCCAGCATCTCGTGCAGTTCGGCTGCACCGCGTTCCTGCACATAGTCGGCAAAGCTGCCAAAGGCAGCAGCCTGCGCCGGAAGTGGTTCTTCCTTGGGGGCCGAAATCCGGCGGGGGCGCACGGGATCAACCGGGCCTTTGGCAGCCGGGTCGATGCGCTGTTCGGCAACCAGTTTCAACGGGGCCGGACGGCTGCCTTTGCTGCGGGCGCGCGGCGTTTTGGCCGCGTTGGTTTCGGGGCGGCGGGGGCGTACCACATTGGCCAGGTCGGCGCGGTAGGGTTCGGCCTCATCCGCCTGGGCGCTGTTGTCACCGGCTGAGCGATCAGCCTCGGCAGCGGCAACAGCGGCGCGCAGATGGCTATAGGTCTCGCGCGAGGTTGCATTGTCGGGATCGCCCAACTTGCTTTCGGCGGCGGCCATCAGGCGAGAGACATCGCTGTCCGGTGACGGGGTCTTGTCGGGGCGTGTCTCTGTGCCTTCCGCCTGCTCGGCCGGTTCCTCTTGCGCGGAGGGCTTGCGGGGCTGCGGGGGCGCGGTTTCGGCGCTGGTTTTGCTGCTGGCCAGAAGATCGGCTTCGACCTCTGCCAGCTCTCGCATCAGGTCGGCTTCTTCTTCCGGGTCCAGCGAGCTGGTGATCTGGCTCTCGGCGCTTTCAGCGCTCATGGTCAGATCGTCTGCGTCGTCTTCCTCTGTGATCTCTTCCAGGTCGCCTGCGGCCATGGCGCTTTCTAGATCTGCGCGCTTCACCTTGACGATGCGCGCCCGCCGCTGCGGCTTGCTGGCATCTGTGGTCGGCGCTGGGGACGGGATAGCCGCTGCGGCGACCTCGGCCTGGGGTGCGGGGCTGTCAGGGGCGGCTGGCTCTGGCTGCCCCATTTCAGTTGCTTCGGCTTCTGTCTGTTCTGGTTGTTGCTGCTGAGGCAGGTTGAGACGAATCCCGCGTTTGGGGCTGCGGGGGCTTTCGTTCTGGGCCTCTGGCAGTGTGTCGTCCCGCTGTGTTTCGGCGCGCTTTTCCTGCGGCACGGGTTTCGCTTCGGCTTCAGGCTCAGCTTCCGACACGGGCTCGGCTTCAAGTTCGGCGGTGTGGTCGGCAGGTGCAGCGGCTGCAAGGCTTCCGGCGAGGTCAAGCCGATCCAGAATGCGGGAAATTTCATCGCCTTCTGCCTCGTCCTCTCCCTCTTCAGAGGTAAGATCCGCGCCCTCTGTGTCGTCGGCCTGTGCGAGGTCTGCGTGGACGGAGTCGATAAAGGTTTCGGCGTGCTCGTCTTCAGAGAACTCGTCATCGGCTGGCTGGCTATCGGGCGATTTGGCCACGACAGCGCGAATACGCTGCAGCTTGGCGGCAATGCTGTCAGCAGCGGGCGCCGGCGCATCTGCGGTGTCGCTTGCAGTGGCTTTGTCGTTGCCCATGTCTTCAGCAAGGTCTTCAGCAGGCGCTGTTGCGGCGGTCTCTGTGGGCTCGGCGGATACGGCGGCCGAGATGGCGGCAATGGTGGCCATATCAACCGAGGCCGCAGGGGCTGTTTCTGGCTCGGGGACGGGCTGTTGCTCCGCCATTTTCCCTGCCACTTTCTCTGCTTGGGACGCGACCTGCATCTCAGCCTCAGGATCTGGTTGTGCCTGGGGTTCGACTGGTACTTCGGCTGCGGGCTCTTCTGCCTCTGCGGCTGCGGCCTCTGGTGCGGTTTTTGCCATATCCTGTTGTGCCACGGCCTCTGGCGTATCCTCCGCAGGATTGGCATCTGCTTCAAACAGATCAACACTGCTGAGATCAAGTTCCTCTGCCTCGGCGGGCTGGGTCACCTCTTGTACTGGTGGCTGTCGCGGCGTTGTGGCCGCTGGCTCTGGTGCCTGTGCAGCTTGTGCGACCAAGGGGGCGCTGGGCACCGGAGCAGAGGTCCGCAGGTGGATACCTGTGCTGCTGGTGCGGGCTTCAACCTGGCGGGCAACTTCGCGCTGGGCAATCCGGGCCAGCATATCCGCATCGGGCTGCGGCGGTTCGGCACCAAAATACCGGTCATCCGAGGCGAGATCACGAAAGTACTCGGCGATGGCCTTCATGGTGTCAAAGGAATCTTCAAAGCCTTCAAGCGTGCAAGAAAAGGTTCCGTAGGAAACCGTGAGAACTTTGTTGTTTTGTACCATCGGTTCGTGCGTCCTCGCCAAAGTAATTGCAATTTACTATATGGGCTAGCTCGTCAAATTATGCTCAAATCCGTGCAATTCATCGTATCATTTTGTGTTTAGATTGTGGCTGGTTTCCAATTCTGCCAGTAATCTCGGCATGAATAAGCTGATTGTAGAACAAAATACCCCTGTGACCTTGATTGGTGGCGGCGAGTTGGGCGAGGCAGACCTTGATCTGGCGCTTTCGCTGGCCTCTTGTCTGGTGGCGGCGGATGGTGGCGCGGCCCACGCCTTGGCGCGGGGGCATCTGCCAAGCGCAATAATCGGAGATTTTGATTCGATTGCACAGGATATTCTTGTGCAGATCCCGCCGCAGCGCCGGTTCCATGAGGTCGAGCAAGACAGCACCGATTTTGAAAAGGCGCTGCGGGCTATCCATGCACCGCTGGTTCTGGCGGTGGGCTTTCTGGGCGGGCGGGTAGATCATCAACTGGCGGTACTGAATGCGCTGGTGCAGAACCAGGGGCCACCCTGTATTGTGCTTGGCGCGCAGGAGGTGATCTTTCACCTTCCGCCGTGCATTGCCCTGCCGCTCTTGGCCGGAGAGACGGTTTCCGTGTTTCCGCTGCGCCGGGTGCAGGCGCGTTCAACCGGGTTGGAGTGGAAGCTGGACGGGCTGACAATGCAGCCGGGTGGGCAGATTGGCACCTCTAACCGCGCCCTTGGTCCGGTGGAAATCCGGGTGGATCAGCCTGGGCTTCTGGCGCTGGTGCCACGGCACCATCTTGCGGCGGTCATGCAGGCTCTATTGGCTGCTCCGCAGGGGTAGGCTCTTCTGTGGTGGTCAGCGGTGCAGCAGGCAGGCTGGTGTCTGGCGCGGCGGCCAGCATTGCCTCTTGCTGCGCCTGTTGCGCGGCCTGCTGCCGGAGGCTGTGGTGTTCGCGCAGGATTGCATAAAGCCCCGCCGCGACGGTCAGCCCAATCCCGACGCTGGCCAGGCTGTTGGGCAGCTCGTTGAAGATCAGCCAGCCGACCAGGGTGGCGATGGGAATTTCCAGATACTGCATAGAGGCGAGGGTTGCGGCGGGCGCGTAGCGCAGGCTCCAGGTCATCATCAGATGCGCGGCGGTGCCAAACCCGCCGGCCAGCGCCAGCAGGGTCCAGCTGTCCCGGTCGGGCAGGCTGGGGCTTAGGCTGGCGATGTTCCAGCCCTGGCCCAGCCAGAACAGCGGCAGCATCAGCCCTGCTGCAATCACACCGGACATCGCCTGGAGCGGGATCGGGGCGGTATCCTTGGCGATGCGGCGGGTGACCAGCATGAACAAGGCAAAGATAACGGCCACGGCAAGCGGCCACAGCGCATTTGCCCCAACCACCGCAAAGCTGGGCTGGATCACCAAGAGCGTACCGATAAAGCCAACCACACAGGCGGCCAGACGGCGATAGCCGACCTCTTCGCCCAGCACATATTTACCCAACAGCAACATGATAAAGGGCATGACAAAGGCAATTGCCACCGCATCGGCCAGCGGTAGATAGCGCAGAGCGTTGAACATGGCGGTGATGCCTGCCATCTGCAATAGGGTCCGCAGCAGCACCTGCGGCAGCACCGCGCCGGGGATGCGCAGCGATTGCCGCAGCAACAGTGACAGCGGCAGCAGGATCAGCGCCTGGGCGGCAAAGCGCACAAAGACGATCTGCCCCACCGGCACCCGATGGGACAGCAGTTTGGCAATTGCATCGCCAAGCGGGATAAGCAGGCAAAAGCCCAGCATCAGGGCGATGCCGAGCAGGGGGCGATCTTGGGTGGTGTCTTGTGTCATGGCGCCACGCTAGGCGCGGCCGTAGAAAGGTGCAAGCTAAGGTTGCCTTTGAGCCGGTGCTACACCCCCATCAGCAATTTGGCACATTCACCGCCAGGCCGCCAAGCGAGGTCTCTTTGTACTTTTCGTGCATGTCTGCCCCGGTCTGGCGCATGGTTTCGATACAGGCATCCAACGGCACAAAATGCTGACCGTCGCCGCGCAGTGCCAGCGAGGCAGCCGAGACCGCCTTGATCGCTGCCAGCCCGTTGCGTTCGATACAGGGCACCTGCACCAGGCCCTTGACCGGATCGCAGGTCATGCCAAGGTGGTGCTCCAACGCGATTTCGGCGGCGTTTTCCACCTGTTCAGGCGTGCCGCCCATAACCGCACAGAGACCCGCGGCCGACATCGCCGCAGCAGAGCCGACTTCGGCCTGGCACCCGGCTTCGGCACCGGAGATGGAGGCGTTGAATTTGACCAGCCCGGCAATGGCGGCAGCGGTCAGCAGGAAATCCTCTACATGCGATTCTGACGCACCGGGCACATGATCGAGGTAGTAGCGGATCACCGCGGGCAGGGTGCCGGCCGCGCCGTTGGTGGGCGCGGTGACAACCTGACCGCCGGCCGCGTTTTCCTCGTTCACCGCCATGGCGTAGACGCTCATCCAGTCGTTGATGGTATGGGGCGGGCTTTGGTTCATGCCGCGTTCCGCCAGCAGACTGTCATGGATGGCCTTGGCGCGGCGGCGCACAAACAGACCGCCGGGCAGGATGCCTTCGCGTTCTAGCCCGCGATTGATGCAGTCGTTCATCACCTGCCAGATCCTTGCAGTGCCCTTGGACAGGCTTTCCGGGCAACCACGGGCCACCTCATTGGCCCGCTTCATCTGGGCAATGCTCTTGCCGCTGGATTTGGCCATGGCCAGCATCTCATTGGCGGACTTGAACGGGAAGGGAACCGGGGCGCCCTCGTCGGTGTCCTTGCCCTGGGCCAGTTCTTCTTCGGTGACGACAAAGCCGCCGCCGATGGAATAAAACACCTGCCGCAGGATGACATCGCCCTGGGCATCAGTCGCCATCAGGATCATGCCATTGGCATGGCCTTCAAGGGCGTGGTCATAGTCAAAGACCAGATCGGCCTTGGGATCAAAATGCAGCGCAGGCAGCCCTTCGGGCTGCATTTGGTGGGTCTTGGCCAGCTCCGCCAGAAAGGCCTCTGCCTTTTCGTCATCATAGGTGTCGGGCACAAAGCCGCCCAGGCCCAGAATGGTGGCGCGGTCGGTGGCATGGCCCACCCCGGTAAAGGCAAGAGAGCCATGCAGCGAGGCGCGCAGCCCGTGAAACTCGAAGGGCGAGGCGCGCATCATGTCAAGGAACCGCGCGGCGGCGACCATCGGGCCCATGGTATGCGAGGAGGAGGGGCCAATGCCCACTTTGAACATGTCAAAAACGGAGAGGAACATCAGGTGGCTGATCCTTCTGGGGGAATTGCAGGTTGGGGCTGGGTAAAGGGCGCAGGTCCCAGGCCCTCGGCGGTTTGGGCGGCATGGGTGGCTGGACGGTTTTCCAGCCCTGCCAGCATACGGTGCAGATGCGGGTAGTGGTCAAGCTGGTACCAGCTCAGATCATTCTTGGCAGGATAAAGCGCCATCCAGCGCATCATTGCAGCAATATAATAGTCCAGCACCGAGGGTTGTTCAGCCCCCAGCCAGGATGGCGCATGGCTGGCAAGGGTGTCCAAATGTCCCAGATGCACCGCCAGCCGAGACTGCATGCGACGGCGCAACACCGCCTGATCGCCTGGGTCGGGACCAATGTAGATGTCGGGATAGAACGAAATCCGTAGATCCGCATGCAGCGTGTTGGAGGCGAAAAACAGCCATTTCAAGAAGGCGGCCCGCTCTGGGTCGTCGGGCAATGGTGCCAGCTGCTGGTGGCGATCGGCCAGCCAGAGCAGAATGGCGGCGGTTTCAAAGATCGCCCCCTGCGGCGTTTCCAAGACGGGAATCAACCCGTTGGGATTAAGACTGCGATAGGCGCTACTGTGTTGTGCCCGCGCGCGGCGGTCTACCAGGCAGGTCTCATAGGGTTGGCCAAGCTCTTCCAGCACCAAGCGGATCACCAGAGAGGCATTGTCAGGGGCATAGTGAAGGCGGTAGCTGTGCATCATAGGGCCGTTGTACGGAGCGTGCTGCGGAAAATAGCGCCCGTTTCCGGCGTTTCCAATCGGAAACCCGCCTTTTTGCGACAGTGAACCAACTGGCTGCGGCCGGTGCGGTATCGGGGCAGGCTCCCGGGGGGCATGGGACGGGCGTTTCAATTGCCGCTCGCGCTTGTCGGGTGCTTTGCTTATAAGCAAGCAAACGCCAATCACGGAGCCAGCACCATGACCGGAGAACTGTCCCCCATTGACCGGGCCAAATTTGTCGCCGCCAAACGCGCGGCAGGCTTGGTCGAGCCGGGCATGCGGGTTGGTTTGGGAACCGGATCCACTGCCGCCTGGCTGGTGCGCTGCCTTGGCGAGATGGTGCGCGAAGAGGGGCTGCAGATCACCGCAGTGCCAACCTCGACCCGCACGGCTGACCTGGCGCGCGAGGTCGGCATCGCTGTCACCTCGCTGGATGAGGCAAAATGGCTGGACCTGACGATTGATGGCGCCGATGAATTTGACCGGGATCTGAACCTGATCAAAGGCGGCGGCGGGGCCCTGTTGCAGGAAAAGATTGTTGCCGCCGCCTCTGATCAAATGGTGGTGATCGCGGATGCGGGCAAAGAGGTGGAAAACCTTGGTGCCTTTGCCCTGCCGGTAGAGGTCGTGCCCTTTGGCTGGCAGACCAGCCATGCCCTGATCGAGGAAACCCTTGTTTCCATGGATGTTCTCGGTCGTTCCGCCAGTCTGCGGATGCACGGGGATCAGGCCTTTGTCACCGATGAAGGCAACTATATTCTGGATCTGCACCTGAACCGGATTGGCAATGCCCGCCAGTTGGCCCTGGTGTTGAACCAGGTCCCCGGAGTGGTTGAAAATGGCTTGTTTATCGATATCTGTGACACCGTCATTATCGGATACGGCGATGGCAATGTGGAACTGCGTGATATCAATGAAGGCACGGTAGAGCGGGAAAAACTGGATTTTGTCGAAAGCGACAATCTGTTTTCCGATCTCTCCGACTGAAAGGCAAAATTAGAATGAGCTTCGACTATGATCTTTTTGTAATTGGCGGCGGTTCTGGCGGTGTGCGGGCTGCGCGGGTGGCCGCACAGGAAGGTGCCAAGGTGGCCCTGGCCGAGGAAGACCGCTATGGTGGCACCTGCGTCATTCGCGGCTGTGTGCCCAAGAAGCTGATGGTCTTTGCCAGTGAATATTCTGCCATGGTGGGCGATGCCCAGGCCTATGGCTGGGATATCACCGGCGGCGCCTTTAACTGGGATGCCTTCAAGGGCAAGCTGCACGCCGAGCTGGACCGGCTGGAAGGGATCTATCGCAACCTGCTGAAAAACAGCGGCGTAACCAGTTATGATTCCCGCGCCACCCTGGTAGATGCCCATACGGTGGCCTTGGCCGACGGCAGCCAAAAGACTGCCAAGCATATTCTGATAGCGACTGGTGGCTGGCCCAGTGTGCCAGACCTCCCCGGAGCCGAGCTGGCGATCACCTCGAACGAGATGTTCCATCTGGATACCCTACCCGAGAAAATCCTGATTGTTGGCGGCGGCTATATTGCCTCGGAATTTGCCGGCATCATGAATGGGCTGGGGGTGAAAACCACCCAATTCTATCGCGGCACCCAGATCCTGCGCGGTTTTGACGAAGAGGCGCGCGCGGTCGTAGCCGAGGGTATGGTCGCGAACGGTGTTGATTTGCAGCTGGAAACCAATGTGGTTTCGATGGTCAAAGAGGGCGACAAGATCCGCGTTACCGATACCAAGGGGCACGAGCACCTGTTTGACCAGGTGATGTATGCCACTGGCCGTCATCCCAATGCCGACAACCTCGGCCTTGAGGCGCTGGGCGTTGCGCGTGGTAAAAAGGGTGAAATCCTTGTTGATGCTTACAGCCAGACGGGCGTGCCCTCGGTGTTTGCCATCGGCGATGTCACTGATCGGGCCAATCTGACGCCGGTTGCAATTCGCGAAGGCATGGCCTTTGTTGAAACCGTGTTCAAGGGCAACCCCACCAGCCCCGATCACGATCTGATCCCCACGGCGATTTTCACCCAGCCGGAAATGGGCACGGTCGGGCTCAGCGAAGAAGAGGCGGCGGCGCAGGAACCGGTCGAGATTTATTCGGCCAGCTTCAAACCCATGCAGCAAAGCTTTGCCGGGCGGGCGCAAAAGGTTCTGATGAAGCTGATCGTCAGCAAGGCAAGCCGACGGGTTTTGGGCTGTCACATCGTGGCGCCGGGCGCTGGCGAAATGATCCAGCTGGCCGGGATAGCGGTAAAAATGGGGGCAACCAAGGAAGATTTCGATCGCACGGTTGCGGTTCACCCCACCATGTCGGAAGAATTGGTAACACTGAAACAACCAACTCGAACGACTTGAAATCACAAGACAAGACCATAAATTTGACGATCATGCCGCAGGCAGCGGCAGAAAAGGGATAGGAGACAGATGGCGGGCAATAGCGGTGGCCCCTGGGGGGGCGGAGGCTCTTCTGGTGGCGGAGGCAATCAGGGCGGCAACAACAGCGGCAATGGCAGCGGAAACAACTCTGGTGGGAATAAGGGTGGCGGCGGAGGTCGGCGCCCCGAAGACCCGCAGATCCCCGAAATCGACGAGTTGGTCAAAAAGGGCCAGGAACAGCTGCGCGTCCTGATGGGCGGTCGTGGTGGTGCTGGTCAGGGCGGCGGTCGTGGTCAGGGTGGGGGCGGTGCGCCCCTGTTTACCAAGGGCACCATCGGCATTGCGGCCATTGCGGGTGCGGTGCTCTGGGGTATGGCCAGCTTCTATTCGGTCAAAACCGAAGAGCGCTCGGTCGAGCTGTTCCTGGGGGAATATATGGATACCGGCATGCCGGGTCTGAACTTTGCCCCTTGGCCGCTGGTCACCTATGAGGTGATTCCGGTGCTGGTGGAGCAGACTGAAAACATCGGCTCGGGTTCACGCGGCAGCGATGCCGGTTTGATGCTGACTGGTGATGAAAACATCATTGATGTTGATTTCCAGGTGGTCTGGAACATCAGTGATCCGGCCTTGTACCTGTTCAACCTGCGCGATCCAAAGGCGACCATTCAGGCTGTTTCGGAATCTGCGATGCGTGAAAT
This sequence comes from Pseudophaeobacter sp., assembly GCF_048267565.1. Classification (NCBI taxonomy): domain Bacteria; kingdom Pseudomonadati; phylum Pseudomonadota; class Alphaproteobacteria; order Rhodobacterales; family Roseobacteraceae; genus Pseudophaeobacter; species Pseudophaeobacter sp. The sequence goes on along the minus strand of NZ_JBLWXG010000005.1, from coordinate 52,883 downwards.
CATCGCCCAATCGGAATTGGCACCGATTCTGAACCGGGATCGTGGTGCGATCACCACCCGTCTGGAAGAGCTGATCCAATCGACGCTGGACAGCTACGACAGTGGTGTCAATGTGGTGCGGGTCAACTTTGACGGAGCCGATCCGCCAGAGCCGGTGAAAGATGCCTTCCGCGAAGTGCAGTCTGCGGGCCAGGAACGTGACCGGCTTGAAAAACAGGCGGATGCCTATGCCAACCGCAAACTTGCGGCGGCACGTGGTCAATCTGCCCAGACCCTGGAAGAGGCCGAAGGCTACCGCGCCCGCGTGGTGAACGAGGCCCAGGGTGAGGCAAGCCGTTTCTCTGCGGTTCTGACCGAATACGAAAAGGCGCCAGAGGTCACGCGCAAGCGTCTCTATCTGGAAACCATGGAGCGGGTCCTTGGCGATGTGGACAAGATCATTCTTGACCAGCCCACCGGCGAAGGTGGCCAGGGGATCGTGCCCTATCTGCCGCTCAATGAATTGCGCCGCACGGGAGATAAATGATGAATAAGACAACTTTCCTTCTCCCCATTCTGGTGTTGGCCGTGGTGGGGGTGCTGTCTTCGATCTTTATCGTGGACGAGCGTGAAAAAGCCCTGGTGCTGCGCTTTGGTCGTGTGGTTGCCGTACAAGAAGTTCCCGGTCTTGCCTTCAAGGTGCCGCTGATCGACGAGGTTGTCACCTATGATGACCGGATCCTCAGCATTGAGGTTGGCCCGCTGGAAGTCACCCCACTGGATGACCGGCGTCTGGTGGTGGATGCCTTTGCCCGCTACCGGATTGTTGATGTAAAACAATTCCGCGAAGCGGTTGGCGCAGTCGGGGTCAGCGGTGCTGAAACCCGTCTGGACAAGATCATGCGGGCCCAAACCCGCGAGGTCCTGGGCTCTGTCAGCTCCAATGACATTCTGTCATCGGACCGGGCGGCCCTGATGCTGCGGATCCGCAATGGTGCCATCACCGAAGCCGAAGGCTTTGGGCTGGAGGTCATTGACGTGCGCCTGAAACGTACCGATCTGCCGCAGGCCAACCTGGAAGCCACCTTTGCGCGGATGCGGGCGGAACGGGAACGCGAAGCCGCCGACGAAATCGCCCGTGGTGACGAGGCGGCGCAACGTGTGCGTGCCCTGGCAGACCGGACCGAGGTTGAGCTGGTTTCCGATGCAGAGCGCGAAGCCGAGGTGATCCGCGGTGAAGCCGATGCGGAACGCAACGCGATCTTTGCCGAAGCCTATGGCCGCGACCCGGAATTCTTTGAATTCTACCGTAGCCTGAATGCCTATGAGGGCGCGCTGAAAGGGGGGAACTCTTCCCTCGTGCTGTCGCCGGATTCTGAATTTTTCAATTATCTGAAATCTTCGCGCGGCACCGCCACATCTAACTAGATCTCTGACCTGAAGAGGTGGAGATCATCAAGGGGCTGACCTTCGGGTTGGCCCCTTTTGCTTTGCGCCTTGGCGATGAACGAAGGCGCGTGATCAAAGGTTCTACTGTTAATGCATTCTTTTCCTTCTTTGTTTTCGACGCCTGATATCGGCAAAAAGGATGCTAAGACTGCCAGAGAGGGGACAATTTGAAGGGGTAACAGGGCTGGGGCGTTGGACGGTTTGGCGTTTCAAGCGGGATGTTGCCTGCTTGATTTCATCACTGTGAAACTGGCCGGCCGTGTTTTACCAGTATTTTCAGGAGCGGCGTTTGACTATGCGGCATTTCACAACGACTTGAACGGCCCGACCGGGTGTTGCGATTGTAAAAACTCCCCCTACATTGAGAGCGTAGTACTATAGGATCTCTGTACCCCCCAAGAAGGATGGTTTGCATAGCAAGGCGGGCGGGCGTTAGGCCAGTGGCAAATGCTCTGACAGAGTTTGCAAGCCCGGTTCTGTGGGAAAGGGCAAGATGATGGCAAAAACAGGAATGGTGATGACAAGGAGTAGCTTCGTGCAGCCTCAGGCGATTGCAGTTTCAAAAGAACAAAACGGACAGGCCACACTGTGGCGGATGCTGTGGCTGGCTGGCGTCAGCCTGGTGATGGTCCTGATGCAGGTGCTCACCGCACAGGCCCGGCCCGAAAGCCTGGCCCCCCTGGCCGACAAGGTCAGCCCGGCGGTGGTGAACATCACCACAACAACGGTGATCGAAGGGCGGACTGGCCCCCAGGGCATCGTGCCAGAGGGATCACCTTTTGAAGATTTCTTCCGCGAGTTCCAGGACCGTAACGGCGGCGACAATGGCAACCGCCCGCAACGCTCTTCGGCGTTGGGGTCGGGGTTTGTGATCTCTGAAGATGGCTATATTGTTACCAATAACCACGTGATCGCAGACGCTGATGAAATCGAGATCGAGTTCTTCCCTGGTGATGGCCAACCCAGAAAGCTGTTACCTGCCAAGGTGATCGGTACCGATCCAAACACCGATATTGCCCTGCTCAAGGTAGAGGCACCGTCTCCCTTGAAATTTGTCACCTTTGGCGACAGTGACACGGCCCGCGTCGGTGACTGGGTGGTGGCGATGGGCAATCCGCTGGGGCAGGGGTTTTCGCTTTCGGCCGGGATCGTTTCTGCGCGCAATCGCGAATTGTCTGGGTCCTATGATGACTACATCCAGACCGATGCGGCGATTAACCGGGGGAATTCGGGCGGGCCGTTGTTCAATATGGATGGCGATGTGGTCGGTGTGAATACCGCAATCCTTTCTCCCAATGGGGGGTCTATCGGGATTGGCTTTTCGATGGCCTCTAATGTCGTCAGCAAGGTTGTGGTGCAGCTGAAAGAATTCGGGGAAACCCGTCGCGGCTGGTTGGGCGTGCGGATCCAGGATGTCGACACCGACGTGGCCGAAGCCATGGGGCTGGACACTGCCAAGGGTGCACTGATCACCGATGTTCCAGAGGGTCCCTCGAAAGAGGCAGGCCTGCTGGCCGGGGATGTGATCCTCAGCTTTGATGGCGCCGAAGTGGCAGATACCCGCAGCCTGGTGCGCACGGTTGGCAACACCGAAGTGGGCAAAACGGTTCGTGTGGTGGTCTACCGGGAGGGCAAGACCGAAACCCTGAAGGTGACCCTTGGCCGCCGTGAAGATGCAGAGCGCCAGTCTGGCGGTTCGGATGATGATGGGTCTGACCCAGATGTCACCGAGAAAGAGCTGCTCGGCCTATCGATTGGGGTGCTGACCGACAAGATGCGCAACGAACTGAACCTTTCGGCGGATACCGATGGGCTGATTGTTCTTTCAGTGAACGAAGCCTCTGAAGCCTGGGAAAAGGGCCTGCGCGGAGGTGATGTGATCACCGAGGCAGGCCAGCAAAAGGTGGCATCGATCAGCGCGCTGGAGGCCCGTATCTCTGAGGCGGAAGAGGCTGGTCGCAAGTCTCTCTTGCTCTTGGTGCGCCGCAACGGCGAGCCGCGCTTTGTCGCGCTGAACCTGCAGTAAGATTGCCAAGCCCTGCGCGCCAGGGCCGCGCACTATCAGGAAAGGCCGGGGGAGATCCCGGCCTTTTTCTATTCAGCGGTGGCTTTGGGCCGGAAGATCGAACCCACAGGGGTAAAAAGGGAAAGAGCCATATGCTGGCGGGCATATGGCTCTTGTTGGAACAGGCAGTCATCGGGATGGAATGATAATGTCTGTCTTGCAGTGACTATGGCAGGATCGGGCAGGGCGCTCTGTGATCTGGTTCACAGCCGGGGCGGGTTTTGAATTTTATTCACCCTCCTTCTGGCAAGAAATGCAGTACTCTCTTGCCGTGAACTGGCAAGAGTTAACGGATTCTTGGCCTCTTTGGGTGCAAGTCAGGTTGGACGATGACCTAACCCACAACAAGAGTGGCCACCTGATGATGAAAAGAACCTTTGTAAGCGTTGTATTTGCTCTGGCTGCAAACACTGCTGCCGCCTCTGATCTGCCGTTGGGAGATTCCGCCTCGGCGAAGGTGTTTTTACAGCTTAGCGGTATTCAGCAGTTGGCCGCTGTCATGGATCCGCTGCTGTCGGTGCCCGGCGGTGCCTTTCGCATCGTAGAGGGTGATTTCCTGGCTTTGGGGAATTTGCGCATCCGCTTGGCGGGCATTGATGCGCCCGAAATTGCGCAGCGGTGCAACACTGCCCAGGGCATGCTCTGGGAATGTGCCGCGCAGGCAGAGGACCGTATGCGTGATATCCTGCGCGCGGCTGACCGGGTTGAATGCTTTAGCAACGATCAGGACAACTATGGATACTACGTGGCATCCTGCAAGGCGGATGGCGCAGACATCGGCGCCCAACTGGTCTCTGAAGGGCTGGCCTGGGCAGATGAAACACAGGGCTACTACCAGGCCGAAGCAGCCCGGGCACAGGCGGCAAGCTTAGGGATCTGGCAGGCCGAAACCGCCTCTCCATCGGAATGGCGCCGGGCGCATAAATAATCGATAGTATCAGACAGTCCAGCCTAGGCCCACGTTCTGAAACCTGGTTTTCAAGGTTCGGTTGTGAGCGGCGGCTGGTCCGGGGTTAGATTGATTCCGGTTCAGCCAAGAGCGCCAGAGCGCTGCGGTCCAGAATCTGCAGACCGCCACGACTGATTTCAATCAATTGGCTGCGTTTCCAATTCGACAGGGTCTTTGACACGGCTTCGCGGGTGGCGCCAACATATTCTGCCAGTTCGGCCTGAGACAGGGCCAGACGGCCATTGCCATTGTCCGGCGCCAGATACAGCAGTTTGCGCGCAAGACGCACGGGCATTGGCAAAAACACCTGTTCGTTCAATTGCATATTCATCCAGCGCATGCGCTGCCCGGCAAGGCGCAGCAGGTCCCCGGCAAGTTCGGGCTGCTGTTGGATCTGGGCCAGAATATCGCGATTGCGCAGGCGCAGCAGCCTGCTGGGTTCGGCAGCGGTGACGGTTGCAGTGCGCAGGCCGGGATCAAACAGCACGATTTCGCCAAATACTGCCCCGGGGCGCATCAGATCAAGCGAGAGCTTGCGCCCTGCCGCCGAGAGGGTGGAAAATTCCAGCGAGCCTTCGATGATGGCATAAAAGGCATCCCCCGTGTCGCCCTGTTCGAACAGGACCTCGCCATTGGACAGACGCAGCTCGCTCGCCTGGCTTTCCAGCATTTGGCGCAGGGGGGCCGAGGCGGCAGACAAAAAGCCGGTTTCTGGCAAGCGGTCGTTTCGCATGGGATCGGGTCTCCGTCAGTATTGCGTTACGTGCCCAGGCTGGCTGGAAGAGCTGGCGCATAGGGGCCGGGCGGGGACGGAACTGGCGTCGCCACCTGTTGCTGCTGGCTTCTAGCAGAGCGCGGCGGTTTGTGAAACTCTGGCGTTTGCGCTGGCCGCCCTTTGGCGCGGGGGCTTATGTGGCGGGCAGGTGACACGGCTGGCGGTGTCAGCGGCGGCGCGTCTGTTCTACCGGGCGATCGCCACCAGTCCCAACTGCCGTGCTGTCGCAAGTGAAAGCGTGCTGCTATCCAGCCCTGCCTCTTTCTGGTAACGGCGCAGGCCAATCCTGGTGGCGCGATCCATCCGCCCGGTGGGGGCACCGCGATAATAGCCCCGTACGGCAAGGGCCCGTTGAACCGAGGCGATAAAACCTGGGGTCAACTCTGCCGGGCAGGGGGTTTCGACCCAGGTGTCACGCCGCGGCTGAACGATTTCTTGCCGGGTTACAGTGCGAAACACGGCAGGGCGGGTGATCTGGCCTGTGGCATCCAGTTGTTCGGGTGTAACCATGACTTGATCGGTGACGGTCTCGATCACGGCGGGGCTGGTGTTGCGGTGCCAGCAGGTGCCGGGGGGCGCGCCTGGAGGGGCGACGGGCGGGGCATCTGTTGCGGTCGGCGGCGGGGCTGACGGATCGGCAGGGATACAGGCCGCCAGGCCAAGCAGCGCGGTCAGCGACAGGGCCGCAACAAGGAAGTTGTTAGGTCTGCTCATGGCTTGGTGCTCGATCCCTTGGGGTGCTTTTGTCGCGCCCTTTGGGCGAGACTAAACCAGATCTGCAAAGGGCGCAAAGGCGGGATCGTGGCGGGATCTGGTTCGTGTGACGAACCGGCATGCAACAAATATGGAACAGTGGCGGCGCGGATCGGCAGAGGCCTTCGGTTGTCGCAAATTGGGCTGGTGCCGGGGCGGGGCCTTGGCTACATAATCAGCTAAGAACCGAGAAGGGGAAGAACCGACGATGGCAAAGATCACTTATGTCGAACACAATGGCACCAAACATGTCGTGGATGTGGCCAATGGCCTGACCGTGATGGAAGGGGCTCGTGACAACAACATTCCAGGTATTGAAGCAGACTGTGGCGGCGCCTGCGCCTGTTCCACCTGCCATGTCTACATCCATCCCGATTGGGTTGAGAAGCTCCCGGCGAAGGATGACATGGAAGAAGACATGCTGGATTTTGCCTTCGAGCCGGACCCTGTCCGCTCGCGCTTGACCTGCCAGGTCAAGGTCAGCGATGCCCTGGATGGGCTGGTCGTGCAGATGCCTGAAAAGCAGATCTGATGCGCTTTGGGGCCAGGGCGCGGCGTCTGCCGCTTCGCCCTTGGCCCCGTCTTATGCGCCGCGCGCTGCATGTTCTGGCGCTTGCGGCAGGTGTTGCTGGTGTAGAGCCGCTGGCGGCTGAGGGTGCCGCAGACCTGTGTTCTGATCCGACCCTTCACTAACAGCATGGCGCGCTTGGGGGGATCGAATAGAACCGCCGTTTTGTTCATTGGCGCAATAGGGGTGACGTAAGGCGAAGGTCGGCTGCCGACGCGCGGACTGGCATAGCAGGCGTGACCTTGCCCTGAACGCGGGAGTTTGAAGATCTTGCCCCGGGTCTGGTCGATCTTGATGGCGATCAGCGTGGTCGAAAGCGATGTCCAACCGGGCGCGGGGCGGGCGATTTATGATCATCCGGGCAATCCCAGCCGCCACGCCTGCCATCGCCTCCGCTTTCGCTGGCTGCCCAGGATAGGGGCGACGGATCTTGATGGCGGCGAGGGGCTGGGATTGCCTATATCGACCGCCCGTTTGCCGGGCCACCACCCAGCCTGGAGAAGGCGCTGGATCGCCTGTGATTGGCTAGGCTTTAGTCGATCGGCCTGAAATTGATCCGCCTGCGTTCCACCAACCCGTGGGTCTGACGTTTGGGTCGCGATAGCAACCACCGCGCCGCGCCTTGGCGCGGCGCTCGGCCCAAGGGTGCGGCATTCTTTGAATGCCAGAGCGCGCGGGAGCTTCCCCCCTTTTTTCTGCCCTGTTTGCGCCACTTCGCGGGGGCTATGACAAAGATCACATGATGCCGAAGCGCCCCGACCGCAGCCTGCCCAAACAGGACGATCCGGGGACAAATGGCTATCGCTGCGCGACTACGTGATCGCCGCCAATATCCCCCAGCGAAGAAAACAGGCTGGCGGTGTTGTTCACCCCCATTTTCTTCAGCAGCCTTGCGCGATGGACCTCTACGGTGCGGTAGCTGAGATTGAGAGAACGGGCAATTTCCTTGCTGGTCTGGCCTTCGCCAAGCAGGGAATAGACCTCTCTTTCGCGGCGGGTCAGTGGCAGATAGGGGCGGGATCCGGATAGATCGACAAAGCTCCAGACGGCGCGCCCCAATGGGGTGTTGGGGGTGAAGCTATGGCCGCGCACCCGAACCCAGAACAATTCGCCGGACCTGCGTCGCATGACCCGTTCGTCCCAGTAGGGATTGCCTGCGCTCAGGTTTTTATCGCCACGGGTGCGCAGGTTCTGGAATTCTTCCTCGGATGGGTAGAGGAAGGCAAAGAGCTGATCCAGCAGATCCTCACGCGGATAGCCGAACATTTCGCAAAAGCGCTGATTGCATTCCCGCACCACCCGGTTTTCGGTGACCACAAGGCCAACAGGGGCAAAGTCGAAGGCAAGTTTCGCCAGATCCCGGTTTGCAAAAAGGGGGTCGAGCGTATCAGAGCAGGGGTATTGTTCCATCGTCCCTCCAGGAGCTTATGGCGATTGTAGCCGCTAAGGACGCGGGTTCAAACAGATTTGACCAGCCGCGCTGAATTGCCACCCGGAGGGGATAGGCACCGCCCGAAGGGGACGGCGCGCGTGTCGCCCCCCCCTGTGATACGCCCCGCCTTGTTGTGCCCTGCAAGAGGTAGGCAATTGGCGACAGCTCACCCGAGGCAGGTCCAGATATCATTCAGCCCGTATCATTCAGCTTGCGAGGTCGCCGGGCGCTAGTCCAGCGCGCGCCAGCCGATGTCGCGGCGGCAAAAGCCCTGCGGCCAGTCGATCTGATCCACCATGGCATAGGCGCGATCACGGGCTTCTTGCAGGGTGTCACCCCGGGCCGTCACATTCAAAACCCGCCCACCGGTTGCAATGATTGCGCCGTCTTTTTGCGCGGTGCCTGCGTGAAAGACCATATTGGCACTATCCTCGGGCAGGGCATCCAGACCTTTGATCGGGCTACCCTTTTCATAGGCGCCGGGATAGCCGTTGGCGGCCATGACCACGGTAATTGCGTGATCGTCGGCCCAGTTTATCTGGGCCTCGGCCAGGCGTGACTCGGCGGCGGCCTGCATCAGATCCAGCGCCTGTGCACCCAGGCGCATCATCAGAACCTGGCATTCAGGATCGCCAAAGCGCACGTTATATTCCACCAACCGGGGCTGACCGTCCTTGATCATCAGCCCGGCATAAAGCACGCCTTGGTAGGGCGTGCCACGCTCTGCCATCACTTTCATTGTCGGTTTGACAATCTGTTCCATGGCGCGGGCTTCGATTTCAGCGCTCAGCACTGGCGCGGGCGAATAGGCCCCCATGCCGCCGGTATTGGGGCCGGTGTCGCCTTCACCGACGCGTTTATGATCCTGGGCGGAACCAATGGACAGAACCTCTTCGCCATCAACCAGCACGAACAAGGAGGCCTCTTCCCCCTCCATGAATTCTTCGATCACCACCTCGGCGCCGGCGCCACCAAAGGCACCGCCAAACATATCGTCAATGGCGGCCTCGGCTTCGGCCTCGGTCATGGCGATGATCACGCCCTTGCCGGCGGCCAGCCCATCGGCCTTGACCACTGTCGGCGCGCCATGTTTACGGATATGCGCCTTGGCAGCCTCGGCATCGGTGAAATGCCCATAGCCTGCGGTCGGGGCCTGGGCCGCATCGCAGACCTCTTTGGTGAAACTCTTGGAGGCCTCCAGTCGCGCCGCCGCCTCGGAGGGGCCAAAGACCAGAACACCCGCATCGCGCAGCCGATCAGCGACCCCGGCTGCCAAGGGGGCTTCGGGGCCGATGATGACAAAGCCGATGGCATTTGCTTCGACAAAATTGGTGACTACGGCCCCATCCATGATGTCGAGGTTGGCGCATTCCGCGATCTGGGCAATTCCGGCGTTACCCGGCGCGACGATCAGCTTGTCGCATTTTGGGTTTTGCATCACAGCCCAGGCCAGGGCATGTTCACGCCCGCCGCTGCCGAGGATAAGAATATTCATTGCGTCGTCTCCGATCTGCTGACCCGGCGCTGCTGTGGCAGAGACCGTGATCAGTTGCGCCCATGAACCCCGAAGCCGCGCGCCGGGGCTTGTCTTGCTTGCGGCGGGTTCTATGCTGCGCGAGCCCGCAAAACAAGAACCCGCAGGTTCTGCGGGTTCAGAACGCAAACTTTGCCGCAGGAGTGCCCCCCGCGTGTCCGACCTATTTGACGACCCCCAACCTGGCCAGAACGCGCCGGAATTCAGCGTTTCCGAAATCTCGGGCGAGGTGAAGCGCACGCTAGAGGGGACCTTTGGCCGCATCCGGGTGCGCGGCGAGGTGGGCCGGGTGTTCAAGGCGCGCTCAGGCCATTTGTATTACGACATCAAGGATGATCGCTCGGTCTTGGCCTGCACCACCTGGAAGGGCCAGATTTCCAGCCTCGCCGTGGTGCCGGAAGAGGGACTGGAGGTGGTGGTCACCGGGCGGCTGACCGCATTTGGGGCGCAGTCGAAATACAACATGAATGTGGATGAGGTGGCCGTCGCGGGGCAGGGGGCCCTGATGGCCTTGCTGGAAAAGCGCAAGAAGCAGCTCGAATCAGAGGGTCTGTTTGCGCCGGAACGCAAGAAATCGCTGCCCTATCTGCCGCATATCATTGGTGTTGTGACCTCGCCGTCAGGCGCCGTGATCCGCGATATTCTGCACCGCCTGCGCGAGCGGTTCCCGCGCAAGGTTCTGGTCTGGCCAGTTGCGGTTCAGGGCAGCAACTGCGCGTCAGAAGTGGCACGCGCCATCGAGGGCTTCAACCAGATGACACCGGGGGGGGCCTTGCCGCGCCCAGATCTGATCATTGTCGCCCGCGGTGGTGGTTCCATCGAGGATCTCTGGGGCTTTAACGAAGAGGTCGTGGCCCGCGCTGCTGCGGCCTCGCAGATCCCGCTGATTTCGGCAGTGGGCCATGAAACCGATACCACGCTGATAGATTTTGTCTCTGACCGCCGGGCGCCAACACCGACGGCAGCGGCTGAACTGGCGGTGCCGGTGCGAATGGAACTGATGGCCTGGGTTGAGGATCAGGGCGCGCGGCTGTTGCGGGCCTCAAATCAGGCGGTGCAGCAGCGCCGCCAGCGGCTGAGCGACCTGTCCCGTGCCATGCCCCGCCCCGAGAGCCTGTTGGATACGCCGCGCCAGCGCCTGGATCATGTCTCTGACCGGCTGCCGCGCGCTCTGATTTCCGGGGTGCAGAATCGCCATGTTGCGCTTAGCCGGGCGTCTGCGGCGCTGCGCCCGGCAACCCTGCGCCATCTCATCGAATCCCGTCGCGAACGGCTGCGCAATCTATCCACGCGGTTGAGCCTGCGCCCCATTACCCAGGAGGCTGCGCGCCAGAAAGTGCAATTGGCCCGGTTGGCAACTGCCCTGGAAACCGCCCAGACATTGCGGCTGGATCGCAACCGGCAACAGCTGAAATCTGCCGGACGTCAGCTGGATATCCTTAGCTATAAGGGAACGCTGGCGCGGGGCTATGCGGTGGTGCGCAGTGAAGATGCTATTGTCACCAGCCGCAAAGAGGCCGCCGCCGCCAGTGGGCTGCGTATTGAATTTGCCGATGGCGAGTTTGATTTAACGGCCCGGCGGGCGGATCAGCACGGCGTGAGCTAGACCCCAACCTCTGGGCCGAGGCAGATCATTTCCTGGTCGACCTCGTTTGCCTCATACAGATGGGTTGCCTGCGGATCGTTCTGGAACCGCGCATTCAGCCCATCGGGCGTCAGAGTAAAGCTCCAGCATTGGGGCGGGCCCAGATTCTGATAGACGAAACAGATCTGGTCTGCCTCCTGGTACCAGATGCCCTCTTGGCAGCGGCCATCGAGAAAGGACCAGATCACCCGATGGTTGGGCAGGTAGCGTTCAGCCCCGTAGGGGCTGCCATCCAGGCCGTAGAACAGCGTCTTGCCCTGTGTGTAGCGATCAAATTCTGCCGCGCTCATGGGCTCAGCCGCCTGGGACGGCAGGGGCAGTACGGCCAGCTCGGCCAAAAAGACGGGCAAGACGGCAAAGGGAATCAACATCTGGCGCATGTCCCAACTGTGCCAGAGCACAAGCGCCAGGCCAAGAATTTAGCGCCAGGGATACAGTGTCGTCGCGGCTGATTTCCTGGCGGCTTGCCTTGGCGTTGCCTTTGACCTGACCCGGTAATCGCGACACAGAGGGTAGATGCGGGGTGCGGAGGGCATAATATGGTCGCAGTGACATGTATCGAGGCAGTGGCAGGGCTGGCGGCGCTGGCCTATCTTGGCTTTACCGCCCGCGCCCCCAATGCGCTGCGGAGCCTGCTCAAAACGGCGGCGGTGGCGTTGCTGGCAGGAGCGGCTTTGGCCACGGGCGCGCCGTTCTGGCTGGTGGTGGGGCTGGGAGCCTGCGCCTTGGGGGATTATTGCCTGTCGCGCAGTGGGGAGACGATGTTCATGGCCGGGGTTGGGGCCTTTGCGATGGGGCATCTGGCCTATGTCGCGCTGTTTCTGGGCGATGACAGCGCTGTGCTGCGCCAGATCTGGACCCTGCCTGGCCTTGGGCTCACTTCGGTCCTTGTGCTCCTGGGGGGGGGCATGGCAGCGATTTTGGCACCTGTTGCGGGGCAGCTGCGCGGCGCAGTGCTGGGCTATATCCCGATCATCCTTGCCATGGGGCTGGCGGCGCTGACCCTGACGGACCCGGGGCTGGTCTGGGTGCTGCCGGCGGCACTGGCCTTTGTGGCTTCGGATGTGGCGCTCGCCTTTGAAACCTTTGTGCTTTCGCCGCAGCATCAACTGCGCCGGGTACTGCCCTATGTGGTCTGGCCGCTCTATTGGGGGGCGCAGGCGGGGTTTTATCTGTCTTTTTCCTGACCAAGGGGCGCATCCGCTTTGCAACCGGGGACAATCCGCATTAGGTGAAGGGGAAACCCTTTTGCGGAGGCCCAGATGGCGTTTTTCTCAAAGCTCAAGGAGCGCTTGTTCAAATCCTCTTCCAAACTGGACGCGGGGCTGGACGCCATTGTCGAAGAGGGCGACGGCGCCGAGCCATTGGCTGCGCCCGTCGCCGCTGCCCCGATCGCCGACCCCGCGCCGAAATCAGCACCACCCGCAGAGCCGAGCGAACCGACATCGCCGCAAACGCCTCGGGTGGCCGCCGCGCCGGATGCAGAAAAACCAAGCGGCGTTCTGGGGCGCCTGATGGGGCGCAGCGGCGGTACAGAACAACGCCGCACCCTTGATGATGAGATGCTCGAACAGCTGGAAGAGCTGCTGATTGCCGCCGATATGGGGGTCAATACCGCGCTGCGCGTCACCGCCAATATGGCAGAGGGACGCCTGGGGAAGAAACTATCGGCTCGTGAAATCAAGGAACTGCTGGCCGCCGAAATCGCGCGGGTGATGGAGCATGTGGCAAAGCCGATGCCAATCTATCCGCATCGCCCGCAGGTGGTTCTGGTTGTTGGGGTCAATGGCTCTGGCAAGACCACCACCATTGGCAAACTGGCCAGTCAGTTCAAGGGCGCAGGCAAAAAGGTTGTTATTGCCGCTGGCGATACCTTCCGCGCTGCCGCAGTAGAACAACTGCAGGTCTGGGGAGAGCGAGCGGGCGTGCCGGTGCTGACAGCACCCGAAGGCTCTGATCCGGCCAGCCTGGCCTTTGACGCCATGACCAAGGCACAAGAGGAGGGGGCTGATCTCCTCATGATCGATACCGCCGGGCGGTTGCAAAACCGGGCAGATCTGATGGAAGAACTGGCCAAGATCATCCGCGTCATTCGTAAAAAGGACGAAAGCGCGCCGCATAATACGCTTTTGGTGCTGGATGCGACTACTGGTCAGAACGCCCTGCGCCAGGTCGAGACCTTTCAAAAACTGGCAGATGTTTCTGGCTTGGTAATGACCAAACTCGACGGCACCGCCAAGGGGGGGGTGCTGGTGGCACTGGCAGATAAATTTGGCCTGCCCATTCACGCCATCGGCGTTGGCGAACAGATCGACGACCTGGATGCGTTTGACCCGGAAGATTTTGCTGCTGCGCTGACCGGTTTGGACCGCACCCGATGATCGCAGCCTCCCGTCTGCCCGCCTTTCCGGACCGCGCTCCGGGCTCAGGCTTCATTTGGCTGCAAATATCCTCCGGGGGTTTGGGGGTGGAAAACCCCCAAGCGCTGCCCCTGCAAGCAATGGATAACGCATGAGCGACTGGCTGATCTCGCTGGAGGGCACCGAGGCGGGCCACCAGGCAGCACTTTGGCTGGCGCTGATGGCGGCCTTTTTACATGCGGTTTTTGGCGCGCTGCAAAAGGGAAAACACGATCCTTGGCTGTCGCGTGGGTCGATTGACGCCTCCTATGGGCTGATGGCGGCCCCCTTTGCGCTGTTTGTGGTGCCCTGGCCCGAACCGCATATGTGGCCTATTTTTGCCATGGTCTGGCTTATTCACGTTATCTACAAGGTCTTGCAGGCGCTGGCCTATACCAAGGGCAGCTATACGGTGGTCTACCCGGTGGTGCGCGGGACCGGGCCGCTGTTCACCGTCATCGGATCTTATTACCTGTTCGGAGAGGTGTTTTCTCTGGTGCAATGGGCCGGTATCGGCGTTTTGCTGGCAGGGATTTTTGGGCTTGCGGCCTATAATTATCGCTATCTGGTGACCGACCGCGATACTCTTGGGCTGGCGATGGCTTTGGCGCTGGTGACGGGGCTCTTTGTGGCGCTTTATACCACATATGATGCCTATGGGATCCGCGCCACTGTCGATCCTTTCACCTTTCTGGCGTGGTTCTTCCTGATAGATTCCCTGGCGCTGCCGCCCTATGCCTATCTGCGCTGGCGACGCATGGCTGATCGGCCAGCTCTGGCGCCGCTTGCCGTGCGCGGGGTGTTTGGCGGGCTGGTGGCCTTTGCCTCCTTTGGCGCGGTGATGCTGGCAACCCGGCTGGACAAGGTGGGCGAGGCCGCAGTCTTGCGCGAAACCTCCACCGTTTTTGCCGCCCTCATCGGCTGGCTGGTGCTAAAGGAAACCGTTGGTCCGCGCCGCATTGCCTTGATGGCTTTGATCGCGCTGGGGGCCGTGATAGTGGAAATGGGGGGCTGATCTCAGTTGGCACACAGCCCATGGTACAGACCCCAGTCGGGTAAAGAGACAGCAACAGGAGAGCCCATGACGCGCCCAGAAAAAACTGCAGACAAGCAGATCAATCCCACCCTGAAGATGGTGCTGGAGCTTGGTCCTATTGTGCTGTTTTTCATTGGCTACCTGAAGCTGCGCGAGGATGTGTTCTTGATCGCAGGTCAGGAATACAAAGGCTTTATCGTGGTCACGGCCGCCTTTATCCCGCTGATGATCCTGTCGACCCTGGCCCTGTGGAAACTGACCGGGCATTTGTCAAAGATGCAGATTGCAACGCTGGTGCTGGTTGTCTTCATGGGGGGGCTGTCGGTCTGGCTCAATGATGAGCGGTTTTTCAAGATGAAACCGACGCTGATCTATTTGCTGTTTGGTGGCGCGCTGGGGGCTGGGCTGTTGCGGGGGCAAAGCTATCTAAAGCTGGTGATGGAAGAGCTGATGCCGCTGGAACACGAAGGCTGGATGATCCTGACCCGGCGCATCTGCCTGTTCTTTCTGGCGCTGGCCGTCGCAAACGAGGCGATCTGGCGCAGCCAGAGCACCGACACCTGGGTCTATTTCAAGACCTTCGGTTTGCCGGTTGCGATGTTTGCCTTCTTTATGTTTCAGGGGCAGGTCTTTCAGAAGCATGGTATTCCTGATGACGATGAGAACGAGGTCTAGGCCCCTAATCTCTTCAGTCGGCACCCCAGGGGCGAGCGCCTAGGCAATTGTCAAAGCCTTGTCCCGTCGGCGCCTGCCACTGATGCAATGCGATCATTTGCCAAACAATACCTTCTGCGCCTGGCTGTCAGAGCGATCGGCGCGCCTTTCGGCTTCCAATTTGCGCCCGGCAATGACGCCAGGCCGTGCCCATAGGTCCTGCAACCAGCGCGCCATATGCGGCTTGTCTTCAAGGGTTTGTTCCTGCCCCTCCCAGAGAGAGGCCCATGGCCAGATCGCCATATCGGCAATGGTAAAGCTGTCGCCTGCCACAAACTGATGATTGGCAAGCTGGCGGTTCAATACGCCGTAAAGCCGCGCAACTTCGGACCGGTAGCGATCCTGGGCATAGGGGATGGGATTCGGGGCATATTTCAGAAAGTGATGCGCCTGACCGGCCATCGGTCCCAGCCCGCCCATCTGCCACATCAGCCATTGATCCACGGCCAGCCGCTCTCGTTCGGTATCGCCGTAAAACTGCCCGGTTTTGCGTGCCAGATACTGCAGGATTGCACCGCTTTCAAACAGTGAAACGGGCGCGCCATCCGGCCCTTGCGGATCAATGATGGCGGGCATCCGGTTGTTGGGGGAGATTTGCAGGAAATCCGGTGCGAACTGATCCCCCTTGGAGATATCAATCAGGTTGACGCGATAGGGCAGGCACATTTCTTCAAGTGCGATAGAGATCTTCCAGCCATTTGGCGTTGGCCAATAATAAAGCGTAATTGGGTCCTGCATGATCCGTCCTTCTGTAAACCGCGTTGCGCCAAAGCAGAGCATGTGCCGCGCGCAAGAACAAGGTGGCCCTGTCTGGTCTGCGCAATCAGCAGGCTGGCGCGCGGACCCAGACCACCAGGGGCGGACAGGGGGGCTGCCGTTGCCAGACCGGCGTGCGTATCCGCGAAACTTTTTCAATCCGGTGATGGCTATAGTGGCGCAATATTTTTGCACGAGGACCTGTATTTGCGGACCCGGATTACCAAAGCGCTGGGCTATTTTGCGTCAATGGCATGCTGGCAAATCTTGCCGAGGTTCTGACCCAATCGGTCCCTTGCGGGCCAGATCATTCACCCCAATCCATGAGGCCAAACCATGCCACAGACCGATCCATTTGCGACCCAAGCCCGTGGGCTGACCAGCCCGGCGACCCATCATTTCACCATTGCGCCAGCCGATGGCACCGATCTGCCGACCCGCCCCCGCGTGTTGCGCGCGCTGACGTCGGGCGATGTTGCGCTGCGTGATGCCGCCGGGATGGTGATCACCTATCCCGTGGCTGCCGGGGAAACCCTGCAGTTTTCGGCGGTCGGGGTTGAGGCAACCGGCACCACTGCGGTCCTTGTGGGGTGGGTGTAATGCTGGGGCTGGGCCTGGATCTGTGGAGAGGGGGAGTGCCCCAGCCGAATGAGGGGGGCAGCGGATTTAATCCGGCGTCTCTTTTTGCGGGTGGGGAATTGGGGGTCTGGTATGACCCCGCAGACCTATCAACCCTCTGGGCTGATACATCCGGCACGACACAGGCGGGCCTTGGCGATGCCGTTGCACGCATGGATGATAAGTCCGGGAATGGAAACCACATTATCCAGGTCACGGCAGCCTCGCGGCCTATCCTGCGCCAATCAGGCGGTGGAGAGTATTGGCTGGAGTTTGACGGGGTGGATGATTACCTGCTCACTGCACCCGGCGCGCTTGGTGGCAGTGCCACAATCTTCACCATGGCCGCTGGGGTTTCAACTGATGTTGGTGCTGGGGCTTCTGGCAACCACCGCCCCCTGTCCTTGGGCAATGTAACCCATGGCACCGCTACCTCTGGCGCTAAAGAAGCATTCGGCCAAGCTCAGGACGGTACGCTGCGATACGATGGCGCCTTTACGGCTGGTGCCATTTCCGTGCCAAGTGAGATTGTCCGATTGTCCAGCCGCGACGGCGGATCAGTTGTGGATCGGGTGAATGCTGCTGCGAGCATCAACATGGTTGCCCCTCTGGCGCCAACCGTTGATGAGGTAGCAATATGCGCGCCCGGTGGATCAGTCTATGCCCAGGCAAATGTCCATGGCGTGATCGTCATTGGCCGAATTCTAACGGCCCAAGAGATCGCCGATACCGAGGTCTACTTGGCTGAAAACAGCGGGGTGGCGCTATGAGGGGTACAGCAGCCGCACCAGTTGCCACGCTGAATGATTGCAATGAGTTTGCAATGGCCTTGACCTTTGGCATCCAGCTGTCGAGCAGTCCTTGTGAACTGTGCAGCATCACGCACTTTGGACTCACAGCCGACTTTGCTGTTAGGCGTACCATCGAGGGCTACTACTTAAACCTATAACGGTCTGCTGCCCTGCTGAGGTGTTCGGCGCGGTTGGTTTCAATCACGCCTCTGGGCAGGACGCCGGAACAGTTTTCGAGTAGATCTGTGGCAATGACGCTGGCGACCTGTTGCCAAAGGTCATGTGTGGGCCAGCGGGCGCGGTTGCTGTCACTGGTGGGGCAGGTGTAGCGGATCTTGTCGCAGAGCTCGGCATAGGCGTCGCCAACCATATCGCGCAGATCTTGCCAGCTTCGCATTTTCCAGCGATTGCGCCGTTGCTTGGACGCCATGCGTAGCGCGAACCGCCAGACTTGGCTTGCCAGTCGGTCAGACAGATCCAGGCGGGCGGTTCAGTTGGGCGCGGGCGTCGTTCCAGATGGTGAGCCAGCCCAGCTTGCCCCTTTTGCATCACCTCTAGTCGTTTGTCATAGATCGCCAATTGTCTGTTGGCGACGCCACCGGCGTGCAGGCTGGGGAGGTGTGCGCCGGTGGCGTGGGGTTGCTGCCGCCGAAGCTGGTGGAGGCCAGGTCTTCCCTGGTCATGACAGAAGCAAACGACGCCTTTCCGCAGAGCAAAGTGGACGTCGCCGTCAAACATCACAAAATTGCCTGGCTATATCGCCTGCTGTGAAGCCGTGAACGCGCGTATGGCCATGACAGCGGTGCTCAGAGAGAATTTGGCCCGTACCCTGCCGCGCTGGAAGTGAGCAATCCGGCAGTCATGGTGTCGTGTGAGTGGTCCCGCCTGACGGGGTGGTGCGGGGATGTGCGCCTATCGTTTTGGTTTAGCCTGCTTTATAGATTGGGGTCGCGGTGGAGACCGTTACCAATCATAAAGAAATGATGGCCGATGTCTGCTGGCTGCAGACCAGACATGCCATTTATCACACTCAGCCAAGGACGGCGCAATGACAGACACAACCGCAAACTCCGACAAGACGCACTATATCTGCCAGACATACGTTGAAAAGGCGGGTGCCGCTGGGCAGGTCAGCCTGCAGATCGACAAGCAATTGCAGTATTCGTCAGAATCGCAAGCGCAAGACAGGGCAGACCGAGAGTTTGAGAGGGGAAACTGTGTAGGTGCAGATGCCTATATGATTACGGAGGACGCAGGCTCGGGCGAGGTCAGCCCCCCAACCTTTATCGTAAGGCACGGGACTGTCCCGGATATCGACGATCTTTGATCTGTGGAAATCTAGAACATATCGTTCAAAAGCGTGTGCAAGTACTGCGCAACTAAAATAAGTGAAATCAAATTGGTAAGGCGTGATTTCTTGAGGTCAGCAAAGATCATGCCCACTAATTCTGATCGCCTTGGTGCGGTTGCCATCCTGCATTTCGGGTCAATCGGGCGTCGTGTCAGTCGTTCAATCCAGTATCGCGGCAACCGCACCGATCAGATCAAGCACTACTTTGGTGTCGCGGTCTACTTGGTAGACATAATCGCCAAGCCGATAGTAGGTCTTTCCCGGTTCCAGGCCATATCGGCCGGGTTTTTTGACCAGTGTATAATCGCCTTCAAGGTAGTCTCCGCGCCCAAGTATCCTCTTGGCGTGGCCAGGAGGCAGGCAGCCGTTGTTCTTTCGGGCCAAGCCAGGGGGGCAGCCTTTTGGTCCGCCTGCCAACACCGCAACAGGCGCAACGCAGAGCAGCGTTGCCATCGAGAACTGGATAAGTTTGCGCATCGCAATCTCCTGTAGCTGTGGGGACCGAACCTGGCAAAAACGTTGCGCTTTGCAACGCATCGGGCGGCAAAGCAGCAAGGCTCCGCCGAGCCTATTTGGCGATGGACAGCCTTGTTATCCTGGCACGCGACAGCGGATCGACTTCTGGGTATCTCGGGGCAGGTTCACATGTTTCCTTGCGCACGCGCGAGATTTCTTTTCTGTCGCTTGGGGGTCATTTTGCGCAACCGGTTCACCATAGAGAGCAGTGCCTTGAACTTTTGTCGCGACAGCAGTGCCTTGCATGCGGCCCGAAAAGGGGCGTTGAACAGTTCCAGCTGATACTCGGCGATTTCCAGCTTCTTCTGCAGCAGCTTGATCACGCCGGTCTGGTCGGGGCGCATCTTCTGACAGTCCTTCAGACGTTGGCGATAGGTGTCATGGGCCCGCTGCCAGTTCTTACGTTCCTGCGCGACACCTTGCTGAAAGGATTTTGCTTTTGGCTGAGAAAGCCCCACACCCAGGCGGTAATCGACCAGCGGTTCTGGCACATGAATAATCCGGTCCATCAACGTGGCGCGGAAGAAGAAGATCAGATCATCAAAGGTTGCGTCCCCTTCAATCGGACCAAAGAGGCGCCGAATGTCGGGGTGCCAGGCGCAGGTCGCCCCGATGCCAAGCGCCAGCGAGCCAGCAGTATCTTCCAGTGTCATATCGGCAAGGATCTTTTGGCGTGACGTCGTGGACCCGGTCAGCATGCCGTGCTGATCCATGTTGTTGACGTCCGAATGCACCAAAAGCGGCCGGTCCTGTGCAAAGGCATGATAGAGTTTACTACAACGATCGGGGTGCGAAATGTCATCGCCGGGGGCGTAGACGATCAGACCTCCACGGCTAAGGTCGAAGATCTTGTTGAGATGACCAATAAAGCCCAGGTTTGTTGGGTTTAGGTTCAGTCGCACCTGGTGCGGGCCCTGATAGTCTTGGGCCAGGCGCTGCATGATTTCAAAGGTGCCGTCGGTTGAACCGTCATCCGACAGGATGATTTCAAGATTTGCGTAGGTCTGGGCAAAGGCGGATTTTACCGTTGCCTCGATATAGTCTGCCTGATTGTACGACATGACAAACATCGAAACCAGCTCTGGCTCAGGGTTGGGGGATGCTTCTGCAGGGGCGGCCGTTTGGTCGAGTGCAGTGTCTTTTTGTTGCGGCATGATTTTGTCTTCCACTCGTTGCAGGCCCGGGCTGGTCAATACAGCCTGAACAGTACTGGGTGTCCGTGTCATAGAACATGCCGAGCGGTTTATCCACTGGGGGCGATGCATGTCACGCAGGTCGCGGGGTGCGCAAAAAATTGCCAATATCCCGGTTCGAGGGCGCCTGGGCTATTGCCAGACGCAAAAAGCAGTCGCATATTTTGAGGGCTTGTGTATCTCTATGTCGACCTACTGTCTCCTATTTTACGGCGTTCAGACTTCGATTACAGACCAGACAACGCCGGGCTGTCGCACTCCTGCGGGCAGCAAATCAAAAGGGAGAATACGGAAATGGCCACTGGCACCGTGAAATGGTTTAACGCAACCAAAGGCTTTGGATTTATCGCCCCCGATGGCGGCACCAAGGATGTGTTTGTGCATATTTCGGCAGTCGAACGCTCTGGCTTGACCGGGCTGGCT
The DNA here is from genome assembly GCF_048267565.1 of Pseudophaeobacter sp. Lineage (NCBI taxonomy): Bacteria > Pseudomonadati > Pseudomonadota > Alphaproteobacteria > Rhodobacterales > Roseobacteraceae > Pseudophaeobacter > Pseudophaeobacter sp. The sequence goes on along the minus strand of NZ_JBLWXG010000005.1, from coordinate 31,937 downwards.
GACAATCAGAAAGTCAGCTTCGATATCGAACCCGGCCGGGATGGTCGTGAAGCCGCTGTGAATCTGGCACTGCTGTAAGGATCCCGTAGGCCAACAAGGCCCGCCAGACTGTGTTTTGTGAACGCGGCCCCGGAAACGGGGGCGCGTTTGTGTTTTCCATGCTTGCACGCACTGCGGGCAGGGGGCGGTGGTTTGGGCATATAAAACATGCCAAGCCAAATACTGAACATGCAGGATTAATGGGGCCTGACCCTAGCGCAGCCCGTTGATGTTCTGCATCAGGGATTCACGCGCCCCCGTGATATGCTGCCGAGTCAAATCGGCCGCCTGGGCGGCATTGCCGTTCACGCAGGCCTCCCAGATTGCGATATGTTCCTCATTGGCCCGCTGCATGCCGTTGGACATGACCAATTGCGCCCGCAGATAGCGATCCACTCGGTCCATCGCATTGTCAATGATGTCCAGATGGTACTGCAGACCGCTGGCCCGGTAGAGCGTGGCGTGAAAGTCCCGGTTTAGCTCTCCCCAGCGCATTGGTTCGGAAGAGGTGGAAAAGGCAGTCCAGGATTCGCGGGCACGTTCTAACGTTTCCTGCGACATCAAAGGCACGGCCCGGCGGATCACCTCTGGTTCTATCAGGGCGCGGAAATCGAAAATTTCTTCGGCCTCAGTTTGCGACAGCCCAGAGACAACGGCCCCCTTGTAGCGCTGGGTTTTGACAAGGCCTTGTTCTTCCAGCCGTGAAATCGCCTCGCGGACAGGGATTCGGCTGGTGTTGAATAGTCGGGCAATTTCATCCTGGCGCAGGGGTTCCCCTTCTTTGACGTCCCCTTCGATGATCGCCTTGCGCAGGGCATCAAAGACGATCGAAGACGCCGAAGCGGTCTTTGAAATATCGACGGAATTCAATTTCATAGGGGCCTCCTTGCGTATTTATACCGGCTTTTCCCGGGGGATGAAAGTTATGAAACAAAATATATTGTAAATTGGATCCAATATGAAATAGAAGATTGGCAGGTGCCGCACCTCCTGCCTTGCCGATACCCAGGGGCAATCCCCCTGGGGCCGTAGGGTTTGCGGCTGTCAATTGCCTGTCGCTTTGTCACCCGCTGGCTGGCCCGCTCGTAAGGAAAAGACCATGACCACAGATATCTTCTCCGGTTGCATTCCAGCCCTGATGACACCCTGCACGGCTGATCGCGGCCCGAATTTTGACGCCTTGGTGCGCAGGGGCCAAGAGCTGATCGCGGCAGGCATGACGGCGGTGATCTACAACAGTCCCTATTACGGCTTTGCCACCCGTGCCGATCTGTCTCTGGTGCTCTACTACAAGCATCTCATGGCGCTGAATGAAGATTGTGAATGTGCGCTACGCCTCAACAAGAGTGATGCCCTGACCGATAGCCAGTGCGGCTATGCCGAGGCGCAGTATAGTCTGTTCAAAGCCTGGTATCAGACCTGGACTGCCCAGTCTAAGGCCCGGATCTGATCATGCGTGTCATCGACAGCCACACCGGCGGAGAGCCAACACGTCTGATCCTGACTGGTGGGCCAGACCTTGGCACTGGCCCCCTGGCAGAGCGGGCGGCGCAACTGGCAACCAGCCATGCGGATTTCTGTGCCGCAGTCCTGGCAGAGCCCCGCGGGCATGATGCCATGGTGGGCGCGCTGCTCTTGCCGCCAGAGGATCCGGCCTGTGTGGCTGCGGTGATCTATTTCAACCCGGCTGGCCCTTTGGGCATGTGCGGCCATGCTACCATCGGCCTGCTTGTCAGCCTGTATCATCTGGGGCGTATCGGGCTGGGGCAGCATAAGATTGAAACCCCGGTTGGGGTGATCCTGGCAGAGCTAACCTCGCCCAATCGGGGGGTGGTGCAAAATGTGGCCAGCTATCGCCACTCCAAGGACGTCCACATCGATGTGCCAGGGCAGGGCAGGGTGACTGGTGATGTCGCCTGGGGTGGCAATTGGTTCTTTTTGACCGCCGATTGTCCGGCCCCCCTGCTGCCCGCACAGGTGGGGCGCCTGACCGGGGCGGCGCTTGCCATTCGTGCTGCGCTGGACCGCGCGGGGATAACTGGCGCGCAGGGTGCACGGATTGACCATGTGGAATTCTGCGGTGCCGCCATGTCGCCCCAGGCCGATGGGCGTAACTTTGTGCTATGCCCTGGTGGGGCCTATGATCGTTCGCCCTGTGGTACGGGAAGTTCCGCCAAACTGGCCTGCCTGGCCGCAGATGACCTGCTGGCGCCCGATACGCCCTGGGTGCAGGAAAGCGTCATCGGCAGTTGCTACACCTTGCGATATCATCTTGATGGGGCAGGGCAGGTGATCCCCACCATCGCGGGTGAGGCCTATGTCACGGCAGAGGCCTGTTTGGTCTTTGCCGCGCAGGATCCCTATCGCAGTGGGATCCCGGTCTGAGAACAGTGCCACAGAGACCGGGGCACGGCCTTTGCCATTAGCGGGATTGCCTCGCCGACTTTGCTAGGAGGCTGCGCCAGGCACCGCTTTGGTTGCTGGACCCAAAGGACCCGCTGTCGACCCTGCGGCGCTGTGCTTTGTAGCTTGCCCCCTAGAGATCTTTGATCTGCCCCAGTCGGGCAAAACCCGGCGAACTTCAGGGATGATCTGTGCGTTTTGCGCGCGAAACGGCCGAAGTCAATCTTTTATAAGGCTTTCTGAAACATCATTCAGGCTGCTCACCTCATATGTGGCGAGGCCAGTAGTGCTGGCGAACGAAGGGCAGGATGGCCGCCCCAGATAAGGATCCGGTGATGTTTAATATGAAAAAGCTCCCCCTTACGGCAAAACTGCCGATAGTCATGGTGGCGCTGACAGCGACCTTTCTCGTTACTGTTGCCTTTCTGGTCTATTCGATGGCCGAAAAGAGTATTCGCAAAAACATCTATACGGCACATGAGAGCGAGGCCAAGGCTGGTGCGCAGGCGCTGGAATTCCTGATCTCTTCGGCCCATGCCAACCTGGCAAGCCAAGCAGCCCAGCCAACGGTTTTTCGCGCTGTCAGCAATTTTACCCGTGTGATCGGCATGATCGAAGAGCCGGACCCAATTGCCTATCTCAAGCGTGTCTATGGCAGCGAAAACCCCAATCCGGTTGATCAACGGGCGCAGCTGGTCGATCCGGGGGATGGGTCCTATTACAGCCAGTCGCATGCCAGCTATCACCCGACCTTTCAGCGCATCGTTGACCTGAATGGCTATGAAGATCTCTATCTTTTTGATGAGGCGGGACTTCTGATCTATTCGGTCAACAAGCTGGACGACTACGCCAATAGCTTTGCCACAGGGGAATTGGCCGAAACCGGGTTGGGGCACCTGTTTGCCGAAGCTCTGGCCGTGGAACCGGGCCAAGTGGTGAATTCCGACTTTACCCTCTACGGCCCGGCCGGCGATGTGCCCTCTGCCTTTCTGGCGACCCCGGTGGTCAACAAGCAGCAAAAGACTGTTGGCGTGATCGCCGTGCGTCTGGGCAGTGCTGGGGTGGTTCAGGCCCTGACGAAAAATCTGGAAGACCTGGGGCATCAGAACATCTATCTGGTCAGCCCGGATGGACTGGCGCGCAGCCCCTCTTCGCTGGGGGATCAGTTCGGTGTGTTGGATGCCTTGCCGGATCTGCCGCAAACCCAGGCGGCCCGCACCAGAGAGACAGCCCGTTTTGATGGGGTTCCGGCCATGGCAGGGGGCACGGCAACCGCCCTGGTCATGCCGCTGGAGCTGCCTGGTTTTACCTGGTCTCTGGTGCTGGAAACCGACGAGGCAACCGCCTTTGCAGAGCTGAACCAAATTCGCCTGATTGCCATGGCGGTAATTGGCGGGGCTGTGTTGATTGCTATTGTCGTGTCCTTTGTCGCTGCACGCCGTGTGACGGTGCCTATCCAGGCCCTGCGTCAGGTAACTAATGCCCTGGCCGAAGATGATTATCATATTGAGATTACGGGAAAATCACGCGGAGATGAGCTGGGCGACCTGGCCCGCAGCCTGGACAGTTTCCGTGATAAACTGAAGCAGGCGGATGCCGCCGCCGCCCGCGAGGTGCAGACCGCCCGGCAAACTGCGGCTGTGGTTGATGAAATGAGCCGAGCGCTGTCGCAGTTGCAGGCTGGCAACCTGGCCTGTGATATCCGCGCGCCCTTTGCGGATAACTATGAAACGCTGCGCGAAAACTTCAATCATAGCCTGGCCAACCTGCGCGATTCCATGGGCGAAGTTGTCAGCGCCTCGGAGCATGTCGGTAGGTTTTCCCAAGAACAAAGTACCGCAGCAGATGAGATGGCACATCGTACCGAAAGCCAGGCCTCTACGCTGGAACAGACAGCCACGGCGCTGCGTGATCTGACCGCGAATATCCGAACCACCGCCGAGCAGGCGGCGCAGATGGACAAGGCAATGGGCCGAACCCGGTCCGAGGCCGAAGGCAGTACCAAGGTTGTGACCGCAGCCGTAGGGGCAATGGATCAGATCCAGCAGACCTCTAACGAGATTTCCAAGATTATCAACATGATCGATGACATCGCCTTTCAGACCAACCTGTTGGCGCTGAATGCCGGGGTCGAGGCCGCGCGGGCGGGTTCTTCCGGGGCAGGGTTTGCCGTGGTGGCCTCGGAGGTGCGCGCCCTGGCGCTGCGGACCTCAACGGCGGCCGGGGAAATCCAGCAGTTGACCTCGGCGAGCGAGGCCCATGTGGCCAATGGCGTGAATATGGTGGGCCAGGCCGGAGAGGCCTTGTCGAGGATCATTGGCAAGGTGAGCGAGGTTTCCGGTCTGGTGAGCGAGATCGCTGGTGGGGTGCGCAAGCAATCCAAGGGTCTGGAGGATATCAATGGTTCGATGGAGACCATGGATGGGGTCACCCAGCAGAATGCTGCCATGGCGGAAGAGGCCTCTGCCGCCAGCCAGCTGTTGCAGCAAGAGGCGACCAGCCTGTCCGGCATCGTCGGCCGTTTTGATCTTGGGCAGGGCCAGCTGCCTGCAGATTGGAGAGAGGCGCAGGCCGCCGGTTGGCAAGAACCCACAGACTGGGCGGATGCAGCGGATCAGCAGCAATCAGCCTAGATATGCGCGAAGACCGCTGCAAACGGCAAGGGGCGCAAACAGACGCCGGATACCACACAATGGACGGGCAGGGCCAATGGCGCTGCTATTGGCCTGTAGTGAAAGGGTGGTGGTCGAAAGTGGCGGCGTCAGGGAGAGGCGACAGGCATGAAACTGCGCTGCAAGATCGCCGTGGCCGAGGGCATGCCGTCAGTGCTTGACGCGGAGGAGCGGGAGGCCATGCGCTCCAGGTTGACGATGGTCGACAGCATCAACCGGTCATGACTCCAGTCGCCGGGGCGCTGTATCAACATGGCGGTGGCGAGCACGGCAGTGATCATCATGCCCGAAACCAGTGCCCAGCCAAGGCCCGCTTCGCCATGTGGGGCATTGGTGGTGACCGCAATGATCCGCTGCTGCAGGGTGGAACTGCTCCGGGTTTCGCGGCGATCCACCAGGGCCACAGCAGGGCTGCGGCGGGTAAAGAAGACCCGCTCTCTTGCGGCTTCGGCGCAGGCACGGATCAGGCATTCGCAATAGGCGCGCAGATCCAGACCTGGCCGCGCCATTAGCGCCTGATCACAGGCAAATTCACGCAGATGGCGCACTTCACGACGCCAGAGGAAAAAAGCAGGATTCCAAAACAGCGCCGGGCGCAGCATTTCCAGCAGGAACTCGCATTCGATGTCGCGCTGGCGAAAATGCTGCAGTTCATGCGCCAGGGTCAGCTTGAGATCCTGCGGCGCGGTCAGCAGGGGAGATGGCAGCACCACGTAGCGGTTAATCAGCCCCCGGGTGGAATAGGCGACCGGGGTCTCATCCGAGACCAGGATCCGGGTTTTGCCAATGCTTTTCCACAGGAACGCCCGGCCCAGGGCGCGGCGCAGACGCAGCACCGAGATGACCACATGGATGGCGCAGACCAGCCCGCCCATGGCAAGTGCGGCAGCAACCAGCCGGGTCCAGAGCAGTTGCTGGGAGGACAGTACCCGCACGGTGTCTTCGCGCAGGCCCAGAAGGGTTTCAAAACTGGCGGCGCTCATGCTGACGTTGCCTTGCAAAAACTGCGAGACCATCAGATCGGAAATATTGGGGGGGTGCGCCATTACCAGCCGGGTGAAGCCAAACATCAAGAGCGGCGACAGCGCCAGCAGCAGCGTCAGCGCATTCATCAGCCGCAGTTGTGCGCCAAAGGCATGTGCCAGCCTGGTAAGGGACAAGAGTTTTCGCGCTGAAAGCCAAAGCAGGGTGCCTGCAAGCACCAGAAGATTCAGATCCAGATATCCATTGATCAGCGCGTCAGTTTCCATTGTCCCCCAACCTTTCGTTCAGCAGCGCCCGCATCTCAACGAGCATGTCGTCGGTAACTTCCTCATCATCAACAAGGCGGGCGACCAGAGCCGCAGGCGCGCCGTTGAACAGCTTGCTCGAAAGGTTTTTCAGAGAGGTTTTTTGATACTCTGCTTTGGGAATGGCGGGGCGATAGATCAGCGAACGGTCTGCCCTTTCGCTGGTTAGAAAGCCCTTTTGTTCCATGATCTTGAGCACCGTTGCCACCGATGTGTAGGCGCGTTCCTGTGCCTGGTTCAGCACCGCAAGGATTTCCCTTACGGTACCGCCCCCGGTAGCCCAGACGACGGTCATGAATTCAAGCTCAACCTCGGTCAGCAGTGAATTGTCCTGTTTCTTACGCATGTCGTCTGATGTCCGGTCCATTTTGGTCTTTTCATGATGATAGGGGATGGCGGTGTCTATTGAAAACTATTTCTTTAGCAGCGTGCTGGTTCAGAGCCGAGGGATGTCACAATGAGCGCTTCCGCGCGCCTATTTCTGCCTGGGGCGGGGGTGATATGCCGGCCCTGGCCAGGGGGCTGAGGAAGCTGGTAAGGATTTGCTGAGAAGGTCTGAATGGGCAGGACTGTCCATTCAGACCCTCGGCAATTTTGTTCAGGCAGACGCGTCAAGGGCAAGCCGCTGGCGCGGGGCCTTTGTCCCCCTTGACCCGCCACTCCAAGGCGGCGCTGTTACACCTTCCAGAAGGTGAAGATGCCCCAGAGAATGGAAAGCCCCAGCGGGTACCAGAGCGGCATGCCGAACAATCCAAGCCAGGCGAGGAAGATGTAGCTGGTGCCCAGAAGGGTGATGAACAAACGGTCACCGCGTGTGGTGGAGAGCCCCAACACACCTTTGCGTGTATCCCCACCGGGGTTGCGAATTTCCAGCATGACAAGCACGCCAATGGCAGAGAAAATACCGATAAAGACCAGGGCTGTCGGCCAGGTCCAGGCCATCCAAGAAAGCATTATACCCTCCCCATCGCAAAACCTTTTGCGATATAGTTGCGGACGAACCAGATCACGATGGCCCCCGGAATGATTGTCAATGTGCCCGCTGCCGCCAAGAGGCCCAGCTCGTAGCCGGCACTTGAGGCGGTTTTGGTCATGGTGGCGGCGATGGGTTTTGCCGCCACGGCTGTCAGGGTCTTGGCCAAGAGCAGCTCCACCCAGGAGAACATGAAGCAGAAGAAGGCGGCAACGCCGACGCCTGCCTTGATCGAGGGGATAAAGATGGTGGCAAAGAACTGCGGGAAGGAATAGCCGTCTACATAGGCGGTCTCGTCCAGCTCTTTGGGGATGCCGCCCATGAAGCCCTCCAAGATCCAGACGGCCAGCGGGATGTTGAACAGGCAATGCGCCAGGGCCACGGCCAGGTGGGTGTCAAAGATCCCCACCGCAGAGTAGAGCTGAAAGAAGGGCAGGGCAAAGACCGCAGCCGGCGCCATCCGGTTGGTCAGCAGCCAGAAGAACAGCTGTTTGTCGCCCAGAAAGCGGTAGCGCGAAAACGCATAGGCGGCCGGCAGCGCCACGGCGACCGAGATCACCGTGTTGATGCTGACGTAGAGGATCGAGTTGATATAGCCCCAGTACCAGGTCGGATCGGTAAAGATGGTGACGTAGTTTTCCAGCGTGAAGGTCTGCGGGAACAGCGAGAAGCCCGAGAGGATTTCATTGGTGGTCTTGAAGCTCATCGCGACCAGCCAGTAGATTGGCAGCATCAGGAAGAGAATATAGACAATGGGGATGATGGATCGTTTTTGCATCTCTCAAACCCTCCTTAGTTCAGGTCGTCTTTGGTCATCAGCGTGTAAAACAGCCAGGAGACCAGAAGCGTGATTGCGAAATAGATGAGCGACATGGCGGCGGCGGGGCCAAGGTCAAACTGACCCAGGGCGATTTTCACCAGATCAATCGACAACAGCGTGGTGGAGTTGCCAGGGCCACCACCGGTGAGCACAAATGGCTCGGTGTAGATGTTGAAACTGTCCATAAAGCGCAATAGAATGGCGATGGTGAGGACGGTTTTCATTTTGGGCAGCTGGATGAACCGGAACACGGCCCAGTTGGAGGCGCCGTCGATTTTTGCCGCCTGGTAATAGGCATCCGGGATCGACACCAGGCCAGCATAGGCCAAGAGCACCACCAATGATGTCCAGTGCCAGACATCCATGGTGACAATGGTCACCCAGGCCGCCAGCGGATTCTGGGTCATGTCATAGGAGACGCCCAGCACATGGTTGAGGAAATAGCCCAAGAGGCCAATGTCGGGCAGGGTAAAGATGTTCCACATCGCGCCAACCACGTTCCAGGGGATCAGCATCGGCAGCGCCATGGTGACCAGACAGACCGGCACCCAAAATCCTTTGCGCGGCATCGCCAGGGCGATGATAATGCCAAGCGGCACCTCGATGATGAGGATCAGAAAGGTAAACAGGAACTGCCGCCCCAGCGCAGCATGAAAGCGATCAGAGCGCAGGATTTGTTCGAACCAATCCAGGCCCTGCCAGAAAAACACATTGTCGCCAAAGGTTTCCTGCACCGAGTAATTCACCACGGTCATCATCGGGATCAGCGCGTTAAAGGCCACCAGCACCAGCACGGGCAGCACAAAGAACCAGGCTTTTTGGTTTTCGGTTTTCATTGTGTCGCCTCCGCTGCGGTGTCGGGGGTGTCGGGGGTGCTGGCCAGCCAGCCGTCCACATAAAGCCGGGTTTGGTCCCGGCGAAAATCAAGATGCACCGGGGTGCCGGTTGCAGGGCCGGCGCCCTCGATCACTGCGTTGATGCGGCTGCCACTGGCCTGGCACTCCACCACCGTGTGGCGTCCCACATCGGACACTTTGGTCACCGTTGCGGGCAGGCCGGTGTCAGCCAGCGAGACAAATTCCGGTCGGATGCCGACTTCGGTTTTGCCCTGGGGCTTGCCACGGATTGGTCCTTCCAGCGCAATGGTCTGGTCTGCAAAACGGGCCGCGCCGGCCTGCAGGGTGCAGGGCAGGATATTCATCCCCGGCGAGCCGATGAAATGGCCGACAAATGTATGGGCGGGGCGATCAAACAGCTCGACCGGCGTGCCGATCTGCACCACTTCACCGTCCTGCATCACCACCACCTGATCGGCAAAGGTCAGCGCCTCTGTCTGGTCGTGGGTGACGTAGATCATCGTGGCCTTGACGCGCTGGTGCAGTTCTTTCAGTTTTGAGCGCAGCTTCCATTTCAGATGTGGGTCGATCACTGTCAGGGGTTCGTCAAACATCACCACATTGACGTCTTCGCGCACCAATCCGCGCCCCATGGAGATCTTTTGCTTGTTGTCAGGGCTGAGGTTCGCCGCGCGGGTCTGGAGCATGTCGGTGACCTCCAGCATTTCGGCAATCGCCATCACGCGGGTTTTTACCGTCGCCTCGTCGCGGCCGCGATTGCGCAGCGGGAAGGCAAGATTGTCGTAGACCGTCATGGTGTCGTAGATCACCGGGAACTGAAACACCTGGGCAATGTTGCGCTGATCCGGCGGCAGGGCGGTAACGTCCTGACCATCAAACAGGATCTGGCCCTCCGAGGGCACCAGCAGCCCCGAAATGATGTTGAGCAGGGTGGATTTGCCGCAGCCGGATGGGCCAAGCAGCGCATAGGCGCCGCCGTCGCTCCAGTCCAGATCAATCTCTTTCAGCGCATAGTCTGACGGGGATTGGGGGGCGGGCATATAGCTGTGTCGCAGCTTTGAGAGTGTAATTTTTGCCATTCTTGAGCCTCAGGCTGCGCGGGAGCCATCGGGTGCAAAGAAGTAGCACGCCGAAGGGTCCATATAGAAATCATGCATTTCGCCAATCTTGTAGGGGTGGACGCCCGCCGAGAGGGATACCCAGTTGGCCTGGGCCTCGCCGCCTGCGGTGCCGCCAAGGCCAAGATCGAAATGCGCAGAACTTTCCGAGCCTGACAGCTCGGTCACCAGTACCCGGCCATCAAGGCGCACAGAGGCCTTTTCGCTGGCGCTGGGCAGGACGTGATAGGGGCGGATGGCGATGGAATAGCTGCCATCGCGCAGACCCGCAGCAGCGCCGTCCAGCTGCCACTGCACATCGGCGCCCAAACGGGCAGTGGTGCCTTCTTTGGTCACCGTTGCGGTATTGATCGGCGGGTCCGAAAACACCCGCGCCGCATCCAGATTGCCGGGGTCGCGGTAGATTTCGGCCGTAGGGCCAAACTGGGTGACGCGCCCGTCGCGCATCAGGGCGGTTTTGCCGCCCAACAGCAGCGCCTCTTCGGGTTCCGATGTGGCATAGACCACCACGGCACCGCGTCCGGCAAACAGCTCGGGCAGCTGGTCGCGCAGCTCTTCGCGCAGCTTGTAGTCGAGGTTGGCCAGCGGCTCATCCAGGAACACCGCGCGGCTTTCCTTGGCGATGGCGCGGGCCAGGGCACAGCGCTGTTGCTGGCCGCCGGACAATTCGTGCGGGCGGCGGTGCAGCATTGGCTCCAGTTGCAGGATTTTGGCCGCTTCCGCGACGCGATCTTCGATCTCGGATTTTGCCATTCCGACCACTTTCAGCGGCGAGGCGATGTTCTCGTAGACCGTCATATGGGGGTAGTTGATGAAAAACTGGTGCACCAGACTGATGTTGCGCTTCTGGGTGCTGAGCCGCGAGACATCCTCGCCCTCCATTAGCACCTGACCGCTGGCCATCGGGTCCAGCCCGGCCATCAGTTTGATCAGCGAGGTCTTGCCCGACCCGGTGGCGCCCAACAGGACGTTAAAGTGACCAGGTTCCAGCAGCAGGGAGGTGTCCTTGATATGCTCGATCGCGCCAACGCGCTTGGTCACGTTTCTTAGTTCAAGTGCCATCGTTATTTAACTTTCCGGCAACCGGCCATGCAGCAAAAGCTGACTGGGGCCGTGTCTGTATTTTGCGGGGGAGAAAGAGCCCCGAAGCATTGCAAAACAACGCTCCGGGGCAAAGTGTCGGGCCAGAGACCGAAGGGGTCAGGCCCGACGGGGAGGAGCGGTTACTGCGAGGCCCAGCGGGCGACCAGTTCGTCATAGTTGACGGTCTGGCCTGCAGGTTTTTCGTTCTCCAGTGGTGGCTTGGCGCCGCCATTGGCATACCACCACTCAGCGTCTTTTTCCTCGTTCAGACGCGGGCCGCAGCCGCCGTAGATTTCTGCCTGCTCGTCTGCACGCTGCATCCGGGCCATGGTGATATCCATTTCTTCGGCCAGACGGTTCATCGCTTCCTGCGGGGTAAAGGCCCCCGAGTTCACGTCGCCGATCTGCTGCCACCAGATCTGGGCCAGCTTTGGATAGTCGGGCACGTTCACGCCGGTTGGCGACCAGGCCACACGATCCGGCGAGCGGTAGAATTCTACCAGACCGCCCAGGTTTTCGGCCCGCTCCGAGAAGCTCTCGTGGTTGACCGAGCTGTCACGAATGAAGGTCAGACCCACATGGGACTTCTTCACGTCGACAGTTTTGGACACAACAAACTGAGCATAAAGCCAGGCTGCCTGCGACCGCTCCAGCGGCGTCGACTTGAGGAAAGTCCAGGAGCCAACGTCCTGATAGCCAACCTTCTGGCCTTCTTCCCAGTAGGGGCCATGTGGGCTTGGCGCCATCCGCCACAGCGGCTTGCCAGCTTCGTCCACTGTGTTGTTGCCTTCGGACTGCGGCTTTACCATATCGGCGGTAAAGGCGGTGTACCAAAAGATCTGCTGGGCAACATTGCCCTGCGCCAAGGCTGGCAGCGACTGGTAGAAGTCATATGACGCGGCACCGGGAGGCGCATATTTGCGCAGCCATTCGTCCCATTTGCGGATCGCATAAACAGCGGCCGGACCGTTTGCAGCACCGCCACGGGTGACAGATGCGCCAACGGGGTTACAGGTGCCGGCTTCCATGCGGATGCCCCATTCGTCGATTGGCACGCCGTTTGGTTCCCCCTTGGAACCGGCACCGGCCATCGACAGCCAGGCATCGGTCATACGCCAGCCAAGGTCAGGCGCACGTTTGCCGTAATCCATATGGCCATAGATCGCTGTGCCGTCGATTTCCTTTACGTCTTCGCTAAAGAATTCGGCGATGTCCTCATAGGCAGACCAGTTGACCGGAACACCCAGATCATAGCCGTATTTTGCCTTGAAGGCCTCTTGCAGATCGGCGCGGTCAAACCAGTCTTTGCGGAACCAGTAGAGGTTGGCAAACTGCTGGTCGGGCAGCTGATACAGATCCCCATCGGGACCGGTGGTGAACTGGGTCCCCATGAAATCGTCAAGGTCCAGGCCAGGGTTGGTCACCGACTTGAAATCGCCCGCCATCATATCCGTCAGGTTATGGGCCAGCTGCAGCCGCGAGTGGGTGCCGATCAGATCCGAGTCATTGACATAGGCATCATACAGATTGCGCTGTGTCTGCATCTGGGTCTGAACCGCCTGTACCACTTCGCCTTCGCCGAGGATCTGGTGGTTGACCTTGATCCCGGTGATTTCTTCAAACGCCTTGGTCAGAACTTCCGACTCGTAAGAATGCGTCGGGATGCCCTCGGAGAGCACGTTGATCTCCATCCCTTTGAAGGGCTCCGCGGCGGTGATAAACCACTGCATCTCGCTCATCTGTTCATCTTTGGTCAGGACCGAGGGCTGAAATTCCTCATCGATCCATTTAAGTGCGGCTGCTTCATCGGCATAAACCGCCTGTCCCGCAGCCACGGCGCATACCGCTGCTGCGGACAAAAGATACCTGCGCATCTTTTCCCTCCCTAAAAGTCTGTAAGGCCAGCTACGCTTTTTCGCATCTGACTGCTAATTAGCTTTCATGTTGGCGTCACAGTTGTCAAACTAATTTTTTAGTTTGTTTTATTGCATTGAAATATAAAGGTTTTCATGGGTGCGCTGTGGTGGCTACGGTTTCCAAATTTGGACACAGATTATAGGGGGTGGTTGTAGTTGTAGCGGGACACCGATATCTGCAGCAAATGATTTTGGGCAGCAGATAGCCCCGCGCGCCCCGCTAGCGCATTGGCTTGAGGCTTTGCAAGGCCGTTTCAAGTGGGGCGTTAAAGGTGGTTTGAAAGCCCCCTTTCAACGGGCCTGGATGTGACTGTAATCCGGCCTGAGGTGCCCCCCAGGTGACGATGACCTGCGCCGCACTCAAGGGCTTGGACGGCGCAAACACGGCTATCTTTCGGGATCGACTAAACGCCCCGGCTGACTGCCGAGATACCAGCTTCATTTTAGTTGCAACCGCACCCTAGCCAAGGGATTGACGCGGTGCCGAGATCAGCCCAGCCGCAGCCTGCAGGACCGCACATGTCGAGATGTAAATGGCCCACCATCGTTGTGGGCCATTTCGCTTGTTGCCGTATCAGTCAGGCTGGAACGAAGATCCCGGGCAGGTCGTTTACCAGCATGGTGTCCGACGGCTGGAAATGGATCACCGACCGGATCGACTTGCCTGCGTGTAACAGGTCAAAGGCCGTGTTGATCTGATCGTGCGTCATATTGTGGGTGATGTAGGGATCGACGTCAAAATCCCCCCGCAGCCATTCATCCACCATGCCCGGTAGCTGGCTGCGCCCCAGCACGCCACCAAAGGCCGATCCGCGCCAGACCCGTCCGGTCACCAACTGGAACGGACGCGTGGCGATCTCGTCACCGGCACCGGCGACACCGATGACCGTGCATTCGCCCCAGCCTTTGTGGCAGCACTCCAGGGCCGCGCGCATGACATTGACGTTGCCGATGCACTCAAAGGAGTAATCGACGCCGCCGCCCGTCATCTCGACGATCACGTCCTGAATGGGCAGTGAGAAGTCCGCCGGGTTGATGCAATCATGCGCACCGAGGCTGCGGGCCAGTTCGAACTTGTTCGGGTTGGTGTCGATGCCGATGATGCGGGAGGCGCCTTGCATTTTAGCGCCCTGGATGACGGCCATACCGACCGCCCCGAGACCAAAAACCGCTACCGTTGCCCCAGGTTCGACCTTGGCCGTGTTGCGCACCGCGCCCATGCCGGTGGGAATGGCGCAGCCCATAACGGAAGCTTTGGCCAGCGGGGCCTCCTTTGAGATCTTTGCCACCGCGATTTCAGGGAGAACCGTGTATTCGCTGAAGGTGGATGTGCCCATATAGTGATGGATCATCTTGCCTTTGTAGCTGAACCGCGAGGTGCCGTCGGGCATCACGCCCTGGCCTTGGGTCTTTCGGATGGTCTGGCAGAGGTTGGTCTTGCCCGACTTGATATAGGGGCAGTTCGGATCCTCGGGCGTATAAAGTGGGATGACATGGTCGCCGGGCGTCAGCGAGGTTACGCCCTTGCCCAGTTCCTCGACGATGCCGACGGCCTCATGGCCCAGAACAGCCGGGAACAGGCCTTCGGGATCAGCGCCGGACAAGGTGAACATATCGGTATGGCACAGGCTGGTTGTGACGATACGGATAAGCACCTCGCCCTCTTTTGGCCCATCGAGATCAATCTCTTCGATTTCAAGCGGACGGTTGGGTTCCCAAGCGATGGCGGCACGGGTTTTCATGGCATTTCTCTCTGTTATGGAGTGGTTGCCTGATGATACACTATCACATTGCAGGGGCGAGGCGTTCGATCCCTCAGATCTGGCCAATCAACGGGCCGTATTGGCCACAATGGGGATCAGACATGTCTGCATATCAGCATCTTGCATCAAGAATGGATCAACGGCGGCCAGTTGCTTTGGTGATCTACCCGGGCTTCAAGACACTGGAGGCGACGGGGCCGCTCAGTGTTCTGGGTTATGCCACGCGACATCTGGCCGAGGCGGGGCACGCCGGGGGGTATGACGTCACCATCGCAGCTCCCGAGGTCGGTCATGTCCCCTCGGATACGGCAATGTCGCTCGAGGCAACGGTCGCCCTAGAGGATTTTGGCGCGCCGGATACGGTCCTGATCGCTGGCGCTGCCCGGATCGAAGAGTTGCTCGGTGGACAACACGCGCTGGTGGACTGGTGTCGCGAGAACGGACCGAGGGTTCGGCGCTGTGCCGCGCTTTGTACGGGGTCGTATTTTCTGGCGGAGGCTGGTCTTCTGGAGGGTCAGCGCGCGGCAACACATTGGAATTACGTCGAACGGCTGCGCCAGCGCTACCCGGAGATTGATGTGGATGCCGATGCGATCTTTGTACAGGCGGGCCGTTTCTGGACCTCTGCGGGGGTCACGGCGGCGATCGACCTGACGCTGGCCTTTGTCGAACAGGATTACGGTCGTGACATTGCGCTCGGGGTGGCGCGCGACATGGTGATGTACCTCAAACGCCCCGGCGGGCAATCACAATTCAGCACCTTGCTGACGGGGCAGATGGCGGGCGCAACCAGCATGACCAAGGTGCTCACCTGGATGAGCGACCGGCTGGATCAACCGCTGAGCCTGAGCGATATCGCCGCCGCGCATGGGATGAGCGTGCGCAGCCTGACCCGCGCGTTCACGGCCGAGTTTGCAGTCGCCCCGATGACCATGCTCGAAGCCCTGCGATGTGATCGGGCCAAGGCGTTGCTGCTCGATACGGACCTGCCATTAAAGACCCTGGCCTACCGCGCCGGGTTTCAGTCGGACGAGCAAATGCGCAAGGCCTTTCGCCGCCGCTTTTCCCTGTCGCCGCGCGACTACCGGGCGCGGTTTGCGACCTCTGGCACACAGCCTGAGTAGCGCCCCGCAGTGCGAACACCTGGGGCGCGTTGCGGTCAGTGCTTGTAGGCCGCCGCCGCTTCCTCTGCCGGATCATTGATCGGGTCGAGCACCAGCAGCAGCCGTGTTTCACCGGTGCCCGCGATGGGCGGCGAGCGGTGCAGCAGCCCCGAGACCGGAGTTTCCGGCCACCGCGTGCCGCGCAGAATGATCGGCGCGCCCGTTGGGACGGTCAGGATCTGCGCGGGGTCGTGGCCATTTTCGGACAGGCCATACTGCGTGCCGGTTCCGCGATAGGTGCAGACCAGACGGGCCTTCACGGCATCGATATGAAACTTGCGACACGCATTGGTATCGACGACGTCCAAGCGCATCCTGACGTAGGCACTGTCCATGACATTCGCAAAAATGGACGCCAGTGCAGAGGCATCTTCGATCAACATGTTGCGCTCCTCACATGTCGGCGTACCGCATTGATTGGCAATATTGATGAGCGCGTCACAGACCGCATCCGGCCGCAGGATCAGCCGCGTCTTTGGCAATTGTTCGGGCGGCAACGCATCGATCCAGCTCTGGAATCGTGGCAGCGGATCGCGCTTCCAGATCGTCGCCGCGCAGGCGGGCTGGTGAATGGCCGTCAGGCCGCTTGGTGCGGTGACCGATGTCGTACAGTCGTCGAGCGCGGGGGGCGTGTCGAGGATCATCTGGCGAACTCCTGTTTCAGGCATTGATTTCAGGGCTGGTAGGGCAGGGACGAATGATGAAGGACGATGCGCAGGGTGCCTGTTTCATCCTTCGTGTAGCCAAAGCTCTTGTCCACCGTGGTGACGGACCCGTCCTTGTTGGTGAGCTTGACCCAGCCCATCCACATCGCGACATCTCCCTGGATGAAGTGGGCCGAAGGGATGCTCTCCATGGCGCGCCAGCCCATGATCGCAAAACCGTTGTCGAGGGGGTATTCATCGGAATGGCCGCAGAAATAGGCCAAGGCCCCGGCTTTGGTCGGACGAAAGGTCTGCGCGCCGCTGGCCATGGTCGGTTTGAACAAGACAGGCCCGAGGGTGTAGCCGTAGTAAGTGTCGATATTGGTAGCGGCGACCGCGCGGGCAGCCTCGATACCGCCGTTCTCAAAGGCCTTCGAGATGGCGATTTTTCCATTCCCCCAGATGGTCAGGGCGTTCTGGATGTCTTTTTCGGTGATCTGCAAGGAAAAATCCTTTTGTTTGTTGGGGTCACAAGGGGGGGGGGCGGTCAGCCCCCTATGGCAGAGTGGGCGACGGGGCCTTATGCGCCGCTGGGAGAACGCGCCTCTGTCACCAGCAGTCGGACCGCCTCTTCCAGGGGCAGGGTCTCGGTCTTGTCGGTTCCGTGGCGCCGGATCGTCACGCTGCGCGCGTCTGCCTCGCGCCCGCCGAGCGCGATCTGGACGGGGATCTTTTGCAGCGCGTGTTCGCGCACCTTGTAGCCGATCTTCTCATTGCGCAGATCGGTCTCGACCCGCAGCCCCGCCGCCTTCAGTGCCTGTGCAACCTCGGTGGCCCAGTCATCGGCGGCTCCGGTCACCGTGGCGACAACCGCCTGCACCGGCGCCAGCCACAGCGGCAAATGCCCGGCGTGGTGTTCAATCAGAATGCCGGTGAACCGCTCCAGCGATCCAAACAGCGCGCGGTGCAGCATGACCGGTGCCAGCTTGTCGCCTGACGGGGCTACATAGGTGGTGCCGAACCGTTCCGGCAGATTGAAATCCACCTGAAGCGTGCCGCATTGCCAGTCCCGCCCGATGGCGTCGCGCAGGACATATTCGAGCTTTGGCCCGTAGAACGCGCCTTCGCCTTCAAAGATCGTATAGGGATGACCGGCCTGATCCAGCGCCTGACGCAGCGCATCCTCGGAGCGGTCCCAGCTTTCGTCACTGCCGATACGGTTCTTCGGGCGGGTCGAGAGCTTGATGCGCACATCGTCAAAGCCGAAGTCGCGATAGATCGACATCACCAGATCGTTGACCTTCAGGCATTCCTCGGTCAGCTGCTCCGGCGTGCAATAGATATGGGCGTCATCCTGGGTGAAGCTGCGCACGCGCAAAAGCCCGTGCAATGCGCCGGATGGCTCGTAGCGATGCACCTCGCCAAATTCGGCGATCTTCAGCGGCAGGTCGCGATAGCTCTTGGTGCCTTGCCCGTAGATCAGCATATGGCCGGGGCAGTTCATCGGTTTCAGCGCGTAGTCGCGGTCGTCCTCGGTCTTGGCGAGGAACATGTTCTGGCGGTAGTTCTGCCAATGGCCCGAGGTCTCCCACAGGGCGCGGTCCATGATGTCGGGGGAGTTGACCTCGATATAGCCCGCCTCTTCCTGACGCTCGCGCGTGTAGCCGATCAGCGTCTGGAACAGGCGCCAGCCCTTTGCGTGCCAAAAGACAGACCCGGGCGCGACTTCCTCAAAGTGAAACAGGTTCATCTCGCGCCCCAGTCGGCGGTGATCGCGTTTTTCGGCCTCGGCCATCATGGACGTATGCGCATCGAGTGCGGCTTTGTCGGCAAAAGCGACCCCATAGATGCGGCTGAGCATCGGGTTGTTGCTGTCCCCACGCCAATAGGCGCCCGCCACGCGGGTCAGTTTGAACGCGCTGTCGGCATCAGCGGTGCTGCGCATATGCGGCCCCCGGCAGAGGTCGAGCCATTCCCCCTGGCGATAGATCGTGACGGTCTCGCCCTCGGGGATCGCATCAAGCAGCGCCAGTTTGTATCCTTCGCCTGCGGCCTCAAAATGCTGGCGGGCCTCTTCGCGGGTCCATTCCTCGCGGGTGAAGGGGGTTCTGGCGGCGATGATCTGGCGCATCTTTTTCTCGATCACCGGAAGATCCTCGGGGGTGAACGGCGTGTCCCGTTCGAAATCATAGTAGAACCCGTGTTCGATGGCCGGTCCGATGGCGGTCCTGGTGCCGGGCCACAGCGCCTGAACCGCTTCGGCCAACACATGCGCGAGGTCGTGGCGGATCAGCGCCAGCGCCCGCGGGTCATCCCGCGTCACCAGCTCCACCACGGCGCCGTCGGGCAGGGGGCGGGACAGATCCGTGACCGTTCCGTCAACAACCGCAGCGACCGTGCGCTTGACAAGGCTCGGGCTGATGGCGGCGGCGAGATCGGCGGCGGTGCTGGCAGGCTCAAGCGCGCGGGTTGCGCCATCGGGCAAGCGGATATGGATCATTTCGGGGTCTTTCTGTCAGGGAGGGGAGGCACCGGGTCATAGCCGGATCCTCCCCAAGGATTGCAACGGGCGAGACGCCGGAGCACAAGCCATGCCCCGCGCCACGGGCCATGGATGTCGAGCGCCTCGATCGCATAGGCAGAGCAGGTGGGTTGAAAGCGGCAGGCATGTCCCAGCCAGGGCGAGAGCAGCAGCCGATAGCCGCGCACGGGGAGGATCATCAGCCAGATCACAAGTCGCGCCAACGGGCCGCGCGACGGATGCGACGGGGCGGCGTCGCGGGTGCAGGAGCAACAGACCGGCATGGCTCAGAACGGCAACTCTAGGGTGTCGACCATCATCCCGCCGGGCAGATCCGGCGGTGCGGCCTCGGCCTTTGGTTTCATCAGGAGCATGTCGAGGCTGGCCTTGAGGTCGGCCTCTTCCATGTCGCGCGCGATGACAACGACCCGGCTTGTGGTATCCGTGCCCGACCAGCTTTTGAGCGGCACAGGGGCGTCAAAAATATGTTGCACCCCGTGAAAGACAAACGGGTATTGCAGACCCTCGACGTGCAGGATGCCCTTCATGCGCAGGATGTTCTGCCCCTTGAGCGCAATCAGCGAGTCCAGCCAGAAATCAAAGACATTTGCGGCAATGGGATCGGTCACTGCAATCGAGGCGGAGGTGATCCGATGGTCAGGTGTGGCGGGCGCTGATGGGCTGAAGACCAGTGGTGCCGGGGGCGTCGTCGCGGCGGCAAAGCCGGAGACCCCGGCCAGCGGATCGGGCTGTGCCATCTCTTGCGACAAACCCAGCCAGCGTTCCACATCCGGCGCGGCCACGCCTTCGCGCAGGGCGGAAAGGCCAAACAACGCGCCCACCGGCACGCGCCCACGGTCGGCCCGGATGCGCGTGCCGGTGGCGTTCAGACCGTCCAGGCGTTTTTCAAGCCGGGACAGGTCAAACCCGTCGGTCAGATCGGTTTTCGACAGGACCAGCGTATCGGCCATGGCGACCTGCTGCACTGCCTCGAACTGCCGATCGAGCGTTTCCATGCCCGTCGCCGCATCCACCAGGGTCACCACCCCATCCAGCCGGAAGGCCTGTGCAATCTGGTAATCGGTCGTCAGCGTATGCACGATCGGTGCCGGATCGGCGATGCCGCTGGTTTCAATCACCACCCGGTCAAATTGCACCTGACCCGCGTCCCGCTTTGCGATCAGGCCCTCGAACGTCTTGGCCAGATCCCCCAGGATCGCACAGCACAGGCAGCCCGATGGCAGCAGGATGGTCTCTTCGGTGGCTTCTTCGATCAGGTCGTGGTCCAGACCGATATCGCCGAATTCATTCATGATGACGGCAATCCGCCCCGCGTTTGGGTCGCGGATCAGATGGTTTAGCAGCGTGGTTTTCCCGGCCCCCAGAAACCCGGTCAGCAAGGTCACGGGAATGCGTTTGTCCTGCTCGGTCATCACGACGCTGGCCCCTTTACAGTGTGTTGCCTTTCGTTCAAACTTGTTACGTTATAACGAAACGTTTTACAAGGAGCCGGAGAAGGCGATATGACACAACTGTACTTCCAGCCCCGCACCACCGTGGAACAGGTCGAGGAAAGCACCGACCTTGCGCCCAAATTCGGCGAGGATGGTCTGATGCCTTGTATCACCACGGATGCAACCACGGGCGAGGTGCTGATGCTGGGCTGGATGAATGCCGAAGCCTTTCGTCTGACCATCCAAACGGGCGAGGCGCATTATTTCAGCCGCGCCCGGCAGGTGCTGTGGCACAAGGGGGCGACCTCTGGCCTGATTCAGACCGTGGTCGAAGCGCGGATTGACGACGATCAGGACGCCCTGTGGCTGCGTGTCGATGTGACCGGCTCCGGCGCGTCCTGCCACGTGGGCTATCGGTCCTGTTTCTACCGCATTGTGCCGCATGGTGCGCAGGCCGGAGCGCCGCTAACCTTCATGGAAAAGATCAAAACCTTCGATCCGGTTGCCGTCTATGGCGATGCGCCGAACCCGACCAAACTATGATGTCACTTGGAGGCAGCAGGTCCATGCTTTCACAAGCGGCTGGGCCTGTCGTCTCTTGTGCTATCCTCCAGCAAACTAAGTGATGGGCGAGAGAGATATAACACGCACCGAGGTGCCATCCCCAGAGGCGGGGTGCCCTCAGCTTACAATCATTGCACCGAACGTGCTCCTGCCGGGTTTCATTCAGCGATGAAAGATCACAATCCTACACAGGCGATCCAAGTATTTTGGCACACGCAGCGAGTAAAGCGACTGGTACGGGAGTACTTCGGGTCTGGCGGGTCTGTCCTGATTTCTGTGCGCGAAACGATCTGCACTGATCCTGATTGTCCGGGGCCGAGAACTGAGATTCGGATCACGGATCTTCTCTGGCGTGAAATCCGCTTCTCCATCCACAAGCCGGTGTCGAAGGTGTGCCGGTTAGACGTTTCACAATCGATTTAAGCTGCCATGCGTCGAACGCAGATCGCTGCCTGCAAAGTTCATATAGCGTTGTCAGGATCGAAAGGAGCCGCTGGATCCTTCTAGGATTCACACTTGGACTTTCCGCGCTGCCAACCTTCAATATGGTGATGGTATTACCCCTGCAGCGGATGGCTGGCATGGGGACGCTGCGGCGCAGAGCTGACAACTATCGTGGAGGGCCGTTCTGGGCCGCTGTTCCACAGCATAGAAGAGTTAGCTTTTCTTTTTGTGATCTTTGGCGACAATGATGCCAGCCTTGCCCATGACAAGAACGAGAACGCCACCGATCCAACCTGCTATAACTGAATTTATGGCTACAGCTGTGCCCATCAACGCTAGTCCCATGTTTCCGACCAACAGCGTAAGCGCGATGGCGCATAAAATTGGTACGACTAAGACAAGCTGTACGAAGAGTGGATAACCACGGAACCGTTTCCAAATAGCGGCGGCAAGAGGTTTAGCGCGTTCGAACATTTGTTGGATTTCCACTGATAAACTCCCATGAGGGATGCCTGTCTTAGCCGTTTGAAGTCAATGACTACTTTAGGTAGCGTGAACCTCGGTGCGCATCTAATTTAGTATGTGCAGAGAATGCCCACTTTGACGGGCCGCGCGCAGCATTTGACAACTCTACTCAAGGTCCGTTCTGGGCCGTCCGTGAAGACGGCCCATGCCTTTAGATTTCGATGGATTCGGCGATAGCCAGTGCATCCTCAAGCTCAACGCCGAGGTATCTGACAGTGCTGTCCATCTTGGTATGGCCCAACAATAGTTGGACCGCCCGAAGGTTTCCCGTCTTCTTGTAGATTTGGGTCACCTTCGTTCGCCGCATTGAGTGCGTGCCATAGGCGTCGGCCTCCAGACCGATAGATGTAACCCACTCACGGACAATACGCGCATACTGGCGGGTCGAGATGTGAAGCCGCTCGTGAAATCGCCCAGGCCAGAGGTATTCGGATCCGATCATCAGCGGCTCCCGCATCCACCTTGCCAGCGATGCGCGGGTGCCTTCAGCGATTTCGAAGCGCACGGGTTTTTGGGTCTTGCTCTGAAGAACCGACGCGCGTTCCTTGATTTGGCCTGACGCCATGACATCGACCACCTTCATCTTCACGAGATCGCAGCCGCGCAGCTTGCTGTCGATGGCAAGATTGAAGAGGGCCAGATCACGATGATTCTCGGCCAGTTCCAGACGCACCCTGATCGCCCAGACGTGTTTGGGCTTGAGCGGTCTTTTCTGGCCGACGATCCGGCCTTTGTTCCAGGCCGGGCGCAGTGCGCGGATGGCGGGTAGGTTTGGTGTTTGCATGACGGATCCTCCGATCCACCACGCCCTCCCATATCGACAACCCGACGTTGACAAGACATCATATCACATAGTGTCGCGACGCATCCGAGGTCGGCTTTGAGCCCAGACCTGACCAGACCTATGGGCATATTGTCGGAAGATAAGGATTGCGCACAGCGTCAAGAATTTCGAATCTCATCCATTTTCTTGACCAGTTGTAGTGTTCTGTTCGCCCGTCAATGTTCGCGACGAGGATGGCATGGTACGACCAAATATACCTCCCGTTCGGAGAGGTTGTTCTCGACGCAATTTGAGGGAGGCGCATTTCCCATATAGAGCTGAGTTGTCTGTCGTACTCATTGGGTTTGGGAACAAGAATACAGGCATCGTTAGTATAACTATTTATCCCGCGATGCGTATACATGCTGATCGCTGAGGTCCAAGACCAGATAGTGATAAGAAAAAGAACTACAAATCCGATACGATAATACCTACCTATGGTTTGTCTGGGGATTAAAACACCAATGATCATAAAGAGATAGCCTGCGAACCCCAAGACAAAGAAGAGCGTGATCCCTCCGTCCACAGACGCGCTTTTTATCCATGCCCTCAACGCCAGGAGCAGGCCGCCGATCAGAAGTGCGAAGGCCAGCGCCGAAGTCGCTTTTTCTGGCCAAACAAGTTCTCCAAGTCGCTTTTGAACTAGGTGAGTAGTAATCAGTCCGAGGATGCAGCCAACAACAACAAATATGGCCCACTTATCTGCCGATATTGGAAACCAACTGCTGATCCAAAAAAGGAGCACAAGGAATGACGATGAGGCTTTCAAGTGGTTCTGCGTCCCTTGGTAGCTTTACAAGATACATTACGATGGTTTCAGATTTGATATCATATCTGCAGCCGCGCCCCCACTAGCAACAGATCGGCTCCCAGCGGAGCCAAGGCCCGGTTCCAAAGCTGCAGGGCCGTCTCAGCTGGTAGGATCTGGATGCGCCGCTGAAGCCTCTGCCCATCCGCGATAACCACCGGCCCGCCGTCAACCTGATCGGTCAGCCAATAGACCGTGCCCCCGGTCATGCGCTGGTCATCAACCAGACAATCGCGGATTGCGTGGCGGCCGGGTTAGGCGGGCAGCAGCGAGGGGTGGTAGGCGAGAGGCGCCCCTCGCGGGCGTTGTGCTCGGCAATGCCTTCGGCCAGAATTTCCAAAAACTTGTCGACCGGATGCGGCTTTGCCAAACCGGCCGTTTGGAAATGATGAAGCAATCTTTGCGGTTGCTTGTTTGCAGGGAAGGTCAAACCGACATTCCAATCGTTAATCTAAGGACTGCTTGGTTGATTTCTTCTTCAATCCAGAAGTGTTCTGCTCCGCGTCGGCGCCTGTGCTGTGGCTGTGTTTGAGGGCTTGCCAGACGCCGTTCGTCATCACCCTGTTCCACCGTCTATAATGCAGGGCCTTCGGAGCATGGCCAATCCGGTATCGTCATCGCTTTCGCAAGGTCTGTGAAGGTGCCTCGCCATATATGTCTCGGTAGGCCTTTGCAAAGCGTCCCATATGCGTGAAACCGCAGTTCATCGCGATGTGGGTAACCGAAAGCGATGGGTCTGATGTCATCAGATCGAGCCGCACGTTCTCCATCCGGATCGAACTCAACATGGCAATTGGTGACCGGTTGCCACAACTCCGGAACGCGTCCTGAAGGTTTCGTGGGCCTGTGCTGACCGCTGCGGCAATGTCAGAGACAGTGATCGCGTCGGCATAGTGAGCCCGCATGAAATCGATCGCCGCCCACACCATGCGCATTGAAGATGGCGAGGATTGAACTGACGATGGGATTGTCGTGTCGGTCCTGGCCAAGAAAGCGCGGAAGTGCTCCCATAGAAGAGCTTCGGCCGTTGCTCCAGCCGAGCGGTTGTTCAGGAGGGAGTCCGGCGATGCGAGGTCACATACAAGATAGCGCAAGAAGTCACGCAAGGGGCCGGTCGCCTTCGAGGTGTCTTCGACGGCTGCGAAATCGCTGCCCCGGCGGGGAAAGGTCTGGCCATCCATAGTCTCGAATACGTTTGCCGGAACCTTGAACATGATGGCCTCGAATGGCTCGCCACCCGATCCGGCAACCTGCGTTCGGCGGCGCGACGGTCGCAGGGTCAGACTTTCACCCGCAACCAGCCTGAAATCGGCGTTTCCGGATTCCACCTTCAGTGCGCCGACGATTGGCATCATGATGGACAGGCTGGTTGTATCCTCGGCCTCGATCATGTGCCCGCTTGACGTGATGTGATGAAGCCGGGCCCCAGAGACGGGCAGAATAGCGGTGACGACCGAAAGCTTCGCAACAGTGTCCGGCACGAGCGCGAAGTCGATCGGATCGCTTACCAAAAGCTGTCGATAACCGTCGTCGCGCGGATGGACACTTGTCCATTCCGCCGCAGAATATCTGATGCCTGTTTCCTTATGCAAGCGTCCCAAGGCCTCCGTAAGACGTTCCTGCGCGATATGGACAAATACCACGAACGGAACGCTTCTGCACTTTAATTGGATGAGAGCGTGACACAGCACCAGAATATCTAATGCGGCCGCATTCCGGATAATCTGCCTCGCAATACGGATATACACAACCTAAACAATTGTTAAAGTGCAGTCGTGGGTCACTGGTTGAGCTGCTGCGAACCATGAGCGGGATTGTTCCAACACTTTCCGGAGGAACGCGATGCTTGCACCCGCCCTGCCTGGTTCAATGGCGAGGCGTTAAAGCAAGAGGAGGCGAAGATGCGAAATCTAATCTGGGCAATCACGGCGATCAGTCTCGCTGGGGGGGTAATCTTCGGTTCGGCCGCGCGCGCGCAGGACCAGGTCCGCCGGGTGGACGTCAGCTTTGCAGCCGGAACGTCCGGAGCAAGCTACAGCGACACGATCGTCGGCTACGACTCCGTGGAATATTTCCTGAGTGCCAGTGGCGGTCAGCAAATGCGCATCGACCTGAGCACCTCGAACCCATCGAATTACTTCAACGTTTGGCCACCCGGAGCCGATACCGCCATATTTGTCGGTTCAAGCAAAGGGGACCATTTCAACGGCGTTCTGCCGCGCTCGGGCGAGTATCGGGTGCAGGTGTTCCTCATGCGCAATGCTGCGCGGCGCAACGAAACCGCAAACTTCACACTCGACATTGCGATCACGGGAGCGGTGGCCTCGGCCTCGACAAAGCAACCGGACTTTGCAGATGGCAATGCCGGTGGGCCGGACTGGTACGTCGTGCGAGGTGTATCCGCGGGTGACAAGCTGAACGTCCGCGCGGGTCCATCAACGGAAAATGCGATCCTGGGGCAAATCGAAAATGGCGCACAGTTGCGTAACCTCGGCTGCCAAGGCCAGGGTCAGGCGCGCTGGTGCCAAATCGAAAGCGCCGATGGGCGCCTGCGCGGCTGGGTCAGCGCCCGCTTTATCGCAGAGGGCGCGGCGCCGAATACGGCGCAATCGCCGCAACAGAGGCCGACCCAACCCGTTGCAGACGTGCCCGAGCTTTTTCGCCGATCGACAGGGGAGTTTGAGGTCGGCTTCGCGTCCGGCTGCGGGCTGCTTTTCAATCCCGCGGGAAAACTCATCACCGCAGGATCATCATGCTCCCCGGCGCAATCGGTCCGCGCGGCAGAGGCTGTGGCCGCTTACCGCCTGGAACAGGGCCTCTAGGGTATTGGTCCGACATGCAGAGGAATGACAGCCATGACGTATGTGCTTGCCAATGTGTGTTTCGGATCCGGTCTCGCAACTGCACCTTCATCTGTCGAGGCTCTGGGGCATCCGCACATTCGAACGGGTGTCATGTATCGCGCTGGACCTGAAGCGCTTTGATTGGTCACCCTTCCACGCGACAAGGAGAAGAACGAATGAAACTGATCAAGATATCTGCCCTTCCCGTGGCCCTGCTGCTTGGTGGTTGCGAAAGCGACGGTACGTCCGTCGGCACGGGCGCCAACAGTACGGGCGGGACGACGTCCGGCACGATCCGGCTTCGGGATGACGGCAACTACGCCCTGGGCGTCTCCACGACGGGCGGTTTCTGCTCCGCCGTCTACCGCGCACCACGCCCGAACGGAACTGAACTTCAGCAGCTCGCCTGCACCAGCGGCGCTGGCGGCAACGCCACAGTCCGCTACGGCAGCGATGGCACACCGGTCAGCGCCACTTATGGCGGGCTCCAGATAGGGTCGGGCACGATCACCTTCTGAACATGAGCAGGCAGGGAGCTGAGACATGACAAGTATCTCACTGGCACGCAGGGCGGCCCCGATCCTTGCCATACTGGCTGCCCTGGCCACGGCCCCATCGTATGCACAAGAGGTCGGTGTCTTCGAGCCGACGCCTTGCCCCATACCGCTCTCCCATGAAGGCGAGGTCGAGGGGGAGACCTACGATTGCGGGATCGTCGCCGTGCCAGAGAACCACGAGGCCGATGGTGGGCGGACGCTCGAGATCGCCGCAATGCGGCTCCGCGCCACCACGCTGTCGCCGCGACCCGATCCCGTCTTCTACCTCGCTGGCGGGCCGGGTTCTTCTGGTCTGCACGAGTTCGCGTCGAACCCGACCCTTTTTCAGAATATGCAGGCGATGCGCCAGCGGCGGGATGTGATCACTTTTGACCAACGCGGCACCGGGCATTCGCAGATCCTGGCCTGCGGGCCGTTCTTTGCCGGCATCGGGGTCGTGGGCGAGAATTTCGACGAGGTGAATATCGCCGATCTGGAAGAGATTGTGGAAGGCCGTGGCGCCATGTCCTTCATTGTTGCCGTCTGCGGGATGAGCTACGCGCGCGTCGGCGTCGACCTC
Organism: Pseudophaeobacter sp.; assembly: GCF_048267565.1. Taxonomy (NCBI): domain Bacteria; kingdom Pseudomonadati; phylum Pseudomonadota; class Alphaproteobacteria; order Rhodobacterales; family Roseobacteraceae; genus Pseudophaeobacter; species Pseudophaeobacter sp. The sequence continues at coordinate 4,099 of NZ_JBLWXG010000005.1, read as the reverse complement.
GGGCAATACAACTCCGTCGCCAGCGCAAAGGACATCGCCATAATGGCCGACGCAATGGGCTATGGCGGCAGTTACAACGTCTACGGCACGAGTTACGGTACGCGGCTGGCACAGCACACGCTCAGGACCACCCCGCAACGCGTACGTGCCGCGATCATGGACGGGACCGTGTCGGTGTCCGAACCCGGGAACGCCCATACGTCAACGAAACTCGGAACTCAGTTCGATACGATCTTCGAACTTTGCGCAGGCGACGCTTTCTGCAACGAACGATTTCCCGACTTGCGTGCCCGCTTCATCGCCGTACTGGAGGATCTCTCAACCGCTCCGCTTGTGCTCGACCCGCCGCTTGTCGGCAGCGATTTCTTCCGCAACGGCGGATTTGTCGCGGTCGACCGTATCGACGTGTCGTTTTTCAACCGGCTGGGCGTGTTCAACAACGGGGCCGGACGCGGCGGGGCGGCGGCCTTTGTGCCGATGCTTATCCAAGCGCTGGAGGACCGCAACACGGAATACCTGCGCGATATCATGGGGCGCGGAACCCTGCCGGATCAGCTGCAGGTCAACGCATCTCCCGATGCGGCCGATGTGTTCACCCCCGACGACAGCCTGATCGCGCCCTCCATAAATCTGATCTTGCAATTGGCGGAAGCATCACTTGCAGCCGATGGCGGTTCGTTCAGCACTGACTGGCTTGGAGCCGTGATTGGCGAGATGAATGCGCGCCTTCTCGAGGGAGAGACGCAAGCAGGCATCATACGTGATCTCGTGGAACTCAGCCTCGTTCCTCTGCAGCCAACCGGCGCCTCGGCGCTTGTCGATTTTGCCGACAGGCATCTGAGCTCGGACACCGCCGCAACCGCCAATGCATTGGCCAACGCAATGGACCGGCAACAGGTGCGTGAGACCTTCTGGTCCATCCAGGACATTGCTGAACGGATGAGCGGCGGCGGCGAGCGGACCGGCGTGCCCGGAGTGGCCATGGGGATGCTGAACGCGGTCAATTGCGCGGAAGATGTGGGCTTTTTCCCGCCCGAGGTGGCGGAGGAATTCGTCGCGCAGACCCCATACCCTGGCATCGGAGTGCAACCTGTCGAAACCTACAGGGTCATGTATGCGGCTTGTGGATTGCTTCCCTCACCCTTCTCTCAAGCTGAAATCACCGCGCCGGTAGAAAGCGATGCCCCTGTACTGATCTTTTCTCAAGGTATGGACAGCCAAACCCCGGTGACCCAAGGCCCGCTTGTGGCCGAAACACTGCCCAACAGCATCCTGCATGTCTGGCCGTCAGAAGGTCACGTGATCGCCTCGCGCAGCCCCGATGGCTGCGCCGGGGCTATCGCGGCGGCATTCCTCGACGATCCAATGTCTGTGCCGGATTTCAGCTGCTCGGATGACGATTATTACCGCGTGCCCTTCGATGTGGCCTACGAGCTCGTCTTTGGCGACGAGGAAGGCCAGTGATGGAGAGCACGCGCACGACTGCGTCGCGGATGCTGATTTCGCCGCAGTGGTTGCCGTTCCTTTGCCGGGCGCAGCACTGGCGCAGGTCGCCTGCGGGTCTGCCGGAGCACCGGCAAGTGCGATCCTGGCGACCTCCGACAAGGGCCGCGCATGCGATGCGGTTTTCCAATCTGCGGTTGACCACGTGAAAAATGATCATTTCTGCTCGGATGGCAACACCGGCATTTTCTACAGTTCGCGCCAGGCAGCTTTGTTCAAGGAGAACACCACATGGAAGAAATCTTCGCGATGCTGCTGGCGCTGACCGCGCCGGAACCGGACGGGGCCTATTTCGAAGCGCGTCTCGCGCAAGGGGAAGGCGCGCCGCTGGAGGTGACCAACTGCTTTGGACCGCTGGCCACGCCCGAGATCGTCGGCGAGACGATCATCTGCGGCACGGTCACGGTGCCGGAGAACCATGATGCGCCCGACAACGGCCAGACGGTGGACCTCGCCTTCGCGATCCTGCGCGCCGAGACGACCTATCCCGCGGATGATCCCCTGGTCTACCTGCACGGCGGCCCCGGGATCGGCAATCTCGATCACGGGCTTACCTTCATGGCCGAAGCCTTTGCACCGTTCCGCGCCACGCGCGACGTGATCATCTTCGATCAACGTGCGGCGGGGATCTCATCGGGCAGCGTGTCCTGCTATGACGAGATCACGTCGAATATCGCGGATATCGCTGTCGAAGGCTCCATGCCGTTTGAGGCCAACGAAAACGGCAATCCGGTCGTGGCGCAATTCCTGCGCGACTGCATTGCAGAGATCGGGGCCGGCGGCACCGACCTGACGGCCTACAACACGCGGCAGAACGCGCTTGACGTGCCGACCATCCTCACTGCGCTCGGCTATGACGAATGGAATCTCTACGGAATTTCCTATGGCACGAAACTGACGCTTGAGACGATGCGGTCGGCGCCAGAGGGCATCCGCTCGGTCGTGATCGACGGTGTCGCACCGCCCTGGGTCCATCTCTATGAAACGCTCGCCGTGCCGCTGTCGGAATCGATGGAGCGGCTGGTGCAGGACTGCGCGGCAGAGCCCGCCTGCAACGCGGCCTACCCCGATCTTGGCACGGTGCTCAAGGACGTGATCACGCGGTCGACAGCGGGAGAGATCACGTTCGAAGGAGAGCAGATCCCACCACAGGTCGTCATCAGTTTCTTCACCGAACGGAACAACCGTCATCACCTTGGCTCGCTCACGCCCTACATCCCGGCGATGATCTACGAGCTCGCGCGCGGCGAAGACGGACCGACCATCGACATGGTGGTCAACGAATGGGAGTGGTCCGTGCCGCCAACCGATGCCGCCGCCGTGATGGCGGCGCGCAAGGACGACCTCACCGAGCAGCAGGCGCAATTGCTGAGGCTCGCCCTGGGGGATGCGGAAATCATCGGCAACGCCACCGACGCGCTTGGCGTCGCCGTGGCCGACCTGCGCCGACAGCTCCACCGCGACCGCGCGCTTGGCCCCATGCCCGGCCTGTTCGACGCGGAACTGTCGGCGGCCCTTCCGGAAACGATCACGACAAGTGACGCGGCACGCGCAGCGCTGCAGGACTACGCCGCTCTGCGCCTCGGTGAGCCCACGCGCGACCTCCTCTCGGATTTCGTCCAGACGCATTTCGATGGCCCGCACCTGTCCCGTCTTCTCGCCCTTCTCGCGGCCATGACGGAAGACGAGGTCGCGGCGATCTTTGACTATGCGGCAACGATAGTCCGGTCCCGCACGCTCGATTTCCAGGAAAACTGGATCGATCTGATGCTCTACGCATGCCAGGAGGACATGCCCTACAACACGTACGAGGGCTACCAGAAGGTCACTGCTGAACAACCCTACGACGTTTCGTCTTATTTCAACGATGCCGGGATGGGTGTTTTCATGGTCTGTGAGGCCTTCGAGCATGTTGAGCGGGACAATTGGCACGAGGTCGTCGAAAGCGATATCCCGACGGTCTCCATCGGTTCGGGCTGGGACACGCAGACGGCGGCAAGCTGGGCCGAGGAAGCAACCCGCGGACTGACCAAGGCTCAGCACTTCTTAATTGCCGAAGCTGGCCACGGCGCGCTCGCCTATGTCAATTGCGTCGGCGACATGACCGCCGCTTTCGTCAACGATCCGACGCGGGAGCTGGACGATTCCTGCGTCAAAGCAACAGCCGTGCCGCCGTTTTACATTGCGCCCTGGGTCGAGGAGGCGGACGCAAACTAGCTTCAGCGACTGTCTCGAAGGTCGGCAACGGGGGGGGGGCAGTACAGAGCAGATATTTCGCTGCACTATCGGGATGGTGAACAGAAAATTTCATTTGAAAAGGCATCTGAAGGTCAACGCGCAGGGGCTTTGCTCTTTACGCGACAATAGCCTGGCGACCCTTTTTGGTGGATCAGCCTGAAGGTGACATGGACAAAAAATTATCTCTGATCCTGCGGCTAAACTTCACGAGGCCAAGCAACGCTGCGAACAAGCGTCCCGCGACCGAAAAGACAAGTACGGATACTGGTCATTGAACGTCGGCTTCTCTAATTGGGTGTTTGGGTCAAGCTCGTTTTCCTTCTTTCCTTTGGGTCTTTGTCACTCATCCGGGTCACGC
>NZ_JBLWXG010000004.1:0-383330 GCF_048267565.1 Pseudophaeobacter sp. | reverse complement strand
AATCCGACACATGCGTGCAGCGATGACATCAGGTCATCAGTAAGACTGCGAAGAGAAGCGTGACCCGGATGAGTGACAAAGACCCAAAGGAAAGAAGGAAAACGAGCTTGACCCAAACACCCAATTAGAGAAGCGGACAATTATCTTGACGTCCGACGCCGCGTCGCAGCTTCTTCAAAGCTGGCCTTGGGCCTGAAAATCACCGTTAGGTCATTCAGTTCCAACCGAACTCTTCGACAATGCGAGCTCTGTAAGCGGTTGCAATCTGATCGGGTGCTTGGCGAACGTACTCTTCAGCCCTAGCGGCAGAATGTCCCGAAAGACCGCCTAGGTGCGAGATGACATCCTCGACAGAAGGATAATCGTTGTTCTGCTTTGTGACTGGAGATTTGGGGGGTAGACCAGTCCATACGACGCCCGCGAGACCAAGCTTGTTTGCCCAAGCCCCAACTAGCTCAGCGCCAAGATGACCAGATGAACTATCACAAGTCCAGAATGCTGCATTCTTTGTGCTTGGGAGGCCTTCGCGGTTGGCGAGCGCTTGGCGCGCTTCCTCCAATGAAGTAGATGAGAGCGTGTTCCAGAGCGTCGAACACACAGTACCCCGCTCGCAAACAACAAGTGTCATACGACCGTCACTAGATTTTCGCGCGAACTCAAGCGGCATCTTGGGCCCGTCTTCGTGCCACTCATGGTAAATGGGTAGATCGCCTGGCTCCCAAATCAACGACCCCCAACCGAGGCAAGCAAATCTAGTCCTGTCCATACTTCCCTTCATTTTCATGCCATTCGCGGATGGTTTTGGTCAGGTTTGACAAGGCAAGCCCTCGACTGGTCCGGACATCGAGCATCGAAAAGCCTTCCGCGAACTTCACAAGATTTTCCCCGTCCAATAGGAACTCAAATTGCCCGCTCGAGTACTCGTTCTCGCGGTCATAGTCTACGACTCGCCAGCTTCCGAGATCTTCGCCATCGCGAGTGATGACATCGCCATGCGCCAGCTTGGGCTCGTATCCGCTGTCGAGCCATTCATCGTGGCCGACGAAGTTTATCGGGTAAATCAAATCCATATGTTGCAGGTTAGACCAAATCTCAGGCAGTACAAGTGGAGTATAAAATAGGCCGCTTGCTCCTCCGGCCCATTGCAGACTCTCGACATCACACTGGAGTGCTGCAGTCGCAGCCCGCTTTGCCACCATTCGCTGCGAACGCAATACGGATGGCACCACATTTGTCACTACAGAGACGGGCGAGCCTTGTCTTCCATTACCAGAGTGAACACATATAAATTGTTTTCCAGAGATCTTACCATTTCAAACCAAAAAAAAGGCAAACCAGATGAGCAGTGAGCTACCACTTCCAGAACAGCTTGGTGGAACCCGAGATCACGATGAACAACATCCTTGGGTAGGGCTTGTGGGGCGCGGCAGAAGCGGATCGAGTTACGCAACGTGGCGAAAAGGTGGTTTTAGTACAACTGGAAATCCGGGCTTGGCCTACACCTTTGCCACACAAGAGGCTGCCTTGGCATTTGCGAACAGCTTTCCGTTTGGAGGAAAGAAGTCCGCCAAGCGACTAACAGTTTTAGGCAACCCAACATCTCAGGGCGACCGATACTGGCAGCGGTGAAAATCGGACAATGCCATACGATGCGTGTTGTTTAGCGGGTTCGACCCAGAGCTGCCATTCGTCGGGTTTGCTATCTCTGCAGTACAGCTTCCCAAAACCGGCCTCTGGCGGCATCGTGCAGCATGATCTGGCAGGCCAAGGTCGACTGTGCGGAAAGAAGCCAGCGTTTAGTTGCGGAGATTCAGTAGATCAGTGTCTTCAAGGCATTTAGTAGGTACGCATCTTGGTAGTGTCCCGCCACGAAGGACAGCCCGACCGGGCAACCTTCGACGGTCAGCATTGGGGCAGAGACTTCAGGCAACCGTGCCACGCCAGAAAACGCGGTAATGGTCATCGTCGGATCATAGAATTCCATAACGGCCTCAAGCGTATTTAGAGACCCTTTGAGCGGTGCCTTCTTTGGCGTCGTAGGAAAACAGACAACCGTATCCTCGGTGAAAAACGCATTAATTCGTTTGAACAGATGTTCGCAATTGGCGATATTGTCCAGAACCGCGACGCGGTCGAAAGTGCGGACGTTCTCATAGGCCATCGCGAAAGTGGCACCCAGTTCGGGTTTGCAGGCTTCGATCCAGTTTCCCACGGTGCTCTGAAATTCGGCAGTTTGCAGGTCGCGCAAACCTTCCATATTGCAGGCATTCAACGGGGCATCCTCTCCTATAATCTCGGCAAAGCTTACAGGCTCAAGCGTGATCCCGCTGCGATCTGCAATCTGTTGAAGAGCCGTCTCGGCCTGACCGCGAACGGCAGGATCGGCGATTTCGAGTGCATCCTGTAACACGACGATGTGTTTCGGCGCCGGGATGTTTGTCGTGTGTTCGTTGAGCAGAACGCGCATCGCTCGGTCCAGCACGTCGAACCGATCCGCCAACACCCCTACGGTGCTCACGCTTGGTTGGAAGGGCAGGACACCGGCCTCGGAAACTCGGTGAAGTGAAGGACGCATACCCCACAGACCGCAGAGGCTAGCGGGCACGCGGATTGATCCCCCAGAATCCGTGCACAGCGAGAAGTCCGCGAACCCGCCCGCCACCGACGCGGCAGAGCCACTGGATGAACCGCCCGGTACTCGATCCGGCGCCTTTGCGTTGCGCGGCGTGCCGAAGTAGAAGCTCTCCCCATCAAGGCTATAGGTGAACTCGTCCGCGACGACCTTCCCTATGCACCGCGCGCCTGCGGCAAGCAATTGGTCGACACAAAGCGCGTTGTGAACCGGCGCCACGTGGGCATCACGCCAAGTAGGACTTCCATACGATGTTCTATACCCCGCAAGATCTATGTTGTCCTTCACGGTGAATTTCAGGCCATCCAATATCCCCTCGCATAGCGGCGGCAAATCGAAATGTTCGATGAAGGCGTTCGAAGGATCGTTTGTGGCAATGCTCATTTACGTATCGTTTTTTTTCGAGTGCAGACTGGGGGGGGGCGGCGCAATGTGCTGATATCCCGGCAAACTGCTGCCGTGGAGCACTCAGGTGACCAAGGCTAGGTTAGCTTTTCGGCTATCGAAGCACAATGACCGAACAGGGTTCAAAGCCGACTTGCGGCGACGCGGCAGGTCGCGTGACTACCTTGTGGCAGACCACCACGACGCTTTGGCCCAATGCTGCCGTTCGGCGGGTTGACAATCTCTGCTGTGCAGCTTTCCCAAAGCCGACGGTCGCGCCCTACGCCTGACGCTATCGTACCCGGTCGTGAGTCGCCATTCGCCAAGATGGTCTCGGTGCAACGCCGCTTCTCCGAACCAGCCTTTCGTGAGTCCTGGACCCCAAATCGCCACTTCCTGCGAATCCGTAAGCGCTGCCGGGACCCTGCCCAGAAGCGTCCGCATTTGCAGACCCATCGAGCCTGAGACTAGGCTACCCCCGACTGGCGTGCAGCCCGACCAACCGCGACAACAGGATCACTGTATAGAGCGTCCCCCCAATAGCTTCGAATGCGACGAAGGACTGGGCATAGAAGCCCACCGGCGTGATGTCGCCATAGCCCAGCGTGGTCAGCGTGACGTAGCTGAAGTACACCATCTGCTGCCAGTCGATTGCCGCACGGGAGCTTGCCACGAAAGACCCCGGCACGCACCATTCGATGAAGGCTAGTACGGCGGCAAAGCCCGAACCGATCACAAGATAGAGCGAGGTTGCGGAGATCAGTACGTCGGTCATCACAGTCTTGGCCCCGAAGGTGTAACGCGCCAGTGCGACGACCATCCCGAGGTGATAGGCAATGGAGGTCAGATAGACAGCCAGCGCCGCGCTGCTGGAGGGGGCATAGGAGTTCAAGAGGCCCGCGATAAATACGGCAAGCCCTGCGCCTCCAACGAAGGCACGCAAGGTCTGGTTATCCGTAAGCGCCCAGGTCGCCACCACGAAGATTGCCGCGTAGAAGGCATAGAACAGCGCGGGCCAAATCCCACCCGCTGTCGACAGCGGATAGGTCAGGTTGTGGATCAGGATCGCGGCCAGAAAGCCGGCATTGGCGACGACCTTGTTCTGGGCAGTGGGCAGTGTCAGCACTTCAATCTGCCTTTCGATGGCCCAGAGCTGCCATGACCATCACGATCAACAGAACGCCCGTACCGAGCCACAACCCGTTCAGGTGCAGGTTCAGTGCCAGCCAGCCCCAGACCGCAAGCGCCGCTACGGCCAGCAGGTACAGCCCACGCAAGCGTTCCGCCGTGACCCGGTGGAAAATCGTGCAGCCAAGAAGAAACAGAGACGGTCCGGCAAAGGCGATGATCGCGGTCTCGGCATGGATCGCGTCATGGGGATGAGCCACGATCATCTCAATGGCGACGGCGGTCACGATGGCACCACAGACTGCGACTCCATGCGCATAGGCCAGACCCGCGCGCGCGAGGCTTGTGTGATCCGTCTCATGTTCGAATCGATGTTCGCCCGGCTCGGAAAGATCGACGAAGTAGATCCACCACAATGTCACGATCAACAGGAAGCCGATCAGTGCGGCGGCACCCGTGTCCAGATGGATCTCATGACTGACCAAATAGCCGCCCAGCAGCAGGATGGATTCCCCGAGCGCGATGATAAAGATCAATTGGTTGCGCTCGAAAAGATGCAGCCCTTTCAACGTCCAGCTCGACATCGGCGTCGCGCCTTTGCCGGGCAGCCAAAAACCGACGTAGGGCGCGGCATAGTCGATCAAAACGGCGACGATCCAGAGCTCCAGACGCGCGGATGCGATGAACGCTCCCAAGATCCAGAAGAGACCGGAGATCGCGCTCCATGCGCCAAGCTGGGCATAGTTTTGCCCCATGACCTGACCGCGAAACACAATGGCCATATAGCCCGCCCGGATCAAGGCCATGGCCACATAGGCAAAAGCGAAGAGCGCCGCGCGTTCGCTGAAAGCCTGCGGCGCCGCCACTGCCATCAGAAGCGCGCAGCCCATCAAGATGACCATCAGCCCGCGTCCGCTGGGATGATCCGGGTTGACCCAGTTCGCCGCCCAAGCGGTGTAATTCCAGGCCCACCAGACCGCGGCAAACAGCGTCACATATTCCAGCGCCCCAAGCCAACTCGCATGTTCGAGGAGGTAATGGGAAAGCTGGATGATGGTGAACACATAGACGAGATCAAAGAACAACTCCATCGTCGTGACGCGGGGCGTGTCCTCGGGGCGGAGCGCCCGTAGGGCGTTCGTCGGAACAAGGCGGTGCAATAGGGTAGACATGAATGCTTCCTGTTGAGTTTTCGCGATTATCCATAAAACCCGCCTGCGTTCAAATACCGGCGTTCCTCGGATGTTAGTGCGCGTTCGAAGATCAGCTGCCTGTGGGGGAAACATCCGAAGCGTGCGATGATGTCGCGATGGCGTCTGGCCCGGTGAAGTCCCAAAGGCAGATAGCGGCGATGCAGCGCGACCGATTGGTCCTGATCCTCCAACGTTTCGGAATGCGCGAAAGGCAAAAGCATGAACAGGCGGAGGTCCTGCGGTACTCGGTCGATGAAGCCCTGCCGCCAGGCATAACGCGCCACGGACAGGGCCTTAGGATCTGCGCGATACATGCCCCGGGTGCCACGGAACGCATTGCGTGGATATTGATCAAGCAGAATCAAAAGGGCCAGACAGCCTTCCGGCGTGTCTCGCCACCAGGTGATCACCTCGCCGATCCGGGGATCGATCATGCCCACCGCCGCGCCAGAAGCCAAGCGACAACACAAGGGATGCCAAAGACGGCAAGGAAGATCGGCAACTCTTCCGTCACGGCATATCCGGCGCGGGCCACGCCGATCCAGAGATTGGCTGCGGAAGCTATCACCCACATAATTGCATAGACAGGAAAAGCCCGGCGCAGAGACGTGCCACGCCATAATGCTATGACATAGGTGATTGCCAGCAGGACAAAGCCGCCAAAGATCACGAGAACAGTATGCATATCGAAATTCCTGTGCTGGGCGGACCTTCGATTTTAAAGGCGGCGAGGCGCCACTCTGGCCCCGCCGCCCCGGGCGCTATTCGTAAACCGGAACCACTTAACTGCCCCGACGGCTTACTTGGTCGTGTAGCCGCCATTCACAAGGATCGTCTGGCCGGTCATCCACCATCCGCCCGAGACCATAAACGTAATCCAAGGCACGATATCCTCGATGTCGGTCAGACCGGTCTTCGAGAAAGGCGAAAGCGCGGCGGCGGTCTTGTGATATTCCACCGCCTCTTTTTCCTCCGCCGGATAGAAGAACGGAGTGTCCATCGGCCCCGGTCCGATCGCGGTGACCGAGATTCCGCGACCACCCAGTTCCTTCGATGCTGCGCGGGTGAAATGCTCGACCGGTGCCTTCAGGCCCTCATAGGCCGCGTAGAAGGGGGTGTAAGCCCCTAAAAGCGAGGTCACGATGGTGCAGATTTTGCCGTTATCATTGACGTGCTTGCCAGCCTCTTTCAGGAAGAAGAAGGCGGATTTGACGTTGACCGCGCAGGACTGGTCGAAAATCTTTTCGCTCACCTCGGCCATCGGTTTCTTCACCACCATGCCGACGGTGTTGATCGCGATGTCGGGGCGACCGACGGCAGCAACCGTATCCGCGAACAGCTTTTCCATCGCTGACGCTGAGGTCAGGTCGGCCTGAAAGGCCACCGCTTCGGCGCCTGCCGATTTGATTGCCGCAACGGTGTCTTCTGCCGCCGCTTTGGTGGCGTCGCTGTTGTAGTGAATGGCAACGGCTTTAGCGCCGGAGTGCGCGAACTCACGCGCCAGCAAACCGCCCAAGTTTTTCGCGCCGCCGGCGATCAGAACCACTTTTCCTTCAATGCTGTTTCTCGACATCTGATTGTCCTTTCCACGTTGTGTGCGTCGTTCGGAGCGACGCCTTGCGTGGAATATGGCCTGTCACTTCATTCAGATAATCACACCCTTCTTGACATCATCCGCCAGAAATGACGAACAATAGGCATGGATCGAATTCAACAGATGCAGGTGTTCGTTCAGGTCGTGGAAAGCGGGAACTTTACCCGCGCCGCGGAGGTGCTCGGCTTGCCCCGCTCAACCGTGTCCAGCACGGTACAGGCATTGGAGGACAGGCTCGGCGTACAACTTCTACAACGCACCACCCGCGTGGTGCGACCGACGCAGGAAGGATTACAATTTGCCGACACCGCCCGTAATCTGGTCGATGCGTTCGCACAGGCCGAAGGACAGTTCCGGCTGCGGCCCGATGACATTTCGGGACGCCTGCGGGTTGATATGCCCAGCCGGATCGCACGGCGTCTTGTCATCCCGCATTTGCACGACTTCCGCGCCCGTTATCCGGCGGTGACGCTGGAGATCAGTGCGACCGACCGGATGATCGATCTGGTGTCCGAGGGGATCGACGCGGTGGTGCGTCTGGCTGTTCTGGAGGACAGCGAGTTGATCTGCCGCAAGATCGGTGATGTTCCGATGCTGACTTGCGCCGGGGCGGAGTATCTCGCGGAATTCGGGGTGCCGCAAACGCCCGCCGATCTCGCGGAACATCATCTGGTCAACTACGCGCTGCGCATGCCCGCAGCCTCATCCGAATGGGAAGGTCTTGAGGACGGACGTGAGATCAATGTCGCCATGCAAAGCCACCTTTGCGTCGACAATGCTGAAAGCTATGTCGCAGGTGCGCTGCACGGGCACGGGCTGGTTCAGGTTCCCGTCTATGACGTAGCCGATGACATTTCAGCAGGCCGACTGGTCGAAGTATTGACCGAGTTCCGGCCCTCTCCTGTGCCGATTTCGATCCTATATGCGCGCAGGCGTCATCTCGCCCCTCGGCTCAGGGCGTTCATGGATTGGCTGGAGGAGGTGTTACAGGCAGAAGGTGTTGTTACCAACGTCCGAAACGGTCGAATTCAGCCCCAAGAAGTCTCCGGACTTTCGCTCAAGAGTGTCTATTCTTCCTAATCGGTGGGAATGGTCGCCGCCACCCGTAACAATAGCTTCGTTTGCATCATTTGTATGAGGAACTGCTATCTATACGTTCATTGGAAATCTCCGCCAATTGCGCTGTGCGTTGTTTGAATGACGGCTTGTGCTGTTTGACTGCGAGCGCCACGCTGTGTTGCTCTCAGTCGGCTTGCCGCCCTTCACGTCGGTAGCATCCCTACCAGTCCCCGGCTTTGGGTATGTCTCATCCGCGTTTGCAGCGAATGGCGGCTTCGCTTCCGATCCCGAAACGGCTATGGAGCCGAGTATCGCAACACGTGGGGCGTTTGAGCACACAGGAGGTGTATTTGCTGGGGAAGCTTGCCCTTACGGTGGAGCCCGTTGACCGCGAGACGCTCCCGTCGCTGTTTTCGTGCATGGCAATCCTGAATGGAACCGACGCTGCCAACTTCGCCCTCGATCTCGGTACCACCTTTCGGCGTATCCTGGAGCAGGACGAAGAGACCGTCGCGATTTTTGCAGAACGCGCAGGGCTGTCGGCCACGCAGCTCGCCGAAATGCTCTCCTAGACAGGTGAACGCATCGGAGACGTCCGGATGCGATTTCGGAAGGAAGTCTTTGTCTCGCGGGCCCTACGAAACCCGATCATTCGGGGCTGTCCACTTTGCATACGTGAGCATGCAGCCGATCAGCCCCATCCGTTGCGGCAAATTGCCTTGCGGGGCGACTGGCTCTGCAGAGGTGTTGATATGTGCCACCGTCACCACCATCTCCTAGTTCCCTTGTGGTCCAGCGCGCGCCCCATCGAACGGGATGATATCGGCGCACGATTGGCGGAAATCCTGCCAGGCCTGCGAGCAGGATCATTCGATTGCGTGCGCATTGATCCTACCGACTATGACCTTTGGCTTGATAAACGTCTCTCGCGGGGTACCGCTGCGGACAAAACATGGCTGGCCTCACAGCCGGTGTTTCCGGCGATCACACTCTGTGAGTTCATCGGTGCAGCCTTGCTGCGCAAACAGGGCAAGGCCCCGGACGATCGGCGCGCCAAGGCCACGGGCTTTGCCTTTGTCTCGCAAGGCCCTGATGGGATCCGAGCGGCGCTCGACATCCTCATGCGGTCACAGGACGGTGGCCACATCGTGACGCAGGGCGAGTCGGGTCCGCTCTTCAAACATCTCAAGGGCATCTATCTTGATGACGGTGCCTTTGCGGGCTTTCGCAGGATCCTTCGTGACTATTTTCTGGAGATATGGCCGTTGGCGCCAGGTGATGACCTTCTCGGGCAGGCCGTGACAGAGCGGCGCCTCCACTCCCTTACGTCAGCATCCAAGGAAACCGGCATCGGCCCGGCTGTGCTGGATGATTTCCTGACAGAAGCGGGCGCGTTTGCACCCGGTGACGCGCGTGCCGATGCCCGCAAGACCTTTGATGCGAAGGCCTGGCAGCACATTCTTGATGAAATCCCCACACTGGTTGGTCCGATTTCGCTGCGACAGGCAATCGGCGCAACGCTGGCCGAATTGAACGGGTTGAAGGCAGACGGTGTCCTCGTCCCGAGGACCAACGTCGCAACAATCAAATCGCCTTGGCGGATTGCGGACGGCCAAGCTCTGCTTGAGGAGTTGGAGGCCTATGCGCAGCCGGTCGCCTCAGAAGAGCTAGGGTGGGAGACGATCCAACTCGTTCACAAGCGGCTGGACCTTCCTGTTGGCGAGATCATTGCGGCCATCCGGACGGGTTCTCTGCGCCTTGGTCAGCGTCCTGATGTGTTCGGTTACCACGGGCTTGTGGTGGAAATCACTGAAGTTGCTGCGTTCAAGGCGAAGGCCGCGCCGCAGCGTAAGCCGTCGACAAACCAGGGAGAGATGACCGCGGCGACCTACGCCCGGTCGGCGGGTATTCGGGGGGAAGGTCAATTCCTGGTTCTGATTGAAGGTGGTCACACGCCTGCGATATTAGTTGTGAACTCCACGACCAGGCGTCGGGGATGGCGCATGAGCCGGGACGACATCGCCGCGTTTGAGGCCAGCTATACCACACCAACCCTTCTGTCCGCCGAAACCGGTGCGCATCGCAACACGATCCGGGCCGTTCTGCAGAGCGAGGGGGGCCAGCCGTTCCGACCGAACGGCCTGGATGTCGGACCGATCTATCTTCGGAACGCTGTTGAGCCCGTTGTGGCACTCCTGAAATCTCAGGGCGAAAAATGACCGCTAGCCGCGGGTCATGCAGAAATACCGTTCGATCCCAGTGTGCTGGAATAAACCTTCAACTTGGCACCCCAAGCCTCTTGACAGGGAGTGTGCATGAAAAATGCCAAATCGTGCAAGCTTATGGTGCATTGGCATTGGCAAATGGAAAGAAATGGCGAGCCGTGGAGGACTCGAACCCCCGACCTGAGAATTAGAAGTTCCCTGCTCTAATCCAGCTGAGCTAACGGCCCACTCTTCTTTCGGCTATATCAGCCAAATTCCCCGCCGTGTCAACGTGGTAGAAGGATGGGATGCCGACCCAGAAATTTCCATTTATTTTCACTGTAACCCCTGTCTGTGGCAGAAATCGGGGCTCTGGATATCGCTATCCCTTAAGACCATCCTGCGACGCGTAGGGCCAATAGCACAGGTCCAGCGCCGGACCATAGGGCTCTGCGTGCTGATACAAAACGCGTTCCCTTTTGGGGGCCATCCGTCGCGCGGCATTTACGATTTCCACATGCAAAGCAGACCATCGCCGCGCGCATCGTGTTCCTGCAAAATGGCTGCGTTACTGCCACTGTCGGCGATGTTTCCCCGTTCCGCATTGGTCAGGGGAAACATCTTTGCACGATCAGAACGCCGCCCCAAAGCAGGCGGCAAGGCCAAGGGCGGCAAGCAGAACCCGCAGCGGCAGGCGCAGCCGCCCGATAAGAGCGTAAGACAGACAGCCCAGGCCGGTACCGACCAGGGCAAAGGCGATGACGGCCCCAAATGGATTGGTGGTGAGACGGATCAAAGCGGGGTTTGCAATCATCGCCAGCGGAATCACATAGAGCCCAACCCCGAGCGCCATTGCCGTCAGTGCCACCTTCAGCCAGTTCTCTGCGATCATGCCGGCCGCGATAAAGACAGCACCGCAGACTGGCGGCGTAATGGTTGAGAGCAGTGCAAACCAGAACACAAACAAATGCGCCTGCAGGGGCTCCAGCCCCAATTCAGTCAGGGCCGGGCCTGCCACCGACACGCAGATCACATAGGCGGCGGTGGTCGGGACCTCCATGCCCAGCAGCAGGCAGGCCAACGCCGTGAGCAAAAGCGCGGGCCAAAGCAGCCCGCCCGCCCCGGACAGGATCACCGAGGTGATCTTGATGCCAAGACCGGTGATGCCCAGCACGCCGATGATGATAGAGGCGCAGATGATAATGGCAGCAATCATCGCAACCTGTCTGCCGATCGCCGTGAAGCCACCGCCCAAACGGGCCAGGCCCTGGGTCAGGTTCATGCGCGGCGTGGCGTCAAAGAACAGCGCGGCAGCACCCGCAAAGATAGCCAGAACAGCTGCATACTGCGGGGTAAATCCGGCGGCAAACATCGCTATCAGCAGCACCGAAAAGGGCACCAGGAAAAAGCATGAGGTCACAAAGACCATGCGCGGGCCGGGCCGTTGGTCTTCCGGCACGGCTTGCAGGTCAAAACGTTGGGCATAGGCATTGATGCCAACCCAGACCGTCAGGAAATACAGCACCGCAGGCAGCAGCGCCGCCAGCATGATCTGCGTGTAGGGCACGCCTGTCAGTTCCACCATGACAAAGGCCCCCGCCCCCATCAGGGGCGGCATGATCTGCCCACCGGATGAGGCAACAGCCTCTACCGCGGCGGCCAGGCGTTTGGGATAGCCAAGCTTGGTCATTGCAGGCAATGTGATTGCCCCGGTTGAAGCCACATTGGCCGAGGCCGAGCCCGAGATAGAGCCAAATAGCGCTGAAGAGAGCACCGAAACCTTGGCCGCACCACCGGTCAGACGCCCCGCAGCCGCAGCGGCCACATTCATGAACCCCTGTCCCGCTTCGCCCGCGTTCAGTACCGCGCCAAAGATCACAAAGATTGCGACAACCCCGACCGACACCCCGGTGAGACTGCCCCAAAGCCCGCCTTCGGCGATAACAAGCGTGCCCAGAAAACTGCGCAAAGGCGTGCCGGCATGGCCAAATTCACCGGGGATATGCTGCCCCCAAAGCCCATAGGCCAGAGCACAGAGCGCAACCAATGGCAGCGGCCAGCCGATCATCCGGCGCGCCCCCTCCATCGCGATCAGCAACAGGCTGATGGCCAGCACCACCTGAAAAGAGTTTTCCAGAAAACCATATTGGTTCCGCAGCATCTGATGGCTCAGCGCGATCCAGATGCAGCCTGCAATGCCAATAATGGTGATGACCAGACCGGACCACCAGGCCAATGGGGTCTTGGCGGAGTACAAGAACACCCAAGGCAGGATCAGCGCCATGTGCAGGGGGCGCGCGACCAGATTGGGCACCAATCCGTAAAAGATCAGCCCGATGTGAAACACGGCAGTGATAGCGCCAAACAGCATCCAGACATGGCCTGCATGTGGCGCGAAACGGGGGGATAAAGATGTCATGAGATCAGATCAATGCGCCCCACCCCGGAACAAGACCGGGGCGGGGCCAAAAATTACATATGCGCGGCGTCCAGCGCCACACCGATTTCTTGGTAATACCGGATCGCACCAGGGTGGATCTGCGTGGTGATGTTGCTCAGCATGTCGGCCGAAACACCCGCCCACCAGGCCGCGTCCTTGGCCATGTTTTCGCGGGTTTCCCAATATGTCTTGGTCAGCATATAGGCCGTGTCATCATCCATCTTGGTGGTGGAATAGGCCACAACCGGCAGCGAGGTTGTGGTGATATCTTCAGCCTGGCCCGTATAGGTGCCCGCTGGGATGGTCAGCCGGGTCCGCTTGGACGCAGCGATCTGGTCATCATCCAGCGACAACACGGTCACCCCGGTCGAAGCCGCCGCTTCGATCACATTTGGCGCCGGAAAGGACCCGGCGGTGACAAAGCCGTCGATCTGACCATTTTTCAGCGCATTCACCGCATTGGACAGTTCGGAATCGGCGATGGTCACCTTGCCCTCTAGCCCAAAAAGATTCAGATATTTTGCGCCCTCACGTGCACCAAAAGAGCCGCTGCCCAAAAGGATTGTCTTGCCTTCCATATCGGCAAAGCTGCTGATGCCGCTGTCTGTCGACATTACAAAATGCATAGTCAGCGACGGGATCGGGAACAGAGCGCGGATTTCATCAAAGGCGGGATCGCCCTTGCCTTCAAACATCGCCTTGCCACCCTGGGCCAGCCCCACCAGTGCCGGTGGCGTGGTAAAGACATAATCCCCCCCGCGGGCACGCACCTCCATCACGTTTTGCACCGATCCCTGGCTTTCTTCGACAGTGACAGAGATATCCCCGCCGGTGCCTGCCTTCATCGCTTCGGCAATCTGCGCAGCCATCTGGAAATAAGACGACCCCGCCTTGGCCGATTTATAGGTAATGCGCGTCTCAGCCGAGGCCACGCCGGTCATCATCAGGGCAACAGCCGCAGCTGCGCCAATAGATTTCATAAAGGTCATTTTGATCCCTCCCATTGAACTGCCGAGACAATTGAGCCTAGGCCGTGGAAATGCAAGCGGCGACAGCATTCTAGCTGCCGCCGCCTGCGTCTTTGTGCCAATTAAGCACGCCCCCAAGCCCCCCATCGCAAAGGCGACAGGCACACGCCGCAAGAGCAACCCGATCAGACTGCCGAGAATGAGAATGCTTTCCATGTCAGTATACCAATGTTTGCTTGGGTAGCTCGTCAGGGGCCCAAGTCCATATTTTGAAGATTTCCGCCAAAGCCTGCAGCGCCATCACATCAAAACCAACCCAGATCGCAGACTGTCCACCAGCCTGCGGTTGAAGGTATGGGGATTGCGGAAGGTGACATCAATGATGACATGGGCCTTGTGCTTCAGCACATAGCCAATCGCCAGATAGGTGGCCCAGACCTGAAAAAGCGGCTCATCTCATCGACCCAGATGGTGGGTGAATTCAGCACATAGCGCATAAAGACCTCAAAGGAGACGATAATGCCGGTGGTGAAAAACATCCAGGCGGCGATTGTTCCGGTGGTTTCCGAAACCGCATCCATGGTGCGAATATAGGTTTGAATTTTAGGCGCCATCTGTGCCCCATTCCCAAACAGAGCGCGGCCACCCAAGGGGGCAGCCGCAGTCTGGTTTTAGATTTTCAGTTTGCGCGGCGCGCACGGCGGCAACAGCGGCGCCACCCGCAGCGCCTTGTCGGCGGACAGGTAGTCATTGCGCCCATAGGCCTGCCACCATAGTGCCTTTGCCTTAATCCCCGTCTGCCACCCCGCGCATGCGCAACCGGGCGCGCCGGGCCCGATAGCTGGGCAGCACGACCAGCAGGACTGCCAGCACCAGCAGCCCCAGCGTGATCGGACGTTCCCAGATGAACGAGGGGCCATCAAACAGCTGCATCGAGCGTGAGAAGTTATCTTCAAGCATGCCGCCAAGAATGAAGCCGATCAACAGCGGCGCCAGCGGATAGTCGGCAAAGCGCAGTGCCGTGGCACAGACACCAAAGCCCACCAGCAGCAACAGCTCTGTTGCATTGTTCTGACCAATATAGGCCCCCATCAGGGTAAAGAACAAAATGAACGGAATAAGGTAGGTGCGTGGCACCGACAGGACCTTGGCAATATAAGGGATCAAAGGCAGGTTCAAAACCAGCAGTACCAGATTGCCGATGAACATCGACATGATCACCGCCCAAAACACCTCTGGCTGGTCAATCATCAGCCGCGGCCCCGGTGTGACATTCAGAGCGATCAACGCGCCCAGCAAGATTGCCGTCGTGCCCGACCCCGGAATGCCCAGCGTCAGCAGCGGCACAAAAGACCCGGTGCAGGCGGCGTTATTAGCGGTTTCTGGTGCCGCCAAGCCCTTGATAGAGCCCTTGCCAAATTCTTCCTGCTCGTGCTTGGGGGCGATATTGCGCTCCACCGCGTAGCCCAGAAAACTGGCAATGGTGGCACCAGCCCCCGGCAGCACCCCAATGAAAAAGCCCTGAACAGATTGCCGCCCGATCACCGGGGCAATGGCCCTGGCCTCGGTGCCGGTAATGCGCAGATCCTTGATCGCCTCGCCATCACCCTGCTGGGTGGTCTTGGGGCTTAGCACCAGAAACAGCGCTTCGGGCAAGGCAAACATCGCCATCGCCAGGGTGATAAAGCCAAACCCCGACTGCAGATCCATGATCCCCATGGTAAAGCGCGGTAGATTAAACAGCGCCCCCTCCCCCACTGTGGCCATGATCAGGCCAAGGGTTGTCATCAGCATTGCCTTGGCAACCTGCCCGGTGCCGGCAAAGGCGGCAATCGCCGACAGGCCCACAACCATCAGGGCAAAATACTCTGCGGAATGGAACAACAGGGCCACCGAAGACAGCGCCGGCGCAAACACCATCAGCAACAGCGCACCAATTGTGCCACCGGCAAAACTGGCCACGGCTGCAATGGTCAGCGCCTTGCCCGCCTTGCCCTGCTTCGCCATCGGATAGCCATCAAAACTAGAGGCAACCGTCCCCGCCACCCCCGGCGCGTTCAGCAGGATCGACGAGGTCGAGCCACCAAAAATGGCACCATAATAGACCCCCGCCAGCAGGATCAGCGCCGCCGAAGGGTCACCCATCGAAATGGCCACCGGGATCATGATCGCAATGATCGACATCGGCCCCAGCCCCGGCAACATGCCGATAAAGGTGCCAATCAGACAGCCGCCGATCACCATCAGCAGGTTCTGCATCGACAGCGCGGTTTGCAGACCAATCAAAAGTCCTTCAAGCATCTCAAGCCCCCCAAAAACCAGGCAACGGGCGCATGTAGATGCCCAAAACCTGTTGCACCAGATACCACACGACCAGCGCCGCACAGACCGCGACGGGCATCAGGATATACCACTTGCGCTCGCCCAGGATGGCGCCGCCAAGAAACAGAAACCCAGTCGTTGACAGCAAGAAACCGACAGGGCGCAGACAGAGCGCATAGACCACCATCAGCGCCAAGAGCAAAAGCGCCTGGCCAAGGTGGTAGTCACCCAGACGGCGGTAATCGATCTCTGCGGTTTTTTCCGCGCTCTTCTCCAGGCCAAACAGAATGATGCAAGAGGCAATCACCCCCAGGACCGACAGCACCTTGGGAAAGGTGCTAGGCCAGATTGGGTTGCGTTTCATAAACGGGGCTAGCCCGCTATCCATGGTGAACCAGGCGGTATAGCCATAGGCCAGACAAATACTTAGCAGGACCAGCGCGATCCATCGATCCAGGGCCATCTTTTCCTCCCCCTCATTTAAGATGTGGCAAAGCGATTGCCCGCTTTGCCACCAGATTTCTTGCCTGCACGGGCCTTACAGAAAGCCCAGTTTCTTCATCAGATCGCCGATGGCCTTTTCCTGATCTTCCAGGAAGCTTTTGAAATCATCGCCGGAATTATGGATATTCACCCAGCCGTTGCGCGCGCGCACCTCTTCCCATTCGGGGGTGTCATACATCTTGGCCAAGGCCTCCTGAAACAGCGCCAGCTGGTCTGCCGACAGATCGGGGGCACCAAAGAAGCCGCGCCAGTTGACAAAGCTGGTGTCGATCCCCTGCTCTTTCATGGTCATGGCCTCCGGAGCGGCGGCAACACGTTCCTCTGAGGTGACTCCGATAATCTTCACTTCGCCCGCGTTGGCCAGATCGACCGCTTCGGAAAATCCGGTGGACAGGGCCGCAATCTCGCCCGACAGCAGCGCTGCCATGGCCTTGCCGCCCGCGTCATAGGGGATGTATTTCACCTCCAGCGCGTCTTTGCCTGCGGCTTCCATCACCATGGCGGCAACCAGATGATCCATGCCGCCAGGCACCGAACCGCCGCCAATCGCCGTCTTGGACGGATCAGCATCATAGGCTGCCATCAGATCCGACATGGAGTTGATCGAGCTGTCTTTGCCCACAACGATCGCGGCGTAATCGCCGATGGTGCCGGCAACCAGCGTCAAGTCGCGGAAATTATAGGGAAAAACGCCGGTCAACGAGCGGATCACAATCGGGGTCGAATTGACCATCAAGGTGCCGTGGTTGCTTTCGGCGTTTTCGATCAGATAGCCAATCGCCTTGCCGCCGCCACCGCCGGACATGTTTTCATAGGAGGCGGTTTCCACCAGGCCTGCCTTGGTCAGGGCCTCGCCGGTGCCGCGCGCGGTGCCATCCCAACCGCCGCCTGCGCCGCCGGGGATGAGAAAGTGAATGCTGTCCAGCACCTTTTGCCCATCGGCCAGAACAGGTGCTGCAAAGCCCAGGGTTGCAATAGCACCCGCCAGCAGGGCGCGGCGGCCCAGTTTAAATGTCATCATGTTTTCCTCCCATTTGACAACTGTCCGAAAGGCGGCTCAGTTGCTGAGAGGCAAACACAAGAACCTGTCACAGACCTGTCACGCGATGAAAAAAGTGAAATGAGCGCATGAAATTCCTGCTGGTGGAAGACAATCCTGATCTGGCGGCTGCGGTCTGTGCCCGCCTGCAACTGGATGGGCATACCATTGATCATGCAGGAACAATTTCGGATGCTATCGCGTTTTCAGAGATCGGAGACTACGATCTTATCCTGCTGGATATAATGTTGCCGGATGGCGATGGCCGCAGCTTTTTGAAACAGCACCGCGACCAGAAACGCGACACACCGGTCATCGTTCTGACCGCAAGATCACAGGTTTCCGATAGAATCAGCATGCTGGATCTGGGAGCGGACGACTATGTCACCAAACCCTTTGATCACGAAGAACTACAGGCGCGCTGTCGGGCGGTCTTGCGCCGCAAGGCAGGGGCGGCACAGACCGTTCTGCAACTTGCGGATGTGACCTTTAATCCGGTGGCCGGCCATGTCACCGTCTGCGGCAAGGCCGTCAGCCTGCGCAACCGGGAATTGCGCCTGCTGGAACTTTTGTTCAACGCCCCGGGGCAGATCTTTCCCAAGCAGAAGCTGGTAGACCGGCTGTTTTCCTATGACGAAGATGTCTCTGCCAATGCCATCGAGGTCTATATCGCGCGGCTGCGCAAACATCTGGAAGGCTCTGCGCTGAAGATCACCACCCTGCGCGGACTGGGATATCGGTTGGATCATGGCTGAGCCGGGGCAGGTTCAGGGCAGCCTGCGCAATCGCCTTGCGGTGACGCTGATCGGGGGGGCTGCGCTCTTGGCGCTGCTGCTGTTTTTGGTTGTGCGCAGCTATGCCGCGCAGATCGCCCAACAGGGCCAGGACAGTATTCTTACGGCCTCTGTGTCCTCTATCCTGGATGCGGCGGTGCTGCGCGACGATCAGGTCGAGATTGATTTTCCCTATGCCGCCTTTTCCATGCTGACCACCCCCGCAGATGACCAGGTGTTTTACGCCATCTACCGTGATGGTGAGCTCCTGTCGGGATACGCAGACCTGCCGCAGCAGGCCGACAGAACCGCGCCAAAGCAGTTTCAGACCGCGCAGTATGATGGCAAGACTGTGCGGATTTCCACCGCCGCGCGCACCCTGCTGGGGGCGGATGTCAGAACCCGCATCACCGTTTCGGTGGCCCAGACCCAGGATGCGCTCTCTGAGACTCTGAACCAGATTTCCACCAATGTGGCCTCTTTTGGCTTTGGTTTTTTCATGCTGGCGGTGCTTTTGTCCTTTTGGGTCTCCTCGGTGACCATTGCGCCACTGAAACGGCTGACAACATCGGTTACCCGGCGCGGACCGCAGGATCTGCGACCACTCACCAAGCCTGTACCCAGCGAGATGCTGCCGCTTGTCAACTCGCTCAACACCCTGATGAGGCGGCTCAATCAGTCTCTGTCGCAATCCGAGGATTTCATCGCCGAAGCCGCCCACCGGGTGCGCACACCGCTGGCGACAGTGCGCTCCTACGCCGAAACCACGCTGCAGCGGGTCGACAAGGAAGAAAACCGTCAGGCCCTGCGCTCGATGGTCCGGGCCATTGACGAAAGTTCGCGCGCGGCGGGGCAACTGCTGGATCATGCCATGATCACCTTTCGCGCCGACCATCTGGAGCACGAAGATCTTGACCTGGGAGATCTGGTGCAGGAACTAGTGCAACGCCTGACCCCGGTGGCCGAGATGAAGGACATCGACCTGGTGTTGCAGATCGACAGGCCGGTGCGGCTCATTGGGGATGCGATCCTGCTGCAAAATGCCATTCGCAACCTGATTGACAATGCACTGAAATATTCCCCCAGCGAGAGCGTCATTGAAATTTCCGTCACTGCCAGTCCCCATCCGCAGGTCGCCGTGCGCGATCAGGGGGCAGGCTTTCCCAGCGACGAAATTGCCGATCTTGCCCAGCGATTTTCACGCGGCAACAATGCCCGCGGCACCATCGGGTCCGGCCTGGGGCTGACAATCGCCCAGGATGTGGCCGCCGCCCATGGCGGAAGCCTGACCCTGTCCAACACAGCCGGAGGCGGCGCATGCGTTATATTTTCTGTCTGATCCTTGCACTCTGGCCACTGGCGCTTTCGGCGCAAAACTGGGAGGATCGCCAGATCTTTCGCGGCGCAGCGCTGCACGACACTGCTGCCAATACTGATGCGGTGCAGCTGCGCATTCTATCCAGCACCGACACCGCCTTTTTCATCCCCATCATCCGCCGCTTTCTGGCCGATCGGCCAAGCGTGTCGATTGAATATCTGGTCGCCGGATCGGCGCAGATCGACCATATATTCCGCCAGGCCCCAGCCCAGTATGATCTGGTCATTTCCAGCGCCATGGACCTGCAATTCAAGCTGACAAATGATGGCTATGCCCAACCGATCGAAGATCTGGTGACCCCCGATTGGGCGCAGTGGCGCCAGAGCCTGTTTGCCTTTACCAGCGAGCCAGCCGCCATTGTCATCCGGCGGGCTGATTTTGACGGCCATCCCATCCCACAGACCCGGCAAGAGCTGATCGAAGCCATGCGCGCGCGCCCCGAGGTGTTTCGCAACCGGTTGGGCACCTATGATATTCGCCGCTCCGGGCTGGGGTATCTCTTTGCCACCCAAGACGCGCGGGCTTCGGAAACCTATTGGCGCCTGACAGAGGTAATGGGCAATCTGGGCACCCGGCTATACTGTTGTTCCGGAGACATGATCACTGATCTGGCCAATGGCAAGCTGGCTGTGGCCTACAATGTGCTGGGCAGCTATGCGCTGGCACGATCCGAAACCGCATCAGCGCTGACGGTGGTTCTGGCGGCGGATTTTCCGACCACCATGATGCGAACAGGTTTTGTGACCGCCTCGGCACCGCAGCCGGAACTGGCAAAGGAGTTCATCCGTCATCTGATCCGGGTCCAAACCCAAGCAGTTGATCCGGAAAGCTTTCTTCTGCCGCCACTGATCCAATCCCAGATAACACCAGCGCAATCGACCATCGCCCTTGGGCCCGCCCTTATGACCTATCTGGATAGGCTCAAGCGGCGCATGTTCTTGAAAGAATGGACCCGCGCCATCATCCGCTAGGGGCAATCCTCGCCCCGCGCCTTGCCACAGGCCGCCGCCATGCTAACCTTGCGCCTGTAGCGAGGAGATTTTGTATGAGTGTTTTTAGATACGCAGCGCCTATTGCGGTCGTGGCTGGCCTCTGGCTGGTTCCGTCAACAGGCGCTGGGAGCGAGGGTGGCGGCGGCGGCGACTATGGCGGCGGTTCCGGTGCCTCGCAGGGGCTGAACAACGCGACGACCCGCAGTGTTGTAAACATCCTCAACCGGGGGGCCAGTAGCTGTAGAAGGCTGCCCTGGACTTATAAATATGATTGTTACCGCTGGGTTTATAAACGCGCGGCGGATAAATTGGTGGGCAATACCGCCTATTCCGAGGCCTATAAGGCCCTGACAGATGTAGAGACCAGCCTAGACACCCTGGTGAGACAGAACCGCGACCCCAGCCAGCCCGTGCGGCGGCGGGCGCTGGAAACCTATACTCCGGTCAAACCCGAAAGCCGCCCCAAGGTGACCCGCGGCGCCGAACAGGCCCTAGACAGGGCCGAAACCGTATTGCTGCGCTCTCCTGCCAGCAAGCAAGTCCATTATGCCCGCATTGCCGATGCAGTGAACTCCAACAAGACCTTGCTGCGCTCTGCCCTGCTGCCCGGCGGGATAATCCGCTTTGCCGGTATTGTGTTGAACCGTCTGCTGCAGCAGACCTGAACCAGCCTGACGCCGCCCCAGATACCACGGGCAAGGCCTGCGATATCAGGAAGCGGCGGATCACAAAGACTAGGGCATTCACCTTGGTGGCAGTGCCGCCTAGCGCACAACATGCACAGCGCAGGCTGCGTGGCGCACCACCTGGCTGGCTGTCGACCCCAGCAGCAGATCCTGCATGCCCGGACGATGCGAAGCCATGATGATAAGATCCGGTTTGTTCTGCTCTGCCCAGTCCAGGATAGAGCGCCCGGAATGTCCCTCGATCACCAGCCCCACGGCCTGGTCCGGCAGGGTTTGGGCCAGCCCGTCAAGTTCCTGTTGCAGGGCGGCGCGGGCCTGGGCCATGTATTCGGTCGGCAGATATGAAATGGCATAGCTCGGAACCTGCTCAACCACATGCAACAGGGTAATTTTGGCATCTGGCGTCGCCAAAAGTTGGGCCAGTTTCAACGGCGCAGTGACATCGCGCTCTGGGTCGAAGGAAATCGGCACGAGAATATTGTGATACATAGGAAATCTCCTTTTCTGTTCGCATGAGGCTACACTAGACAACTTTGACCACACAGGCCTTGATCCAGGTCAGTGCAGGGCTGGCCAAGTGACATTTCCTGGCCAAACAGCGTGATATCCCCACGCCTCCCCCCCCATCAGAGGTCCAGTCAAAGGCTGGTGTCAGGGCGCGTCAAAGGTGGCTGCGACCTCATACATCACTGGCTCAAAGCTGCGGCACAGCTCGTTTATCTTGCGATTGCGCTCGCGCATTTCGGAAGAGCGCAGCATCCGCAAGAAATCCTCACGGGTCCGCCACTGTGAATAGTTCGCAATGCGGGTTTGGGCGTCATTCACATGCAGCCCCGCCGCCACAAATCCCGGCTGTTTAGAGATGAACTCGGCATAGGCGTCTTGAAGAGCATCCAGCAGATCCTGGCAGGTTCCCGGCGTCATCTCAAAGGTGGTGATGACTGTCTGGATCTCTGCCGTATCGGTGATTTTAGGCATTTGGGTCTCCCTCGCTGTTTCGCTGAGTGTGACCAGCCTACGATGGTTGCGGTAAAAAACGGAACCGTTTTTCCATCGGCTGATTACAGGCGTCAAAAACACACCTATAACGTGTATATGGTTTTTGGAAATTCCGGCGATTTTCTGTGCTGCCTTGGCCCGTTGACCAAAAGGCGGGGTTGCATGCGGGCACGGGTGCTGATCCTGGGGCTTTGCCTTACGGTGCTGCAGCCCCTGACCGCCACGGCTGGTGCCTGGAAGCGCCCAAAGGGTGAAGGCTTTGCCGCCACGAGCCTGACCCTGCGCGACACCGGTCAAGGGCTAGAGCCAGAGCTGAGCTATTATCGCGACTTTGGTGTCACCGGGCAGTTTGATCTTGGAATCGACCTCAACCAATCAGACATCCAATCCGGCCATGCGCTGCTGTTTGCCCGCCTGCCACTGCGTCAGGGCGGTGGGGGAACTCAGATTGCTGCGGAACTGGCGCTGGGGGCCAATCATGCGCAGGGGCTGTGGCATCCGATGTATCGCATCACCCTGTCGGCAGGGCGCGGGGAAAAGACCCGTCTGGGCGATCTCTGGGGCAACCTGGATCTGATGCTAGAACAGCGCGGCAATGCCGCCCATCCACTGTGGAAAATCGACGGCAGCTTTGGAGTGACCACTGGTCAGCGGTTCTCGCCGCTGCTCAGCTTTGAAACAGCCTTTGGCCAGAATGTTGACTTTGGCTATTCAATCACCCCGGCCCTGCGCATCAAGCTGGCCGGGCTGTCGGTCTTGGGCAATCAGCCGTTTGAGACCAGCGACCTGACCGTCGGCCTTGAATATCGGCGCAACCCCCGGCAAAGTCTGGGCCTCAAGATCTCCCTCTGGCAGCGGTTCTGATCCGGCCAGGCCAGACAAAGCGCCGATTCGCACAGCAGAAATGAACGGCAGAAATGGACCGCATGACCAACCCAATCCGCCCCACCGATGACGGTGCCCGTACCCTGGCGCAACAGCTGATGCGCGACGCGCGCAGCGCCGCATTGGGCACAGTGACCTCAGACGGCTGCCCGCTGGTCACCCGGGTTGCCTTTGGCCTCTGCCCCGCCGGGCATCCGATCAGCCTGATCTCCAGCCTGTCACAGCACAGCCAGATCCTGCGCAGCAACCCGGCCTGCTCGCTCTTGGTTGGCGACCCCGGCCCCAAGGGTGATCCGCTGACCCATCCCAGGATCAGCCTTGTTGGCCGCGCCACCTTTGTCGACCGGCAAAGCCCCGCGCATCCGCAGCTGGCGGCACATTATCTACGCAGCCACCCCAAAGCCAAACTCTACATTGATTTTGCAGACTTTTCCTTTGTGCAATTCGCACTGGATATGGGCTATCTGAATGGCGGATTTGGCAAGGCCTTTCACCTTGACCCGGCAGATCTGATCCCGCCCAGCACGCCCCAATAAGGGGATCCGGCAGGGCCACACCGGGGAAACAACGCCTGCCTCCCCGGTCGCCTTTTGTGCCGCTCTGACGGGCGGTCTTGGGATCGGCTACTTGTCGACCCGCACCACCACCTGCACTTCACCGCGCAGGCTTTCGCCCCAGTTCAGCCGGATCTCATCCTTGTTGCTGCCCTTCTCCAGCTGCACATAGGGGCGCGGATATTTGTAGGTGCCAGCGGAATCGCGCATCGGCCCAATTGCCACCACCGCATCCACCGCCCGGGCATGGCCCTGAAATGGCAGCCCGCCATCCGTCGACACCGCCCAACTGCTGGCAACCGTGGCCTGTTCATGACGCAGACGCAGCGGGCTCGCCACCTCTGTAGAGATCCCGTGAAAGGTATTGCCCTCAAAGAACACGGATTTGCAGCGGTTGAACTCCAGATCAGAAAAGCTGGTATCCACCCGGTCGGCCCGGTCAATATAGCCATTGATAGAACGGAACTTATTGCCAGAGATGCTTACCCCATTCAGGAAGTGCCCGGTGCCATAGGGTTTCACCACCACATAGCTGAACCAGGGTGCCACATCACTGGACAGGAAGACATTGTCGGTGATCGACAGCGCGCTAAAGGAAAACCCATTGGAAAAATCAGGCGTGGGATCCTGTTCATTGGTCCATTCGATAAAGCAGTTGTCGACATAGTTGTCCGACACTGTCGTGGCACAATAGGTCGTGGCCAGTACCACCCCCGCCGTCCGCACCCCGCCCGCAACACCATCGCCTTGGAAAAAGTGATTGCCGGTGATGGTATTGTTCGCCCCCGCCAACAGGGCAAAATGGCGAAACTTGGTCACCCTGTTGTTGCGCAGCTTGGCATCATTGGCATTGACGTTGATCCCGACGGAACTGCGATCAGGCACATCTTCGGCCTCTTCCGCCGACAGGAACTGGCAATTGTCGACCAGAATGCCCTGACAGCCCGACCCGATCGAAGTGATCCCGCGGTCCTTGGG
Organism: Pseudophaeobacter sp.; assembly: GCF_048267565.1. Classification (NCBI taxonomy): domain Bacteria; kingdom Pseudomonadati; phylum Pseudomonadota; class Alphaproteobacteria; order Rhodobacterales; family Roseobacteraceae; genus Pseudophaeobacter; species Pseudophaeobacter sp. Next base: position 358,618 of record NZ_JBLWXG010000004.1, on the reverse strand, counting down.
CCGCGAAATAAAGCAGTGATCCAGGCTGAACACCGTCCCCGCCGAGGGCAGGCGCAGCGCGCTGCAGTGAGAATTGCACTGAATTTCCACCTCCGTCATGCCAAATTTGCTCAGGGCGCTAAAGCCGCTGAAGTCCAGCAGGTACTTGAAATCCTTGAAGGTAAAGACCTGCGTCCCCGCCGCATCATAGAGCGGCGCACTCAGCGTGATCTCACCTGCGCCAGTATTCTTGGACCGCACATAGATCTCGCGGCCAACACCGCTGCCTTCAACCAACGCGCCAACGGGAATATTGGCGATGTTGCTTACGTTCTTCAGCTTGCGCGGATCATTGGTGTCATAGGTGGCCTGCTCACTCCAGGTTTCAGTGTCCCAGGCGGCGCCGCCAGTGGCCGAAAACTGCCCGTTACGGACCACCCGCCGGGTCGAATATGAGCTGCGATTGGGCACCGCCGCCTGCATGTCGATTGGTGCAGTGACCGTTACCATACGCCCGCCCAGATCCAGCGATTCATGATCCGACGAATTCAACAGCGCCTGAAAGGCCTTTTTAAACCCCGTTTCCTCATCGGCAAAGGCAGCCGCATAACTGGGAAAGTCAAAATTTTTGCGCAGCAGCAATATCTTGTCCACCGGCATCCGCAGGCTGCCTTCAAAATATACCGGATTGTTCAACGACACCGTCTGCGCCAAAAAGAACGCGCCTGCGGGCACCAGGATCTGCCGCCCGGCCGCCGCCGCATCCGCCGCTTCAAAGGCGGCCGTATTGTCCGTTACATCATCACCAATGGCGCCGTAATCCGTGACATCCACGCGCGACAGCATATCGCGCAAAAAGGCGCTGGTCACATCGGTGACCTCGATATCGTCAATCCGCACCACACCGCCATTGGGACCAATCAGATCCAACCCCAAATGGCCATAGCCCGCCGCCAATCCCCAGGGCATATCCACCCCCTGCCGCGCCCCGGTGCCAATGATCGCCGTCACCTCCGCCACAGTGCCATAAGAGGTCAGCGTGGTGGTCGCCCCCACCTCGATCACCCCCCCGACATGTGTATCGCTGCTGTCGCCAGCCCACCCCGCGATACGCACCGTTGGCAAGGCGCCGCTTACCGCTTTGATCCGGGCCTTTACCTGCAGATAGCACCCCGACAACAGCGGCGTCTTGCCCATGTAGCGCAGCTTCTGTGTCGCCTGCAGCTTCTGCATTTCCAGGCAGCCGGCAAAATCCGGATCGGCCACCACGATGGCAGCGTTAGGCGCGCCATCATAGGTATCAGACCCTGGCGTTCCATCGCCACTCGACCAGATATCCAACCCCGCCTCGAACGCAGGCGGCATCAGTTCCAATCCCGCAGAAATCACTTTATTCATCCCATAACCCTTTCCAGCAGCGCAGACGCATTTCGCCGACAAGAGCTACCCCGCCCAACTTAAGGACCCAAAAGCAGGGCGCGCGCTGGCCCCGCACTGCCACCACGCGCCGCCGCTTTGCTTTGGAGCCGCCCATCACCTGAGGACCGCCCGGCAGGAAAAGAGAGCAGCAGGCAAGGAAAATCGCCGAGGGGCCCTGCCCAGGGGGCGGGGAGACGGCTATTTGCCTTGCCGGGTGCGACCGCCTCCTGCCAGGACCTCAATCAGGGGATGGGTGACTTCAAAGCTTTGCTTGGGTGGGCCCCGGATCCGGCCTTCAAACCCAAAAACAAAAAAGAGCGCCCCGAAGGGCGCCCATTATTCTAAATTCTTACTTCTTATGCTCCCAAAACAGGAAGGCTAGGCGGTGCCGATCTTTGCGCGGCAGGTCCGCCGCCGATTACGCCTCGGCCAGGGCCTTGTCGATCATCGCGATGGTTTCCTGCACACCGTACAGCGCGATAAAGCCGCCAAAACGTGGGCCCTGGCTGGCCCCCAAAAGCACCTCATAGATCGCGGTGAACCAATCGCGCAGCGGGTCGAACCCGTGGATTTTGCCAATGGCAAAGACCACCGATTGCAGGAAATCGGCATCGGCTAAATCTGCCTCTGGCAGTGCTTCGTCATTGCCGGCAATCTCGTTCTTCCTGGCAATCGCCGCCAGTGCGGCCTCTGGCGATTTCAGCGCCTCTGCCAGATCGCGCAGCGCGGCACGCTCCACATCGCTAGGGGCGCGGAACACCTTGCTGGGTTTCACGTAGTCATTGAAATAGGCCACCGCAAAACCCGCTGCCTGATCCATGGTTGGGTTGCTTTCGGGCGTCGCATCCGGGGCGTATTTGTTGATAAAGCCCCAGAGGGTCGCCTTGTCTTCGGCGCTAGAGGCACTGGCCAGGTTCAGCAGCATGCTGAAGGGCACCACCATATCGGAGGCGGGCACATCACCGGCGTGGATATGCCAGACCGGGTTGTTGAGCCGGGCCTTGGTGTCCTGCGTCGCATAGGCCCGCAGCTGCTGGTGGTATTCGTCAACCGCCTTTGGAATCACGTCAAAATGCATCCGCTTGGCCGTTTTGGGCTTTTGATACATGAAATAGGACAGGCTCTCGGCGCTGGCATAGGTCAGCCATTCGTCAATCGAAATCCCATTGCCCGAGGTTTTGGAGATTTTCTGCCCATTGGCGTCCAGGAACAATTCATAGGTGAAATGATCCGGTGCCCGATGGCCCAGAATGCGGCAGATCTTGTCATAGATCGGCGTGTTGGTGCTGTGATCCTTGCCATACATCTCGAAGTCGACCTCAAGCGCCGCCCAACGGGCACCAAAATCGGGCTTCCACTGCAGCTTTACATTGCCGCCGGTGACCGGCACGGTCCATTCCCTGCCCTCTTCATCATCAAAGGTGATGGTGTAGTTTTCGGCGTCAACCACCTTGATCGGCACATATAGCACCCGGCCGGTTTCGGGGTGGAAGGGCAAAAAGATCGAATAGGTCTGGCGCCGCTCTTCGCGCAGGGAGGCCAGCATGACCTCCATGATCTCGTCATATTTGTCGACGGCGCGCTTCAGCACCTCATCAAACCGGCCCGAGCCATAGAATTCGGTGGCGGAATAAAATTCATACTCGAACCCAAAGGTATCGAGGAACCGGCGCAGCATGGCGTTGTTGTGATGGCCAAAGCTTTCGTGCGTGCCAAAGGGATCCGGCACCGAAGTCAGCGGCTTTTGCAGATGTGGCACCAGGCTGTCGGCATCGGGCACATTGCCCGGCACCTTGCGCATGCCGTCCAGATCATCGGAAAAACAGATCAGTTTGGTCGGGATATCGCTGATGACCTCAAAGGCGTTCTTGATCATCGTGGTACGCGCCACCTCACCAAAAGTGCCGATATGCGGCAGGCCCGACGGGCCATAGCCGGTTTCGAACAGAACAAATCCCTTTTCAGGCGCGCCCTTTGCATACCGTTTGAGAACCCGGCGGGCTTCTTCAAAGGGCCAAGCTTTGCTCGTCAGAGCGGTTTCGCGCAGATCAGACATCTTGTTCTCCATCGGCGGCCCCGGTGGCCGCATACCCATGGCCCGCAGCCCCATGCCGCAGTCCCATTAACTAGGTCGGCCCGGTCTATGGCGCAGATGCAGCATAAGTCAACAAAGACAGCCGTGGCTGCGCTGCTTTCAGCCATGAAATTGCGCCTTTTCGGCAATCCGGTCGAGAATCTCACGCACATCCCCCCGTGCAGCCGCGCTATCACGCAACCCGGCAAAATCCCCCCGTGCCGAGGTGGTCGTTGGCGCCTGCAGCTGCAACAGGGCACCCGTCTCAAGCAAACTATCGACAATACCGCCCCAGGCCAGAAAGATCCCCTGCCCGGCCAGCCCGGCATGCGCCACCATGGCATTAAGAGCTGAAATCAAGAATTCGCGCCCCGATGTTGCCATCTATGTGTCCGCCAATGCCGAACATGGCACCCAGGGCGGCCCGGATGGTCTGCGCTTTTCCTATGGGTTTGCCGTGACCAGCTTTGAACAGATCACCTATCGCTTTACCGCCGCCGACGAAGCACAGGCTTAAAAGCGCCCCTGCGGATCAGCGCAGGCCGCAAAACAACCGCGAGTGGCTGTTTCCCGCCAGTTTCGCACCGACCGGCCAGAGGCAGGAGTTGAACCTGCCTCTGGCCAAGCCTATTCTTGAACAAGCAATTTCGCGCACAAAGGATGTCCCATGCCCGAGAAAAACGCCCAATCCATGTCCCCCCAGGACTGTCTCGTGGCCCTGATGGTGGCGGTCTCTGCCTCGGATGAAAACATCCGCACAGCCGAGCTGATCAAGATCCAGTCTGCCGTCAACATGCTGCCCGTCTTTGCCGATTACGACATCGACCGCATGACCCGGGTTTCGAACACCGTTCTGGACCTGTTTGAACAGGAAGACGGGCTGGAGGCCCTGTTTGGTCTGGTTCGTGACGACCTGCCCGAACATCTTTATGAAACCGCCTATGCGCTGGCCTGTGATGTGGCGGCAGCGGATGGCAAGCTGGCAGAAACCGAGCTCGAGTTCCTGGCCGAGGTCCGCTATGAGCTGAACATTGACCGGCTGCATGCGGCAGCGATTGAGCGTGGCGCCCGCGCCCGTCACATGGTCTAAGCCACCATAAGACTAGCGCAGGCAGATCAAATTGGTCTGCTGAAATTTTGCATTTTTGGTGCTTAATCACTGATCCAGTTCAAGGCTACACAGGCTCCAGCCACTGCAATCGGAGCCAGCCTATGAATACTCCTCGCGCGATCCGCACCCTGCCCACGGTCTGCCCGCTGGACTGCCCCGACACCTGCAGCCTTTCTGTCAAGGTTGCAGGCGACCGCCTGGTCGAGGTCAAGGGGTCCCGGGCCAACCCCTTTACTGCGAACGTGATTTGCAACAAGGTCGCCCGGTCCTACCCCGAGTTTGTCCATGGCAAAAACCGCCTGACCCATCCGCTGAAACGGGTGGGGCTGCGCGGCACCGGGCAATTTGAACGCATCAGCTGGGACGCCGCGCTGGATCTGGTCCATGCGGGCTTTACCAAAGCCATCGACAGCCACGGCCCGCAAAGCATCCTGCCCTTCAACTATGCCGGCCCACACGGAGAGCTGGCCGGTGGCTCGATGGATCGGCGCTTCTTTTATAAAATGGGGGCAAGCCTGCTGAACCGTGGGCCGCTTTGCGGTGGCGTGCGGGGCGGAGCCTATGCCAGCCTGTTTGGCAATGCGCCCGGCATGCCGCCGCTTCAAGTTATCCATTCTGATCTGGTGCTGGTCTGGGGCAACAATGTCACCGTCTCCAACCTGCATCTGGCGCCGCTGCTGAAAAAGATGCGCGCCCAGGGCGGGCGGCTGGTGGTGATCGACCCCAAGCGGGTCAAGATCGCGGAACAATGCGACATGCATCTGCAGATCAAACCCGGCACCGATGTGGTGCTGGCCATGGGACTGGCGGCCGAGCTAGAGCGCCGCCGGGCGCTGGATCTGGATTTCATCAATCGCTGGGTCGATGGCTTTGCCCCCTTCATGGAACAGGCGCGGCGCTATGGCATTGCACAGATCGTCGAGATCTGCGGCATCACCACTGCCGAGGTTCATGCGCTTGCCGATATGATGCAGGCGGCGCAGAACATGGCCTGCGCCTTTGGAAACGGGATTGAACGCGGCCGCTCTGGCGGGTCCGGACTGCGGGCGGCCATGGCCCTGCCTGCCCTGCTGGGGCATCATGGACGGCTGGGCGCTGGCGTGCTGGCCAAATCCGGCAGCGCCACCCCAAAGACCCAGGCACGGCTGCAGGGCGATCACCTGATCAAACCCGGCACCCGGACCTTTAACATCGTGGATCTCGCCGAAAAACTGCAGGACGACACGCTGGAACCCCCGATCAAGGCCACCATGATCTACAACCACAACCCGGTGGCAACCCACCCGGATCAGGCCAATCTGATGCGCGCCCTGATGCGTGAAGATCTGTTCATTGTCGGCTGTGATGTGGTGATGACCGATAGCATGGCCTATTGCGATGTGATCCTGCCCGCCGCGTCGCATTTTGAATTTGACGACATTTATGGCGCCTATGGGCAAAACTATCTGCAGCGCGCTGCCCCGGTGATCCCCCGTGTCGGAGAGAGCCTGCCCAATACGGAAATTTTTCGCCGCCTAGCCAAGCGCTTTGGCTATGAGGATGCACTGTTTCAGGCCAGCGACAGCCAGCTGATGGATGAGGCAATTGATGCCGATCACCCACAGCTGGACGGCCAGCGCCCCAGCGAGATCGCGCTGGATCGCGCCATCGAAATCAGGGCCGCCGATGGCGCGCCCATGGTTATGTGTCAAAACGTGCTCCCCGCGACGAAGTCGGGCAGGATTGAGCTGTTCAGCCAGGCGTATGAAACCCGGTATGGCTTTGGCGTGCCGCGCTATGACCCGGTGGCGCAGGATCTGCCGCTGGTGCTGATCAGCCCCAGCTCGGCCAAGCGCACCAATGCCACCTTTGGGTCGGACCCGGCCTCCTCTGGGCCAGAACAGCTGGAAATGCACCCAAAGGATGCTGCGGCCCGTGGCCTGAAGGATGGCGCGCTTGTCCTGGTCTCAAACGCGCGTGGCGCGGTGACCCTGCAGCTGAAAATCTCTGATGCGACCCGCCCGGGGGTGCTTTATTCTCCCAAAGGCACCTGGCGTGCGACATCGCAGACCGGCTTTACCGTGAATGCGCTGATCCCGGCTGATCTGCGCACCGATATCGAGGATGGCGCCTGCTATCACGAAACCTTTGTCGAGGTGCAAGCGGCGCTGTAACGCCCCCCTTGCGCCTTGCCCTTCCCGCAACGGGCAAGACAGGGGGCAGTTGGCGGCCTGGCCTCAGCTGCCGTAGCTTTGGCCCCAGCGTTCAATCAGTTGTTGCTGCAAACGCTTGGCCTGCTTGTTCCAGCGGCGCGCGCCCTTTGGCCTCTCGCGCTCTGCCCGGCTGATACGGGCGCGGGCCTGGGTATCGGCGGCAAAGATCGCAAAAGCCAGCACCGTGCCGCCAGGGGTCGTCAAAAAGCCCCCCAACCCGGAAACAAAGTTCAAGGTTCCGGTCTTGGCGGCCACTTTGATCGGGTGGCTTTTGATCACCCGGCCATTGCTGTCGCGCATGGGGAACTCTTTCAGCAGCGGCTTCAGCCTGCCCCCCTTGTATGCCGCGACCAGAACCTTCAGCAGAGCGCTTGGCGTCACCCGTGACGCATCACCAAGACCGGAATGATCCACCAAGCGGACGCCGCTGACCCCGTAGCGCGCCTCGACCCAGTGCGACATCTCATTGGCAGAATCCTTCAAACCCCTGGGGCGCTTGCCGCGTTTGGCCGTCGCCGCCATGCCAATCATTTCGGCCATCAGGTTATTGGAATATTTCAGCATGCCCTTCAGCATCTGATCCAGCTGCGGGCTGTGATGCTGCGCCAAAAGCGTCGCCTCTGGCAGGTTCTGCACCGATTTAGCAGCCTCCAGCTTGATCCCATGCGCCCGGGCCATGGTGCGAAAAACATCTGCGGCATAGTCCGCCGGACGCCGCACCGGCAACCAGCGCGACCCACCTTTGCCCAGCGCCTGCGAAGCCACGGTCCAGCTGTCAGCCCCATTGCGATCTGCATAGGTGTAAACCGGCAGCGCGCGATTGGCGACTTTCATCCGCGCCATACTGACCTCGGGGCGGTATTTCGCAGTGCGGGCATCCATGGTGACGGCCCAGCCCTTGCTGGCGCGCTTCCACTCAAAATGCACCCGGTTGAAATTCAGCGCGATACCGGAAACCGCCGGGCTATAGCCCACGTGATCTGGCTGTTCGCTGTCAATGCTGTGCACCTGCGGCAGCGCCCCGTCCCAGACCTTGAAACCACCGCGCACCTCGCGGATGCCGGCGTTTTTCAACGCCCGCGCCATCTGCGCCAGATGATCTGTGTTCAGCATCGGATCGCCGCCGCCCGCCAGGATCAGATCGCCCTTCAGTACGCCGCCCAAGACCGGGCCATCAGCCAATAGCCTGGTGGTAAAACGGTGTTGTGCGCCGAATGTTTCAAGCGCGTAAAGCGCCGTCAGCGCCTTGGCCACACTTGCCGGCGGCTGCCCGTCTTGGCTGCCTTCGGATTCCAGTACCTTGCCGCTGCCCACCTCGGCCACGGCGCAGGCCACCCGGCCCGACAGGCCGGACTGCGCCAGCAACGTCTTGAGGCTGACAGAAGGGCCCCCAGTGCCGCCCTGAAGCAATGCCCCCCCCGCCCGAGCCTGCGGCCGCAAAGAGGTTGTAGGCGCATTGGCCAGCGCACCAGACGCTGCCGGAACGACAAGGGCTGCTGCGGCAGAGGAAAGGAAAAAGCGTCTCGATAACATGTCAGTCAATATCTAATCAGAAAGCTACGATACAGCAAACAAAGACCCGCTATATGGCATGCTGTCTCGCTCATAATGCATTTTATACTGTGTCACCTGCAAAAAATGCAGATTGCCAGAGTGTTTTTTACAAGATGTACCACTGCTCAGCCCGGTTTGCTGGCTGGATGCGTCCCGCCATGATGCCGCGCGGGTCACGCAGATGGCGGCTGATCGGCCTCTGGCCCAGCGGCACATCCGCTGGCCACCCCGCCCGGCCATTTCCCGGCTGCCCGGATCTGGCTAGAGCTGGCGGCAATCAGCGGAATATTGACAAAACACCAGGCCGGCGCCGACGCCTGGGCCAGGGCCTGGCTATCCTGGTCACCGATCATCGCCCCGCGGTAAATCCGCGCCGCCGGAGAGAGCCGCGCCGCGATCCGGTCGCCAGGTCGCGCCAGCACCCCAATCGGCACCGTCTCCATGATCTGACGCCAGTCCTTCCAGTGGTGAAAATGGGCCAGATTGTCCGCCCCCATCAGCCAGGTAAACCGCACCCCAGGATAGATCCGCCGCAACGCCCGCAGCGTTTCCGCTGTGTAACGGGTGCCAAGGCGGGCTTCGATATCGCTGACATGCACCTTTGGGTGATCCATCAGCGCCGATGCCGCTGCAACCCGGCCAGCCATGCTGGCAGGGGCATGCGCCTTCAGCGGATTTCCGGGCGAAACCAGCCACCAGAGCCGATCAAGATTGAACCGCTTCAGCGCCGCGCGACTGATCTGAACATGGCCCTGATGGGCCGGATCAAAAGAGCCCCCCAGCAAACCGACGCGCAGCCCCGGCCGCAGATATGGAAACCCCTGTCTCATCCGTTTGGTGATGCACAGTTTCCAAGCTGAGATCAAGCCGACCACAACGTAAATGCACCCGGCTTCACCCCAAAGCCTGCATGGACCTTGGAAAGACATGAACCGCCGTCATCGTGCTGCCCCCAGCCGATTGGCGGGATGGCAAGGCCAGGCGCGGCGCGTGCGGAGCGGGCCACAAAATGGATCCGTCCGAGACGCATGAAATTCGCAAGCACTGCCTTGCCCGTATCCATGATTGCCCCCGCCCCTGCCATCAGCTATCACACCAGCCAGCTAGAATTACCCTCATCACGGAGCAGTCACATGGCCGCCTATCAATATGTCTACCACATGCAGGGGGTCTCCAAGACCTATCCCGGTGGGAAGAAGTGCTTTGAAAACATCCACCTGTCCTTTCTGCCCGGCGTGAAAATCGGTGTTGTCGGCGTCAACGGTGCCGGTAAATCGACCCTGATGAAGATCATGGCCGGCCTGGACAAGGATTTCACCGGCGAAGCCTGGGCCGCCGAAGGCGCCAAGGTTGGCTACCTGCCGCAGGAACCAAAACTGGACGAGAGCCTGACCGTACGTGAAAACGTCATGCTTGGCGTCAAGGAAAAGAAAGACAAGGTCGACCGCTTCAACCAGATCGCCGTCGAGATGGCCGAGAACTACACAGACGAGCTGATGGAAGAGATGACCGCGCTGCAGGACAGCATCGACGCGGAAAACCTCTGGGATCTGGACAGCCAGATCGACATTTCGATGGAGGCCCTGCGCTGCCCCCCGGATGACGCGGAAATCGCCAATCTTTCGGGCGGTGAAAAACGCCGGGTTGCGCTGTGCAAGCTGCTGCTTGAAGCGCCTGAAATGCTGCTGCTCGATGAACCGACCAACCACCTGGATGCGGAAACCATCGCCTGGCTGCAACAGCACCTGATCGACTACAAAGGCACCATCCTCTGCGTCACCCACGACCGGTATTTCCTGGATGACATCACCAGCTGGATCCTTGAGCTCGACCGTGGCAAGGGCATCCCCTATGAAGGCAACTATTCCGCCTGGCTGGAACAAAAGGCCAAACGGCTGGAACAGGAAGCCCGCGAGGACAAGAGCAAACAGCAGACCCTGCAGCGTGAGCTGGAATGGATGCGTCAGGGGGCCAAGGCCCGTCAAGCCAAGAGCAAGGCCCGGATCAACGCCTATAACGACCTCGCCGAACAGTCCGAGCGCGAAAAGCTGACCCGCGCCCAGATCGTTATTCCCAATGGCCCGCGTCTGGGCAGCAAGGTGATCGAGGTAAGCGGTTTGTCGAAACACTATGGCGACAAGCAGCTGGTGGAAGACCTGTCCTTCGACCTGCCCCCCGGCGGCATTGTCGGTGTGATCGGCCCCAACGGTGCCGGTAAATCCACCCTGTTCCGCATGTTGACCGGACAGGAACAGCCCGACAGCGGCTCGGTTTCTTACGGCGATACTGTGAAACTGTCCTATGTCGACCAGTCGCGCGATGACCTGAAAGACAATGAAACCGTCTGGGAAGCCATCTCTGGGGGTGCCGAGATCATCGAACTGGGCGACGCCCAGGTGAACTCCCGCGCCTATTGTTCTTCGTTCAACTTCAAAGGTGGCGATCAGCAGAAACCGCTGAACCTGCTGTCAGGTGGTGAACGCAACCGCGTCCACATGGCGCGTCTTTTGAAAGAGGGCGGCAACGTGCTGCTGCTTGACGAACCAACCAATGATCTGGACGTGGAAACCCTGCGGGCCCTGGAAGACGCGCTGGTGGATTTTGCCGGCTGCGCCGTGGTGATCTCGCACGATCGTTTCTTCCTCGACCGGATCTGCACCCATATGCTCGCCTTTGAAGGCGACGCCCATGTGGAATGGTTTGAAGGCAATTTTGAGGACTACGAAGAAGACAAGAAACGCCGCCTCGGCGCCGATGCCCTGGAACCCAAGCGTTTGAAGCACAAGAAATTCGTGCGATAAAATATCGGGGCGGGGGCGACCGTCTTCGGCCGCCCCCGCTTATCTACTGCCACGGCCCCCTGCGGGACGCTCCCTTTCCGGTGGGAACCTTCCTGGATGTTGCACGCCCCGCCGCTCATTGCCGGGTCAGCTACAGCCCGCCGGGCGTGTCGACGCCGCCCCCCTTCCACTTTTCCAAAAACAGTCTCGCCGCAGGCAAGGCCCAGCCCTGGCCCCTTCGCCGGCAAAGACGCATTTGGCGTTTTGCCCCCCGCGCGCTATCCTACGGGCACGTCATACAGGCGCGTCGCTTTTTCCAACGACGGTTAAACAGTATCATTTTTGAAAGGCCCCCTGCCCATGCCCATCACCGCAGCAGAGATCACCAGTCAGGTCGAGGCCCTGAGAGGCAGGAAAGCCAAACGAAAAAGGCTCGACACCGCGCCCGAAGGCACCAAGAGCCGCAAACTGCCCGGTGATCTGCGCAAGGGGCTAGAGGCGCATTTCGGCAGCAAGCTATCCCGCGTCAAACTGCATGTCGGCGGCAACGCCAAGGATCTGTGCAAAAAGCTGAAAGCCAAGTCCTTTACCATTGGCAATGACGTTTATTTTGCCAAACCCGCCAGCGCCAAGAAAGCCGATTTTCTGGTGCATGAACTCGCCCATGTCCTGCAACAGGGTCGTGGCCGGATGCCAAAACCAAGGGATGGTGTGGCGCTCGTGTCAAAATAATCCAACATCGACAGGGGTCTTCCCCCACTGTGATCATGTATTTTTGGGATTATTTGTAACACCTTGCCAAATATTCCTTATGCGCCATGCAAAAACCGGAAGGGTTTGAAGAAAATCTTAACCTTTTCAAACTGTATTGAAAGGACAGGGCCGCGCTAAGCTAGAGCCAAGATCTTTGGGAAAAGGTGAGACACAATGGCATTTGTCAGCATCATGTTTGGATCGCTCGTTGGCCTTGTCACGGCTGTGACAGGCTTTACCCTGTTTGATCTGCACATCTGGCACAGCCTCTTGCTTTACTCCGGCACCGGCGTTGGCGTTGCCGCGCTGGCGATTGGCATCCTGGTACTGCGCAGCACTCCCGAGCCGCAGTTTTCGGCCTCTGGGCCCGGCGGCGCTAACGCGCTTTGACCCACGCAACAATCTGACCTTCACGCAGGGCGCCCGACTGGCGCCTTTTTTCTTTGCCCCGTTCAAAGGCCACCAAGGTCGGGATCCCCTTGATCCGATAGCGCCCACCGGTGGATTGATGCCGTTGGGTATCAAGCTTGACCAAACGGGCCTGACCGGTCAGCTTGCGGGCTGCCTTGGTGAACTCTGGTGCCATCATTTTGCAGGGCCCGCACCAGGGCGCCCAGAAATCCACAATCAATGGCAGATCATCATTCTGCACCGCCTTTTGCAGGATCGCCGGATCCACATCCGTCGGCTGCTTTGACAGTAGCGCCGCGCCGCAGCTGCCGCATTTGGGGCCCGCCGTCAGCCGTGCCTCGGGCACTCGATTCAACTGGCCACAGGCCAGGCAGGTCAGGGTTTTTTCCGCCATAACAACGCTCCCAGTGCAGGTAATCGGCGCGATCATAGGCGCGCTGCTGCAATCTGCAAGGTCCAGCGCTGCCCAGCCTCCCTGCCCCTCGCCGTCTTGACGGAATGGTACCAGCACCACAAGATATACAGGCAGGTATGTTCCAAAATGTGAGGTTCAGATGATTTCTCGCCGCGTTTTTTCCACCTCCGCTCTTGCAGCCGTTTCGACCTTCTCCCTGTCGGGCCTTGCCATGCCCGCCCGCGCGAAACCGGCACCCGTTTTTGACCCGACACCGCAATACGTAAGGATCAAGAAAGATTACCAACCCGGCGAAATCCTGATCCTGCCGCGATCCTACTACCTTTATTTTGTCACCGAACAGCGCAAGGCAATCCGCTATGGCGTGGGGGTTGGCAAGGCTGGGCTGGAATTCACCGGCAGCGCCATCATCCAGCGAAAACGTGAATGGCCCGGCTGGCGTCCCACCCAGGAAATGATCGAACGCAGCCCGCGCATCTACCAGCGCTTTGTCGATAACAGCTACGTACAGCCCGGTGGGCCGGACAACCCGCTGGGCGCGCGGGCGCTCTATCTTTATCAAAACGGGGTGGATACCTACTTTCGCATTCACGGCACCACCCAGCCCGAAACCATTGGCACCTCAGCCTCGAATGGCTGCATCCGCATGTTGAATTCACATGTTACCGACCTCTATCAGCGGGTACCGCTGGGCACCAAAGTTACGGTTTTGTAGACCCGAAAATAGGTCAGCAAGCCCGACATAATGCACCAGGCAGCCCCGGAAAATCGCCAAAAGAATAATCATGCAAAAGAAATTTCTGCAACAGCCCCGGTAACATAGACACCGGCACCCCCCGCACAAAGGGGGGGTGACGATTTTTTCTTGCGCGAAAGCCGCTTCTGTCCAATGCTGTCATCGCGAGGTCATAAAGGGGGTGATATTTATCCCTGATGGATGGGCTACCACCAGAATGAGCAAGCCATACTGCCGCATGTTGCGGGCAGAAAGCGTGAGAAGAAACTAGGAGAAGAGACGATGGCAACTGGCACCGTCAAATGGTTCAACACCACCAAGGGATTTGGCTTTATCGCCCCTGACAGCGGCGGAAGCGATGTATTTGTTCACATTTCCGCAGTAGAGCGGTCCGGTCTGACAGGCCTCGCGGACAACCAAAAAGTGAGCTACGAAATGCAGCCCGGTCGTGATGGCCGTGAATCCGCGGTTGATCTCGCGCTGCTTTAAGCCCCAAAACATTTTTATTGGCGGCCCTGATTTTTTGGGGCCGCTTTTGCGTCCCCCCCCCCTTGCCCCTTGTCTTGTCCCCTAGCCGTTTTCCTCGGGGCTGGACAGACGCGACAGCAGGGTCATGACCGCAGGCCCAACTGCGGCCACATTCAGCGCAACGCCCTTGGCATTGGGGTGAATGTTATCCGCCTGCATATAGGCCTGTGCCGCCGCCGGATCCTGCCCGGTTTCAGCGCGAATTCCGGCAAAGGCATCGGCATGCAGCAGCGCGCCAAATTCCTGCGCCAGATCCGCATAAATGCTATCAAAGGCAGCTTTGTATTCCGGGCCATAGTTGCCCGGCGCCCGCATGCCGATCAACAGGACCTCAACATTGCGTGCCTGCGCCGCCTGTAGGATTTTGCGCAGGTTGGCGCGGGCCTCGGCGGCGGGCAGACCGCGCAGCAGATCATTGCCCCCAAGCAGCACAATCAGCCCCTGCGGCTGATCCGCCAGCGTCCAGTCAACTCTGGCGGCCCCGCCTGCGGTAGTATCCCCCGACACACCGGCGTTGTTCAGCGTCACCGCGGCCCCCTGCGCCTCAAGCCAGGCGGCCAACTGCGGCACAAAGCCCTGCCCCTGTGGCAGCCCGTAGCCCTGCACCAGACTGTCGCCAAAGGCGGTGATCCGCAGATCCTCTGCCTGGCTCTGGGCCGCAACGTTTACAGAAATTATCAATCCCAACAGGGCCAAAACCTTGCGCATCGCGCTAAATGCTCCATATCCGATAGAGTGTATTTCACAGGCGCAGCTTCATGACCGAAACAGAACCACCCGTTCTTCACCTCAAAGATGCGTCTTTAACGCTGAATGGCAATACCGGGCCGGTGCAAATTCTGCGCGGGATATCGCTGGATGTGCGCAAAGGTGAAACTCTGGGCCTGATCGGGCCTTCGGGGTCGGGGAAGTCCTCGCTCTTGATGGTGATGGGCGGGCTCGAGCTGGCAACAGGTGGTCAGATCACCGCCCTGGGTCAGGATCTCACCGCCATGGATGAAGACGCCCTGGCCCGATTTCGCCGTGCCCACATGGGTGTGGTCTTCCAGAGCTTCCATCTGATCCCCACCATGACAGCGCTGGAAAATGTCGCAACCCCACTAGAGCTGGCCGGTCGGCGCGATGCCTTTGACCTTGCCCAGGCCGAGCTGGAGGCTGTCGGGCTGGGCCATCGTGCCGGGCATTTCCCCGCCCAATTGTCTGGCGGAGAACAGCAGCGTGTGGCCCTGGCCCGCGCCCTGGCACCACGCCCGTCAATCCTGCTGGCGGATGAACCCACCGGCAACCTGGACGAGGCCAATGGCGCGGCGGTGATGGATCTCCTCTTTGGTCTGCGCGACCGCACCGGGGCCACGCTGATCATGGTTACCCATGCGCCAGAACTGGCCGCGCGCTGCGACCGGGTGGTTCGCCTGCGCGATGGCCAACTGGCCGCACCACAACAGGCAACAGAGGCCGCCGAATGACGGGGAGCGGCCCTGCCACAGCGGCGACCTCCTTTGGGCAATCCCTGTCGCTGGCCTGGCGCTTTGCCCGGCGCGAGTTACGCAGCGGCGTAAAAGGCTTTCGGATCTTTCTGGCCTGTCTGGCACTGGGGGTGGCGGTGATCGCCGCTATCGGCTCTATCCGCGCCTCGATCGAGGCGGGGCTGACACAGGAAGGAGCCAGCCTGCTGGGCGGCGATGCCGAACTGACCTTTACCTATCGCTTTGCCAATGCGCAGGAACGCGCCTGGATGGCAAAAAACTCTACCGCCGTGTCAGAGATTGTCGAATTCCGCTCTATGGCGACTCTGGGGGAAGAGCGCGCCCTGACTCAGGTCAAGGCGGTAGATGACGCCTATCCGCTGGAGGGGAAGATCGCGCTCACGCCCGAGATGCCGCTGGCCGATGCGCTGGCAGGCCGGGATGGATTGCCGGGGGTGGCGATGATGCCGGTTCTGGCCGACCGGCTGGGGCTGCGCCCCGGTGATCACCTCCGCTTTGGCACCCAGGATTTTGTCCTGATGGCCACCATCAAGACCGAACCGGACGCCGCCGCCTCGGGCTTTGCGCTGGGGCCACGCACCCTGGTGGCCCGTCCGGCGCTGGAAGAGTCCGGGCTGTTGGCACCGGGATCACTGTTTTCCACCAAATACCGGCTTTCGCTACCGGCAGACAGTGACCTGGATGCACTGCAGGCCGAGGCACGCACCCAATTTGAAGCCAGCGGCATGCGCTGGCGCGATGCCCGCAATGGTGCCCCCGGCATTGCCACTTTTGTCGAACGGCTGGGTGGGTTTCTGGTGCTTGTGGGCCTGTCCGGCCTGGCGGTGGGCGGCGTTGGGGTTTCGGCGGCGGTGCGCGCCTATCTGGCCACCAAGACCACCACCATTGCCACTCTGCGCACGCTGGGCGCCGACCGGCGGGTGATCTTTCTGACCTATTTCTTGCAGATTGGGGCGCTGACCCTGCTGGGGGTTGCCATTGGGCTGGGGCTTGGTGGGCTGGGGCCTGTTCTGTTGGGGCCGCTGATTGCGGCGCAGCTGCCCTTTCCGGCGCTGTTTGCGCTCTACCCTGGCAGCCTGGTTGAGGCGGCGCTCTATGGCTTTCTGACGGCCTTCATCTTTGCGCTCTGGCCGCTGGCGCGGGCAGAACGGATCCGCGCCGCCGCATTGTTTCGCGGCACCCTGGGCGAGGAAAGCCACCTGCCCGCCCCGCGTTATATCCTGACCACTGCGCTGGCGCTGGTGCTGCTGGTGGGATCTGCCGCCTGGTTTTCCGGCGCGCCTGAGCTGACGCTCTGGACGGCGGGCGGGCTGATGGGGGCCTTGCTGGTGCTGCTGCTTGCGGCGCTTGGCCTGGGCTGGCTGGCGCGCCATGGTACAAGGCTGAGCCGTGGCCGACCGGCGCTTCGCTGGGCGCTGGCCGCCATCGGTACAGCCCGCGATGGCGCGGTGCCTGCGGTGCTGGCCCTGGGGCTGGGGTTGACGGTTCTGGCCGCCATTGGCCAGATCGACGGCAATATGCGCCGCGCCATCGCGGGCAACCTGCCCGATGTGGCCCCGTCCTATTTCTTTGTTGATATTCAACGCGACCAGATGCCTGCCTTCCTGAAGCGGGTTGAAACCGATCCGGCAGTCAGCAAGGTCGAAAGCGCCCCCATGCTGCGCGCCGTCATCACCAAGATAAACGGTTCCCCCGCGCAGGAGGTGGCCGGCGATCATTGGGTGGTACGCGGTGATCGCGGCGTCACCTATGCCGCCGCCCAGCCCAAGGGCACAGAGGTAGTGGCCGGCAGCTGGTGGCCCGAGAATTACACCGGCCCGCCACAGGTCAGCTTTGCCGCCGAAGAAGCGGAAGAACTCGGCCTTAGCCTGGGCGATACCATCACGCTGAACGTGCTGGGGCGCGATATCCAGGCCGAAATCACCAGTTTTCGCAATGTGGATTTTTCCACCGCCGGCATGGGGTTTGTACTGACGCTGAACGAGGCCACCCTGGCGGGCGCGCCACACAGCTTCATTGCCACCGTCTATGCCGCGCCCGAAGCCGAAGCGCAGATCCTGCGCGATCTGGCCCGCGAGATGCCCAATATCACCGCCATCCGGGTGCGCGATGCCATCGACCGGGTGTCTGACATTCTGCGCCAGCTTGCGGCAGCCACCAGCTATGGCGCGGCGGCCACCCTGTTGACCGGGTTTCTGGTGCTTCTGGGCACCGCCGCCGCCGGGGAACCGGCACGCCGCTACGAGGCCGCGCTGCTAAAAACCCTGGGCGCGTCGCGGGCGCGAATCCTTGCCAGTTTTGCCCTGCGCTCAATCATCCTGGGCGCCGGGGCTGCGGCGGTGGCACTGACCGCAGGGATAGGCGGGGCCTGGGCTGTGAACCACTATGTCTTTGAAACCAGCTTTGTGGTGATCTGGCCAAATGCGCTGGCAGTCATATCAGGCGGGGTATTGACCACACTGCTGGCCGGGTTGATCTTTGCCTGGCGGCCCCTGGCAGCCCGGCCTGCGCGCATTCTGCGCACCCGCGATTAACCTGCGGCAGGCGCGGCCTGTGGCCTGGCATTTGCAGTAGCAACCCCTGCCGCTGTACCACAGGCCACCGGCTGAAGAATGCGCAGCAAGTCGACGTTGCCACAGACAAGATCTGCAACCGAAAGATCATCCAGCGACCGATAGAAGGCCTGCGCCGCCTCTGACAGGGCCAGCTTCAGGCGACAGGCCGAAGCCAGCGGACAGGTATTGTCGGTATCCGCAAAGCATTCGGCAATTGGCAGCGCGCCTTCGACATGGCGAAAGACCTGACCAATCTGGATTTCCGCCGGGTCCCGCCCTAGCGTCATGCCGCCGTTACGGCCGCGCTGGGTGTGTAGATACCCCAATTGGCTGAGTTGGTTGATCACCTGCGCCAAATGATTTTCAGAGATATTGCAACACTCGGCGATTTCGGATTTTGTCACCAGACGCTCTTCATTTGCGGCACAGTACATCAAGAGGCGTACGGCGATATTGGTCCTTTTGGTAATTCGCATGGTCTGGCTCCGCCCTAGTTTTCGATCATGCTATATTGCACAGCCCGCGAAAAAGAAGTTTGACATACATCAATCACCCAGCGTTTTAACAATGGAATGACGATCGCATGATGCCCCACCCCTATTTCTTTGGCTATGGCAGCCTGGTAAACACCGCCACCCATGACTACCTCGACCCTCAGCCTGCCCGACTGAGCGGCTGGCAGCGCATTTGGTGCCATACCGCCCTGCGCGACGAAGCCTTCCTGAGCGTGGTGCCGGCGCCGCAGGTGCAGATAGACGGGCTGATCGCGGCCGTTCCCAATGCCGATTGGCAGGCGCTGGACGAACGCGAATTCGCCTATGATCGCCTGCCAGGCAACGGGTTGATCAGCCACGACCTGTCACGCAGCCCAGAGATTTCGTTTTATTCGGTGCCCCCACACAGCCAGAGCCAAGACGACACCCGGCACCCGATTTTGCTGAGCTATCTTGATGTGGTCGTGCAGGGGCATTTGCAGATCTTTGGTGCGGCGGGGGTGGATGACTTTTTCTCTACCACCCTGGGCTGGGATGCCCCGATCCTGAATGACCGGACCGCACCGAAATACCCGCGCCACCAGCAGCTATCCGCCTCTGAAACCGCACTGGTGGATCGCTATCTTGCCGACCTGGGGTCGAAAATCATCCCCCAGGCATAGGCAGGCATAGGCGCCAGGCACAAACAAAACAGGCGGCGCGCTCGGCACCGCCTGTTGTATCTGTCATCCCTGCCCTGTCATTCCCCGCATAGGGGCCTGGGCCCTGCGCGTTCTAGCCGCGTGCCTTCACCACTGACATCAGCGCCAAAAGTGCGCTCATGTCCGGGCCACGTTCGCGCCCGGTGACCGCCTTGCGCAGCGGCATGAACAGTCCCTTGCCCTTGCGCCCGGTTGCCTCTTTGACGGCGGTGGTCCAGCTCTTCCAGCTGGTTTCGTCGTAGGGGCCTTCCGGCAGCAGCGCCATGGCCTCGGCGATGAACTCAGCGTCTTCCTCGGCGATCAGCGGCTCGGCGCCCTCACAGCAGAGTTCCCACCAGCCGGCCAGATCCTTCAGCGTGGTGATGTTTTCTTTTGTCAGCGCCCAAAAGGCCTCTTGCTTGTCCGCGGGCACGCCAAGCGCGTCGATATGAGGTTTTACATCCTCCAGCGACAGCGACTGCAGATAGCGGGCAGTCAACGGGTACAGGTCTTCGACATCAAACTTGGTTGGCGCAGCACCAAAGCGGTTGATGTCAAAGCCGTCAATCAATTCTGCCATCTCGTTGCGCACTTCAACCGGATCGGAAGAGCCCAGCCGCGCCATCAGAGACAGCAGAGCCATGGGCTGTACGCCCGCCTCGCGCAGATCACGCAGTGCTAGGGTGCCCAGACGTTTGGACAGTGCTTCGCCCTGCGGGCCGGTCAGCAACGAGTGATGGGCAAATTCGGGCACGGTGCCGCCCAGCGCCTTGATGATCTGGATCTGGGTCGCGGTATTGGTCACATGGTCCGAACCGCGCACCACGTGGCTCACGCCCATTTCGGTGTCATCCACAACCGAGGCCAGAGTATACAGGAACTGACCATCGCCCCGGATCAATACCGGATCCGACACCGAGGATGCATCAATCGAGATATCACCCAGGACGCCGTCTTTCCACTCGATGCGTTCATGGTCCAGCTTGAACCGCCAGACGCCATCACCGCGTTCAGCGCGCAGGGCGGCTTTTTCATCCTCTGACAGCGCCAGCGCGGCCCGGTCATAAACCGGTGGCTTGCCCATGTTCAACTGCTTCTTGCGCTTCAGATCCAGCTCGGTCGGGGTTTCAAAGGCCTCGTAAAACCGGCCAATGCTGCGCAGCTCATCGGCGGCGGCAACATAACGGTCCAGGCGGTCAGACTGGCGTTCAATCCGGTCCCAGGTCAGGCCAAGCCATTCCAGATCCTGCTTGATCGCATCGACATACTCCTCCTTGGAGCGTTCGGGATCGGTGTCGTCGATGCGCAGAATAAAACTGCCGCCAGCCTTGCGGGCGATCAGATAATTCATCAGCGCGGTGCGCAGATTGCCAACATGGATATAGCCGGTGGGCGACGGGGCAAAACGGGTGGTGGTCATCAGATGTCTCCTGTTGCCTTGCCCATGTCACATGAGGCTGGCTTTGTCCAGTTTTTGCCAGTCTCAGCCCGGCCCTGTCGGCCTGCCACACATCAAGACACACATAGCCATGGCGATTACCGCTGCCACACTGGATGCCACCGCCTCTGGGATGCCACCTTGCGTGCACAATTGCGTGAGTTTTCGCCGAAATCCCTTTGTTTTGCTCAAGGCAAGGCTAGCATCGAGCTGGATGCCAAAGCCAGCACATCCCAAAGCGATCCTGAAAGCACACTCCCGCCTTGCTGCCCCTACAGAGAGGACCCTTCGATGACCGCAACCTTCACCCGACGCTCCGCCCTTGCCGCAGCTGCCGCCCTGCCCCTTGCGGCGACGGCCCGCCCAACCCTTGCTGCCAGCGACAGTACCGAGATGGCCAGGGCGCCAGCCTCCCATAGCCGTAGCTTCAAACTCGGCAGCTTTACCGTAACCACCCTGCTTGATGGCAGCCGCCCCGTGGACGGCGCCAAAGCAATTTTTGGCGGCGGCGCAACAGATGAAGAATTTGCCGCCACCTCAAAGCAGAACTTCATTCCAGCCGATATGGCGCAGTTTTTCTTTACCCCGACGCTGGTGGATACTGGCGCGGAAAAGATCCTGTTCGACACGGGCCTGGGCCAGGGCGGCATTCAGATGGCCCTGGCAGAGGTCGGCCTGACACCGCAGGATATTGACGTTGTTGTCCTGACCCATATGCACCCGGATCATATCGGCGGCATGACAACGGATGGCGCAGAAACCTTTGCCAAGGCCCGCTATATCACTGGCCGACAAGAGTTTGATTTCTGGCGCGGCCAGGACAAAGGCAACCGGGTCGGCGATCTGATGGCCCAGAAGGTAACGCCCTTTGCCGAAAAGCTGACCTTCATGGAAGACGGCGACAGCGTCGCATCAGGGATCAGCGCCATGGCCAGCTTTGGTCATACCCCCGGCCATATGGGCTATATGCTGGAAAGCGGCGGACAGCAGCTGATGCTAACCGCAGATCTGGCCAACCACTATGTCTGGTCCTTTGCCCATCCCGACTGGGAGGTCAAATTCGACATGGACAAAGAGGCAGCGACGCGCTCTCGCCGCAGGATACTGGACATGCTGGCCAGCACCGGCACGCCGATGATCGGCTACCACATGCCCTTTCCTGCAGCAGGATATGTTGAAACGCGCGACAGCGGGTTCCGCTTTGTGCCGGTAAGCTATCAAATGATGGGCTGACAATTGCCCGGACGGGCTGATCCGGGCCTTTTGTGCCCGGCGCCTCTCTGCCAGCCTATCCCATCGCCGACCAGTCTTGCTTGTCTGTATATGGGATAGGCTGGCAGGTTATTTCTTTTTGCCAAAGCGCGACAGGCGAAAGCCATGCGGATCAACAATGGGCGCATCACCCGTAACCAGATCCGCAGTCAGCCGCCCCGCTGCGGGACCAATGCCAAAGCCATGGCCGCTATATCCGGTAGAGATGAAAAGCCCCGGCAGATCATCCACCTGCGAAATCACCGGCAGCGCATCCGGCGTCACGTCAATTAGCCCGCCCCAGCTTTGCACCACGTCGCAGCCCCGTAGGACAGGAAAGGCCCGTTGTGCTGCGTCCCAGCCCTGTTTGATCGCCTTTTGCGAAGGCGCTGGATCCAGCACCCGGCAGGTTTCAAAGGGGGTGGTCTGCTGCGCCGACCAGCGCCGGTCCTGCGCCGCCTCTTCGCGCCACCGCCCCGACCCGGCAAATCGGAACTGGATAGAGCGCCACTCTTGCAGATAGCTGGGCAGAAATTTCAGCCCCAGCCGCAATGAGTCGGGGACAATGTCGACAATGTTTTCACTGCCACTGGCAATGGTATAACCGCCATCCTGCCGCTTGCGCAGGGCAAAGCCATTACACCAGATTGAACAATCAGGCCCGCCCCGCACTGGTGAGGTGCGCAACACCGAATTCAACACTTTCAACTGCGGCAGTGCGATCCTGGCATTCCCCAGGAACAGCCGCGACCAGGCCCCGCCTGCCACCACCACGGCCGAACAGGCCACCCGGCCACGCTCGGTCATCACGCCGCTGATGCGCCCGGCTTCGCTTTCGACTGAGCGCACCGCGCATTCGGTCATCACCCTGGCCCCTGCCGCCTGGGCCGCCCGCGCGATGGCATGGGTCGCCAGCTGCGGTTCGGCGCGCCCATCCAGCGGCGTATAATAGCCAGAGATCGCTTTGCCCTGATAACCGGGCATCACCTGGCGCAGAAAATCGCCGCGCAGCATCTGGCCCGGCAGATCCATCGCCGCAAGATGTGGCGCCCAGCGTTCCAGATCTGCCTCTTCCCGACTGCGGTCTGCGGTAAACAGGATACCAGAGCGCCGATAGCCGGTTGGGTGGCCGGTGCGCGCCTCCAGCCCATCCCAAAGGTGCAGCGCCTCTCGCATCAAGGGCAGTTCTTGCGGGTCGCGCTGCGAGATCCGCACCCAGCCCCAATTGCGCGAACTTTGTTCGCCCGCGATCTGGCCCTTTTCACACAGCAAGACAGAATGGCCCCGTTCGGCCAGTTCCAGCGCGGTCGAGGCCCCAATGATGCCGCCCCCCACCACAACCACGTCAACACGTTTGGGCAGAGCAAGATCGGCTGGGAAATATGGCAGTTTCAATCCTGGCATGATGAGGTCTATGCCGCGCCAATGACAGCCGGTCTAGGGGGCAAAACGGCCCACCGATGGCAGAAGAACAAAATGTGATCTTTGGGACGCATCGTCAGCTTCCTGGGGCGGGGCAGTTCCGGATAAATCATTTGAAAACAGGCGAATTCATCACCTCTTCCGGCCGGGGGTCGGCCTGATCGCGAGACAATAGTTACGACATGTCGCGAAAACGATTGACAATCGGGTAGCGTCGATCAAGCCAAAAGGCCCGCGGTGACAACCGTGCCCCCGGCGCCGACTGAAAGCGTTTGTACTCGCTGATATAGATCAGATGTTCTACCCGCTTGACTGTTTCGCGCGCGAAACCTTTGGCAACGCAATCCGCAACGGATCCGTCCTGATCGACCAGAATTTCCAGAATGGCGTCCAGTTCGGGGTAATCCGGCAGGCTGTCGCTGTCCTTCTGATCTTCGCGCAACTCAGCCGAGGGCGGCTTGTCGATCACATTGGGGCGAATGACCTCGCCGGCAGGCCCCATCATCCAGGGGCGGTGGTTGGCATTGCGCCAGCGACATGCTTCAAACACGCGGGTTTTATACATATCCTTGATCGGATTGTAGCCGCCGTTCATATCGCCGTAGATGGTGGCATACCCCACTGCAACCTCGGATTTGTTGCCGGTGGTCAAGAGCATCTCGCCAAACTTGTTTGACATCGCCATCAGCAACAACCCGCGCAGACGGGACTGGATGTTTTCTTCGGTCAGATCGTCATCATAGCCCGCAAACAACGGTGCCAGAGTGTTGGAGATGGCGCTGCGCCCCTCGGCGATCGGCACATAGTCGTAATGCACCCCCAGTGCCTTGGCCACAGCTTCGGCATCCTCCAGTGATTCAGGGCTGGTGTATTCCGACGGCAGCATAACGCAGCGCACATTGTCGGCCCCGATGGCATCGACCGCGATGGCGGCGACAATGGCGGAATCCACCCCGCCGGACAGACCCAGAAGCGCCTTTTTGAACCCGGTCTTGCCCATGTAGTCCCGCAGGGATTCCACCATCACCCGGTAATCCTGCTCCCAGGAATCCGGCAAATGGGCCTTTTCGCCTTCGACCGCGCGCCAGCCCGCCTCGGTGCGGACAAGATCAAGCTGGGTGATGGTTTCGTCAAAGACCGGCATCTGCAGCGCCAGCGCCCCATCCGGGTTCAGCACAAAGGAACCACCGTCAAAGACCTGATCGTCCTGCCCGCCCACCATGTTGAGGTAGATCACCGGCAGGCCGGTTTCGACCGCGCGGGCCACCGTGTGATTCTGCCGCACTTCCATCTTATTGCGATAATAGGGCGAACCATTTGGGATCAAAAGGAATTCAGCGCCCGTTTCGGCCAAGGTTTCGGCCACGTCTTCGTGCCAACCATCTTCGCAGATAGGCGATCCGATGCGCACATCCCCCACCACATAGGGCCCCGCCAGCGGCCCGGCATCAAAGATCCGCATCTCATCAAAAACCGTCTCATTGGGCAGATGATGCTTCAGACAGCGCGATGCAATCTTGCCGTCCTTGAGGATCAGATAGGCGTTGTACAGCTTGCCCTCTTCGACCCAGGGGCAGCCAATGGCCAGGGCCGGCCCCGCAGCACAGTCCTGCGCCAGTTGCGCCGCTGCCGCCATAGCGGCCTGATGGAATACGGGCTTTTGCACCAGATCCTGAGTGTTATAGCCAGTCAGGAACATTTCTGGCAGGGCGACCAGATCGGCCCCTGCGGCCAAGCCGACGGCCCAGGCCTCGCGTGCCTTTGCTGCATTGCCTGCAAGATCCCCAACCGTGGGGTTCAATTGCGCCAGAGTTACCCGGAAACGATCTGCCATCCTGCACAAGCCCTTTGCAAAACATGTTGCCAGTCGTTTATCAGATCGGCAGCCAAGGAAAAGGGGCGAGCGCAAAAGACATTGCGACAAGCTGTTTGCTCGCATAGTTTCCCAGCAAGTAACCCACAAGTAGCCTATTGGCAGATGCAATTTCCACGGCCGATAATATCGGCACGCGGCAGACAGAGGTTTTCATGACCGGTTTCAGCAGAACGCTTGCGACACTCTTTCTTTTGACCCTGGCCATGCCCGCAGTGGCACAGGACAGCAAAATCATCACCAACGAGGATGAAATCGGCGGCCTTTACGAGGGTACTTTTCGCGGCGGGTTGCAACATGGCAAAGGCACCTACCGGCTGCCAAATGGCTATGAATACTCTGGCGACTGGGTGGACGGAGAAATCCTAGGCCGGGGCGTGGCGCGTTTTCCCAATGGATCTGTCTATGAAGGCGATTTCGTCAAGGGAAAACCCGAAGGCCTGGGCAAGATCACCATGGCCGATGGCGGCACCTATGAAGGCGAATGGCTGGCGGGCGTGATCAATGGCCAGGGTGTTGCGGTCTATTCCAACGGGGTCCGCTATGAGGGCAGCTTTGTCCAGGGGGAACACCACGGCAAGGGCGTGATGCAAAATCCCGGCGGCTATGAATACAATGGCGACTGGGTCGAAGGCCGCAAAGAAGGCCGCGCCATCATCACCTATCCCGACGGCGCCACTTATGAGGGTGAAATCTCTGATGGGCAGCTGCACGGGGTCGGCACCCTGACAATGCCGGATGGGCTGCACTATACTGGCGACTGGGTCGAAAACCAGATGCATGGTAACGGCACCCTGACGCAGCCCAATGGCGATGTTTACACCGGGCCACTGGACCAGGGCCGCCGCCAGGGAATGGGCACCCAGACCCATGCCAATGGCGATGTCTATGAAGGCATGTTCGAGGACGATCTGCGCCACGGCACCGGCACCTTTACCAAAACCGATGGCTACACATACACAGGCGACTGGCTGGCCGGGCAGATCGAAGGCGAAGGCCGCGTCACCTATCCCGACGGATCGGTCTACGAAGGTCAGTTCAAGGATGATCTTTCGGATGGCACCGGCAAGATCACCTATCCCGATGGCTCTACCTATGAAGGAGACTGGATCGCCGGGGTGATCGAAGGCACAGGCACTGCCACCTACCCCAATGGGGTCACCTATACCGGCAATTTCAAGAACGCGCGCAACCATGGCCAGGGGGTGATGACCGATGCCAGTGGCTATCGCTATGACGGCGGCTGGATGGATGGTCAGCGCCACGGTGAAGCACGGGTGACCTATGCCGATGGCTCGGTCTACACGGGCAGTTTTGTCAATAGCCAGCGCCACGGCAAGGGCAGGATCGAAATGCCCAGCGGGTTTAGCTATGATGGCGACTGGACCGAAGGAAAGATCACCGGCGAAGGTACTGCAACATATGCCAATGGCGACATCTATGTCGGCAGCTTTGTCAACGGCAAGCGGCAGGGCCCCGGCACCATGACCTACACCAGCGGTCAGACAGTCAGCGGCACCTGGAACAATGGCGCACCTCCCACAGCCGATGACGCGGCGCAATCGGATGCAACCACTGCCGCCCCCCCAGAGAGCGATGCCGCGGCAGGCACCACCGAGACAGAGCCAACAGAGACAGGGACGGAGGCAGGGACAGAGGCAGAGGGTACGGGCAACTAACGCCCCGCCCCCTGCCCCCTGTGGCCGATCCGGATTTATCACTTTGTTCCCCCGGCTGTCTGATTTCCCTCTTTTCATTCGTCGGCAGCTCTGTATAAATCGCAGTCATGACAGTTTACGCAGATACCCTAGTGATCGACGCCGCCCCACGCGGCGCGTCTCTGCGTGGCCTACTACTGCTCCTAGTCCGCCTCTGAGCGTGCCATTCGGCGCGTCCGCTCAGAGGAGACCGGCTTATACGCGCCCCAGATGGACATCCACATAACGGATCTCAGGACAGAACTAGAAAGCACTCCAAATGACCAATATCATTGATAAAGATCGCGTTTTGATCTTCGACACCACCCTGCGCGACGGCGAACAAAGCCCCGGCGCCACCATGACCCATGATGAAAAGCTGGAAATTGCCGAGCTGCTGGATGACATGGGCGTCGACATTATCGAAGCCGGCTTCCCCATTGCATCCGAAGGCGATTTCAAAGCGGTGAGCGAGATCGCAGAGCGGTCCAAGAATGCGGTGATCTGCGGTTTGGCACGGGCCAATCTCAAAGATATCGACCGCTGCGCCGAAGCCGTGCGCCAGGCCGCCAAGCCGCGCATCCATACCTTTATCGGCACCTCGGCGCTGCACCGGGCCATTCCCAACCTCACCATGGATGAGATGGCCGATCGTATTCACGAAACCGTCACCCATGCCCGCAATCTGGTTGATGACGTGCAGTGGTCGCCGATGGATGCCACCCGCACCGAGTGGGATTATCTGTGCCGGGTGATCGAAATCGCCATCAAGGCCGGCGCCACCACCATCAACATCCCCGATACTGTCGGCTATACCGCCCCGGTCGAAAGCGCCGATCTGATCAAGCGCCTGATCGAAACCGTGCCCGGCGCCGATGAGGTGATCTTTGCCACCCATTGCCACAACGACCTTGGCCTGGCCACGGCCAACTCGCTTGCCGCCGTGGCAGGCGGTGCGCGCCAGATTGAATGCACCATCAACGGTCTTGGCGAACGGGCCGGCAACACTGCCCTGGAAGAGGTCGTCATGGCCTTGAAGGTGCGCAACGATCTGATGCCCTGGAAAACCGGCATCGACACCAAGAAGATCATGCATATCTCGCGGCGCGTCGCCACGGTTTCGGGTTTTTCGGTCCAGTTCAACAAGGCCATCGTCGGCAAGAACGCCTTTGCCCATGAAAGCGGCATCCATCAGGATGGCATGCTGAAGAACAAAGAAACCTTTGAAATCATGCGCCCCGAAGATGTCGGCCTTGCCGGGACTTCGCTGCCGCTGGGCAAACATTCGGGCCGCGCAGCGCTGCGCGATAAGCTGACCAACCTTGGGTTCGAGGTTGGTGACAACCAGTTGAAAGACCTGTTTGTGCGCTTCAAGGAACTGGCAGATCGCAAGAAAGAAGTCTTTGACGACGACATTCTGGCCCTGATGCGGTCGGGCGAAGACGCCGAAAACGACCACTTGCAACTGGTCTCCATGAAGGTGGTCTGCGGCTCTGGCGGCCCAGCAGAGGCCACCGTCGAGATGGAGATCGACGGTAAGGATCAGACCGCCGTGGAAGAAGGCGACGGGCCAGTGGATGCCACCTTCAAGGCGATCCGCAAGCTTTACCCCAACACCGCGCGCCTGCAGCTTTATCAGGTGAATGCGGTGACCGAAGGCACCGACGCCCAGGCAACTGTTTCTGTACGCCTGGAAGAAGATGGCATCATCGCCATCGGTGAAAGCGCCGATACCGATACGGTTGTGGCCTCGGCCAAGGCCTATATCAACGCGCTGAATCGCGTAATTGTGCGCCGCGACCGGGTTGGCGAAGGCGCCGACACGCGTGAAATTTCGTATAAAGATGTGACCTGATAGTCGCCAAAAATTTACCTCACTCGTCATTTCAGCCTTTGAACCAAAGCTGACGCGGGTGAGGTAGCTAGGTCTACGGACGGTTATAATTAGCCTGAAATCGAACAGACATATTAGCCAATCAGAAAGACTTTTTTCCTAAAATCATTGCATTGATTGAGGAAAAATTGGTCTTTCACATGTCCCACAACGTCGATTTTTCAACGCGATCCAAAGACGCACCTGTCGTCGATATCAAGCCCCTTATGCAGCATCAGAAGTTTGAAGAGGTGCTCCGAGCGCTTCAGCCTGTTGTCGCCTCAGGGCAAGCAGACTGTGCGCTGCTGGATATCGTTGCCGACTGCTATTTCGGATTGAACCGCCCGGATCGTGGCATCGCAGTGTTGCAAGCGATGGTCGCAACCTGGCCGGATGACATACCCGCCTGGGGCAAACTGGGCGTTCGCTGTTTGCAAAACGGCGACAAAACAAGCGCCGCCGAAGCGTTTGAACAGCTGCTCAGCTTTGACCCCAATTCGGCGCGCGTCCTGAGCGCCCTTTACACCGCAGCCCCCTTTCCAGCCGACAGCGCACGGGCACATCGATTGCGCGATCTCTTTAACGCCGGCAAAGTGCCGCCCGCAGAAATGGCGGATGCCGCACATACGCTGGGCAGAATTTTCTCTGATGCCAACTCTACCGACACGGCATTTGATTATTTTTCAGCCGCAAAAGCCGCAACTCCAGGCGTCTATGCCCCGGCCGTGATATCCGCGTCAGTGGCTCAGCAATGCCGCAGCTTTGACCCCGCACGTCTACCTGAGGTGAAGGCTGACAAGACAACCTCGCAGCCTGTCTTTGTCGTCGGCCTGCCCCGGTCAGGCACTACACTGCTTGAAACGATGCTGCTAGCGCACAGCGCGGTGGACAGTATCGGTGAAAGCCCGGCCTTGGGACACGCACTAAAAACTGTAAACACGGCGCTACCTCTACAGGCCGCGCCCGGCACAATCCCTGACACCAACAATGGTCCCGAAAGCGCAGAAGCCACTGCTTTGAACAACGTCGAAGGCTGGGCCTGGTGTCATCAGGCTGATGCCGACATTGCCCAGATGGGGCGCAATGCCTATCTAGCGCATCACCCAAAGCCGGGCCATGTTGGCGCGCCAGGTGTCATCCTCGACAAGATGCCCAAGAACCTGCTGGATATGGGCTTTGCTCGGATGATCCTGCCAGAAGCCCGCTTTGTCTTTATGATGCGCCATCCACTGGATGTGGGTCTGTCGCTGTACACCACCAATTTTATGTCCGGTCACGCCTATTCCAAAAAACTGGACTGGATCGGTCACTACATCCGCGCCAGCTATGACTCGCTGGATGACTATGTTCCCAAACTGGGCGACAGGTTACACTTGCAATCTTACCGCAAGCTCGTCGAACATACAGAACCACAAATGCGGAGAATCCTTGATCAACTCGGACTGGCATGGGATCCTGCCTGCCTATCCCCGCAGAGTTCTGACAGAATGGTCATTACAGCCTCGATCCTCCAGGTTCGTGAAGACGTCAACCGATCGGGTCTGGCCAAATGGAAGCGGTTTGAAAGTCAGCTCAAACCGCTGATCAAGGCGCTTGGGGGCTGGGACTGGATCAAAGAGTGGGAAGCCCGCGACGCCGCCCTGTAGCGGCCGGTAGAGCGCTTATTTCAAACGGTTGAAGATCTGATCCAGCCGATCACATTCGGCCTTGGTCCCAAAGGGCGTGTTGACCACAAACATGCCGGAGCCAATCATCCGGTGCCCCGCGCGCGCGGGCGGGAAGCGGACCTCGTGGCGCAGCGCGCCCGGCAGGTTCTGGTGTTCCAGCGCCCGCAGCATGGATGTATGGGTGCCGTCTTTCAGAATGGGATACCACAGCGCCAGAATGCCAACATTCCATTTCCGGTGCAGGGTCGAGATGAACCCCGGAATGCGGCTGTAGTCGCTTTTGATCTCATAGCTTGGATCCATCAGCAAAAGCCCGCGCCGGGGCGTTGGCGGTGCCAGCGACTGGGCCAGTTCAAACCCGTCCTGCAGATGGACCTTGGCCCGCCCACGCGGCATTGCCTGACGCAGGGCCGCATGTTCCCCTGGGTGCAGTTCGGCCAGATGCAGGCTGTCCTGGGGGCGCAGCAGATTGGCCGCAATCAGCGGTGACCCCGGATAGGCGGTGTCGCCATGCGCCGCCTGGCAGGCCACCAGCGCCTGCCGCAGGGGATGTTCTGACGGCAAGAGCCCATCGCCCAGAATGCGATCAATCCCCGCCGCCGCTTCGCCAGTTTTCACCGCCTCGGGAGCATCCAGATGATAAAGCCCACGCCCGGCATGGGTTTCAATATAGCTGATCGGTTTGTCCTTCTGGGTCAGATAGGACAGGATCACCGCCAAAAGTGCATGTTTTTGCACATCGGCCAGGTTACCGGCATGATAGATATGTTGATAGGATAGCATGCAACAGCCTGTAGCGCGGATTTGCCGATGGCGAAACCACAAAGACCTGCCCGATAGGACAATTCGGTGCTTGATCCGATGGCACAGGCCTGCGCCGCCAATCAACGCAGCGCCCCCTTGGCGTCCTGCCTGCAAGCGGGCAAAGTGCAAGGCAAAAGCCCCTCCTTTATGCGGCGCAAGCGAAAAGGCGCTAGTTGGGCATAAAACGCCCTTTCCCGACAGGGCTGCGCTGGTATAAGACCATGGTCTGCGACCCCGTTGGAGTCGCCCCTCGCTACAGTCAATAGGATCACATTTTATATGGCGTTTTTCGGAAATCTTGGCGGTTTGTTCACCTCGGACATGGCCATCGACCTTGGCACCGCAAATACGCTGGTCTACGTCAAGGGCCGTGGCGTGATCCTGTCGGAACCTTCCGTGGTGGCCTACCACATCAAGGATGGGGTGAAGAAAGTCCTGGCTGTGGGCGAAGATGCCAAGCTGATGTTGGGGCGAACCCCCGGCAGCATCCAGGCGATCCGCCCGATGCGCGAAGGGGTCATTGCTGACTTTGACACCGCAGAAGAAATGATAAAACATTTCATCCGCAAGGTGCACAAACGCTCAACCTTTTCCAAGCCAAAGATCATCGTCTGTGTGCCGCATGGCGCAACTCCGGTTGAAAAACGCGCGATCCGTCAATCGGTTATGTCTGCCGGGGCGCGCCGGGCCGGGCTGATTGCCGAACCCATCGCCGCAGCGATCGGGGCGGGCATGCCCATCACCGATCCCACCGGCAACATGGTTGTCGACATCGGCGGCGGCACCACCGAAGTCGCGGTTCTGTCACTGGGCGACATCGTCTATGCGCGCTCGGTTCGGGTGGGCGGCGACCGGATGGATGAATCAATCATCGCCTATCTACGCCGCCAGCAGAACCTGCTGATCGGCGAGGCCACAGCCGAACGCATCAAGACCTCTATCGGCACTGCCCGGATGCCCGATGATGGCCGCGGCCAGTCGATGCAGATCCGTGGTCGTGACCTGTTGAACGGGGTGCCAAAAGAAATCGAGATCAGCCAGGCCCAGGTGGCCGAAGCCCTGGCAGAACCGGTGCAGCAGATCTGCGAAGCAGTGATGACCGCGCTGGAAACCACCCCGCCCGATCTGGCCGCCGATATTGTCGACCGGGGCGTCATGCTGACCGGCGGCGGCGCGCTGCTGGGCGATCTGGATCTTGCCCTGCGCGAGCAGACCGGTCTGGCCGTTTCTATTGCGGATGAATGTCTGAACTGTGTGGCCCTTGGCACTGGCAAAGCGCTGGAATACGAAAAGCAGCTGCGCCACGCCATCGACTACGACAGCTGATCCGGTAGCACGGCCCCGCTCGACCAACCTGATCGCAGGGCGGGCGGGGGCAGCACCCAGAAAGGAGCCCCTTGGCCAAAGATCGCTCCCAGCGTGAAGACTATGCAACGCCGCTGCGCCGTCTGTTCGTCGTGGTTGTCTGCCTCTGTCTGACGGCCCTGTTTCTGGTCTGGCGCATCGACAGCCCAAGGGTGGAACGCTTTCGCGCCCAGCTGATTGACACGGTCGTGCCCAATATGGATTGGGCCATGGTACCGGTCACCGGCACCGTCAATCTGTTTCGCGATTTTCAAAGCTATCGACGTCTGGCAGAGCAAAACCGCGAGCTACGTTCGGAGCTGCGTCAGATGCGCGCCTGGAAAGAGGCGGCGCTGCAGCTGGAGCAGGAAAATGCCCGCCTGCTGGATCTCAACAATGTGCGGCTTGACCCCAAGCTCACCTTTATCACCGGCGTGGTCATGGCCGACAGCGGCTCGCCGTTTCGTCAGTCTGTCATCCTAAATGTCGGTGCCCGCGATGGCATCCAGGATGGCTGGGCCACCATGGATGGCATTGGTCTGGTTGGGCGGATTTCCGGTACCGGGCGCAACACCGCGCGGGTGATCCTGCTGACCGATGCGGCCAGCGCCGTGCCAGTGACCATCCAGCCCTCGGGGCAGACTGCGCTGGTGACCGGCGACAACGGCGCCGCGCCACTGCTGACCTTTCTGGAGAACGCCGATCTGGTGCGCCCGGGCGACCGGATTGTGACCTCGGGCGATGGCGGAGTTTTTCCGGCCGGACTGCTGGTGGGGCAGGCCACCGAGGACCGCAGCGGCCGCATGCGGGTGCGGTTGTCCGCCGATTATGAACGGCTTGAATACCTGCGGGTGCTGCGCCATCATGGCACCCAGGTGATTGGTGATCCCGGCGGGTTGATCGTTCCCGCCCCCGGTGCCACCACCCCGAAATCCCGCCCCGGAGATCTGGACCCCGCCACCACTGCACCCGACGCCCAGACAGACGCCGACACCGCAACGGGGGCTGAGAATGGCTGAGGTCACACCCGCCAGAATTCTGTTCATGCGGTTCAGCTTTGCCGGGCTGGCATTTCTGGTGATCTTTTTCCACCTGCTGCCGCTGGATACGCTGGCGCGCAATTGGGCACCGCCGGATCTGCTGACCGCCCTGGCCATGGCCTGGTCGCTGCGCCGCCCGGATTATGTGCCGATCTTACTGCTGGTCCCGGTGTTGTTATTGGCGGATTTCCTGTTTCACCGCCCGCCTGGCCTGCTGACACTTTTGGTGGTTCTAGGCTGTGAATTCCTGCGCACGCGTGGTCAGAACCAGAACGAAGCAACCTTTGCCGCCGAGTGGCTCTCGGTGGCGATGGTCCTGACGGTTATCACCCTCTTGAACCGTGTCACCCTTTCACTCTTTGCGGTGCCGCAGGCGCCCCTGGGCCTGTCGGTCATCGAAACCATAGCGACCATTGTGACCTACCCGCTGGTGGTGCTGTTCAGCCAGGGGCTTCTTGGCGTGCGCAAACTCTCGGCCACCGAGGCCGAAATTCTGGGAGCCCGCAAATGAAACGCACACCAAAGGATCTGGAAGGTGCCCATCGCAAGCTGAGCCGCCGCGCGCTGCTTTTGGGCGGGCTGCAACTGGGCTTTGCCGGGGGGCTGGCTGCGCGCATGCGCTATCTGCAGGTCGATCAGGCAGATCAGTTCCGCCTGCTGGCCGAAGAGAACCGCATCAACATCCGCCTGTTGGCCCCCGCCCGTGGCGAAGTTTTTGATCGCAATGGCAAGACCCTGGCCCATAACTCCCCCTCCTATCGGATCATCATCGTCCCAGAAGATGCCGATGATGTGGAGGCGGTGATCGCCAGGCTGTCAAAGCTGATCCATCTGCCCGCCGAAGACATCGAACGTGCCCGCACAGAGATGCGCCGCTCGCCGCCCTTTTTGCCGATCACCCTGGCGGACCAGCTGACCTGGGAAGATATCTCAAAGGTGGCGGTGAACGCCCCGGCCCTGCCCGGCATCACCCCAGAGGTCGGCCTGACGCGCATCTATCCGCAACAAAGCGATTTTGCCCATGTGGTGGGCTATGTGGGTCCCGTGTCCGATTATGATCTTAGCAAACTGGAGTCACCGGACCCGGTGCTGCGCATTCCGCGCTTTCAGATCGGCAAGGTCGGCTTTGAGGCCAAGCGCGAAGATGTGCTGCGCGGCACCGCCGGAGCCAAACGGGTCGAAGTAAACGCAACTGGCCGCGTCATGCGGGAACTGGACCGCAAGGAAGGCCAGGCCGGTGCCGATATGCAGCTGGCGGTAGATGCGGGATTGCAGAACTACGCCCAGGCCCGGCTGGGCGGCGAGAGCGCCGCCGTGGTGGTGGTAGACTGTGACACGGGTGACCTGCGCGCCATTGCATCTGCCCCCAGTTTCGACCCCAACCTGTTTGTTCGCGGCATTTCGGTGGCGGACTACAGCCTGCTCACAGAGGATCCCTACCGCCCCCTCGCCAACAAGACCGTGCAGGGCACCTATCCCCCCGGATCGACCTTCAAAATGGTTGTCTCGCTGGCAGCACTCGAAGAGGGGCTGATCGGGCCGGAAGATACCGTCTGGTGCCCCGGCTATCTAGAGGTTTCGGGGCGGCGCTTTCACTGCTGGAAACGGGCCGGACATGGCCATGTCGATCTCAATACCTCGCTCAAGCAGTCCTGCGATGTCTATTACTACGATCTGGCAATCAAGGTGGGCATCGACAAGATTTCAGCCATGGCCAACCGGATGGGGCTGGGCGTGCGCCACGACCTGCCGATGTCGGCGGTGGCGAGCGGGCTGGCCCCTGATCGGGACTGGAAGGCGAGGGTACGCGGCCAGGACTGGCTGGTCGGGGATACCGTCAATGTCTCTATCGGTCAGGGATTCATGCTGGCTTCGCCCATGCAGCTGGCAGTGATGACCGCCCGCCTGGCCACCGGGCGCAGTGTGACCCCACGCCTGGTGAAATCCATCGACGGGGTAGAACAGCCCTCGGGGGCAGGCACCTCTATGGGGCTGAATGAAAACAATCTGCGCATGGTGCGACGCGGCATGTATTCGGTCAGCAACGACAGGCGCGGCACCGGCTATCGCTCGCGTATCATTGCCGAAGGCATGCGGATGGGCGGCAAGAGCGGCACCAGCCAGGTCCGCAATATCACCGCCGCCGAACGCGCCGCCGGGGTAATCCGCAACAAGGATCTGCCATGGGAGCGGCGCGATCATGCGCTCTACGTCTGCTTTGCCCCCTTCGACAAACCCAAATACGCCATCTCGGTGATCGTTGAACATGGCGGTGGTGGCTCTACCGCTGCGGCCCCCATTGCCCGCGATGTGATGTTGCAGGCGCTTTACGATGGCACCCCGCCCCTTTCCGCCTATCCCAAAGGCGATCGCAGCCGCATCAAGGCCCAACAAGAGCGGCTGGAGCGCGAACGCATCGAACGCGACACCCCCCAAGACAGTGACCGGGCATGAGCTACCTTGAGTATAACGCCAAGGCGACCCCCTCGGGGTTTCGCAAGATCCTCTATCTGAACTGGCCGCTGACCCTGTTGCTGGCCTCGGTGGCCGGGGTTGGGTTCCTGATGCTCTACTCGGTCGCGGGCGGGTCCTTTTCGCCCTGGGCCGAACCACAGTTCAAACGCTTCCTGCTGGGCATGGGGGTGATGCTGGTGGTGGGCATGGTGCCGATCTGGTTCTGGCGCAATATCTCGGTGGTGGCTTATCTGATCTCTGTTGCGCTGCTCCTGGCGGTTGAATTCTTTGGCACCGTCGGCATGGGGGCACAGCGCTGGATAGACATTGGCTTTATGCGGCTGCAGCCCTCAGAGCTGATGAAGATCACCTCGGTCATGCTGCTGGCCGCCTATTACGACTGGCTGCCGCCAGAGCGCAGTTCGCGGCTGATCTGGGTGTTGCTGCCACTGCTGATGATCCTATTCCCCACCCTTCTGGTGCTGCGCCAACCGGATCTGGGCACCTCGATCCTGTTGATGGCCGCCGGCGGCGGGGTGATGTTTCTGGCGGGGGTCCACTGGGCCTATTTTGCCGCCGTCATTGGTGCCGCCGTAGGGCTGGTGAGCGCCGTATTCCAAAGCCGCGGCACCGACTGGCAACTGCTCAAGGACTACCAGTATCGCCGCATCGACACCTTCCTCGACCCGTCACAAGACCCGCTGGGCGCAGGCTATCATATCACCCAATCCAAGATCGCCCTGGGCTCGGGCGGCTGGTCGGGACGCGGCTATATGCAAGGCACCCAGTCACGGCTGAACTTTCTGCCGGAAAAGCACACGGATTTCATTTTCACCACCCTCGCCGAAGAGTTTGGCTTTATTGGCGGCCTCACCCTGCTCAGCCTCTACATGCTGATCATCGTCTTTTGCGTCGCCACCGCGCTGGCGGCCAAGGATCGGTTTTCATCGCTGGTCTCCCTGGGTGTGGCCATCACCTTTTTCCTGTTCTTTGCCGTCAATATGTCGATGGTCATGGGCCTGGCCCCCGTCGTGGGCGTGCCACTGCCGCTGGTTTCTTACGGGGGCTCGGCGATGCTGGTGCTGCTGGCCGCCTTTGGTCTGGTCCAAAGCGCCAATGTACACCGCCCCCGCTAGGCCTGCCCCCAGCCAACAGCGGACAAGGCAAATATCTGCAACCAGGCATGATGCTTGTGTCAAACCCTGCATCCATGAGACACCCATGCCAGAACACAGAACACAAGCTGCGGCTTTCCCTGACATCCCCCGATATCAAGGAACACCGCGATTGGAGCACAGAGCATGAGCATCTTTCACCTCGCCTATCATGTGGATGACCTGGACAAGGCCCGCGCCTTTTATGGCGGCCTGTTGGGCTGCACCGAGGGGCGCAGCACCGACACCTGGGTCGATTACAACTTCTTTGGCCACCAGATCTCACTGCACCTCGGCACGGCCTTTGCCACCGCCAAGACCGGAAAGGTCGGGGAACACATGGTGCCGATGCCGCATCTGGGGGTGATCCTGCCTCAGCAGGACTGGCAGGCCCTGGCCGATCACCTGGTGCAGGCGGGGCTGGATTTCACCCTGCCCCCAACCACACGCTTTGCCAATGAACCGGGTGAACAAAGCACCATGTTCTTTCACGACCCCGCCGGCAACCCGATCGAGATCAAAGGCTTCAAGGACATGGCCGGGGTATTTGCCACATGATCAAGGTTCAATTCGCCGCCCGCCCGGAACGCTGGGACAGCTATAGGCCTGCGCTCGAAACCGCCTTCGCCGCCGCCCAACTACAGGTCGACCTGCGCCAGAATCACCCCGCCGCAGAGGTGGACTATGTGATCTACGCCCCCAACTCCGACCTGCAGGATTTCACCCCCTACACCCGCTGCAAGGCAGTGCTCAACCTCTGGGCCGGGGTGGAAAAGATCACGGGCAATACCAGCCTGACACAGCCGCTGTGCCGGATGGTCGATCCCGGTCTGACAGCGGGCATGGTGGAATGGGTCACCGGTCATGTGCTGCGCTACCACCTTGACATCGACCGCAGCCTCGCCACCCAGGATCGCTGGGATCCGGTTGTGCCCCCCCTGGCACAGGAACGGGCGGTCACCCTGCTGGGGCTCGGCGCATTGGGAACCGCTTGCGCCACCGCGCTGCAGCGGCTCGGCTTTCCCGTCACCGGCTGGTCACGGTCGCAAAAAACGCTCGCAGGCCTTAACTGCGAACACGGGGCCGAGGGGCTGACACGCGCCCTGGCAACCGCCGAGATCGTGATCTTGCTGCTGCCCGACACTGCCGCCACAGAAAACACCCTGAATGCGACAACCCTGGCGCATCTGCCCAAAGGCGCGCGGATCATCAACCCCGGCCGCGGCCCCCTGATCGACGATGCCGCCCTGCTGGACGCTCTCGACAGCGGCCAGATTGCCCATGCCACCCTTGATGTCTTCCGCCAAGAACCGCTGCCGCAAACCCACCCCTATTGGGCCCACCCACGGGTCACGGTCACGCCCCATATCGCGGCAGAAACGCGCCCCCTGACTGCGGCACAGATGATTGCCAAAAACATCCAGCGCGGCGAAAGCGGCCTGCCCTTTCTCAACCAGGTCGATCGCCAGCTCGGCTACTGATCAGCCCAGGCTGCCAACACCTGCAACGGCAGGCGCCTCCCCCATATTCATCTTACGAAAAATACCTCGGGGGAGGTCGCAGACCGGGGGCAGCGCCCCCGCCCACCTCACCTCTCTGCTCAGCCCAGCGGCACCATCACCCGACAGCGGCCAGGCCGCGCCCCTTTAGCAGCGCCTCAACCCCTGGCAGACGGCCGCGAAACGCGGTGTATAGCTCTGCCGCATCGACGGATCCGCCCTTGGACAGGATATGGCGTTCCAATGCGGCGGCGCGTTCGGGGTCAAAGGCGCCTCCCGCCTCTTCAAAGGCGGCAAAGGCATCGGCATCCATCACCTCGGACCACATGTAGCTGTAATAGCCCGAGGAATAGCCATCTCCGGAAAACACATGGGCAAACTGCGGTGTCGCATGGCGCATGGTGATGGCCGCGGGCATACCGATTTCGGCCAGCACCTCTGCCTGTTTCTCCATCACATCCTGTGGCGGCGCCCCCTCATGAAACTCCAGATCCACCAGCGCCGAGGCCACATATTCCACCGTCTGGAAGCCCATATCAAAGGTCGCGGCCCCCAGCACTTTTTGCAACAATTCGGGCGGCATCGCTTCGCCGGTCTCCGCATGGGTGGCAAATTCGCTCAGGACCTCGGGCACCTCCAGCCAATGTTCATAGAGCTGGCTTGGCAATTCGACAAAATCACGCGCAACCGAGGTGCCAGAGATGCTCTCGTAGCTGACATCAGACAGCATCTGATGCAGCGCATGGCCAAATTCATGGAACAGGGTGCGCGCGTCATCCCAGGACAACAGGGCCGGATCGCCTTTGGCAAAGTTGCAGACGTTGATGACAACCGGGCTCTGCTCTTGCGGCAGTTTCGCCTGGGCCCGCATTGCCGAACACCAGGCGCCCGAGCGCTTGGAGCCGCGGGCAAAGTAATCGCCGATAAAGACCGCCAGATGCTTGCCCGCGCGCGTAACCTCCCAGGCGCGGCAATCGGGGTGGTACAGCGGCACATCCAGCGGTTTGAACTCTAGTCCGAACAGACGGTTGGCACAGGCAAAGCTGGCCTCGATCATCCGGTCCAGCTGCAGGTAGGGCTTCAGTTCCGCCTCATCCAGATCATGTTCGGCCTTGCGCCGCTTTTCAGTGTAGTAGCGCCAGTCCCAGGGTTCCAGATCGCCGTTAATCCCATCCTGATGCATCATCTCGGTCAGGATCCTGGCATCACTGTCGGCCTGCGCCTTGGCCGGCTGCCAGACCTGCATCAGCAGATCCCGCACCGCCTCCGGGGTTTTGGCCATCTCGGTTTCCAACTTGTAGGCGGCAAAACTGTCATAGCCCAGCAGGGCAGCGCGTTCGGCTCGCAGCGCCAGGATCTCGGCCGCGATGGCACGGTTGTCGCTGTCGCCTCCGTTGGCCCCACGTGCGCACCAGGCGGCAAAGGCCTTTTGCCGAAGATCGCGGCGGGGGGAAAACTGCAGGAACGGCGTGATAACCGACCGCGACAGCGTCACCACCGGGCCTGGCGCGCCCATCTCTGCGCCTGCCGCCCGGGTCGCGTCCACAACGAAGTCCGGCAAGCCCTCAAGGTCCGCCTCGCTCAGTTCCATATGCCAGTCGCGCTCATCCGCCAGCAGGTTCTGGGTAAAGGCAGTGCCGAGCGTGGCCAGGCGGCCCTTGATCTCTTGCATCCGCTGGTCATCCGCCCCGGTCAAGGCGGCACCACCGCGTACAAAGCCGCGATGGGTCAGCATCAAAACCCGGCTCTGCTCGTCGGTCAGACCCAGATTATCGCGTTGATCCCAAACAGATTTCACCCGCGCATAAAGCGTTTTATTGGCAGTGATGGCGGAAAAATGTGCCGCCAGTTTGGGGGAAAAGTCACGCTGCAGCTCTTCGCGCTTTGCGTTGCTATCTGCCCCCGCCACGGTGAAGAACACCGACAAGACCTGCTCCAGCTCGCGCACCGGGGTCTCCAGTGCCTCGACCACATTGGCAAAGCTGGGCGGCGCGGTGTTGTTGGCGATGGCATCGATCCAGGCGCTATGGGCAGCCAGCGCCTGCTCCAGTGCCGGGGCAAAATCATCATCACTAATGCGGCTGAAGGGGGCAATTTCAAACGGCGTGTCCCAATGGGACAAAAGCGGGTTGGACATGTCAAATCTCCTTTGATCGCGACGCTAGCGGCAAATTCGGACGGCTGCAATCAGGGTCCGAAGCGCCTGCCAAGGCATGGCGCGCAAAAGTGAGCACCGGTTTTGCACAACATGCAAAATCAAATGAGGTGAGCCAGCCAGGAGAACGCAAATGAACGCGGTAAATCTAGCCGCCCACCTTCGGGCTGTCGACCAGAGAGGCTGGCAGAATACGGATCGGAACCCCGGCAATATTCGCCGCGCGCGCGATGCGCCATTCAAACCGGCCAATACGCCCATCGGTGTCGATCAGCTCCACCACCGCCTCCTTGCCGGTCACCTCCGCGGCAAACAGGGCCTGCTGGATGCTGTCCAGGCTGCTGCGCTTGTCCAGACCGAACTCAACCACCCGGTTGTCATTCTCGCAATCTATCCGGATCGAGGCGGCACCATCGGGATAGGTAAAGTCATGCACGGTCTCGGACTCGCCGCCAAACAGGGCACCGCAAAGCGCGGTAATAAAAAAGGCTTCATTCACTGCTGCGGGCTTTCTGACGTTAACGACCGTCGCTGCAAATCGGACAGTCCTGCCGCCGCGACAGGCGGATCTTGCGGCTTTCGCCGTATAGCCCATCATAGATCAGCATTTCGCCTTTCACGCCCGCGCCTGCGCCGGTGATCGCCTTGATTGCCTCCATCGCCATCATTGCCCCCAGCACCCCCGGCAGCGGGCCAACCACCCCGGCTTCGGAACAGGACGGTGCCAGCCCGGCCGCCGGAGCTTCGGGGAAAATACACTGATAGCAGGGGCTGCCGCCTTTGGGGTGAAACAGGCTCAGCTGGCCTTCCCATTGCGACAGGGCCGCGGAAATCAGCGGCTTGCCCAGCTTTACCGCTGTGCGGTTGACCAGATAGCGGGTTTCAAAATTATCGCTGCCGTCCAGGATCAGGTCGAAATCGGCAAACAGCTCTGCGGCGATCTCTTCGGTCAGGCGACGATGAAAGGGGCGCACCTCGACATAGGGGTTTTGCGCCTTCATCGCGGCCTCGGCTGAAAACACCTTGGGCAGGCCAATATCCGCATCGCGGTGGATCACCTGGCGTTGCAGGTTGGCATTTTCCACCACATCGTCATCAATCACCCCAATGGTCCCCACCCCGGCCGCAGCCAGATATTGCAGTGCCGGAGCCCCGAGACCACCAGCACCAATCACCAAGACGCGGGCCTGTTTCAGTTTTTTCTGTCCCGGCCCGCCCAGCTCTCGCAGCACAATATGGCGGGCATAGCGGTTCAGCTCTGTTTCGCTAAACAGGGGGGCGGGGTCGGACATGGTGCTGCCTTTTGGTTGTGCACGGGCTTTGAGGGCAGAAATAATCCAGCCATAGCCCAGCGCCAAGAGGCCAAAGCCACCCAGCATCAGCCATAGCGCGGCAGAGCCACCCGTGGCCTGACGCAAAGCATGTTCAGCAGGCAGCGTCACCTGCAAGGCCAGAACAGCGGCAAACAGAATCGCCAACAGGCTGCCACGCAGGGCGCGGCTCCAGCCAAGATAACCGCCGCCCCACCAGATAAACGCCGCAAGGGCCAGGATCCGCAGCATCAGCGCCGCCCCGTAGAGCCAAAGCCCCCTTGACCGCGCGCGGTTTCCTCTAGGGTGTCAACCAGCGAAATCCGGGCCTGCACAACGGGAGCTACCACCATCTGTGCAATCCGGTCGCCATGCGAGATGACAAAATCTGCATCGCCTGCGTTCATCACAATCACCCCCAGCGGGCCACGGTAATCGCTGTCGATGGTGCCGGGGCTGTTGGGCAGGGTGATCCCGTGTTTCAACGCCAGGCCGGAACGTGGCCGGATCTGCACCTCATAGCCCGGCGGAATAGACAGCCGCAGCCCGGTCGGCACCAGCATCCGCGCGCCGGGGGCCAGCGTCAGGCTACCACGATCCGGCAGGTTGGCGCGCAGGTCAGCCCCAGCCGCGCCAGCGGTTTCATAGGCGGGCAGCGGCAGATCCCGATCTGCACCAGCCTCGTGGGTCACCCGGATTTCAACCATCTCGTCCTCGTTTTTGTCGCTGATGTTTCACAGGGGCCAGCCTCTGGCAGGGTTACTGCGTGTCCCCAGTCGTGGCTGCAATATGCGCTGCGATCCGGGCGGCAAGCTGGCGTGCCACCTCTGCCTTGCCCATCCGTGGCCAGGCCTCAGCCCCCTGTTCTGAAATCAGGATCA
Source organism: Pseudophaeobacter sp. (assembly GCF_048267565.1). Classification (NCBI taxonomy): domain Bacteria; kingdom Pseudomonadati; phylum Pseudomonadota; class Alphaproteobacteria; order Rhodobacterales; family Roseobacteraceae; genus Pseudophaeobacter; species Pseudophaeobacter sp. The sequence goes on along the minus strand of NZ_JBLWXG010000004.1, from coordinate 315,588 downwards.
CTGCGTTTTCCGCCCCCCCCATGATGCCCGTAGCCGGGGACACATCATTGGCGACAATCCAGTCGCAGCCCTTGCGCAGGCGCTTGGCCGTGGCATTGTCCACCACATCATTGGTTTCCGCCGCAAAGCCGACCACCAGCGGCGGCCGCCCGGTACCCATCTGCGCGACAGATTTCAGGATGTCCGGGTTTTCGGCAAACTCCAACACCGGCAAGCCGTCCTTGGATTTCTTCAGTTTGCGATCCGAGGCACTGGACACCCGCCAATCGGCGACGGCGGCTGCGAAAACCCCCACATCCACCGGCAGGGCCGCCTGTACGGCCGCCTGCATCTCAAGCGCGCTTTGCACTGGTATCACCTCAACCCCGTCGGGGGGAGGCACCTCTGCCGGGCCAGTGACAAACACCACCTCTGCGCCCTGATCGCGCAGGGCAGCGGCCAGCGCAGTGCCCTGTGCACCGGAAGAACGATTGGCGATATAGCGCACCGGATCAATGGGTTCATGCGTGGGGCCAGAGGTCACCAGAACACGCCGCCCCGACAGCAACCCCTGGCGGAAATGCGCTGTAATGGCCGCGATGATTTCGTTCGGTTCCGCCATCCGGCCCGGACCAAATTCACCGCAGGCCATGCCGCCCTCATTTGGGCCGACCAACTGCACGCCATCTGCGCGCAGGGTGGCGATATTGCGCTGGGTGGCCGCATGGTCCCACATGCGGACATTCATCGCAGGTGCCAGCATGATCGGGGTGTCTGTGGCCAAGAGCAGCGTGCTGGCCAGATCATTGGCCAGCCCCTGTGCCATCTTGGCCATCAAATCGGCAGTGGCGGGGGACACCACTACCAGATCGGCGCTGCGCGACAGCTGGATATGCCCCATCTCGGCCTCGGCGGTCAGATCAAACAGATCCCGGTGCACCGCAGTTGCCGCCAACGCCGAAACCGACAATGGCGTCACGAACTCTTCGCCTGCGCGGGTCAGCACAGGGGTGACTGCGGCCCCCTGGTCTTGCAACCGGCGGATCAGCTCCAGCGATTTATAGGCCGCGATGCCGCCACCGATGATCAGAAGAATGCGCTTGCCTGCCAGCATTTTCACTGCCTCTTGTTTGCCCGGCCTCGCCCCGGCCCCTGGCAATCCTATCGTCTGGAGCACAAAGAGGGAAATGCTTTTACAGGGCCATCTCAAGGGCCAATCAACAGGCCACTGGCGCCGCCGCCACGGCGCTAATCGGTGCTGCGAAAGGCCAGACAGGGATCCGGGCGCAGGGGCGCAGGGGCCGAGAGGACAACATCAAAGCGCCGCTCCCCCTGGCCGCCCATCTCGTCGTCCTGACCCTCTTCGATCTGGCCAAGCGCGCGCAGGCTGATCTGGGGCGCGGCCCGTTTCAGATAGACCGCAAGCCCCCGGTCCAGCCGGGCATGGCCATTGCCGGTGATAACCACCACGGGCCCGCCCGTTTGCTGCAGCGCCTGTTCGGCGCGGGCCGCCAGACGGGCGTCACGCAGGCGCTGTATATCAACCAGCATTGGCAGCATCTCTGCAGGCATGGCATTGCAATGATTGATCATTTGGTCCGCCTCGCGCGCGGTCTGGTCTGCCTCGGGCAGGGGGTGGTCCAGACCAAAACGCGCGGCCTGGTCGCCAAAATGGTCGGCGATCCCGGTTTGCAGGGCTATTCGGGCCTCAGCCCGCGGCAGCCATGCACCAAACTGCGCCGCCTCGCTGGCAGCCAGAAACACCGGGGCGTATAGCGCAAAATCAGGCCAGCCCGATGTCGCCCAGTTCAGCCTCTCGGCGGTGCGCGCCGTATCCTGCAGGACCGGCACGGTAAGTGTTGCGGCCTGGTCCTGGGTGATCATCTCCCAGACCACAGCCCTGGGCTGCAGGGCCGCGATCAGCTCTGCCTGCGTCTGGTGATGCACGGCATTGTCATGCACCTCGCCCAGCAGGATTACATCTGCCCCTTTCAGCGCCGCCACAACCTGGCCCAGGTCTGGCTGAACTGGCTGCGCATCAACCTTTCCCTGCCCCTGTGCGGTGACCTCAGCCGCGACTTGGGTAGGCAGCCCAACGGGTAGCCCCCCGACCAAAGCGACCACAAGGGCGATTGCGAAATTCTTGACTAAAAAACTATGCTTTCTCATGAAAGCAGTCTTTGCACCTCTCGCGAGCGGGTTTCAAGCAGTTTCCGCATTTTTTGAAATGCCCCGGCCTCCAGCTGGCGCACCCGCTCCTTGGACAGCTTCAATTCGTGCCCCAGGTCTTCGAGCGTGCGCGGCGGGCTTTTCAGTTTGCGGGCCACCACGATCAGCTTTTCCCGCCTGCTCAACCCCTGCATCGCTTCGACAAGCCAGCGCCGCAATTGCCGACGATCATGGCTGCCTTCGACCAGTTCAGCCGCCTGGGCGCTGTCATCTTCCAGCACATCAATCCATTCGCGGCCCTCGTCCTCGCTCGACTGGACCGCGTTAAGCGAAAAATCCCCCCCCGCCAGACGGCCATCCATCATTTCCACATCCCGCAGCGGCACGCCAATTTCAGAGGCGATCTTTTCATGCAGCTGGTGGCGATCCAGCCGCGCCCCCTGGGCATAGGCCTGGCGTTCAAGCTGGGCCTCAACCCGGCGCATATTGAAAAACAGTGACTTTTGCGCGGCGGTAGATCCTGTGCGCACCATCGACCAGTTGCGCATCACATAGTCTTGAATAGAGGCCTTGATCCACCAGACCGCATAGGTGGAAAAGCGCACGCCGCGATCGGGATCAAACTTATCCGCCGCCTTCATCAGGCCCAGCCCGGCCTCTTGGATCAGATCATTCATCGGCGCGCCATAACGTTTGAACTTGGAGGCCATTGAAATCGCCAGCCGCATATAAGCATTGATCAACCGGTGCAGCGCCTGCACGTCCCGTTGATCCCGCCAAGCATAGGCAAGTTTGCGTTCGGTCTCTGCATCCAGCAGTTCTGCTTTCATCGCCTGTTTCGGCAATGGATTAACAGTAATGTGGTCAAGCGCCATTGTTTCCCTCCGGGATCAGATCGTCTTGAAAACATGGCAGAGCGTACCGGACAGCCGCAGGGGATGGCCCCAGACGGCGAATTGGACTGGGTATGCCCGGTCCTCCGCCACCCCGCAGCGCAATGCCACGGCACAGTCTCTATCATACAGTGTGCGGCCTCTGGCCGTTGGCACCTGGCTCTTTGACGAACCTGCCTTGGCAACCTTCCGCCAAGGCACCGGCCCAGCCGGGGTAGCGCGGCCAATACTGGTTAGACCCTTGTTTTGAGCGTCACCAGCGGCTAGCACAGGGTAGAAACCGTTCATTTACAAGGGTAAAGAACTTGTCGGCACCTGTCACATTCATTCTCGGCGGCGCCGCCTCTGGCAAGTCGAAATTTGCCGAAGATTTGTGCTTTAAGTCAACAAAATCAAAATGCTACCTCGCCACATCACAAATATTTGATACCGAGATGCAGGCCAAGGTAAAACGCCACATACAGCAGCGCGGACCTGATTGGGAGACTCATGAAGAACCGCTCTCGCCTGCGCGGGTTCTGGACCAGCTTGCGCCGGACCAAATTTGCCTGCTGGACTGTGCCACCATGTGGCTGACCAATCATATCCTGGCCGAAGGCGATCTGGCCACCGCACAGCGAGAGCTGCTGACGGCAATCGGGCGCTGCCGGGCAGAACTGGTTGTGGTCTCGAATGAGGTGGGCCAGGGTATTGTGCCCGAAAACGCCCTGTCGCGCCGCTTCCGCGAGGCCCAGGGGCGGCTCAATATCGCGCTTGCGGCCCAGGCTGACAGGGTGGTTCAGGTGACCGCCGGACTGCCGCTGGTGCTGAAGGGAACGCTATGACATCGCGCCTGTTTCTTATTCGCCACGGGCCGACCCATGCCAAGGCCATGGTGGGCTGGTCCGATCTACCAGCCGATCTATCCGATACCGCCGCCCTGGCCCGGCTTGAAGCCAGCCTGCCACCCGAGGCGCTTGTGGTGTCTTCCGATCTGCGCCGCGCAGTGGATACCGCCAGCGCCATCCAGGGCCCGCGCCAACGTCTGCCGCATATGCCCGGTCTGCGTGAAATCCATTTTGGCAGCTGGGAGCTGCGCAGCTGGAAAGAAGTTGACGCCGAAGACCCCGACCGCATCCGCGCCTATTGGGAAACACCGGGCGACACCACGCCGCCCGGCGGCGAAAGCTGGAACCAGGTCTGCGCCCGCGTCAATGATACGGTGGATCACCTGCTTCAGACCCATGCAGGGCGTGATCTGGTGATTGTCGGGCATTTTGGTCAGATCCTGACGCAGATCCAGCGGGCCGAAGGGCTAAGCCCCACCGCCGCCTTTTCCCACAAGATAGACAATCTGTCGCTCAGCACCCTCAGCTATGGCCCGGACGGCTGGCGCAGTGGGGCGCTTAATCAGACACCCTGAAACATCAGGTTTCGTGATATATTCACCAACAAATATTCCGTTTCAAGATGTTAAACTAGGCGCTAGCCTGCCCTCATGTCTTATGAACTCTACATTGGTGATCGCATGTATTCCAGTTGGTCGTTGCGCGGCTGGCTCATGCTCGAAAAATTTGCAATCCCGCATCAAACCCATCTGGTTGGGCTTTATTCCGGCACCATGGCCCAGGATTTGGCGCATCTGGCCCCGGCGCGTCTGGTGCCGACGCTCAGAACCGACCAGGGCCTGGTAATTGGCGAGAGCCTTGCCATGGCCGAAACCCTGGCCGAGGCCTTCCCGACTGCGGGTCTTTGGCCTGTGGCGGCGGATCAGCGTGCCACCGCGCGCTGGCTGGCAAGCGAGATGGTCTCGGGGTTCTCCGCCCTGCGGGGCGACTGCCCGATGCAGCTGTCGCATGTCTGGCAGGGGTTTGATCCCTCACAGGCGGTGCTGGCGGACCTGGCCCGCATCGAAGCGCTGTTTGCCCATGCCCGCAGCATCTCTGGCGCGCAGGTGGGCTATCTCTTTGGGGATTACTGTCTGGCAGAGGTGTTTTACACCCCCGTTGCTGCCCGGATCGTTGGCTATGACCTGCCAGTCGCGCCGCAAACCCGCAGCTATTGCGAAATGCTGCTGTCGGATCCGGCAGTGCGGCAGTGGCAGGCGCAGGCACGCGAGGTCAGCTATGACCCGGAACCCTACGCCCAGGATCTGGCCCGCAGCCCCTGGCCCATCAACTAGGCGGTGCCCAGACGCCCGCGTCCGCCCCTGCCCACAAGCCATGCCGCTGTCCATTTCTGACCAATGGCTGCGGCAGGCTTGCGGGAAATCACCGTAAAATACCCGAAAACCACAGTTCTGCTGCTGACTCTGCCCCAACGGTGCCTATTGTTTTTCCTTGCCAGTTCAAGGGAATGAGCCCAGATGATCAGCCGCGCCAATACGGTAGCCTTTCACGGCATAGACGCGCGCCCCGTCGAGGTGCAGTGCTCGCTGGTGGCTGGGCTGCCTGCCTTTGCCATCGTTGGCCTGCCAGACAAGGCCGTGTCCGAAGCCCGCGAAAGGGTGCGTGCCGCCTTTGCCGCCATGTCGATTGCGCTGCCAGCCAAGCGGATCACCATCAATCTGTCGCCCGCCGATATGCCCAAGGAGGGCAGCCATTTTGACCTGCCCATCGCCCTGGCGCTGCTGGCGGGCATAGGTCTGATCCCGCCAGAGGCGGTTGCCGACACCCTCGCCCTGGGGGAACTGTCGCTGGACGGCCAGCTGATGCCGGTCACCGGGGCGCTGCCTGCCGCGATGGCTGCGGCCAGCGCCAACCATCAGCTGCTCTGCCCCAAAGGATCCGCCGCCGAGGCAGCCTGGGCCGGTGATGCGCTGGTCATTGGTGCCGCCAGCCTGACCGAGGTGGTGCGCCATTTCACCAGCGAATTTCCCCTGACCCCAGCCCGACCCGGCGAGGTGAGCCAACCTGCACCCCTGCGCGATCTACGCGACATCAAGGGCCAGGAACAGGCAAAACGCGCGCTGGAGATCGCCGCCGCCGGGCGCCACCATATGCTGATGACCGGGCCTCCGGGGTCGGGCAAATCCATGCTCGCGGCCCGGTTGCCCTCTATCCTGCCGCTGCTCACCCCGGTCGAGGCACTCGAAACCTCGATGATCCAGTCGCTGTGCGGGCTGATCGATGCCGGCGGCATCTGCCGCAGCCGTCCCTTCCGCGAGCCACATCACACCGCGTCTGTGGCGGCGATTGTCGGCGGCGGGCGGCGGGCGCAGCCGGGCGAGATCAGCCTGGCCCACAATGGCGTCTTGTTCATGGATGAACTGCCGGAATTCAGTCGCGTGGTGCTGGAAACCCTGCGCCAGCCGCTAGAAACCGGCGAGGTGATGATTGCCCGTGCAAATGCTCATATCCGTTATCCCTGCCGTTTCATGCTGGTGGCGGCGGCGAACCCCTGCAAATGCGGCTATCTGGCAGACGCAGCCCGTGCCTGCGCCCGCGCACCGGGCTGTGGCGAAGACTATCTTGGTCGTATCTCTGGCCCGATGCTGGACCGATTTGACCTGCGCATCGAAATGCCGCCGGTGGCCTTCAAGGATCTGGACCTGCCCGCCGCCAGCGAAGGCTCTGCCGAGGTGGCCCAGAGGGTTGCAATCGCCCGCGAGATCCAGGCTGATCGCTATCGCGACAACGCTGAAATCACCCTGAACGCCGATGCCGAGGGTGATGTGCTAGAGAAGGCCGTGGCCCTGCAGGCAGAAAGCCGCGCGCTGTTGCTACAGGCTGCTGAACGCTTTGGGCTGAGCGCACGCGGCTATCACCGGGTGCTACGGGTGGCGCGCACCATCGCCGATCTGGCTGCCGAACCACAGGTGCAGCGCCCGCATCTGGCCGAGGCGCTGAACTTTCGCACAGGCGTGTAACACACACGGGGGCCACGGCACGAAGACCACAGCCCCCTGGCTTCAGCCTCGCGCCGCAACGCGGCCTTCGATCGCCAGCCAGATCTTTTCAGCGATATTCACCCCGTCAAATCGCTCCAGCTCCTGGATGCCGGTGGGGGAGGTTACGTTGATTTCGGTCAGATAATCGCCGATCACATCGATACCGACAAAGACCTGCCCCTTTTCCTTGAGCAACGGCCCGATGGCGGCGCAGATTTCGAGGTCGCGTTCGGTCAGCCCGATTTTCTCTGGCCGCCCCCCCACATGCATATTGGAGCGCGTCTCACCCGCGGCGGGCACCCGGTTGATGGCGCCAACCGGTTCGCCGTCAACCAGGATCACCCGTTTGTCGCCATTGCTGACATCGGGCAGGAACTTCTGCGCGATCAGCGGCTCACGGCTGAAGCCGGTGAACAATTCGTGCAGCGAGGTCAGATTGCGGTCATTCGCGTCCAGCCGGAACACCCCGGCACCGCCATTACCATAGAGCGGCTTGAGGATAATATCGCCGTGCCGTTCTTTGAAATCCTTGATGGTGTTCAGATCGCGGGCAATCACCGTGGGCGGCGTCAGGTCGGGGAAATCCAGCACCAAGAGCTTTTCCGGGTAATTGCGCACCCAGAAGGGATCATTGACCACCAGGCAGTCATCTTTCAGCCGGTCCAACAGATGGCTCAAGGTGATGTAATGCATGTCAAAGGGCGGGTCCTGGCGCAGCCAGATCACATCGAAATCGGCCAGATCCACCTCGCGCATCTCGCCCAGGATGGCTGGTGTTCCCGCCACCCGCTGCACCGTCATGTCCTGACCACGGGTGGTAATCCTGCCCTCTTGGTAGGCCAGCTGATCCGGCAGATAGAAAAACAGCTCATGGCCACGCGCCTGGGCCTCTTCCGCCAGGCGAAAGCTGCTGTCGGCGTTAATGTCGACACCCATGATCGGGTCCATCTGAAAGGCGATTTTCATGGCAGTTTTCCTTGTTTCTTTCGCCATAGATGACGCAGGGCGCAGCAAGGTTCAATATGCCTTGTTCAACAAGCCGTGAAAGCCGTCAGCCCTGACCATAGGCATTTTCCAGAATTTCAACCTCTTGGGTGCCGATCACCAGCGCCACGTCGATGCGCGCCTCTGCCAGGGCGCCGCCCGCCTGCTGATCAAGATAGAGCGCGGCCGAGGCCTGCACCCGCTGCATCTGTCGCGGGGTGATCCGGGCAACCGTCGCCGCATAACTGGGGCCGGTCTTCACCTCGACAAAAACCCAAAGCGCACCCTGGCGCAGGATCAGATCGATCTCGCCCCCTGCCCCGCGCCAGCGCTGTTCAACCAACTGGTAGCCGCGCGCCACATAGGCACGCGCCGCCTGCTCTTCTGCCGCGGCGCCGGCAAGATGCGCCCGCAATCCGGTAGCGACAGGCGGCCTGGGCATCTCAGTCCTCTTTCGCCAGTTTCAGGGCCATCTGATACACCTTGCGGCGCGGCATCTCATGCGCCTCGGAAACGATGGCGGCGGCGTCTTTGACGCTATTGTCGATCAGTGCAGCGCGCAGGTCGCTTTCAATATCGCCCTCGCTGACCACCCCGGCAGCAGCGCGGTCTACCAGCAGGACGATCTCCCCCTTGACCGGAGTTTCCACCAGACTGGCGGCCAGTTCCTGCAGCGGCAGGCGGCGGACCTCTTCAAATTTCTTGGTCAGCTCGCGGCACAACGCCGCCGGGCGATTGCCCAGCACATCCGCCATATCCGCCACCGAAGCCGCCACCCGTTTGGGGGATTCGTAAAAGGCCAGGGTGGCCGGAATCGCACGCAGCTCTTCCAGACGTTTGCGCCGGGCACCGCTGGCATTGGGTAAAAAGCCCGCAAAAAAGAATGCATCCGTCGGCAATCCGGCCAGCGCCAGCGCCGTGGTCACCGCCGTCGCCCCCGGTGCCGTGGTCACCAGATACCCCGCCTCGGACACCGCCTTTGACAGGGCATACCCCGGATCCGCGATCAGCGGCATTCCCGCCTCAGAGGCATAGGCGACAGATTTCCCAACCTCCAGCGCTGCCAGGATTTTACCGCGTGCAGCCACCCCGCTATGATCATGGTAGGCAATCACCTGACGATCCCGCATCGGCACACCATGAATTTCCATCAGGCGGCGCAGCGACCGGGTGTCTTCGGCGGCGATCAAATCCGCCGAGGCCAGCACATCCAGCGCGCGCAGGGTAATGTCGCGGGCCGTGCCCAAAGGTGTTGCCACAAAATATAACCCCGGCAACAAATTGACGATCTGATGATTCACGCTGGACCCGCCTTTTTGGTCGTTTATTATCGCTCCCGAACCAACACGGTGCAAAGCGCCGGACGAAGGGGAGTTTCAAGTCCATTATGTTTGCTGTTTTCAAACGGGCCCGCAAGGCAACATTGTATGCCGTCACCGCTATTTCAACTTTTGCATTGGCCGCTTGCGATCCAATCGCCATGGGCGGCGGCCCAAGCATCAATACCTCTAAACCCGTCCCCGTCGCGCTGCTGGTGCCACGTGGATCGGCGCAGTCCGGGGACAGCGTTCTGGCGCAGAGCCTGGAAAACGCTGCCCGCCTGGCGATTGCCGATCTGCAGGGTGTGCAGGTCGATCTGCGCATCTATGACACCGCAGGCGACCCGACCCGCGCAGCCGCTGCCGCCACCGAGGCGGTGAAGGACGGCGCACGCATCATTCTGGGGCCGGTCTATGCCGAAGCGGCCAATGCCGCCGGGATCGCCGCTGCCAAACGCGGCGTCAATGTCCTCGCCTTTTCCAACACCACCTCCATCGCAGGGGGCAATGTCTTTATCCTGGGGCCAACCTTTGACAATACCGCCCGTCGCCTGACCAGCTATGCCAAGGCACAGGGCAAGGGCAGGATCGTGATTGCCGGGGGCAATAACGCCGCCGGGATTGCCGGGCAGACAGCAATCCGCAATGCGGCGGCGCAGTCCGGCGCGACCATCGTCAGCTCCATTGACTATGATCTGTCGCAGACCGGCGTGATCAATGCCATTCCGCAAATCCGATCAGCCACGAGCAGCGGGGCTGATGCGCTGTTCCTGACCGCGACCACGGCCGGCGCGCTGCCTCTGCTGACTCAGCTCCTCCCAGAGGCCGGTGTCAAACCCGAAGATATCCAGTATATGGGCTTGACCCGTTGGGATGTGCCGGCCCAGACCCTGGCCTTGCCCGGTGTACAGGGGAGCTGGTTTGCCATGCCCGACCCCGGCAAGGCCAAGGGCTTTCGCGACCGCTATGAAGCCACCTATGGATCGCCCCCCCATGCGATTGGCGGGCTGGCCTATGATGGCATCGCCGCGATTGGTGCCCTGGTCAGTGCCGGGAAATCAGATGCTTTGACCGCCGCAGCCCTGACCCAGGGGGCTGGTTTCCAGGGCACGGGTGGTATTTTCCGCCTGCGCGCCGATGGCACCAATGAACGCGGTTTGGCCATTGCAACGATTCAAGAACAGAAGGTAGTCATCCTTGACGCAGCCCCCAGAAGCTTCTCGGGCGCCGGATTCTGATCCAGCCCAGACACCCCAGGACGATCAGCCCGGAGGGTCTCTTCCCTCCGGGCTGATTTGCGATGCGCGGGCCATCTTTGATCTGGCCGAGATGCAGGACAAGATTGCCCAGCTGGCACAAGAAACCCCGCCCGACGCCCTGCGCAACGGCATTGTCAACATGCTGCGCACCGCCAATACCCAGGGCCGCGATCTCATCGCCGAGCACTTTGCCGAAGCGCCATTTTCGGCCCGTGCCCTGACCCGATCCTACAGCTATCTGACGGACGGGCTGGTGCTGACCGCCTTTCATGTGGCCACCACCTATCTGCACCCGGTCGGGGCGCCAACCTCATCCGAGCGGATCGCATTGATTGCGGTGGGCGGCTATGGCCGTGGTGAAATGGCACCGTTTTCCGATGTCGATCTGATGTTCCTGACCCCGTACAAGATCACCGCCTGGGCCGAGAGCGTCATTGAATCGATGCTCTATATTCTGTGGGATCTGCGTCTCAAAGTTGGCCATTCCAGCCGCACCATCAAGGATTGCCTGCGGTTGGGGGCCGAGGATTTCACCATCCGTACCGCCATGCTGGAACAGCGCTATCTTATCGGTGATCGCGCCCTTGCCGAAGAACTGGAAGAACGGCTGCGCACAGAGCTGTTCAACCGCGAAGTCACCGAATTCATCGAGGCCAAACTGGCCGAACGCGACGAGCGCCACCTGAAACAGGGAGAGCGCTATATGGTGGAGCCCAACGTCAAAGAGGGCAAAGGCGGCCTGCGCGATCTACAGTCTCTCTACTGGATTGCAAAATACGTCTACAAGGTCCAGGACGTGGCGGATCTGGTGCCGCTTGGGCTTTTTACACCGGAAGAGCTGGAAACATTTTCCACCGCCGCCAATTTCCAATGGGCGGTACGATCGCACCTGCATCTGGCCACCCGACGCGCCACCGAACAGCTGAATTTCGACCTGCAGGTCGAAGTTGCCAACCGCATGGGATACAAGGATCGCGCCGGGCGGCGCGGTGTTGAAGTCTTCATGCAGGACTATTTCCGCCACGCCACGACGGTGGGCGATCTGACCCGGATCCTGCTGACCAAGCTGGAGGCAAGCCAACAAAAACGCGCGCCGCTTCTGGAACGCATCTTCAGCCGCCGCCCCAGGGTAAAACCCGATTACCACGTGGTTAACAACCGGCTGGATCTTGCGGATCCGGATGCATTTCTGAACGATAAGCTCAACCTGTTGCGGATCTTTGAGGAAGCACTGCGCACTGGCATGTTGATCCACCCGGACGCAATGCGCCTGGTCACCGCCAACCTGCACCTGATCGACGATGACATGCGCAACGACAAGGAAGCGCGACGCATTTTCCTGGATCTGCTGCTAAAACACGGCAATCCGGAACGCGCCCTGCGCCGGATGAATGAACTGGGCGTGCTGGCCGCCTTTATCCCCGAATTTGAACCCATCGTGGCAATGATGCAGTTCAATATGTACCATTCCTATACAGTGGATGAGCACACGATTCAGGTGATTTCCAACCTCACCGCCATCGACAAAGGTGAACTGGAAGAAGAGCTGCCGCTGTCATCAGAGGTGATCCGCAAGGGCATCAACCGCAAGGTCCTGCTGGTGGCCATGCTGCTGCATGATATCGGCAAGGGCCGCGAACAGGATCACTCGATCCTGGGGGCGCAGATCGCCCGCAAGGTTGCGCCGCGCCTTGGACTGAACAAGGCCGACAGCGAAACCGTTGAATGGCTGGTGCGCAATCATCTGTTGATGTCCGATATGGCGCAGAAACGCGATATTGCCGATCCGCGTACCGTCCGCGGCTTTGCCAAGGCGGTGCAATCTGTAAAGCGGCTGGATCTGTTGCTGCTGCTCACGGTCTGTGACATTCGCGGCGTCGGCCCGGACACATGGAACAATTGGAAAGCGGCCCTGCTGCGCGCGCTCTATAACCAGACCCGCGAAGCACTGGACAACGGCATGGAGGCGCTGAACAGGGAACATCGCGGTGCGGCTGGCAAGAAAGCCCTGCGCGCGGCCCTGGCCGACTGGCCAAAGGCCCATCTGAAACGCGAAATCGGGCGGCATTATGATCCCTATTGGCAGGGGCTGCATGTCACCGCCCATGTCGATTTTGCCGAAATGCTGAAAGAGCTGGAAGCCAAGAACGATCCCGGCGGCATTGTCATTCGGCTGCACCCGGATGATGACCGAGATGCCACCCGCGCCTGTTTTGTCATGGCTGACCACCCCGGCATCTTTGCCCGCATTTCCGGTGCTTTGGCACTGGTCGGGGCCAATGTGGTCGATGCGCGCAGCTATACCACCAAAGACGGCTATGTCACCGATGCCTTTTGGATCCAAGACGCCGAGGGTCACCCCTTTGAGGCCTCGCGCCTGCCCCGGCTGAACCAGATGATCCTAAAAACCCTGAAGGGCGAGGTGATCGCCGGAGAGGCGCTGGAAACCCGCGGCAAGTTCAAGAAACGGGAACAAGCCTTCAAGGTGCCGACCCATATCACCTTTGATAACGAAGGCTCGGAAATCTACACCATCATCGAGGTCGACACCCGTGATCGCACCGGGCTGCTCTATGATCTGGCGCGCACCATGGTGGCGGCCAATGTCTATATCGCCAATGCCGTGATTGCGACCTATGGCGAACAGGTGGTTGATACCTTCTATGTCAAAGACATGTTTGGCCTGAAATACCACTCCAAGTCCAAACAGGACTTTTTGGAGCGGAAGCTGCGCGAGGCCATTTCAGAAGGCTCGAAAAAGGCACGTTCATGAAACCGGTCAGATTGTTCTCCGGCTTTGTCACAGTTGGTTTCTGGACATTGGCCAGCCGTGTTCTGGGATTTTTGCGCGAAATCCTGATCGCCGCATATATCGGCCCAGGCCCGCTGTTGGATGCCTTCGTGGTGGCCTTTCGGCTGCCCAATATGTTTCGACGCTTTTTTGCCGAGGGTGCCTTTAACGCCGCCTTTGTACCGCAGTTTTCCAAACGGTTGGAAAGCGGAGAAGACCCGCAGGGCTTTGCCCAGGATGCCTTCAATCTGCTGGGGGCTGCCGTTCTGGCGCTGGTTGGGCTGGGCATGGTCTTTATGCCCGCGCTGGTCTGGGCCACGGCCAAGGGGTTTCAGGGTGATGCCCGCTTCGACATCGCGGTTGGCTTTGGCTATATCGTCTTTCCCTATATCCTGTGCATGTCACTGGCGGCGCTGTTTTCCGGGGTGCTGAATGCCACCGGTCGCTTTGCGGCGGCAGCAGCCGCACCAGTGTTGCTCAATATCTTTGCCTGCAGCGCCATGATCCTGGCCGCCTGGATAGGTGGCTCGGTGGTGGACTGGCTGGTCTGGACCATCCCGGTGGCAGGCATTGCCCAGCTGGCCCTGGTCTGGCGTGCCAGCAGCCGCGCCGGGATTCACCTGCGCCCCGGCCTGCCCAGGGTGACCCCGGCGATGCGCCGCCTGGTACGGGTGGCCATACCTGCTGCCTTGGCCATGGGGGTAACGCAGATCAATCTGGTGGTTGGCCAGCTGGTGGCGTCGGATATTGAAAACGCGGTCAGCTGGCTGTTCATCGCGGATCGGCTGTATCAGCTGCCGCTTGGGGTCATTGGCATTGCGGTTGGCATCGTGCTGTTGCCGGACCTGGCCCGCCGGTTGCGCAATGGCGATGGCAACGGCGCGCGCAATGCCCTGTCGCGCGCTGGTGAATTCTCGCTCCTCTTTACCCTGCCCTCGGCTGTGGCCTTCATGCTGGTGCCGCTACCACTGGTTTCCGTGCTCTACCAACGTGGTGCCACCGGGCCTGAAGACGCGGCCGCCATCGCCCTGGCGGTGGCCATCTATGGCGCGGGCCTCCCGGCCTTCATTTTGCAAAAGGTGCTGCAGCCGCTGTATTTTGCCCGCGAAGACACGCGCTCGCCTTTTGCCTATGCCGTTGTGGCCATGGTGGTGAACGCTGGGCTGGCGGTGGGGCTGAAGCCCTTGGTGGGCTGGATCTCGCCTGCGATTGCCGCCTCTATGGCCGGCTGGGCAATGGTGGTCCTGCTCTGGCTGGGGACTGCGCGCATGGGCAGCGCTGCCCGGTTTGATGCCCGGTTCTACCGCTGCAGCCTGCGCATTCTTCTGGCCGCGCTGGTCATGGGCGCGCAACTGGTCCTAACCGTGCAACAGTTCAGCGCATTCTTCACCCTGCCAAGCTGGCGCTACCTCGCCCTGCTGGGCATGGTCCTAAGCGGTGCAATCACCTTCTTTATCGCCGGATACCTGCTCAAGGCCTTCAATCTGGCAGAGCTGAAAACCTCCCTGCGTCGCGGCAAACGCCAATCCGGGTAATCCAGCGCGGCGCCGGGCCCAACGGGATAAGGCCGTGTTTCACGGCCGCCATCCGGGCGGGAGCCCTTGCTCGGCGGGCAGCCACTAGTCGCGTTTGATTTTACTGCGGATCCGCGCCCAGCCGCCAGGTGCCAGAAAAAACGACAGCCCAAACCCGGTGGCAAACCCACATAGATCCGCCACCCAGTCCTGCGAGCCGCCAAACAACAGGCCAAACAACAGCTGCACCCCCATAAGAAAGGCAATCAGCGAAAAGGCGCGGCTTTGCTGTGCCCCCACCAGCGACAACTGGCGCCAAAGGATATGGGTAAAGGCCCCGATCAAGCCATAAACCGCGGGAAAACCACCGATCAACGGCGCCGCGCTGTCGATCAGCACCGCATAGCCAACCGCGCCGCCGGTGGCCGAGAGAACAAAAATGAGGACCATCGCCCAATCCCCCATGACCTCCCCCACCATCTTGCCCATGGCCAGCACAAAGACACAGACGAACAAGGCATGGGTAAAGGCCCCATGTACAAAGGCATAAGACAGAAACCGGATCAGATGTTCGGTCGGCCATTGTCCCGTCTCGACCATCCACCAGAATATTTCTGGCGAAAACGCGTAGGATTGAAAGGCCTCCAATCGCCAGCCAATCGCCTCGGGGCCGCCCAGGATACCGCGCTGCCCCAGCGAGAACACCGCTTCGATCCCCATGATCACCAGCACGAGCGCCACAACGGCGGGCGGCAGCGGATTAACCGGAGAGATATTCGTATCATTGCTCATGGATCTTGTCCTCCTTGGGTGGCCTTACCAACCCTTATTGTAACGCTCGGGCCTCGCCCCGGGACCTGTCCGGGGCCCGCCCTGGATCGGGCCCCCGATACCGTGCTGGATACCGCCTGTTGATGCTGCCTGTTGACGCTGCCGAAACCCATGGGTAAGCGACTAGGGACCATAATTCCAGACGGGAGTTACGCCCACATGAGCGACACCACCTTCACGCCGCGTGTCTTTTCCGGCATTCAGCCCTCCGGCAACCTGCACCTGGGCAATTACCTTGGCGCCCTGAAGCGTTTTGTCGACTGGCAGGCCAACGATGTCGAAAGCATCTATTGCATGGTTGACCTGCATGCGATCACCGTCTGGCAGGACCCCGCCAATCTGCGTCAGGCCACCCGTGAACTCTGCGCCGGCTTCATTGCCGCGGGTATCGACCCTGAAAAATCCATCCTGATCAACCAGAGCCAGGTGCCCGAGCACGCGCAACTGGCCTGGGTGTTCAACTGCGTTGCCCGCATGGGCTGGATGCAGCGGATGACCCAATTCAAGGACAAGGCCGGCAAGAACGCGCAAAATGCCTCGCTTGGCCTGCTGGCGTATCCCTCCTTGATGGCGGCAGATATCCTGATCTACCACGCCACCCATGTGCCAGTGGGTGAGGATCAGAAACAGCATCTGGAACTGACCCGCGACATCGCCACCAAATTCAACCACGACTATGGCGTTGATTTCTTCCCGCTGACAGAACCGGTGATCGAAGGCGCGGCCACCCGCGTGATGAGCCTGCGAGACGGCGCCAAGAAAATGTCCAAGTCCGACCCCTCTGACGCCAGCCGCATCAACATGACCGACGATGCCGAGACCATCGCCAAGAAGATCCGCAAGGCCAAGACCGATCCTGACGCGCTGCCTAGCGAGGCCAAGGGCCTGGAAGACCGGCCAGAGGCCCGAAATCTGATCAACATCTATGCCGCGCTCAACGAACAAACCGTTGATCAGGTGCTGGCCGATGTCGGGGGCAAGCAGTTTTCAGAGTTCAAGCCAATGCTGGTGGACCTGGCAGTTGCCAAACTGGCCCCCATCTCAACCGAGATGGCCCGGCTGATGCAGCACCAGGATGAGATCGACAAGATCCTGACCCGCGGCTCTGAACGCGCACGCGCCATCACCGCGCCAATCCTGCGTCAAACCTATGACATCGTCGGCATGGTGCCCCCCGTCACCATCTAAGCCTTCGGGTCTGGCACGATCAAAGCGCCCCGCCTTTAACCTGAAACAGAGGGAAGGCGGGGCGCGCTATTCGCCTTGAACGCTCAAAAGCAGCGTTATCCGGCGGCTTGCTTCTCTTTGATGAACGCGCGCTTTCGCCGTTTTGAATTTCGCATAGGCCGACTGAAATCGGAGCAAGGCCTGATCGCGCTCCTTGTGAAGACGGCGAACGGCCGACCCCGGCGCGCCAATGGTGCGGCGATATGGTGCCCGATCGACCGGAAAGAACGAACGCAATTCATTCCGTGCCTTCATCAGCCTGAAATCTGCGTCTACATAGCGACGATAGGCCACCGCCAATAGGCGATAATGTGCGGTCAGTGCTCTGTGCATCCAACTACCCTCCTTTTCCCCACGTTTCCTTGCCAGGATGACCACGGCGTTGACTTTCATCAGTTGGTCCCCCTGGTGCATTTTCACCAAACCGCGCGCGAAGGCGTGCCACAACCGCGTGCCTGACACTGTCGGGCTGATCTTCGATCACCTCCAACAAGCTGAACAAGTCACGCCGGGTCTGATGCAGCCGGTCGATCAGCGTCAGAACCACCGGTACAGCGGTTGAGGGCAGCGCCATATCCTTGCGCAAATCGCAAAGGAGGCGAATTCGCGCAACGTCGAGGTCATCATAGCGCGGCCCGGCCTCGCCTAGTGCTGGTCGCACCCATCCTTCGCGCACCCAAAGACGAAGGTCGCGGCGGGTCAGCCGACGGATCTCGGCCAGGACCATCTCCTCCGTGTGGCTCATGTCATCCTCCGCAATTCGGCCCGCGGGTCAAAACCGGCTTTGTCTCGCCAGCGGCGCGCCAGGTCTTTCAGGTCTCCATCGATATGTTTGGGCAGCACAATCTTCAGCCGAACGATCTGGTCTCCGACCTTTCCCCTGGAGCCCTTGATGCCCTTGCCGCGCAGGCGCAGGCGCTGCCCGGAAGACGCGCCCTCGGGAATTGTCACCGACACCGACCCCGACACGGTCGGCACATCAACTTTTACGCCCAGAACGGCCTCGTCGAAGGTGATTGGCAACTCCATCTCGATATCATCGCCGGACAGGCTGAACACGGGATGCGGGCGCACCGCGACGGTCACCAGCGCGTCCCCCGGTTTGCCCTGGCCGAATCCCGGTGCCCCTTTGCCGCGCAGACGCAGGGTCTGGCCGTCCTTCAGGCCCGGTGGAATGGTGATATCGATATCGTTGCCGTCCGGCATGGTAACGCGCCGTTTCGTGCCACGCGCAGCATCGAGAAAATCAACCTCAAGATGATAGCGCAGATCCTGGCCGCGGGCGTACATCTCTTGGCGAAAGCCGCCCCGCCCCTGACCACCGGTGCCGCGACCGAAGAATTGCGAGAAGATGCCTCCAAGGTCGTCCTCACCCATCCCCGTACCTGAACCGGTTCTGGGGTCATATCGGTGACCGTCTTCCCGGTCTGCATATTGGTGATAATACTGGCGTTCCGGCCTCTCCTGCCCGCTCGCGTCGATCTCGCCCGCATCAAAGCGGCGCCGCTTTTCGGGGTCAGAGAGAAGACCATAGGCGGCTGACACAGCCTTGAAACGCTCCTGCTTGGCTGCATCGTCCGGGTGCAGGTCGGGATGCAGATCCTTAACCAGCTTGCGGTAGGCTTTCTTGATTTCGTCCTGCGTCGCAGTCTTGGTCAGGCCAAGTATCTTGTAGGGATCTGAGTTCATCATTTTTTGTCGGCCGGGCGACTGTTCTGCAACCGACCGAAACCCTCCTATGCCTTATGCCGCGTGCGCGTTGCCCGCCGCACCTCAGTCTCAGGCGGCCCGAGCATTGGTCGTCAACTCCCAAGCACCCCTGTCACGCGTCCCTTGGCCGACTACGACCTTAGCACGATCAACATCGTCCGGCCATCGCGCCATATTGTCAGGGCGACAGCGCCCGGCGCTTCTTTCAACGCGCGGTCGATCTCGCGTATCGTTTCCACCGACCGCCGATTGACGGCGGTGATCACGTCGCCGACTTCAAGCCCCGCACGCGCAGCGCGGCTGCCGGGCGCGATCTCGGAGGCGACAACACCCTCGACCTCCCCCCATGCCGGGTGCGAACCGTCCAGGATCGACAGATGGACACCGGCCAGGGCGTCGGATCCGCCAGGCTCACGCTTGGTCTTCCGCAGCCCACCAGCATCGGCCAGCGCCACCTCTACCATGCGGCGCTCGCCGTCGCGCACATAAGTGATTTCAATCTCATCGCCCGGTCGGCGCAACCCGATCTTCTGGCGTAGATCGGCAGAACCCTCGACTGTTTTGCCGTCCACCGCAACGATGACGTCTCCGGCAGCAAGGCCGACATCGTCTGCGGGCATACCAGGTTCGACAGAGTTCACGATGACACCAGTCTCCGCTTCGACATCAAACGCCTCCGCCAGATCAGGCGTAAGGTCCTGGATTATAACTCCGAGACGCCCGCGCTGAACCTCGCCGAATTCGACAAGTTGATCCATGACGGCCAGCGCCATGTTGATCGGCACGGCAAAGCCGATACCAACATTGCCGCCGCCATTGGGGGCGATAATCGCCGTGTTGATGCCGACGAGATTTCCATCGAGGGTGATAAGCGCACCACCCGAATTACCGGGGTTGATCGAGGCGTCAGTCTGGATGAAGTCCTCGTAGCCCTCGGGATTGATCCCCGACCGGCCAAGCGCCGAAATTATGCCGCTGGTAACAGTCTGGCCGAGGCCAAACGGATTGCCAATGGCGACCACGAAGTCACCAACCAGCAGGTTCTCGGAATTTCCCAACGGCACCTCTGTGAGTTCACCCGCCGCAATCCTGAGCACCGCGATATCAGTGGATGGATCACGGCCAATCAAATCGGCCTCGAAAGTCCGGTTGTCGCGCAGGATGACGCGGATTTCATCCCCGTTTTCGATGACGTGATTATTGGTCAGAATGAACCCTTCACCAGCGTCGATAATGCCCCCGGAACCAGCACTCATCTGCCGCTGTGGAGGCAGCTGATCAAGCGGCGGCAAAAAGGGCTGGAAGAATGGATCACGAAAGAGGGGCGACATCTGCGCAGGCCGTTCAGAGACGACTGCAATATTGACCACCGCATCATCCACAGCATCAATCAGCGGCGCGATGGTCGGGATCCCGCGCTCATCCAGCTCTAGCGCTTCCACTTGGGCAGAAGCGGCCCCCGCAGCAACGCTAGTCGACAAGACGAAAAGAAAAGCCAGTCGGCTCAGCATGGTTGATCTCCTTTGCAAAGTCGCGTCGCCGGGGTCGCCCACGGCGGCACCTTGAGACGGGGCCGGGCGGGTTGAGCCGCGACACGTTTGCCTTGACCTAGGCCCCTGGGAGTTGCGGCAGCTTGACGGTCAGCACACCGTTCTTGAAGCTGGCCTCGGCTTTTTCGCCATCGACGCCTGGGGGCAGCGGGATCATACGATATATCGCGCCGTAGCTGCGCTCAGAGAGGTAATACCCCTTCTTCTCTTCCTGCCGCTCGACCTTCTTCTCGCCCTTCACGGTCAGCGTGTCGTCGGTGACCGTCACCTCGATGTCCGACATGTCCATACCGGGAAGTTCAATCGAGACTTCAACGCGGTCGTTCGTTTCGACCATGTCGGATTTCGCCTCTCCGCCAGCCCACGGCCAGTCAAGATCGCCCGCGCGGGCCCAAAAGCTATCGAACACGCGATTCATTTCACGCTGCAGACTGGAAATGGAGTTCTCATCGTCGGTCTTCGGTTCGGGCGCATGGTCTTTGCGCGCCCAAGGGATCAAATCTTTGATCTTCATGTCTTTCTCCTCCTTTCGGCATCCGTAGCGCGCCCAGGATCAAGATCCCGTCACTGTCATTTCCTCGGCTTGTCCTCTTCCGGGCGACCAATCACGATCTGGAGGACGCCGCCCCCTCCAGCACCTAGATGATAGCTCTCAGATGCCACGCCGCCATTGATCGCGGTCAAGGCATTCCCATCGTAGCCGCGCAACGCTGGTCTCCGATCAGATTGACAGCCGTCAATGCTGCCGGAACCGAAGCGATTTAAAGAGGAGAGTCATGAAAATTCTCGTCGCCTACGCCTCGACCGACGGTCAAACCCGCAAGATTTGCCGCGTCGCTGCGGATTGGCTTGCGGATGCGGGCCATATGGCAGAACTCCTGCCGATTGCCGATGCAGATGACATCGACCTGGCACGCTTTGATGCGGTGGTGCTGGCAGCATCGGTCCATATCGGGCACTATCAAAAGGCGCTGACGGAGTTCTGCGCCAAACGTGCCGACACTCTGTCTGCGCTGTCCAGTCTGTTCCTCTCGGTCTCGCTTGCCGCTGCGGGCCACGAAGCCGAAGACTGGCAGGGACTGGACCAAATTCTGACCAATTTCACCCTAGCCACCGGCTGGACCCCCAATCGGGTCGAACAGTTGGCGGGTGCCTATAAGCCCTCTGAATACGATGTTTTCCGCCGTTTCGTGATGCGCCGCATCCTTGCGAACAAGGATCCGTCAGCGGATCTTTCCGCTGATATCGAGTATACCGACTGGACCGCTCTCAATAGGGTTCTGGCCGATTGGACTGCATCCACGGTGGCCGACGACAGGGATTGACTCCGCGGTGCATTGATCGCCGTCAATGCGGCCTCCCCCGTCTCCCCCAAGTCTGGTCAATGAGGAGGAGCTTCCGTCGATGACCAATCGCGCGATAGACCATGATGCGGACCCTTGGGCCGAAGCCCGTGTAATGCTCGACATGCCCGGCGGTACGCTGAACATCGCCTATGAGGCGGTGGGCCGGCATGTGATACACGGGCATGGGAATGAAACGGCGATGCTCTGGCTTGGCAAAGATGGCGATCGCCAAGACCTGAGCTATGCCGAGCTGGCCCGCCAATCCTCGCGTTTCGCCAACCTCCTTGCCGCCCATGGGCTTGCGCCTGGCGACAGCGTCTTTGTGCTGCTTGGTCGCATTCCCGAGCTTTACATAGCCGCGATCGGTACGCTGAAGGCCGGCATGGTTTTCACACCGCTCTTCTCCGCCTTCGGGCCGGGCCCCATCCGCACCCGGATGGAGATCGGTGCTGCAAAGGTGCTGGTCACCACACCGGAACTCTACAAGCGCAAGATCGCGGCCTGGCGCGACAAGATTGGATCGCTGCAGCTGGTCCTGGTCACCGGTGAGGATGCCGCCGAGGGCTGCGTTGCTCTTGACTCCGCGATGGAAGCGGCATCACCCGATTTCGACACTGCCCCTACCCGGCCCGAAGATCCGGCGCTCATTCATTTCACCTCTGGCACGACGGGGCGGCCGAAGGGCGCGGTCCATGTCCATGAGGCGGTGCTCTACCACGCCTTCTCAGGGCGGCACGCGCTGGATCTGACACCGGGGACGACCTATTGGTGCACCGCCGATCCCGGCTGGGTCACCGGCACATCCTACGGCATCATCGCGCCGCTCGTTCAAAGGGTAAAGATGATCGTGGACGAGGCAGAGTTCGACCTTGATCGCTGGTACGCCACGATTGAGCGGGAAAAAGTCGAAGTCTGGTATTCCGCGCCGACCGCGATCCGGATGATGATGCGCGCGGGCGCGGATGTGGCGAAACCCTATGACTTTTCCTCGCTGAGGTTCCTCGCCAGTGTGGGAGAGCCGCTGAACCCCGAAGCGGTCATCTGGTCAGAAAAGGTCTTCGGCAAGCCGTTTCATGACAACTGGTGGCAGACCGAAACCGGCGGGATCATGATCGCCAACCTGCCCGGCATGACGGTCAAGCCCGGCGCGATGGGCAAGCCGATGCCGGGGATCGAGGCCGGGATCGTCGAACATCGGAATGGTACGCTAAAGGAACTCGGCACCGGTGAGATCGGCGAACTGGCGCTCCGGCCCGGCTGGCCCTCGATGATGCGCGCCTACCTGAACGAGCAGGCCCGCTACGACAAGTGCTTCGTGGACGGTTGGTACCTGTCGGGCGACCTCGCCACGCGAGACAAGGACGGGTATTTCTGGTTTGTCGGACGGGCAGACGACCTGATCAAGACCTCCGGCCACCTGGTTGGACCTTTTGAGGTGGAAAGCGTTTTGATCGAGCACCCTGCGGTGGCCGAAGCAGGCGTTATCGGCCTGCCGGACAAAACCGCAGGCGAGATCGTGAAGGCCTATGTCACGCTGAATCCGGGTTTCACGGCCAGCGCGGCGCTGGAGCGCGACTTGCGCGGCCACGCCCGCAAAAGGCTTGGCCCGGCGGTTTCTCCGCGCGCGGTGGTGTTCCGTGAAAACCTGCCCAAGACCCGTTCTGGCAAGATCATGCGGCGGCTGCTCAAGGCGCGGGAACTGGGTCTTCCGGAAGGTGACATTTCCACTCTGGAGGCTGATGAGAAATGAGCGCGCTCGACAAACCCAAACTTGACCGAAATCACGTTCTTGCGCTGCTCCGAGACATGATCCGCGTCCGCCGTTTTGAGGACAAATGTGCCGAGCTATACACCCAGGAAAAAATTCGTGGCTTCCTGCATCTCTATGACGGGGAGGAGGCAATTGCCGCCGGGGTCATCCCGGTGCTCACACCACAGGACCGGGTCGTCGCCACCTATCGCGAGCACGGGCACGCGCTGGTCCGCGGCGTGCCGATGACAAAAATCATGGCAGAGATGTATGGCAAGGCCGAAGGCTGCTCGGGCGGGCGCGGCGGGTCGATGCATGTTTTTGATGCCGACAGCAATTTCTACGGCGGCAACGCCATCGTGGGCGGCGGTCTGCCGCTGGCGACTGGCCTCGCGCTGGCGGACAGGATGCAGGGTGCGGACACGGTGACGTCCTGTTTCTTTGGCGAGGGCGCCGTGGCCGAGGGGGAGTTTCACGAAGCGATGAACCTGGCCGTGCTCTGGTCGCTGCCGGTGCTGTTCATCTGCGAGAACAACAGCTACGCGATGGGTTCGGCGCTGGCCCGGACCGAGTCGGAAACTGATATCCACAAGAAAGCAGCCTCCTACGGGCTGGAGGCGCGCCAGGTCGATGGCATGGACGTCGTCGCGGTGGAGGCAGCGGCGCGCAAGGCCATCGGCAAGATCCGCGAGACCGGCAAGCCGGTGTTCCTCGAGTGCAAGACCTACCGGTTCCGGCCGCATTCCATGTTTGACGCGCAGCTCTACCGTGACAAGGCCGAGATCGAGGAGTGGCGCAAGCACGGCCCGATCATCCGCTTTCAGGGCTGGCTGCTGGAAAACCACCTGATCCACGAAAGCGACATGGCCCAGATCGAAGCTGAGGCCGATGCCGAGATCGCCGGCGCCGTGGCCTTTGCCGAGGGTGCAACATGGGAGCCGGTTGATCAGCTGGCACAGCACGTGCATGGCCCCGCGCCGGAACCGCCAGAGCCAACGACACCCTCGGGTGAGCTGGTGGAAACCACCTACCGCGAGGCGGTGAAACAGGCGATCCGCGACGCAATGATCCGCGACGACAGGGTCTTCCTGATGGGCGAGGATGTGGGGGCCTATGGCGGCTGCTACGCGGTCTCGAAAGGCCTGATGGCGGAATTCGGAGAGGACCGGATCCGCGACACGCCACTGTCGGAAAGCGGGTTCACCGGCGCGGGCATCGGCGCGGCGGCAGCCGGGATGCGGCCCATCGTCGAGTTGATGACCGTCAATTTCTCGCTGCTGGCCCTTGACCAGATCATGAACACGACGGCGACGCTCCGGCACATGTCGGGCGGGCAATTCGGCGTCCCGCTGGTGATCCGCATGGCGACCGGCGCGGGCAAGCAGCTGGCGGCGCAGCATTCGCACAGTCTGGAGGGATGGTATGCCCATATTCCGGGGCTGAAGGTGCTGGCCCCCGCCACATTGGAGGACGCGCGCGGCATGTTGTGGACAGCGCTGAAAGACCCTGATCCGGTGCTGATCTTCGAGAACGTGATGCTTTACAACATGACCGGCCAGATCGACAACAACGCCGGTGCGGTCGACATCTCCAGGGCAGCTGTGCGGCGCGAGGGGCGCGAGCTGAGCCTCATCACCTATGGCGGGTCGCTATTCAAGACGTTGCAGGCGGCGGAGGCCTTGGCCGGGGACGGCATCGAGGCCGAGGTCATCGACCTGCGCAGCCTGCGCCCGCTGGATGACGCGGCGATCATGGCCTCTGTTGCCAAGACGCGCCACGCGCTGATCGTGGACGAGGGTTGGCGCAGCGGATCATTGGCCGCCGAGATCTCGGCCCGGATCATGGAGCAGGCCTTCTGGTCGCTTGATGCGCCAGTGGGGCGCGTCTGCGCGGCAGAAGTGCCGATCCCCTATCCCAAACACCTGGAAGACGCCGCGATACCGCAAGCGCCCGACATCCTGGCCGCCGCACGCGCAATGTTGGGGCGGGCCTGATGGGTATCTTCGCCATGCCGTCGCTGGGGGCCGATATGGAAGCGGGCACGCTGGTCGAGTGGCTGGTGAAACCCGGAGACGAAGTGCACCGGGGCGACGTGGTTGCAGTGGTCGAGACCCAGAAAGGCGCCATCGAGATCGAATGTTTCGAAGAGGGCAAAGTGCAGGAATTGCAGGCCGATCTGGGTGCGACCCTGCCCGTAGGTGCGCCGCTGGCGCTGATCCTTGGCCCCGGCGAGACTGCGCCGGAACCAAAGAAGCCCAAAGCGCCTGCCGTTGCCGACAAGCCGGAAGCCGCGCCCGGCCCAGCGGTTGCGGCCCCCCTGCCCCGCAGTGCTACCGCTGCCTCGCCCGCCGCGCGCCTGCGGGCCCGTGAACTGGGCATCGACCTGGCGACGGTCACCGGTAGCGGCCCGGCGGGTGCGGTTCTGCTGACAGATCTGGAGGCACCAAAGCCGGCCGCAACGAGAGGACAGACCGCCACGCCGATGGCGGAAATGCGCAGGGCCATTGCCGCGGCGATGGTGCGGTCCAAGCAGACAATCCCGCATTTCTACCTGTCAGAAACCATAGACGTGCAGCCCGCGCACGAGTGGGTGGACGCCCGGAACGCAGATCGGTTGCCCTCTGACCGGCTGCTTCTGGGGGCGCTGTTTGTGCGGGCCACGGCCTTGGCTGCCGCGAAGGTGGCGTCGGTGAACGGGCGATACGTCGACGGCGCTTTTTGCCCCTCAGACCGGGTAAACGCCGGTATCGCCGTGGCCTTGCGGGGGGGCGGCCTGGTAGCCCCGGCGCTGATCGACGCGGGCGCGATGTCCGTCGATGAAACGATGGCCGGCATGCGCGACCTGGTCCTGCGCGCACGGGCCGGGCGGCTCCGGTCCTCGGAACTGACCGACGGTAGCATCACGATTTCCAGCCTCGGCGAGACCGGGGCCGAGGCGATGGCCGGCGTTATCTTTCCGCCGCAGGTCGCGCTGGTCGGTCTGGGGGCGCCCAAGCTGCGCCCATGGGTGGTGAACGGCGCGGTTGTGCCACGGACCGTTGTCACCCTGACCCTGTCCGTCGATCACCGCGTCAGCGACGGCCGGCAGGCAGCGCGCTTCATCGCCGAATTCCAATCCCGTATCGCATCGCCGGAGACACTATGACCAAGGCAGACATTCGCACCGCTTTCATCGAGGAACTGACCGCCATCGCCCCCGACATCGACCCGGCCACCCTGGGCGAGGATGATCACCTGCAGGACGATCTGGAGCTCGACTCGATGGATGTCCTGAATCTGGTGACCGCCCTGCATCGGCGGCTGAATGTCGACATCCCGGAAACGGATTATCCGCAGATCGCCACCCTGGCGCTGGCACTGTCCTATCTGGCCGCCCGGGTGAAGTGACCAACGACGGCGCAGCCGAATTGCGGCGGAAATTGAGCGTCGTCAATGCGGTGCGGATTGTTCAGCGGGAAAGTCAAACGGCGGTTTCAGAACCCGCGAGGAACGACCCGACCTTCTATTTTGCCACCCCTCCCGAAGGGTCTCTCATCTTGAAGGGGTCCATAACTGATGCGGCCATTTAGGCCGCCAACCTAAGTAAAGACACCTATGCGCGCGATGGTCCTGGAAAAACAGAACGCCCCGCTGATCCTCCGTGATCTGCCGGACCCCGAGCCGGGGCCGGGCGAAGTGCGGCTCAGGGTGGAGGCCTGCGGTGTCTGTCGCACCGATTTGCATATTCTGGATGGCGAGCTGCCGCACCCCAAGCTCCCGCTGATACCTGGGCACGAGATCGTCGGGCGTGTCGACGCGCTTGGCGCGGGTGTAAAAAGCCTGACACTGGGCCAGCGGGCCGGGGTGCCTTGGCTTGGCCGCACATGCGGGACATGTCCGCATTGCCGTGCGCATCGCGAAAACCTCTGCGCCGCGCCTGAATTCACTGGCTACACACAAAATGGCGGATATGGCGAACTCTGTGTGGCCGACGCCGGATATGTCTTTCCTCTGCCCGAGGATGCAGACCCGGTGCAACTGGCGCCGCTGCTTTGCGCCGGGCTGATAGGATACCGCACGTTGACGCTCGCCGGTGCCGCCGACCATATCGGGCTTTACGGATTTGGGGCGGCGGCGCATATCCTGTGCCAGCTCTGCGTCTGGCAGGGCAAGAAGGTCTATGCCTTCACCCGGCCCGGCGACCAGTCGGCGCAGGCCTTTGCCCGTCGTCTGGGCGCGGTCTGGGCTGGATCGTCCGAGGACCGCCCGCCCGAACCGCTGGATGCCGCATTGATTTTTGCGCCGGTCGGCGCGCTGGTTCCCAAGGCGCTGAAGGTGGTGCGCCGGGGCGGCAGCGTCGTGTCGGGCGGTATCCACATGAGTGATATACCTGCCTTTCCCTACGCAGACCTCTGGCATGAACGGGTCATCCGCTCGGTCGCGAACCTGACGCGTGCCGATGGAGAGGAATTTCTACCGCTGGCCATTGAGGCCGGTATCAAGACCGAAACCACGACCTATCCTCTGGAACAGGCCAATCTTGCGCTGGAGGACCTTCGCTCCGGTCGGTTCACCGGGGCCGCCGTTCTGGTTCCCTGATGCATGGGCCTGGTCCTGGTCCTGATTGCCAAGACAAAAGCGTGAATCTTGATCAGAGAGAACAGGCCGAAGCAACACATCAGGCCCCCCAGGCCGGTATCGTTTCTGCAGGCGACCCGCGCCTTTCGTTGCAGAGCGGTGAAGCCCACCATGCCGTACCCTCTTGTCCAGAGAGCAGGCCGAGATAAGAATGGAAATCATGCGCAAGATCCTGACGATCACCCTCAAACCGGCCGTTGATTATTCAACATCGACAAGCCATGTGACTGCCGGGCCGAAACTGTATTGCCGCCAACCGCAGATTGATCCCGGTGGCGGCGGGGTCAACGTTGCCCGAACGATTGTCAAGCTGGGTGGGCCTGTCATGGCGTTTGTTGTGGTTGGCGGAGCAATGGGCAATCGCCTGTTGCAGTTGTTGGCGGCAGAAAACGTCCCCGTTGCGCAATGCCGGATTGCCGCAGAAACCGGCTACAGTCTGGCAGTTACCGACGAAGAGACCGAAGAACAGTTCCGCTTCACCCTGCCGGGAGCGCCCGTTGATGAAAGTGACGCTCAAGAAATACTGGACCAGATCTCTGGCACGCTGGCAGGTGACGATTATGTCGTGCTCAGCGGTGGCATCCCCAATGGCCTAGCTGACACCTATCCGCAAGATGTGCAGGCAGCTGTTTCGCGGCGCAATGGGAGGTTGGTTGTCGACACATCCAAGGCACCGCTGTTGCGCCTGATTGAAGCCCCGGTTTCCCCTCTTGATGTCTTGAGGCTGGATCGCAGCGAAATCGAAAAGGCGGTTGCGCACCCGGTGCGGTCGATTTCCGACAATCTAGCCTATAGCGAACAGCTCGTGCGGCGCGGGGTTGCGAGGATTGTCGTGACAGGTCACGGCGCAGAGGGGTCAGTTATGGTTGCCGGACATCGAAGATTTTTCTGCCACGCCCCCAAAGTCCCCCAGCGCAGCAAAATTGGTGCAGGTGATGCTTTCGTAGGGGCCTTTACCCTCTCGCTTTCGCGTGGCGACAGGCCTGAACAGGCCCTCAGATGGGGCGTTGCAGCTGCTGCCGCTACAGTTGGCACCAAAGGCACCACCTTTTGCGACCTGTCCGAAACCAAGGCCCTATTGCCGCAATGCCGATTGGAAAAATGCTAGGATCACTGGCGCTGAACCCAACGATCAACACATCTCTTGATTGCTCAAACTTCCGGCGCGAAACCCCGATATCCGATGCAACCAATCTGCGCATCCTCATCCGCCAAATCTGATGATAAACTGGCAAATGACAATAGGATTATTGTCATTTGTACGCCTGGGGGGATACCTGGGAATCGATAACGCGCAGGGTTGCGGCCAGAATAGCGGATGAAAGGGACGCCCCCTTGCCAACCCCGATATATTCGTCACTGTCCCGTGAGACATTCTCACGCAATGTGCAGCGCCAATGACCGTCAGGCTCCAGCGCATCGCCCCGTAGCAGGATGCTCCAACCCGGCACCACCCGATCAACAAAGTGCAGCAGTTGCTCAACCGAGCACAACTCTGCCTCCGTCACCGCGAGATCCGGCCGCACCTTGCGGATCGCTTCAAGCACAGGGGCAACCTCAGCCTTGGTCAGTTGTGTCGCCACCGTCTCGATCCTGTCCGCCGCAGCCAGCAGTTTCATGTTCACGGGTCCCCTTACCGCAATTTCGCATTGCCCTGCGAGAATGTGCCACGCGCCTGACCCCCTGCGCATTGACTGCCATCAATGACGGCGCGACCTCGCGTGTCACAGTTTGTTGCAAGACTGGCTGAGGAGCATGGAATTTGGACAAACACCTGGTCTGGTACGATGGACTGCGCCGTAGCGATATCGCAGTCGTGGGCGGCAAGAATGCGTCATTGGGCGAGATGATTTCGACCCTATCGGCCAAGAACATCCGAGTGCCAGACGGCTTTGCCACGACAGCCTGGGCTTATCGCGGCTTTATCGCGGCCAACGGTCTGAAACCTGTCATCACCAAGCGGATTGAGGCGCTGGAGGACGGACACACGACGCTGCATGAGGCGGGTGCGGCCATTCGAGCCGCGATCATCGCCGCCAAATGGCCCAAGGAAACAGCGGAAGCGATACGCGCCGCCTATCGAGAGCTCGCAAAACGCAGCGGTCAAAAAGAGCCATCGGTTGCCGTTCGGTCTTCCGCCACTGCCGAGGACTTGCCAGATGCAAGTTTCGCCGGACAGCAAGAGACCTTTCTAAACATCACCGGAGAGGCGGCGCTGCTTGATGCGTGCCGCCGGTGCTATGCCTCGCTCTTTACCGACCGGGCAATCAGCTACCGTCAACTCCTGGGGTTCGGTCGGACCGAAGTCGCCTTGTCGGTTGGCGTTCAGTTCATGGTGCGCTCTGACATCGGCAGTTCAGGTGTCATGTTTTCGATAGACACAGAGACCGGGTGTGACCGTTTCGTGCTGATAAATGGTGCCTGGGGGTTGGGAGAGAACGTTGTTCAAGGCGCGGTGAACCCGGATGAATTCCAGGTTTTCAAACCCTTCCTGGACGATGCCGACTGACTGCCGATCATTGCCAAGACCCTGGGCACGAAGGAGATCAAGATGATCTATGGCCGGTCCGACGAAGCCGCGACACGCAACGTGCCAACCTCGGTGGCTGAACGCGAGCGATTCACATTGAGCGACGCCGAAGCCGTGGAACTGGCCCGATATGCGAAGATCATCGAGGCGCATTACGGTGTCGCCATGGACATGGAGTGGGCCAAGGACGGCAAGACCGGTGATTTGTTCATCGTTCAGGCGCGCCCTGAAACTGTACAATCACGCAAGTCTGGGGCGGTGTTCCAGTCATTCAACGTCACACCCGCTGGCAAGCTGATGGTACAGGGGCTGAGTGTCGGGGATGCAGCCGCCATGGGCCGAGTTTGCCTGATCCGCTCAGCGCAGGAGATCGACCGCTTCGTTGATGGCTCGGTGCTTGTCACCTCGACCACCGACCCCGATTGGGTGCCGATCATGAAACGTGCCGCTGCCGTTGTCACCGACCACGGCGGACGAACATCGCACGCTGCCATCGTCAGCCGAGAACTGGGAGTTCCGGCAGTTGTCGGCACAGGCAACGCAACTCATATACTGCACGAAGGTCAGGACGTTACCGTCTCTTGCGCCGAAGGGGAAACTGGGGCGGTCTATGATGGGCTCGGACAGATCGAGGTCAGCGACATCTCGCTTGACGACGTGCCACAGACGCAGACCGGCGTGATGCTGAATATCGCCAATCCTTCGGCCGCCGCCCGTTGGTGGCGTCTCCCTGCGGACGGCGTCGGGTTGGCCCGGATGGAATTCTTGATCAGCAACGAAATAAAGGTGCACCCGCTCGCGCTGCTGAAGCCCGAGCAGGTGACGGACGCGGCTGAATTCCGTGCCATTACAAAACTGATGAAGGGATATCAGGACGGCCCCAGCTATTTCACACAGCGGCTGGCTATGGGCCTGGCGCGGATTGCCTCTGTCTGGCATCCGAAACCGGTGATTGTCCGGTTGAGCGACTTCAAGTCGAATGAATACGCCGACCTTCTGGGCGGTCGTCATTTCGAACCATCAGAAGAAAACCCGATGATCGGCCTCAGAGGTGCCGCGCGCTATTATTCGGCTTTCTACCGCGATGCCTTTGCACTGGAATGCGCGGCACTAAAGCGGTTGAGGGACGACATGGGCTTTACCAACGTCATCGCGATGGTGCCCTTCTGTCGTTCCCCCGAAGAGGCGGACAAGGTGCTGGAAGTAATGGCCGCAAATGGCCTTCGACGTGGAGAGAATGGTCTCGAAGTCTACGTGATGACCGAGATCCCATCGAACGTGATCCGGGCCAAGGAGTTTGCCGCGCGGTTTGACGGCTTCTCCATCGGATCAAATGATCTGACCCAACTTACGCTGGGCGTTGATCGCGATAGCGAAGCGCTGGCCGATGTGTTCCGCGAGCGTGACCCGGCGGTGCTCTGGATGATCGAAACCGCCATTCTGCGTGCACACGAGGCAGGACGGAAGGTCGGGCTCTGCGGTCAGGCGCCCAGCAATGACCCGAATTTCGCGCGCCTGCTGGTAAGCGCCGGGATCGACACGATCTCGGTGACGCCGGACAGTTTTTTGAACGTCAAACGCAATGTGGCGCAGGCCGAGAAGGATAACGTCAGCAATGATCAGGCTTGATTGCTCTGGTTTAAGGAAGATCAGCGAAACCGCTTAAAGATCATTTCGAACGGCCATTTGATAGCTCTCTGAAGGCGCGCTCCATTTCGGGGAGGGGAAAGAAAACCTGTCTTCACACATCAAGATGGATTTCACGGGCCTATCAGGCGGTCATCTTCTGTGCGCCAAAGGGCGACGCCCTATCTTCAATGAGCCGCAACGTTTCGGACTGCACGATAATATCAGCGCATCGTGAAAGACCCTTGAACTGTCGTTTGAAATTTTTCCGTGTCGTGACAAACGGAAACGCAACGCCAGGGACATCTTGTGCGTCGAGCCTGGCGAACACCAGCCGCGTACGGTCCAACGCTTCTTTCACCGCCTGCATCCGAAGCACGATGCGTTCTGGTGTATATTGCGCGGAGGGCCGGAATTCGGGAATATAGGAGACGGATGCCACGCTGAGGTGTGCCTTGAACCAAAGCGCAACATCTATCGCAGACTGCAATTGCGCCTCTCCCTCCGGCGAACCGTCAAACCATGTCAGCCCCGTCTGGACCAACATCACACTGCCTCTGATTTTGTCGCGCTCGTGGCGGCAAATGCACTGTTCATCGCCATAGCAGCCGTTTCCTCCAACTGCTGCTGGATGTCAGCTGTCGCGGCGCGAGCACCATTCGCATAAAGTTCGGTCAATCGGTCGACCTCCTCTGAGTAATCTCGCTGTGCAGCCTGATAGAATGCGGCCCACGCCGCCCAGGCTTCGGCAGGATCCTTCCGGTCCGCAAGGTCAGTGGCCAGTTCGCGATCCCGTTCCAGCCGTCGGTTCAGGAATTCAAGATACTCCTGGTTCATCCGAACCACCTGCTGCCATCCGCTTGCCTGAACCTTAGCTATGGCTCCGCAAAGCTGGAAAAAATCAAGCGGAGAGTTGAACGGTGACGCTGTTTCTCCATTCGGGCGCGCTCTGCGCTCCTGTTTTGTCTTGGTCATCGGTTTCCTCCTTTTTCGCGAGTCGAACTTTGCGGGATGCAGTTTCTCACGCATTGACGGCGGACAACACGATACCGTCATTCAAGACCAGAGGATGAAAAATTCGCTACGAACGGACAGCCGTTGATTGCAGTCAATGAAGACTCGGCATTTCCAATGCACAATGCCCGACCATGTCTTTTTACTGGAGGAAGAAATCATGGAACGGATGCATTTTCAGGATGGTATCACGCTCGTTGCTGGTGTCGTACTTGTTGCTACCCCCTTCGTTTTCGCGATCACGCCGCCGGAGGGTATGAGCCTGACGCTGCTGATCGCCAACTTCGCGATCGCGGGTGTCGCCGCCATCATTCTCGGTGCGCCCGCTCTCTTCTATTTCAGGAAATGGGAAGAGTGGCTCGACATCGTGCTTGGTGTCTGGCTCGTGGCCTCGCCATGGGTCTTGGGATTCACCTATTCGCCAATGGCCATGTGGATTGCGATTGCCTGCGGCATTGTGATCGCTGCCATGGGGATCTGGAGAACCGTGGAGGAGAATGGCGAACATGCCTACTGACACCCTATGCGACATTCCCGTGCCCGGCCCGCTTGCTCGGAGGCTGACACTCCAGAGCGCTCAGGTGAGCTAGAGAGATTGCAACCTAGGCACCGCACCATGGGAGCCTGTGCTTGATAGTCCGCAAGCGCTTTCCCGACTGTGGCGCCATGCATCTTGACGGCATCGACAGGGTCATCAACGGCGGACCGAGAAGACAACTTTGATCGTTTTGGCCCGTTCCATCGTCCCCCGGTTGGCAGCACCAGTGTCAGCCACCGCCGCTCTGCCCCCATTGACGCCACGCAATGTCATAAACCGCGTAACATGCGATGATTGGGCGACATTACGCATCGACGATGGAGCAAGGAGCAATGGCAGACAAAATCGTTGTGGCAACAGGCGGCCCTATGCGGGACGTACCGCTTGGTCGCCTGCCACAACAGCCACTGCACCACGCCAACTGCAAGGTGGTCATCGCACCCTGAGACAAGCACTGGAGGCAACAATCCGCATGATTACGGACAGACGTGAGGCCGGTCAGAGACTGCTGAAACACCTGGGGCAGCTTGATCCCGAAAAC
This sequence comes from Pseudophaeobacter sp., assembly GCF_048267565.1. Taxonomy (NCBI): domain Bacteria; kingdom Pseudomonadati; phylum Pseudomonadota; class Alphaproteobacteria; order Rhodobacterales; family Roseobacteraceae; genus Pseudophaeobacter; species Pseudophaeobacter sp. The sequence goes on along the minus strand of NZ_JBLWXG010000004.1, from coordinate 281,532 downwards.
ACAGTCATTCTGGCGCTACCGCGCGGCGGGTTGCCCGTTGCCGACGTGATTGCAGACGCGCGCGCCGTCCCCCTCGACATTGTGCTTGTCCGCAAGGTTGGCGTTCCCGGACAGCCGGAACTTGCGGTTGCGGCGGTGACCGATGGCAATAACCCGAAAATCACGGTCAACGAGGATGTGGCGCGGATGACCGGGCTCGACCATGCTGACATCGCCCGGCTTGCCGAGCGCGAATTGCCAGAAATACAGCGGCGACGCGACATTTACCTAAATGGACGTCCGCACGTGCCACTTGCGGGAAAGATCGTGGTTGTCGTTGATGACGGCATAGCGACGGGGGCCACAATGCGCGCGGCACTGCAATTGGTCCGCGATGCAGATCCGGCACAGGTTATCGCGGCAATTCCCGTTGGGTCGGCGGCAACGATTGCGGCGCTTGAGGATGACTGCGACGAAGTAATCTGCCTTGAATGCCCGGCTGAATTCCGTGCGGTTGGGATGCATTACCGCGATTTCGGGCAGGTTTCAGATGCAACCGTGTCCAAAATCATCGAACGCCATGCCCATCGGCTGACTGACAGCGGCAGGTCCCATGGTGACGTGATGTCATGACGGGTACGGGCGCGTTTGAGAGAAACTCCAGGTCTCAAGAAACCGCAGGGCGGGGGGTCATCACGGCGATCCGCGGGGCGGTGGTTGAGGCGCGTTTTCCAGGCACAGCACCAACGATCAATACGCAGCTGTTTGCCGGGCCGGACCGCAAATCGGTGATCGAGGTTGCCGGCCTGATTGATATGCATACCATTCAAGGCCTGCTCTTGAATCCCGCCGAACGTATCGCGCTTGGCATGGAGGTCGTCGACAGTGGCGGCCCACTGATGGCCCCGGTTGGACCCGGGCTGCTTGGCCGGATGATCGATGTTTTTGGTGCGCCGCTCGACCGCAAGGGGCCGATCAAGGATGTTGAATACCGGCCTATCCACCGCCCGCCGGTCCCGTTTGCCCACCGCCGTCCCGGCGGTGAGATCTTCCAGACCGGCATCAAGGCCATTGATCTGCTTTCGCCAATCGAGCGCGGCGGCAAGGCCGGTCTCTTCGGTGGTGCCGGCGTCGGCAAGACAGTGCTGATCACAGAGATGATCCACAACATGGTCACCGAATACGAAGGCGTGAGCCTGTTCTGCGGCATCGGCGAGAGAAGCCGTGAGGCCGAAGAACTCTACCGTGAAATGCAGGCGACCGGCGTGCTGGACGGGGCCGTTCTGGTTTTCGGCCAGATGAATGAAAGCCCCGGCGCCCGTTTTCGTGTGGCGCATACGGCCCTGACCATAGCCGAGCATTTCCGCGACAAGCTGAATCGCGATGTAATGGTGTTGATCGACAACATTTTCCGCTTTGTCCAGGCAGGGGCGGAGGTCTCAGGCCTGCTGGGGCGCATCCCTTCGCGCGTGGGATACCAGCCGACACTGGGTACAGAACTTGGTGAGCTGGAAGAGCGCATCTGCAACACCGAAGCGGGCGCCGTCACCTCGATCCAGGCAGTCTATGTCCCAGCCGACGACTTCACTGATCCGGCCGCGACGCATGTATTTTCGCACCTCTCCGCTTCAGTGGCGCTTTCGCGCAAGCGGGCCAGCGAGGGGCTCTACCCCGCCATCGACCCGCTGAAATCCACCTCCAAGATGCTGACGCCCGGCACCGTGTCGGACCAACACTACCGTATCTCGCGCGAGGTGCGGCGCGTGCTTGCGGAATACGAGGCGCTGGCGGACATCATCGCCATGCTGGGTATCGAAGAGCTGACCGAGGCTGACCGCGCCACGGTGGCACAGGCCCGGCGGCTGGACCGTTTTCTGACCCAACCGTTCTTTTCCACCGAGCAGTTCACCGGATCGGCGGGCCGGTTTGTGACGCTGGACGAAACCCTCGCAGGGTGCGAACGGATCCTGTCGGGCGAGGTCTCCGGCCTGCCCGAAAGCGCGTTCTACATGGCCGGCACTATCGACGAGGTTACCGAAAGGCAGGCGCCATGAAGCTGACAGTCTTGACCCCAGAGGCCCAGGTGTTTCACGGCGATGTTGCCAAGGTAACGGCCGAGGCCACGAATGGCGCATTCACCCTGCTGCCGCGACATATAGACATGACAGCTCCGCTGGTCGCTGGTGTGCTGCTATGTGATCGCATGGACGGCAAGACGCAGTATTTCGGCATCGACGAAGGCATTCTCGTAAAATGCGCGGATGATGTAACGGTCGCGGTTCGGCGCGCCTTGCCGGGACGCGACCTGGCCGAACTACGACGGCGGGTGCAAGCGGAATTTGTCACCTTCGACGAAGAAGAAATGGCTGCACGCAGCGCACTGGCCCGTCTGGAGGCGGGCGTGCTGAGGCGCATACTCGAACTGGAGCGTCGATAGTGTGCGCACAGGAACAAGAGAAGGCGGACGCCATAGCACGCAAGGCCGAACGCAAGCAGCACGCCAAGGAAAGTGGCAAGCGCCGCACCTTCTGTTTTGGGCTGGGCATGTTCGGGCTGGTTGGCTGGGCTGTGGCGGTGCCGACGCTCCTGGGTGTCGCCGTAGGGGCATGGCTGGATCGCGCCGCACCGGGAGAGTTTTCCTGGACGCTCGCGCTACTGCTGGGCGGCGTCGCATTAGGGTGCATCAACGCCTGGTGGTGGGTCAGCAAGGAGAGCGGAAACGATGACTGACGCATGGGCCCTTGGAGCAAGTCTATTGCTGTCGCTGTTGCTGGGCGCGGGTTTCGGGGCGCTGTATTTCCGGCTGTTGTGGCGCGCTTCGCAGGATCTGACCGGGCTGCGTGGCGCGCCGGGCAACAGGCAACAGATTGGCGCTACGCGCCTGTTTCTCGGCTTTGCCATGCGCATGACCCTGACGCTGGTGGTTCTGGTATTGGCGCTGGCAGCAGGCGCGGAGGCCGCACAGCTGCTGGCAGGCGTTCTTGGCTTTGGCCTTGTTCGTCACATCACAGCCGGACGGCAAAGGCGAAGGGAATAGGCCATGGGACTGACCCCCGACACATGGATAGTCGTGATGCTTGGCCCGGTGCCGATCAATGCGACGATCTTTTTTACCTGGGTCGTGATGGCGCTGCTCGTGCTTTCCGCCCTGGTGGTGCGCCTGCGCCTTTCGCAGACCGGCGATCTCACAGCGGCCCAAAACTTCTGGGAGGCGCTTGTCGAGACCATGCGCACCCAGATCCGCGAGGTCAGCGGCCAGGAGCCAGGCCCCTATTTACCCTTCGTAGGTACGCTTTTCGTATTCATTGCGGTGTCGAACATACTGGCGGTGGTGCCCGGTTTCCAACCTCCCACCGGCTCGCTCTCGACCACCACGGCGCTGGCGATCTGCGTGCTGATCGCGGTGCCGCTCTTTGGGTTGGCGCGCAGGGGCGTTGGCACCTATCTGCGCTCGTACATTCAGCCGACACCGCTGATGGCGCCTTTCAACATTATTGGCGAAATATCACGCACGCTGGCGCTGGCGATCCGGCTATACGGAAACGTCATGAGCGGCACCGTGATCGCCGGAATTCTGATCTCGATTGCCCCTTTCTTCTTTCCGATCCTGATGCAGCTTCTGGGGCTGCTGACCGGGGTGATCCAGGCCTATATCTTCGCCATCCTCGCGATGGTCTATATCGCATCGGCAACGCATGAGCACCACGGCGCCGATGCCGCGAAAGGAGACTGACATGACCGACGCGACCCTGATCGGGCTAATATCCATCCTCACCGCCGGGCTGACCATCGCCATCGGTTCGATTGGACCGGCACTTGGCGAAGCGCGGGCCGCCGCTCAGGCACTGGCTTCGATCGCCCAACAACCGGACGAGGCCAACACGATCACCAGAACCCTGTTCGTCAGCCTCGCGATGATCGAATCCACCGCGATCTACTGTTTCGTCGTTGCGATGATCCTGATTTTCGCCAATCCGTTCTGGGATGCCGCGATGCAGGCGGGGACCGCAGCAGGAGGCTAGGTGATGCAAATCGACTGGATCACCGTCGCCGCCCAGATCGCGAACTTCCTGGTGCTGGTTTGGCTGCTTCAGCGGCTGCTCTATCGGCCCATCGTTCGGGCCATGCGGAACCGGGAGGCGGCGATCCGCGACCGGTTCGCCGAGGCCGAAAAGCGCGAGGCCGAGGCCGCCAGGGAAGCCGAGACACTGAAACAGCAACAGTTGGGGCTCCAACAGCGGCGCGCGGCGATGCTGGCACAGGCTCAACAAGAGGCGCAGGACCTGGAACAAAGACTGGAAGCAAAAGCGCACGAGCGCGTTGCTGCGCAGCGCGCCGCCTGGCAAAGGCAGGTCGACCGAGAGACGGCAGCCTTCCTTGTTGATCTTCGGCGCGAAGTAGCAGGGCATGTTGGGCGGGTGGCCCGCCGGGTTCTGGGCGATCTGGCCGACGTGCGTCTGGAAGAGGCGATGGCCGACACTTTCATCACCCGGCTGAACGGGCTGACAGGCAAGACGCTCGATAATCTGCGCGCCGAGGCCGAGGCCGGCGGCAGGATCACCGTGACCAGCGCCTTCGATCTGCCCGATCCGGTGCGCAACCGTTTGCGCAAAGCGGTGTGTGCGGTCCTGCACGAAGAGGCGCAGCCCGATTTTCTGCGCGACGCACAGATCGGCTGTGGGATCCAGCTGAAGGTGCGCGGCCAGACCCTGCACTGGAACGTGAATGCCTATCTCGACGATTTGGAAAAGGAAATCGGCGCGTGGATGGGCCGCGAGGACGGACAGGAGGCTGCGGAATAGCCATGGGAGTATTCGACGGCATCGCAAAGGACCTTCTGGCCACGCTCGACAGTGGGCTCGACGCCTACGACGCGCGCCTGCGCAGTGAACAGATCGGCACGGTTGTCCGGGTGGGCGCAGCAGTTGCGGATGTTGAAGGATTCACTGAACTGGGCGCAGACGAGCTGATTGCCTTTCCCGGCGGGCTTATGGGCGCTGCCCTGGATATTGACGAAAAACGCGTCGGGGTGATCCTGCTTGACCCGGCCGCAGCGCTGGCCGTCGGAAGCGAGGCACGGCCTACCGGCCGCGCCATCGACGTTCCCGTGGGGCAGGCGCTTCTGGGGCGGGTCGTTGACGGGCTTGGCCATCCCATCGACGAAGCCGGCCCGCTGCGTGCGACAGAGTGTTGGCCGGTCGACCGCCCAGCCCCGGCGATCCTTGATCGTGCCCCGGTTGAAGTCCCGCTGCAAACCGGGGTCAAGGCCGTGGACGCCGCCATCCCCATTGGGCGTGGCCAGCGCGAATTGATCATCGGCGACCGTCAGACCGGCAAGACCGCCATCGCCGTCAGCGCCATGCTCAACCACCAGGCAGGGCGGCCCGGCGGTCAGGGACCGGCTGCGAAACCGGGGCTCTGCGTTTATTGCGCCGTGGGGCAGCGCGCCTCGGCGGTTGCGCGCGTCATCGACACGCTTCGCCGCGCGGGCGCGCTGGAACGCACCGTGGTCGTGGTGGCAGGCAGCGAGGACACGCCGGGACTGCAGTTCATCGCCCCCTATGCCGCCACTTCGATAGCCGAGTTCTTCATAGCCCGCGGCGAGGATGTCCTTGTTGTCTATGATGATCTCACCCGCCATGCCCGCGCCTATCGCGAGCTGTCGCTGCTATTGCGCCGACCGCCAGGGCGTGAAGCCTATCCCGGCGATATCTTCTATATTCATTCGCGGCTTCTTGAACGTGCGACCCATCTGCGCCCCGAACGGGGCGGTGGGTCGCTGACCGCCCTACCGATTGTCGAAACCCAGGCGCAGAACATCGCCGCCTATATCCCGACCAACCTGATCTCGATCACCGACGGTCAGATCTACCTGTCCCCGGTTCTGTTCGAAAAAGGCATGCTGCCGGCGGTTGACCTTGGGCGATCGGTCAGCCGGGTGGGCGCCAAAGCGCAGCTGCCCGCCTATCGCAGCGTTGCCGGCGATCTGTTTCTGTCCTTTGCCCAGTTCGAGGAACTGGAGGTGTTTTCGCGCTTTGGGACGCGCCTGGACAAAGCTACGCAGCTGAAACTCACACGCGGTCGCCGTGTACGCGAGGCACTGAAACAACGCGAGCAGGCGCGGCCAGCGCCCCCCGAACAGATCGCGGTGCTATTGGCCGCAACCCATGGCTTGATGGACGCACTGCCGCTAGATCGCGTGGCCGATGCCGAGCGAGCCATATCCCAGGCGATCCGGGAGACGGAGGCCCCGCTCTGCCGCCGAATTGAGAATGGCGAGCCTTTTGACGACGACGCGCGCACGGCCCTCATCTCGACCATCCGGCAGGCCCTTGCGCCATTGACACAGGAGGGCGGCAATGGAGACGCTTGAACTGCTTCAGCGCCGGATCGCCACAACGCGCGACCTGCAATCCATCGTGAAGACGATGAAGACACTGTCTTCGATCACGATCCGGCGCTGCGAGCGCGCGGCCCAAGCGGTGCGCGCCTATGACGAAACCATCGACCATGGCCTGCAGATCGTTCTACGCGACAAGGAAGTCGCCGATGCCGCCATTGCCGCCTCTGAGGCGGAGCGGAAGACCGGGCCTATGGGGCTGATCGTGGCAGGGTCGGACCACGGGTTCTGTGGTCGGTTCAACAAAGTTGTCCTGAATGCCGCCTTGGAAAATATCCTGTCTGGCCAAGCCGAAAATGTCGCTCTGGCCGCGATCGGCACCCGCGCCGCCGAATTGCTGGCAGGCACCGGCCATACACCGGACGTGATTCATGCCACGCCAGGTTCGGTCGAGGGGCTGCGCGCGTCGACACGCAACCTGCTGGCCCTGGCCGATCACTGGCGCACGCAGCGAGGCATCGCCCGGCTGCGCATTGTCCACGCCGTCCAGACACCAGAGTCCCCTGCCCGCCCGGTGACCATGTCGCTGTTACCGGTCTCGCCCGCCTATCTGTGCCATCAGGCCAACCGGAAATGGCCGTCGCGGCACCTGCCCATCTATACCGAAGAGCGCAATATCGTTCTGACCTGCCTGATCCGCGAGCATGTCTTCGTCCGTATCTTCCGTGCTCTGGCTGAAGCGCAGGCCTCTGAACATGCCTCGCGGCTGGCTGCCATGCAATCCGCCGAAAAGGGCATAGGTGACCGGCTGGCTGAAATGAACAGCGCGTTCCGGTTTCGGCGCCAAGAGCAGATTACCAGCGAAATGCTGGACGTGCTGGCAGGGGCAACCGCGCTAGACAAGCGGTAGAAGCCGCCGCGTTGGGTAGGAACTGATCCCAAGGTTTCAAAGTACCAGATAAGAAAAGCCCGCAGTGGCCGTTGTCCGGCGTCAATGCCACCGCAAGGCAAGTCAGAGATGCTGGAGGCGCAACCCTGTTGAAAAAAAGGAGAGCGCAACATGATACGCACAGCCGCAGTCCTGGCCATTTTGCTCTTGGGAACCGGAGCGCCATTGCAAGCCCAGGGGCCGACAGAACAGCCCCATCCTTGGGAACCCGTGATAATCGAACCGATGGAGCGGGAGTTCTTGAATTCCTGTGCGTCCTGCCACGGTAGGGACGGAACGGGCGCGGGCTTTCTGACGCGCCTGTTTCGCGGTATCGACCCTGGTGACTTGACCCAGCTTTCGGCCCGCAATGATGGCACATTCCCGATGGAACGCATCTTTTCGGTCATCGATGGCCGAACCGAAGTCGCCGCACATGGCGATCGCCAGATGCCAGTCTGGGGTGATCGGTACATGGATGCCGTCATGTCTGAATACGGACCGGATGAAATCAACGAAACCCGGGTGCGCAACCGCATCTATGAACTGGTCCACTATCTGCAATCAATACAGGCAGTCGACACAGAGCCAGAGAACTAACACTGTCATCGTGCCTGCACCGACCTGATCCGGCAAGGTGATGCCGCTGTGGCCGATGATCACGCTGCCCCCATGCCCACCAAGACCCGCGCCGCGCGGATCAGCACCATCGGGTCCAGATCGGTGCGCACGACAGGCGGCGGCGGATCGGCCTTTCCGGTCAGGCTTGCCACGGCGGTGCGCGCGGATCGCACAGAGTACTCCACGGTAAAGACGCAGTCGCGGGGCAGTTCGACATATTGCCCGATCACCGCGAAGTTCCGGGCACCCTGGGGGCGCACGTCAGGGCGGTCGCCGAGGATGCGCGGCATGAACTGGCTGGTGATGAAGGGCATCCGGCAGGGCACGCAGCGGGCGTCTTTGAACCATTTTCTCCGTGCAGCCTTAAGGTTCAGGTGCCCACAGAGTTCTTCGATGATCTCGTTGCCCGTGGCCTCCCACATCGGTTTGGACACGAAATCGCCCTTGCGATCACCGCGCAGCCCATAGCCCCAAAAGACATATGTGCCATGTTTTTGCCCGCAGAAATGCGGCTGATGGATGAGCACGATAGAAAGCGTCCAGCCCGACGCGGCAAAGGTGATCAGCCCGCCCGTGCCCGTGCGATTGTTGGTGAAATCCTCCATGAATTCAAAGAAGTCAGGGCTGTCCATCGTTACGGAGAAGGAATGCCAGGCGGTCTTGCTTATGTCGCCGCAGAAGGCTTCGGGGTTACCCAACCCTTCATGCTCTGCCGCAAGGCTGCGCCAAAGCGCCCATGCACCGCCTTCGTGATCGTCGCGACCGGGTGCCTTGGTGTTTGACCCCAGAACCGACCCTTCGGTCATGGACCCCAAGGTGAGATAAACGCGGTCTGCCTCGCTGATCGGCACCCTTTCGTCACCAGCGAGGACCAGCGCGACAACGCGGCGATCCTGCCGGGTACCCTCGATCCTTACGTCGGTGACCTGCCCGCCGGTCGCAATCTGAACGCCCCTGTCCTGAAGCCAGGTCACAATCGGCCCGATGAGCGAGTCATACTGGTTGTAGCGCGTCCGCAAGATCCCGGCGATCCGGCTGAACCCGGGAAACAGGTGGATGAAACGTCGCAGATAGCGCCGCATCTCAATGAGCGAATGCCAGGGTTGGAACGAAAACATAGTGGCCCACATCAGCCAGAAGTTGCTATCGAAGAATTCGGGCCGGAACCATTCATCGATCTTGCGCGCGCCCAATGTGCGTTCCGAATGCAGCAACAGCCGGTTGATGTCGACGATGTCGTGAGCGCCAAGCGTGAGATCGTAGCGATCCTCGGCGGGCTTTCCGTCACGCACCAAGCGGCAATTGGATGAACCGGGCACCATCTTGTTGAAGGCCCGGATGTCTTGGCTGACCGTCAAGCCCGGATCGTCGGCAGAGGGGATCGTATCGAGCAGGTCGAAGGTGCAGGCGAAGTGGTCTTCGAACATCCGACCGCCACGAACCACGTAGCCGGATTCGGCTGCACCCGCGCCATCCAGCGACCCGCCGACGACGTCGCGTTGTTCGTAGATCCGGATACTCTTGCCTGCGACCCCGGCATCGCGGATCAGGAATACCGCCGTGGCAAGGCCGGCGATGCCGCCGCCGACGATATGGTGCTGCCCTTTGGCGTCGTCGCTCGGCATGGCGCGAGGCTCCTGTTCACTCTGGTTCCGCTCATCCTGGACAATCTGCCCGGATGCCTTGACCAGGATCAATGGCGAAGGTCGGGTTATCCGTCTGTCCCGCCAAAGAGCTTTACCCGCATCAACTTTGCAACGTCATGCAGGCTGTCGGATCGGTCTGATTGCTGGCCGCCACCCGACAGGCGCTTGATCCTGCACGGTGAGACGTTGAAATACCTGGCGATCTCATCGTCACTCAGCCCAAGGTCGCGAAAGGTCGCAACCGCCCGTTCGGGATGCCGGCCGAGCAGATCTTCGGCATCGTCTCGGCAATTCTGGTATTCGGTATGCCGCATTGGAAAAAGAACCCACGGTTTACTCTCAGAGGCGAGGACCGATGGGTCATCCGCTTTGAGTGCCGCATCATCAAATCTCGTCATTGCGTAACCCCCTCCAAAAGTAGAAACCAGATGGAGTATGGCGATTCTCAGATTCGCCACATTGTCAGTCGTCAATCGGGATGGTTTCCCGCGCCGTTGGACCATGTTACGTTGGCCATATTCCGCATATCGACGCGCATCGGTTGCCCGGAGATGCCCCCAGTCAATCAAACCGCACGTATTTGACAACCGTCTCAGAAATGAACGTACCGCAAGCCAATGTAGCTGCGCTGCACCCGATAAGTCTGGCTTTGGCGTCTATGGCGGGTATTTTCAGGATTTGACGATGCCGTGTGTTCCGCCATCGGGGAGGAGGTCACGGATAAGGGGAGGCAACATCTGGCAGGATTGGATGGTGCCACCGTTCCCGGTTCACGTTTCGCTTTCGTTGTCATCGTTTTTGCGCGACAGCGGCCTGACCACGGATACGACCGATTTCAGACAGGTCTCGATTTCCTTGAAATCGAGCACCTCCTTGCCCTCCAACTCGTCGATCAGCGCACGGACCTCTTTTTCGTGGCGGGTGATGATGCCGGTCGCCTCTGCCTCGGCATCTTTGAGAAGCATTGATACTGCATTGTCGACCCGGGCGGCGGTTTCATCGGCGTGTTCGCGCGGCTGGGCCATTGACTGGCCGAGGAAGGGATGGTCCTCACTCTGACGCAGGTCCACCGGGCCTATGTCGTCGCTCATACCCCACCGGGCAACCATCGAGCGGGCCAATTCTGTGGCGCGTTTGATGTCGTCGTCGGCACCGGAGCTGACAGTACCAAGCAGGTGTTTTTCTGCCGCGCGCCCCGCCAGCAGGATGGTCAACTGGCTTTTCAGGTAATTCTCGGGCAGGGTGTGATGCTCCTCACGCTCGAGCATGTGTGTGCCGCCCAGGCTGCGCCCGCGCGGAATGATCGTCACCTTGTAGAGCGGATCGGCCCCCGGTGTATAAAATGCCGCCGCAGTATGACCAGCCTCATGCACGGCCAGGCGGTGTTTTTCCTCGGGCTGGATTGCCAGCGTGCGCACGGTGCCCATCATCACCTTGTCGCGGGCCTCCTGAAGGTCCGCCATGGTGATGGAGACCGCGCTGCGCCGGGCGGCCTGGATCGCGGCCTCGTTCAGCAGGTTTTTCAAATCGGCGCCTGAAAATCCCGGCGTGCCATCCGCGATCGCACCCAGATCCGCAGGATCGGCAAGCGGCAGTACCCTGGCATGGATGTCGAGGATTGCCCGCCGATCCAACCGGTCGGGCAGATTGAGCACAACATGCCGATCAAAGCGTCCGGGGCGCAGAAGAGCAGGGTCAAGCACATCGGGTCGGTTGGTCGCGGCCAACACCACTACTGCCTCTTTACCCTCGAACCCGTCAAGCTCAGCCAGAATCTGGTTCAGCGTCTGTTCGCGCTCATCATGGCCGCCGCCAAGCCCAGTACCCCGGGTGCGGCCGATGCTGTCCAACTCGTCGATGAAGATGACCGACGGGGCAGCATTGCGCGCCGCCTCGAACATCTTGCGCACACGGCCGGCACCGACACCGACAAAAACCTCGATGAACTCGGAACCCGATGTCGAGAAGAACGGAACATCAGCCTCGCCCGCCAGCGCTTTGGCCAGAAGCGTCTTGCCGGTACCGGGAGCGCCCATCAAAAGCACCCCATGCGGCACTTCGGCGCCCACGCGTTGAAAGCGTTCGGGTTCGCGCAGAAACTCGACCAGTTCGGCCACCTCCTTCTTCGCCTGGTCCTGACCGGCCACATCGGCGAAGGTTGTCCTAGTTCCGCTTTCGTTGGGCTTGGAAAACCGTCCGCTGAACAGCCCCCCCAACCCGCCCGGGCCAAGGCCGCCCGCACCAAATCCGCCTCCCATCTGGCTCAGCATCCGCCGCTGGAACCAGAAATAGACCGCGAGGATCAGAACCCACGGCAGGAGATAGCTGAGAACCGACACCCGCCGGGGTTCTTCGGCGGTGATCTTGACGCCATGCGTCTCCAGCAGCGGCAGAAGCTCGGGATCGCCCTGTGAAGGTGTCACTGCGCGGAACCGCGGCGGCGCTGCGGCAACGTCATCCTCACCCGAGACCGTTATCGCGTGCTCCTCCAGAAGCGCCTGACCAATTTCACCGTTTCGGATCATCTGCTTGATTTCACTGTAGGAAACGATCTGAATGCTGGAATCAACACTGGTGAGTGAGGCAAACGCATAAGCCGCAAGAATTAGTGCCCAGAGAGCAAAAATCATCCGCCGCATCTGGGGGTCATCGGTTGGCGGTTTGCGAGACGGAGAGTTTGACATTCGCGATCCTTCCTGACTTCGTCCGGTGTCGCGGCAATGACGGCCAATTTAACCGGTCCCGAGTGAATAAGACATAGGACGCCTGGGTTTCGATACAGTCCGGTGGCGGCTCATTCGGCCAGGGCCACCCTTTCTTGAGGAATTCGCGTTTGCCCTTCAGCGACAGGTCAACCGGATCGCATTCCGTTTGAGCCAGGGTGCCGACGGGCAATGACATGTGGCCTACGCCTATTCCCAAAGTTCCTGAACAGATTTGCGCATGGCGTGCTTGACCTGCTCGAATTCGCCCCAGGATACATGCCGACGCAAAAGGTCGATGACCGCCGCCACTGCCCGGTCCGGCTCCTCCAAAGGATCCCTCTGAAACCGCGATGCGACCCGTTCGATCAGGTCACTTTTGTTGCGTGGCTTGGCTGGGGTTTTTGAAGGGTTCCAACCTTCAAAGTAAACGCCGCGCACCAGCACCGGAAGCTGCGCTGCAAGATCTGCGGCTTCATCAACCGTCAGAAAATCACGAATGGCGTGCAACGTTTCGTGTAGAAGCATGTATGCCCGTGGCTTTGAAAAACCGAGATCATCGCAGAGTTCATTCAGCCATTCGGCAAAAACCTGCGGGGCATGATCGAGCGTGGCGATACCGGTTGTGGACATGAAACACCTGTCGCTTGAATATCGTTGAACTTCATGATGGGTGGTAATCGCGCGCAGTGCATTGATGGCCGTCAATGCCGAGAGCGTCCCGGCCCGCGTTGACGGGATTTGCTTTTCTTTGCGCTCAACAGATCCGACAGGATGGTTCGACAGATTGCCCAGATCGGGGAATTCGAGATTTCCCGGCACGAGGAGCGCGAGGCACTGGAAGAGGTGACAGGCGGTGCGCGCCCACGGTGCCCCGAAGTGCATGCCATCGCAACGCAGGATCTGATCACGAATGCGGCGATCTCGGCCTTTTCACAGACCACTCTGGTCGACACCATCACCTTGACCAACAGCGTTGCCGCTGTTGCGGCAACCAGCGGCACCCTAGCCGACCGCATGCGCGTCCTGACATTTTCCCAGCTGATTACCGATACGATCAAGCGATTGCATCATCCGCTTGACGGCAGTCAATGAAACTGGCGCGCCATAGCCCCTATCATGTCCCCAAAACAAAGCTGAAAGGAGTTCCCAAATGGAAATTACTGCGGCAATGCACCGACAGGCCGATTGGGCCAGCGCCGACACGCCAGTCAGCGAGGTGGCAAAGATAATGCAGATAAACGATATAGGCGCGATTCCGATCGGCAAAGATGACAAGCTGGTCGGCATGGTCACCGACCGTGACATCGCGCTTCGGGTGGTTGCGGAGGGACGCAATCCGGCGAAAACAACCGCCGAGGAGATCATGACCAAGGGCATCGTCTATTGCCGGACGACCGAGACGGTGGAAGACACCATTCATCTCATGGATCAGAAGAAAATCCGCCGTCTTCCGGTCATCGACGATGACAAGCGGCTTGTGGGAATGCTGAGCCTCGGCGACATTTCCCACGCGGTCAGCAGGGAATTGTCCGGCGAGCTTCTGCATGCCGTGGCGGATCACCATCCCTGATCCGCAGCGCCTGCGTGCTCGATTTCCGTGATATCCGCGATACGGGGCCCAAAGATGCAGATTGAACCGATCATCTCCTATCACAATATTGATCACTCACCGGCGGTCGAGAACCTCGTGCGTCGGCGCATCAAGGCGCTGGAACGGCGGGATGACCAGCTCACCGGATGCGAGGTGACGATGGAGGCACCACAGAAAAGGAAACGGCACGGGCGCGTCTTCCAGGTTCGGCTCAACCTGCATCTGCCCGGCCCGGATGTGTCGATTTCCCGGGAAAGCGCCCAAGGCAGCGCGCAGAACGATTTGATTCTAGCCGTGAACCGCGCTTTCACCGCCGCCGAAAAAGCATTGAAAAAGCGCAAAAAGAAGATGGACGGTATTGAGGTAAAGCACCATCCGCCCGTGCATCACGGCAAAATCACCGAACTGGAGTCTGAGCTGGGATATGGCTGGGTCCAGGCCGATGATGGACGCAAGGTATATTTCCAGCGCGACAGCCTGACCTCTGACAACTGGGAGCGTCTGGACAAAGGCACCCGGCTCCGGTTTCGCGAGATGCAGGGCGACAAGGGCGCCTACGCCGCGTCGGTGACGATTGCAGATTGAGGGCAATCAGCAGTGGCGGAACCGCTGACATGCGAATAGCCACCGCGATCCGGGCCGACCTCTCGACATCATTCAGTGCGCGGGGCGATGGTTCTTCAACAGATCCTGCAGAGTGGCAAGGGCCTCGATTTCGTCTTCGTCCGCCACACGGGCCAAGGCTTTTGTGTCCCGGATCAAAATGCGGTTGGGTTCGAGAATGTCGATAACCCGTTGATCGTTGAGCGAATGCAGGGAGCGAGATATCGATTCCGGCCGTGTGCCCAGCAGATGGGCCAGATCGGCACGGCTGATAGGTATCTTGACCTCGATGCCCTGCGGACCTGGCTGCAGGATATGGTCGATATCGCGAAAGCGCGAACACATCAGGAGCAGGAATCCGGCAATCCGCCCGGCGATCTTCTGGTTAGACAGAATGATCAGCCACTCGCGCGCCCGATCCAGCTCATTGGTGATAGCCAACATCACAGCGCGTTCAAGGTCGGGCGATCGCGTCAGCAGGGCCTCGAATTCCGCACGGGGAAAGGCGCAGATTTCCGCGTCTGTCGCTGCCTCGATGGAAAACTCTGCCGCGCCGTCGAAAGCCCTTCCGAATGTGTCCCCCTCGACAAGAAGCCCGACGATATGCTCTCGCCCATCGGCCAAAGTCCTTTGAATTCGAAAAATGCCGGACTGAACGCAGCCGATGAAATCGCATTTCTCCTGCGCATGAATGACAGTTTGTCCAGCGCGATAGCTTTTCGAATGGCACATCGCGTTCAGCGCGTCCCGTGTTTCGGGGCGAAGCTGCGAAAACGCCATCGATCCAGACAAAGCCAAGCGCACCCCTTTGTGAGTCTTTTTCGTCATCCCCCCGTGCCCCCCAATTGTCAGACCAGTTCAACGAGTCGCGCCACCTTCGTGTTGATCACCAGTATTTGATCAGTACCATGATTCCGCCGCTACGACTACAAGTGGCAAACCGCTGAACCGGGGGCAGCGTTGACAGGTATCAATGACCTTTCGGTGCAAATCGGTTTCCATACCAGATGCGCAACCTGTGCACAGTGGAGGATGTGATGCGTCAAAAGACATGGGCCCTGATAAGTGATGGCGTCCGTGCCCGCATTCTGCGGCACCTTGAAGACGGCGATTCGCATGACCCGATAGAACTCGTCAGCAAGGCAAAATCGACGCATCTGCGCGAATATCTCTCCGACAAGGCGGGCCGCAGCTTCGCATCGGGCGGCGAAGGGCGGCGCTCTGCCATGGAACCCGGGTCCGACCCGGTCCTGCGCGACATGCAGGATTTTGCGCGGGAAACCCTCAGCGTTCTGGAAGACAACTTTCGTGAGGGGCATCTGACCCGACTGGCGGTTTTCGCCGCACCAAAGATGCTGGGCATCTTGCGCCGAGAAATATCCGCCACCCTGAGTCGTGCCGTGATCCTCGAACGCGATCTCAATCTTATCAACCTGCCGGAGACGGATCTGCGCGACGCCGTACTCCGGGCAATTAGAAAGGAGCCATAGACATGATTCAGACTGCACGTGATTTAGGAATGGGTTTGCCTCGGCCCCGAACCGAGATCCACGCAGCATTCAAAGCGTGTCGCACATGCAAGTTACGCGGTTCTCAACTTTGCCGCATCATCAAGAATGAGCCTGTTTTCGGCACTCATCCGCCAATTCTGCGCCGTTTTGGCCGCGGAGAGCGAATCTTCGAACAAGATCAGAGCAGCGGCTTTTTCGGAATTGTCCGACGCGGGTATGCACGAAGATCAGTAATAAAGGTGAGCGGTAAACGCATCCTGGTGGGACTAGCGATACCCGGAGACATCGTTGGCGGGCTTCTCAGTCAGGAGCATGGCTATGATTTCGAGGCCGCCACCGACATCGAAATCTGTTCTTACGACAGCGCGACGATCAAGCGGCAGCTGGAAATCAACCAGCCTTTCCGAAAGTCACTGCTGCAGGAAATGAACCATCAGCACCACCGACTTTTGGACGCGCTTTGGCACAATGGTTCGTTGACCAGCCGCGAGCGGATCATTGGCTTCCTCATCAGGGCAGTAGAGTTCATGCCGACCGAGCCACTCCCCGATGGGAGCCTTATCCTGAGCATGGAACTCGACCGGGGCGACTGGGGGGACCTGACCAATACCGTCGTCGAGACGATCAGCCGGACGTTGCGATATCTGGAAGGGAAAAAGCTGATCACCTGCCTTACACCCTACCGGTTCCGGATTCACGATCTCGACTCGCTCGCGACCATTGCGGGCGTGGAACTGCCCGCTCGTCGCGTGGCAGAGGGTGACCACTCAAAGCGGATGGAAACCTGCTTCAGGTCGCTGAAATCTGGCCACCGGATGACCGCCGTCAATGCACTGGGGCATGGTGCAAATAGATTAAACGCTGTCATGAAACCTGTGTCCGTGCAGAAGCGCGGCCTTGACAGAAGGAGACCTGAGGATGTCCAAGAAAAAGTCCGAGATTGAAGTTCGCAGAGAGACGCCACCAGCGACCGTCGAGGGGTGGCCATCAATGCTTTCGCTCAGAAACGAGATTGATCGGTTGTTCGACGATTTCGGTACGGGGTTCTGGCGGCAACCGCTGCTGCCGCGCCGGGTCCATTCATTGTTCCCCGAAAGCGCTGAGTGGGCGCTGCAGCCGGCGACGGAGTTCGTGGAATGTGACGGTGAATACCGGGTCACGGCCGAATTGCCGGGCATGACCGCCGAGGACATCGACATCAAGCTGAGCGATGGAACGATGACTATTCGCGGTGAAAAATCGGAGGAAAAGAAAGAGGAGAAGGAAGACTACCTCGTCAGTGAACGCCGCTACGGGGAATTCCAGCGCACCCTTTCCATGCCCTCCGGTGTCGACGCCGATGCCGTTTCTGCAGATTTCGCCAATGGCGTGTTGACCGTGACGTTACCAAAGACCCCGGAAGCGAAACAGAAGGAACGCAAGGTGGATGTGAAATCCGCCGCCTGAAGCCAACGGCGCAGTCCAAATCCCCGCCCCCAGATGGAGGCGCATTCTTGCCCCGGCAGCCTTGTCCCTGATCTGTCCCTTGACTGCCTGCTGCCGGGGGTTTCTTTTTGATCGCCGCCTTGTGGATCTGACCGAAGGCCATGGGTGTCCATTCAGCCGTGGCCGAACCGAGGTTTTGTCCCACAGTGACAGCCAAGACGGCTGGCGCGCCAGTTTCTCAAGCCCCCCCAATCCAGCAGCCAACCCAAATCAAAGAAAGGCCCGCCCCATGCCCGCAGCCAACGTTTCGAACGTTAACCAGCAACCCGGTAGAACATGCTCCCGTTGCAGCGGGTATGACCTCATTGAATGCGAAACCACGACGTCAATCTGGAGCGGGGAAAAACCTTATGTAATAGAACGAATCCCCGCACTGCGTTGTGCAACCTGTTCAGAAGTCCTGATTGACTGCGAGACCGCAGAAACCTTGAAGCAGATCGGTCATGAGGTTCTGAACGGAGGCATGACCGGGCGCAAGATCGAGGTGCCGGTGATTACCTTCCCGGCGTCCGCCTTCTAAGCAGCGCGCATTTTTCCCACCACACCGACGACCTTGTTTTAGCCATGGGTTTTGGCGCAACGTGGGCAGACGGTGCAGAAGAAATAAATATCGCCGGGCGTTCATGCCCTCGCGCTGGCCTGTCGCGTATGCTTGATGCTGCCGCGGCAGACTTGCACGTGAACCTGGCGGGGCGATCCGTCGGTTGGAAACTCCACGAGCATCCCGTCTTCACCCTTCCCATCCTGCGTATTGGCAGAACTGCCATCCCTACAATCGACCTGCTGCACCTCTATCGCAATGGACCCGGCCTGTCCCCGCACCGTCGCGCGGTAACCGGTCCAGTCCGAAGGCAGGCAGGGGGCGATGTGCAAGGCGCCGCCCCGCAGTTCCAGACCAAGGATCCCTTCGACCGCCAGGCGCCAGCCCCAAGCCGCGGCGCCGGTATACCAGGTCCATCCGGCCCGACCTTCAAACGGGGCCGCACCACCTACGTCTGCCGGCATGATGTAAGGCTCACCGCGATAGTCGAGCACCCCCTCAAGAGTTGTGCTGCGCCGCGCGGGGTTGATCAGGTTGAATATCCGGTAGGCTTCATCGCCGTCGCCAAGCCGCGCGAAGGCCAACCCGAACCACGCGGCCGCGTGGGTATACTGGCCACCGTTCTCGCGGACCCCCGGCGGATAGGCGCGAATGTAACCGGGATCGCGTGGCGTCTTGTCGAAGGCCGGAGTCAATAGCCGCACAAGCCGGTGTTCGGGGTCGATCAGATGGGCGACCGCCGACCGGAGCGCCTGTTCGGCGCGCGCCCGGTTCGGAGCGCCCGCCAGAACCGCCCAGGACTGGGCGATGCTGTCGATCTGACACTCGTCATTCTGCGCCGACCCCCACGGCACGCCATCATCGTCAAAGGCGCGAATATACCATTCGCCGTCCCAGGCGCAGGCTTCCGCAGCCCGCCGCAATTCCCCTGCACGCTTGCGCCAGAACCCTGCCTCATCCGCGCGGTCAGACAGATCGGCCAGATCGGCACAGGCATCGCCGCAATACGCCGCGAACCATGCCAGCCAGACACTTTCACCGCGACCCCGGCAGCCAACCCGGTCCATGCCGTCGTTCCAGTCTCCGCTGCCGATCAGTGGCAGACCGTGCGCCCCCTTGGTCGCGCCGCGCTGCATCGCACGCAGGCAGTGATCAAGCAGCGTTGCCTTTTGTCCGATCTCGAACGCAGCATAGCGGTCCTCTTCGTCCTCGGCCAATGGCGGGGCGGAAAGAAAGGGCACCTGCTCGGTCAGGATGGATGTGTCGCCGGTGGCGCGGACATAGGCATGAGTGGCGTAGACCAGCCAGAGCATATCGTCCGAACAACGGGTCCTGACACCGCGCTCCTCTGGTGGGTGCCACCAGTGCAGCACATCACCCTCTTCAAATTGGTGGCCTGCGCAATCAAGGATATGGGCGCGCACGCGATGCGGCTCGGACAGCAGGAACGCCATCATGTCCTGCAGCTGATCGCGGAACCCGACGCCACCGCTGGCCTGCTGGAACCCGGCGCGCGCGAGGATACGGGAGGCAAAGGACTGATACGGCAGCCATCGGTTCACCATCAGGTCGAAGGCCTCGTCCGGTGTCTCGACCCGGATCGCGCCAAGACGGTGCTGCCAGACATCCGCCACAGCCTGCGTGGCCGCAGCCGCCTTTTCAGGTGACGCAAAGGTCTCGGCGAAGGTTTCTACCTCGGCCAGGCTGGTGGCAGCCCCGAGCACGAAGACCACCTTTTCCGTCGCACCCGGCGCGATATCAAGATGCAACTGGTAGGCTGCGCAGGCGTCCTCCACTGTATCTGTCCGCCCCCAAGGACTCCACCGCCGCAGACCTTCGGGCAGTGCAGTACCACCGGGCCCCAGAAAGGCATCACGGTCACATGTCATCGCATGCGCCTGCCGGCTGGCAGTCAGGAACGCGATCTGGTCAGCAAATGCCGGTGACCAACTGCTTTGCGCGATCAGCGCCCGGGCCGTGTCGTGATAGCCTGTCCTGACATGCGGCTTGGCGATCGACGGCGTCGCCCCAAGTTGCCAGTCGGCATAACAGGTCGCAGTGATGCGCCGCGGGCGGTCGGTGGTGTTCGTCAACTCCAAGCTGATCAGCTTGACCGGCGCATCCTTTGGCACCGAAACCGAAAGCCGCTGTGTAAGCCCCTGCGAGAACCGCTGCCAAACCGTCTCGCCCGCCCGGTGCGTGGTGCGGCAGGGTGCCTGATCGCCCGCTGGCAACGGTGTGACCGTCCAGATCCGTGCGGTTTCTTCGTCTCGCAGATAGACCGCTTCCCCCTGTGTGTCTGAGACTGGATCGTTTGACCATGGCGTCAGGCGGAACTCCCCGCTGTTGAGGCTCCAGGTGAAACCCAGCCCAGATTCCGTGACGATTGTGCCAAACTTGTCGTTGGCAATGACATTGCACCACGGCACTGGGGTCTTCAGGCCCGGCTCGGTCTGTATGAAATAGTCCCCATTGTTGGGGATAAAGCCCCCGAGACCGTTGTCGAAAATCAGGTCTTTGGGCCCCTCAGAAGGCTCGAACGTCTCGGTCATCGGTTGGCCACCAGGGGAGAAGACCGGTGGTTTGACGTAGTTTTCCGGCGCTGTCGGCAGCGCCACATCCAGCGTTGGTGCAGCCCCATCAAGCGTCACCCGCGCAAGCGTTTCAAGGGCGCGCACCTGTGACCGCGAAATACGGTCAACGCTGTGCAGATGAATACCGCCGTCGCCGCCAATCCCCTCAGCGAGCCCGGCATCGCGAAGCGCATCGCGCAGTCTCGCGGCAATCGGCGCTTCGTAACTTGAAGCCTTCGTGCCAAGAACCACAAGATCGGACCGCAGGCCATTTCGTCTAAGCCAACGCTGCGCGCGCACAAGGAAGGGGAGAAGATCAGCCTTTTCTGCGCCCGCGACCCGGACCAGCATGATCGGGAGGTCACCAGAAACACCCAGCCCCCACAGGTCGGGTTGTCCTGATCCTGTGGTCTCTCCGGTCGCGGCGCTCCTTGCAGGCGGCCTAAGCAGATGGGTGGCCAGGCGCTGTGTTTCGGCCATTTCCGATGGTGTCAGCCCGACACGATTTGCCTCATCTGCGGCTGATCGGGCGGCATCCTCAAAGGCCCAGTCCAGTGCGGGAGCGGTCGCGTAGCGTTCTGCCGTGTCGATTGCCGCCTGCCGTGACCCGGCCGCAATCGTTAGAAAAGCGAATGTTGTACGCTGTCCCGGCGCAAGACTGGCCCGCGCCCGCAGCGCAGCAACCGGATCGAGAGTCCACCCTGTCGTCCCCGTCATTTCCGCGTTTGCAGCGGCGAGATAAGTTCCGTGGCGACCGACCAGCGCCCGCCTGTCCGTCTCGGTGCCCTCAAGGACCACGCCCCGGTCCTCACATAACAGCCGGTGCAGCATCACCGGCGGCGCATCTTCGGGTCGGCGTGGACGCCGGGTGAAATACACAGCGTTCATGTCCGACAAGATCTCGCTCCTGACGAAGAGCTTGCTAAAGGCAGGGTGGCGTTCATGCGCCGTATGCGGTGCAAGAACCGGTTCCGCATAGGTCGTGACGTCGATCACGCGGCGGCGGTCGTCATGATTGACCAGCGTAACGCGCCGGATCTCCACGTCATCGGCGGCAGCAACGCAAATTTCCTGTGTTGCGGCGATGTCATGGTGCTGCAGATGGAAGGACGCTTTTTCGGCGTGAAACATCACATCCATCCATTGTTCGGGCCTGCGCCGGAATTCCCATGTCGCGCCATCCTCGGCATCGCGTAGCAAAAGCCGCGCCGCGCCGTTGTCGCTGACAGGATTCCCGCCCCAGCTGGTTAGCGACTGCCCGTGCCGCCAGATGCTTCCCGTTGCTGCGCTCGACAGCCAGATTGACAGATGCCCGTTCCCGAGTGTGTGGACCTGCGGCGCATCTGTGTTCTCGGCGGGCCAGCCGTGCAACGGGCGAACGCGTCGTTCAATCTGCTCGGGCAGCGTCGAGCCTGCGTCTGGCAACGGCTCCGGTATATATTCCCACGGCACCCGTTCATGCATCAGCAGATCAATGGCGGAAATGCGCGGGTCCCGGCTAAAACGACGCACGAAAATACTGTCGTTGAGCGCGTTGCCAATGGCAGACAGAAGCATCCCCTGATGGTGTGCCATATAGGTGAAAACCGGCACATGGGTGCCTGTTTCGGGCAACCGCGAAGGTGTAAAGTCAACGGCATCGTAGAATCCGTAGCGCCCCCGGATGCCGAGCGCCTCAAGCCTGCGTAGATTGCGCACGACGGCCCCCGGTCGGACCGACAGCGCAAGCGCACTGGCGTAGGGGGCAACAACGTAGTCCTCTGCAAGTCCCTGGCGCATACCCAGCCCGGCCACGCCGAAGGCGCGATACTGGTAGTTCAGCGCCGTGTCCCGTGCGGAGAATGCAGCTTCCGACACCCCCCAGGGCAGACCGAGCCTGTCTCCGTAGCGACGCTGAATATCGACTGCGGCCTGCTCGCTCTGGCCCAGCAACTGACCCGGAGCACTGCGGATCAGAAGCGCCGGCATAAGGAACTCGAACATTGATCCGCTCCATGACAGGACCGTAAGTGGACCGGAGGACCGCGAGATCGGCCGCCCCAGATGGAACCAGTGTTCTGCCGGAACATCGCCTTTGGCGATGGCGACGAAACTGGCCAGCCGCGCCTCGGACGCGAGCAGATCGTAGCGGTGATCGTCCATCCGGTCGAAGCTGAGATTGTAGCCGATAAAGAACGTCCGGGTTTCCCGGTCATAAAGAAACGTGAAGTCCATTCCCATCGCAAGCCCGTCGGCCTTCTGAGCAAGGGCCAACAGGTTGTCGCGCAAAGCCACCTGTGCGGACTGTCCAGCGGAAATGGCGGCCTGTAGCTCTGTGCCGTCGACGCCGGTTTTCACAAGGTCTTCAATGCCGTCCTGCAGGCGTTTCAACGCATCCTCAAGCTGCGCGAGCGGCATGTCCGGACACAGCATTTTTGCGACTTCACCGGCGTGTTCCTCCAACTTCATCCACCCGTCGATCACCAACCACGGGCAAAGGGTGTCGAGATCACGCATGAAGCTTGCCGCGTGATGGCGGCTGCGCTCGAACCAGAAATGCAATTCTTCCGGATCGGCGCCAGGCGTGGCATCCAGGGCTTTCAGGATGGCCCCGGATAGCTTGGGCAAGTCTTCTTCAAGACTCCGACAAAGAGCCCTGCGCCACCCAGCGGGATCATCGCGAGCCGCTTCGGCTCTCTCGCAGAGGACGCGGATCCGCGCCCCTATCACTTGTGAAGGTTCAGTCGGCAGATCGCCGGTTGCCTCTGCCAACACTCCAAGCGTGTCGATGAAGCCGTCCCAGAGGGAGCGCGACAGCGCCGGGCCATTCGCGACCTCGATAAAGCCTTCGCGCAGCGTCAGAAGTGACACCGAGAGGTTGCCACTGTCCACTGTTGAGACATAGCGAGGCTCCAGCGACAGAAGGGTGCGCGTATCGAACCAGTTCACGAGATGCCCTTGGTGGCGCTCGATCCGTTCCAGCGCCTCCAGCGTATACTCAGTCCGCTGCGCGAGGTCACGCAATCCGACATGTCCGAGATCAAGTGCCGTAATGGACGACAGGAATTGCATCCCGATATTCGTGGGCGATGATCGGTGGGCGATTTTCGCCTCGGGATCGGTCTGGTAGTTGTCGGGTGCCAACCAGTTGTCTTCAGGTCCGGCGAAGGTCTCAAAATAGGCCCATGTGCGCCGCGCGATGTGGCGGAGCCAGGCAACGTCAATGTCGGAAAGACTGTCCTCTGCGG
The DNA here is from genome assembly GCF_048267565.1 of Pseudophaeobacter sp. Lineage (NCBI taxonomy): Bacteria > Pseudomonadati > Pseudomonadota > Alphaproteobacteria > Rhodobacterales > Roseobacteraceae > Pseudophaeobacter > Pseudophaeobacter sp. The sequence goes on along the minus strand of NZ_JBLWXG010000004.1, from coordinate 257,782 downwards.
GCTGCCATGGTCGACATATCAGGTAGGCGATTTCTGGCGACAGGATCCAGAGCACCAGCAGCGGCAGTGCGCCAGGCAAGGCGGCAGGTGCCAGAACGGCCAGTGTGATCGTGATCGCGAGACCAAGCAGGGGGGCGCCCGCCATGTCGATCCAGAAACGCGCCCGCGTATTGGCACCGGTTGCAGCAACATGGGCGGCGGTCGACCATTCCAGCATGTTGCGCCGCGACACGGTGAGCCGCCACAGCGCACGACAGATAGCGTCGAGGCAGATGACGGCCTCATTCGCCATGAATGCGATTTCCAGAAGCCAGCGGCCCACGTGGTCACGCAGTTGTCGCCAGCGATCCTGCACAGCGCCGCGGCGACGCCCGCGCGATATTCCTGCGGCGATGTGGGTCACAAGATAGCTGCCGGGGGCTGCCACGGTCAGCAGTGTCCAGATCAGAGCCGCCTCGGGGATCACGAGCCAGCCGCACAGGGCAAGCAGCACAAGCGACGGAGCGATCAGGCTCCGGCGAAGATTATCAACGATCTTCCAACGATCGAGTGCAGACAGAGGATTGCGTAACCGATCACCGCTGCGCCCCGGTGCCTGTCGGCCAAGCCAGGGCAACAATTGCCAATCCCCGCGAATCCAGCGGTGCATGCGACGTGCAAAATCCGGGTAGCGCGCGGGAAACCCTTCATAGAGCACGAGGTCGGTTGCCAGAGCCGCCCGCCCGTGGAGCCCCTCGAACAGGTCGTGACTGACCAGCGCGTTTTCTGGAACCCGGTTCCTGAGGCTGCGCCGAAAGGCCTGTGCGTCATAAGCCCCCTTTCCGGTGAAAATCCCTTCGCCAAAAAGGTCCTGGTAAACGTCGGATACCGCACGGCTGTAAATGTCGATGGCGGTGTCGCCTGTGTAGAGCCGCGTAAACGGCGAAACGGCCCCCGCTTCGGGGGATATTTCGATCCTGGGCTGGATGAAGGTGTAGCCCGCGATGACACGCTCTCCATCCTTGTCGAATTCAGCGCGATTGAGCGGATGCGCAAGCGCGCCAATAAGGCTGTGTACCACGCCCGGGGGCGCAATTGTGTCGGCATCAAGCGTCACGATATACCGCGCGGCGCGCAACCTTTCGACATCCCCCTCGGTCAGGGGGAAGGCATCCGTGCCCCCGTCATCCAGGAAGTCATTGAACGCCTCGATCTTGCCGCGTTTGCGCTCCCATCCCATCCAGATGCCGTCCACCTGGTTCCAGCTGCGTCGGCGATGCAGCAGGACGAAGGGCGCGGTTTTCTCGTATCGGCGGTTCAACTCCCGGATACCGTCGACAAGTGCCGCCTCAAGCGCCTGGTCCCCCTCCGTTACTTGTTGCGTGGCATCGGCAGGATCGCTCAAGAGCGCGTAGCGCATCTGTGGATCCGGGTTCGTCAGCATGTGACGTTCAATCTGCGCAAGAAGGGGAGGAACCTCCTCGGGGCTGCGGAAGATGGCCGGGACGATAACGGCTGCCTCGACACCTTCGGGCAGTCCCTTTTGGAAATCCATCTTGGGCAGCCCCCGCGGCGGCACGGTCTGCGTGACAAGCCAATTGGTCACCGTCACCGCAATGATCGAAGCAGGCATCAGCAGCAGCAGACCACCAAGCGCAAGAGCAACGCCGCTTGCACCCCAGGTGATGAGCAGCGCAAACGGTATGGCAAACGCCAGTGCGGCAACTCCGACAAGGCCCGTGACATAGACCCATCCCGGTCGGCGCAGCGCCAGGCGGCGAAAGGCTTCGGTGCGCTTGCCCCGATAGCCCGTCAGCGCCTCGAACTCGGCACGGCCACCATCGACCAACCACCATCCGATATGGTTCTGGCGTGGCGATCCCGTATGATCGCGCGACATGCGAACCGCCTCGCGCGCGATGTCCGGCTCAGACTGTCCGGTCCCATCGGCAAGAACCTCGATCGCCTGCCGATACCGGTCTCGCGTGTCAAAATCCATCTCGGGATATAGCCCGTCGGGTGACCTGCGCAGGATTGCCTCGACATGACTTGTGGCTTCGACGAATGCTTTCCAGTCGATCCGCTCAATTGCGGCAAGCGCCACGATTGCCCGCGACAGGGCGTCGGTGGGATCACGCTCTTGCCAGTTCTCGGGTCTGTCCAACCCTTGAATGGGCGGCGCGAGTTCCGGGACAAGACAACAGAAGGTCGTCACGATTTCTTCAAGCGCCACGAGCCGAAGCATCACAGGGAATGCCCAAAGTTCGGCGAGGGAGAGCCCTTCCTCGCCTTGGAACTTGTTCACGAAAGCCGTCGCAGTCGCTGCGTCGATCTGCGCGTGTGTTTCATCAACGTAGCTGCGAGCTGCAAGAAACGCACGCGGCCCGCCCCATGCTTCCGACATGGCGGATCGGGCGAGACGGCGATAGAAAGTCGGCGGCATATCCTCACGCACCTGACGCACCGCCCGACGCACATGATACTCGTTATCAAGGAGCCACTCTGCCGCTTTCGAGGCTTCGGGCGGTGGCGCCCGGCAGATGCGCCGCGCCTCATCCAGCCAGGCGGGAATCTTGTCGAGGTGCTTCCATACGGGTACGGCCCTCGCGGGGCCAGGATCCACGCAATTGTGCTGTATTTGGGTTTCGGACGCAGTGGCGACCTGCTCTTGCAGCTGCGAGGCGGGCGGCGTCACGGCTCTTGCCGCAAGCCAGCGGGCCATCTCGGTGTTGTACCGCCTGCGCGATGAGTGCTCATCTCCGCGTTCCGGATCAGCAGAACTGGTGTCACAGCACGGGAGAGCAGATATTCTGCGGTGCTCCCGATGGGCAGATCCGGATCGTTTCCCAGCCCGCGGGCCGAAAGGACCACCAGCTCGCCCCGTTCCTCGCAAATCGCCTTCATCAGGGCTCGGCGTGGCTCATCTCCGCTGAGCCGACGGACACGGTTGCCGTGTCTGTGGGCGGGGAGCAATCGACGCAAACGCTGAATCCGATCTTCGGCTGTGCGTGCTGCCTCATCCTTGAGTTCACGCCAGAGCGCCTCATCCCCCTGTCCCGTCCGTCCAGTGCCGAACCCGCCGACATGCGAAACAGCGTGAAGGATGACCAGTTCTGCCGCGCGGATCCGCGCAATCGCGGCGGCGAAGCGAAGCGCGGCTTCCGACAGCGGCGAACCATCCATTGGGACTATGATACGGCGCCTCCTTGAGGGCTCACCTGCTATTTCGTCGGGAACGAGCAGAACCGATCCATGAAAGACCTCTGCAAGATGCCTGGCCGTCCCACCCAGGCCCCATCGGCTCGGCGGTCCGAAAGTCCCCGTGCCCAAGACCAGAAGATCCACATCGCAGCGCAGCGCCTCTTCGTGGATGCACCGCGCCGCTGAACCGCAAGCCACGATCGCACGTATCTCGGTGGTCGCCCCGGCCGTGTCGGACATCCGTAGCAGATCGGCAGTCTCATCTCGTTTGGTCAATTCCCAGTCGATCGGATCGGCGCAACGAAGCGTGGACGACACCGCGGGCACAACCCGCATGGCTGTCAGGTCAGCCCCCGTCTGGTTCGCCAGCAATACAGCTTGTTCCAGTATGCGCGCGGCATCAGGGGACCGGTCGAGACAAACCATCACATGGCGTAACAGGCGAGCGTCGCTCGCCTGCCCATGTGGCCGGTCCACGATGGTCGACCCGGAATGAATATCAGGCATGGGCAACCTCCCGTCCATGAGACGCTAAGTTATTGCTTGAAGCTTGGGCCTATATGCTACCCGCACAGGCCAAGCGTTCATTGACGGGGCGCAATTCGCCCGCCTTGCACCTGACACAATCATAGCGCGACCAGAGAGGTCTGATGTCATTGATAGCTGTCAATGAAATGGCATGGGCTGTGTTTAGAATAGCCGTGCTGGTGTGTGCAGATCTTGCTGTGATGTTTCGCCCGAACGCATTGTCGCGTGAGATCATTTCAGTGGGCGGCTCAGATACTCGGTCTGCGTCTTGAAGCACGACGCGTGAACACTGTTCAGCTGTCTTTGACGGGACGAGGTTCGGACAGCACACATGCGAGGCAGAGTTGAAATCGCGCAAGGAGGCGCTGGACGATGCAATCAACACCACGAAGGCCGCAGTGGAACAAGGCGTCGCCCGGCGGTGGCCTCGCGCTTGTCCACGTGATCGAAGCCGTCAATACGGTAGCAAAGCAGATGGACGGCGACAAACCCGCGCGTCAGGCGCTTGACACTTATGCCTGATCGCACCGCAATCGACATGCCGGTTGTACCAGAGCAAAACAGATTGCTTGCTGCGAGCTTGAACGAATACGCAGACCTGTTGGAATCCCAGGGCGACGATGGGTTCCGGGTCAAGGCCTACCGCACCGCCGCCCGCGAAATCTCCACGCTTTCTGATCCCCTCCAGCACCTTTTCGAAACCGGCGGCGCAAAAGCGCTCGTCGCGTTGCGCGGAATCGGACGCAGCATCGCCGCTGCAATCATCGAGATGTTGACAACAGGGCACTGGCAACAGCTCGACCGCCTGAAGGGCCGCCTGACGCCAGAAGCCCTGTTCGCATCCATTCCCGGCATCGGCGAGAAACTTGCCAGACGCCTGGTCGATACGCTGGACATCGAAACGCTGGAAGATCTGGAAGCCGCGCTGCGTCTTGGCGAAACACCTGTCCCCGGCATCGGGCCAAGGCGGCGGACCGCCATTCTGGCAGTGCTTGGTCAAAGATTGGCGCGACGTCGCCGAGCGGATACGACGGCGCATGGCGGTGATGAGCCACCGGTTTCGCTTCTGCTGGATGCAGACGATCTCTACCGCGCACAGGCCGAAGCCGGAGATTTGCAGCGCATAGCACCGAAACGCTTCAACCCAACCGGTGAGGCCTGGCTGCCGATCATGCACACCCGGCGCGGTGACTGGGATCTGACCGTGTTGTACTCGAACAGCGCGCGGGCACATGAACTGGATCGCACCCGCGATTGGGTCGTAATATATTTCCAGGACGCCGACGGCCCCGAGGGGCGCTGCACCGTGGTGACCGAACGGACGGGTTCGCTGGCCGGAATGCGTGTCGTCCGCGGTCGTGAGAACGAATGCAGACAGCACTACGAGAAATCCCCGGCCAGCGTCGCTGCCCGGCTGTAAAGAACGCGCCACCCCTGAGCCCCGGCCGCATCACCGTAGGCCCGATCACGGGTCAGGACCGGGACCACGGCAGCGCAAAAGCGCCGAGGTCCAAGGCCGTGATCAGCGCGACAAGCGCGCAGATCAGCGTACTCAACCGCGCGAATGACCCGGCAAGTCGCCGCGCCATTCAGTTTGAAATGGAACGCTCACCGCACCGCCAGATGATCGATGACGTTTGTCACCCCGGGGGCCGCCCAGGCCGCGCGCTCCGCACTCTTGCGTTCGCCCAGATAGCGGACTTCCCCCTCAAGCGTTACGGTGCCGTCATGAACCGCCACCCGGATCCCCGAGGCATCGAGTTCCGCATCGCGCACGAGAGTCTTCTTGATCCGCTCCGATACGTCCGAAACCTTTACAGAAGGGCGAACCTTGAGATGGTTGTTGATGCCGGTTACCCCCGTCATCCGACCGATGAGACGCTCTGCGGCATCAGCCTGATATCGCCATTCCACATTCCCCTCGAGGGTGACCCGGCCCTTGGCGACGGTGACATGGATTTTGTCTTCCGGCACCGATGTGTTCCACCTTAGCGAATTGGCGACGCGTTTCGCGATCTCATCGTCAGCTGTGATGTGGGCGCCAATTGGCCGGACCTCGATTTCATCAGCAATCGCACGAACGCCAACGACGGTTTCAACGATATCCCGCGTCGTGATCTTGTCGCTGTAGGTGCGCACATGCCCTGTCAGCGTCACGACACCCTGATCGACCGCCACGCCAATGTCAGCGGCATCAATGCTGGGCTCGAAATCAAGTTCGTCGATGATGTCTAGTCGTAGTTGCTTGTCAGTCATTTCTTCCTCCACTCTGAAAACCACATCGAGCAAGATATCTTTGCGGATTTCTATCGGCATTGATGGCTCGCAACGACCGTAGCAAAATGCGCTGGACGAGGACCTGACGGGAGTGGGAAAGACTTGGGGTTGGGTGCTATGAAGTCGTGGCTATTCAAATAGGAAGACCGCCACGGATCCACAAATTGCTATTGAAACGACTATTACAGGCGGCAGGAACCGATCTCATCTGGTTGGTCGCCGAATTGGACACCTGACTGGCCAAACCGAGGGCGACATCCGCACGAATCTGCACGCCGCCTGCGCATGATCGCGGTTAGCGACTGGTGCCGTATCCGTACGTTTGGGCCAAAGCTAGCCCTATGCTAAAGCCCAGCCACCCCGGTGAGGGTAAGGTCGGCCACCAGGTCTGCATAGTCTTCGCGGGCTTTTGATCCCGCGCCTGAATTCCACATGTAGTACCAGTTGAGCATGCCAAAAACTGACATGGTCGTGGCGCGTAGCTTGCTGGGGTCCTTGGCAAATGCTTCGGGTGCGACGGTCTGCAGCGTATCGCTGAGAAACTGCACCAATGCGCGCTGATAGGCCCGCAACAGTTTCTGCTGCTCTTCCGGCAGGGCCCCCATGGCGTTGGACTGTACTTTATGCTCGTCGTCCGCCCCCTGATAGGCCAGCAGGATTTCGGCCACCACCCGTCGCAGGCCGTCTTCAGGGGACAGGCCTGCAACGTCAACGCCGCAGACCCGGTCCCGCAGATCGCGCAGATAGGTTTCAAGCAGGCCGAAAAGCACGGCATCCTTGCTGTCGTAATAGTGATAGATGTTCGCCTTGGAGATCCCGCATTCGCGCGCCAGCTGGGTCATCGAGGCGCGATCATACCCTGCCTCGGCAAAAACCCTGGCGGCAGATTTCAAAATCTGGCCGCGCTTTTCGTCGTGATCTTTTGCAATCGTGCGGGCCATGGGCTCACATCTCTCCCTGTCTGTTACGCGTCGCGCTTGTCGATGACGCGCTTGGCCTTGCCCTGGCTGCGCTCTACTGTGCCGGGGTCGCCGACAATGACCTCTGTCGAGACACCAACCATATCTTTGATCCGCTTGGTCAACATCCGCGCGGCGGCGGTTTTGGACAGTTCATCTGCGGCCTCTGATGTGGCCTCGACAAAGACCCGCATCGCATCCATGCGGCCCGCCTTGTACAGCTCGATCTGGTAGTGCGGTGCCAAGCCGCCGGTGGCCATCAGCTGTTCTTCGATCTGGCTGGGGAAGACATTCACCCCGCGCAGAATGATCATGTCATCCGAACGGCCGGTGATCTTTTCCATCCGCCGCATCGTGCGCGCCGTCCCCGGCAGCAGCCGGGTCAAATCACGGGTGCGGTAGCGCACCATCGGCAGGCCTTCTTTTGTCAGCGTGGTAAAGACCAGTTCGCCCATTTCACCATCCGGCAGCACCTCGCCGGTCACCGGGTCGATGATTTCCGGCAGGAAGTGGTCTTCCCAAATGACTGGCCCGTCCTTGGTTTCCACGCATTCGCTGGCCACGCCCGGCCCCATGATTTCGGACAGCCCGTAGATATCAACTGCGTGCATGTCAAAGGCCGCTTCAACCTCGCGGCGCATGGCATCCGTCCAGGGTTCAGCGCCAAAGACACCCACCTGCAACGAGCTGTCGCGCGGATCCAGACCGATTTTATGGTATTGTTCCAGAATGTTGAGCATATAGGACGGTGTCACCATGATGCCATCGGGCTGGAAATCAGTGATAAGACCAACCTGTTTTTCGGTCTGGCCGCCAGACATAGGCACCACCGTAGCGCCAAGGCGTTCGATCCCATAATGCGCCCCAAGACCGCCGGTGAACAACCCATAGCCATAGGCGTTGTGCACCATATTACCTTTGCGCAGGCCCGCCGCACGCAAAGATCGCGCCACCAGATCAGCCCAGTTGGAGATATCGGTTGCGGTGTAGCCTACAACAGTCGGCTTGCCCGTGGTGCCTGATGACGCATGCAAGCGGATAATTTCCTCGCGCGGCACCGCAAAAAGCCCAAAGGGGTAGTTGTCGCGCAGGTCGTTTTTATAGGTGAACGGGAATTTCGACAGATCCGACAGCTGCTGCAAATCATCCGGGTGCACCCCAGCGGCATCAAAGCGCTCTTTGTACATGGGCACATTGTCATAAGCGTGGCGCAGCGACCACTGCAGCCGCTTTAGCTGTAGCGCGCGGATTTCATCAATCGAGGCAATCTCGATTGCATCAAGGTCGGCCTTGTTGGGGGTCAAATCTTTCATGGCGTTCTCCTCACCTATTCGTCAAACAACTGGCCCTTGATCGCGCGCGAAAGCCCGCGAAAGGCGGCGATCATCTCGCCGTTCTGATTTTCCACTGCCACATCATAGATGCCACTGCGCCCGGTCAGCGAAACCTCTGTCGCGCGGGCGATCAGCCGATCGCCCAGCCTTCCAGCGGCAGTAAATGTGATAGAGTTGCTTTGCGCGACAGTTGATTGATTGCGGCTGTTACAGGCAAAAGCAAAGGCGCTGTCGGCCAACATGAAAGTCACGCCGCCGTGGCAAATGCCATGGCCGTTGCAGTGATGCGCCTTGATCGTCAATTCCAGCGTGGCGCGGCCCTCGTCCACTTCTACGATCTCCATCCCGGCCCATTTCGAAGCCGCATCGCTGGCCCACATTGCCTCGGCGGATTTTTCGGCGCGTTGCCTTGGTGTCAGATTTGCACTCATACTCATTTCCCCTGAAACTTGGGCGCGCGCTTTTCGAGGAAAGACGCGACGCCCTCGGCGTAATCGGCGCTTTCGCCGCAGGTCTTCATGGCGTCTGCCTCCTGCTCCAGATGATCCTGCAGTGTCGCCACGGCGGCATCCTGAATGCAGTGTTTGCTAAGCCCCAGACCAAGCGTTGGACCATTGCCCAACTGCTGCGCCATGGCGCGGGCCTCTGCCATCAGATCTGCGTCCGGCACCGCCTTCCAGATCAGCCCCCAGTCTTCGGCCTGCTTGGCGGGCAGCGGCTGTGCGGTAAAGGCCAGCCCCTTGGCGCGGGCTTCGCCCAGCAGGCGTGGCAGATGCCAGCTGCCCCCCGTGTCCGGGATCAGGCCGACCTTGGAAAAGGACTGGATGAATTTGGCGCTTTCAGCGGCAAAGACCATGTCGCAGGCCAGGGCGATATTGGCCCCTGCCCCGGCGGCGACACCATTCACAGCACAGATCACCGGAAAGTCCAGCGCACGGATCAGGCGCACCAGTGGTGCGTAGAACGTGCGGACCGTGTTGCCAAGATCAGGTGGGCCATCCATCTTGCTGGGATCACGGTCACCCAGATCCTGCCCGGCGCAAAACCCGCGCCCGGCACCTGTCAGCAAAATCGCCCGCGCGCCGCCGTCGCGGGCGGCCTCGATCGCAGTACGCAGGGCATAGTGCATCTCATCATTGAAACTGTTGAGCCGGTCCGGTCGGTTCAGGGTAATCTCTACCCAGGCCCCATGATCCGCCACCAGAATTGTCTCTGACATCTCTCTCTCCCTCATCCAGCGCCCGGCCGCACCTGGGGTGTGGTCAAAGCTGTTTGACAAACTTCTTGCATAAACCGACCGGACGGTCAATATATCATGCAAAGCAAATCGAGGCCCCGCCTCGGCGACTCGTCCGGCCAGGTGCCGACAGCGCCCCAACCGAAACGCAAAGGAGACAGTATGAGCCTTCTAGATGTATCAAGTTTTGCCGCAGGCCAGTGGATCGCCCCAGGGGCGGGTGCCCGCAGCATCGCCAGCGCCGTAACAGGCGCACCGCTGGCACAGGCCGGCAATGACGCGCTGGACGTGCAGGCCATGCTGTCCTACGCCCGCGACACCGGCGGCCCTGCCCTGCGCGCCCTGACCTTTCATGATCGCGCCCGTATGCTCAAGGCGCTGGCGGCCCATCTGGGCCAGCACAAACAGGCGCTGTATGATCTGAGCTTTGAGACAGGCGCCACCCAGGCGGATCACATGATCGACATCGACGGCGGCATTGGCACCATGTTTGTCTTTGCCTCCAAGGGGCGGCGCGAAATGCCCGATGCGCAGGTCTACCTGGATGGCGAGGTAGAGCAGCTGTCGCGCAACGGCACCTTCCTTGGCCAGCATATCTGCACGCCGATGCAGGGGGTTGCGGTGCATATCAACGCCTTCAACTTCCCGGTCTGGGGCATGCTGGAGAAACTTGCGCCGACGCTGCTGGCGGGGGTTCCCGCGATTGTGAAACCGGCCACTGCCACCTGCTATGTGACGGAATTGGCTGTGCGCCTGATGCTGGACAGCGGCATCCTGCCCGCTGGCGCACTGCAACTGGTGTCCGGGGGGCTTGGCGATATGCTGGACCACCTGACCATGCAGGATATCGTAGGCTTCACCGGCTCGGCCCAGACCGCGCTGAAACTGCGCCAGACCCCGGTCATTCTGGAAAACTCGATCCGCTTTGTCGCCGAGCAGGACAGCCTCAACGCCTCTATTCTGGGCCCGGATGCCACCCCCGGCACGCCGGAATTTGATCTATTCATCAAGGAAGTCAGCCGCGAGATGACCACCAAGGCAGGGCAAAAATGTACTGCCGTACGCCGTATCATCACGCCCGAGACCCAGACCGAAGCGGTGATCGAGGCGCTCTCGGCGCGTCTGGCGAAAACAACCATTGGCGATCCGCGTCTGGACAGCACCCGCATGGGCGCGCTGGTCTCCAGCGGGCAAAAACGTGACGTGCTGGAAAAAGCCGCGATTCTGGCGACCGAGGCCACCCGCGTCTACGGCGATCCCGATGATTTTTCCGTGGATGGTGCCGATGCCGAAAAGGGCGCCTTTGTGCCGCCGATGCTGTTCCACTGTGAAAACCCCGATGCGGCCCAGCGGGTACATGACACCGAAGCATTTGGCCCGGTTTCCACCGTGATGGGCTACCGGGATCTGGATCACGCCGTAGCCCTGGCCAATCGCGGCGAAGGCTCGCTGGTGGCCTCCTGCATCACCAACGACCCAGAGGTGGCCCGCAGCGTTGCCATGGGATCGGGCGCCTACCATGGCCGGATCTATTTCAACAACCGCGCCTCGATGCAGGAAAGCACCGGGCATGGCTCTCCCCTGCCGCATATGGTGCATGGCGGCCCCGGACGGGCCGGCGGCGGCGAAGAGCTGGGCGGCATTCGCGGTGTAAAACACTATATGCAGCGCACCGCCATTCAGGGCAGCCCCGACATTTTGTCTGCAATTGGCCAGCAATGGGTGCCCGGCGGCACCGAGATCCCGGCCCCCGCGCATCCCTTCACCCGCAGGTTTGGCGAACTGGCAATTGGCGAGACCCTCAACAGCCCCGCGCGCGAAGTGACGCTGGACGACATCGAACATTTTGCCAAGTTCACCGGCGATACCTTCTATGCCCATATGGATGACGCTGCGGCGAAACGGAATCCCTTCTTCCCCGGTCGCGTCGCGCATGGTTATCTGCTGCTCTCCTTTGCAGCCGGCCTGTTTGTCGAACCCAACGAAGGCCCCGTTCTGGCCAATACCGGTCTCGACAATCTGCGCTTCATGAAACCTGTCTCGGCGGGCGACAGCATCAAGGTGCGGCTCAGCGTCAAGAAAAAGACCCCCCGGAATGAAGACTACGGCGAGGTGCGCTGGCATGTCACCCTGACCAATCAGGACGATGAAAAGGTCGCAGAATACGAACTGCTGACCATGAATGCCTTCTAGGGCAACAGCGATCTTTTGCGCTCCGGGCTGGTCTATCCGCCCCGGAGCGCCTATCTTAAGCGTATGAATAGCGCGCACTCCCAATGGTTTGAGACAAGTATTTCCCAGTTGAACACCCTGCAAAACCTGCGGGTCTGGTCGATCATTGTCTCGCTGTTTGGCGATCTGGCGCAAAAACCCGGTGACCGCATCAACGGCACCACCCTTACCCGGATCATCACGCCCATGGGCATCAAGCCCGAGGCAACCCGCGTCGCCCTGCACCGGCTGCGCAAGGACGGCTGGATTGAAAGCACCCGCTCCGGCCGGGCCTCGGTGCATTACCTAACCGACTATGGTCGCAGCCAATCGGCCGCCGTGACCCCGCGCATCTATGCCCGCGACCCCATCGCGCCGCAGGACTGGCATCTGCTGATCTGCGAAGACAGCAGTGGCTCGGCCGCGCTGGAGGCGGCGCTGCTGCTGCCGCAATATACCCGGGTCAACCGCTGCACCGCGCTGGGGTATGGTCCCCGCCCGGCCTCCCTGGACGCGGATTTCTTTGTTGCCAACCTGTCACAACCGCAGGTGCCCGATTGGCTACAGGCCCGGTTGTTTCCGCAGGACCTGATCACGAGCTGCCAGGCGCTGCAACGGGCCTTGGCAGAGCTTTCCCCTCCTGCGGATTTGTCGCCGGTGCAGGTGGCCACACTGCGCACCTTGATCGTGCATCACTGGCGCAGAATCGCCCTGCGCCACCCTGCCCTGCCGCCAAGCTTTCACCCCGCCGACTGGACCGGCGAGGCCTGTCGCACCCGTGTTTTTGACCTGCTTGACCAGTTGCCGCGCCCCAGCCTGTCGGCGCTGGATCCCGGCACTGTCGGCTAAACCGCCCCCGTTTCGGAGATATGCCCATGTCCGCTCTTAGCAGTCTTGCCATTCTGGCGCTTGCCGCCCCTGCCGCCCTGCTGGGCGCATCACATCTGAAAACCCGAAAGTTGGCCCGCGAGGCGCGCGACCTGGTGCCGCCCATTGGCCAGTTCTGTGCCACACCGCAGGGCAGGATCCACTATATCGACATCGGGCCGCGCCAGGCGCAGCCGCTGGTTCTGATCCACGGCCTCAGCGGTCAATTGCAACATTTCACCTATGCGCTGGCAGATCGTCTGGCCGCGGATCACCGGGTGATCGTGCTGGACCGGCCGGGATGTGGCTATTCAACCCGTGCCAGTGACGCCATGGCCCGGCTGCCCGAACAGGCCAAGGCCCTGCTCGCGGTCCTGCAGAGCCTCGAGGTGAAGCAGCCCGTTCTGGTGGGCCACTCGCTGGGCGGTGCAGTGGCGCTGGCCATGGCGCTCGCGGCGCCCGAACGCATCGCCGGCCTGGCGCTGCTGTCGCCGCTGACCCACCCGGCAGAACAGGGGCCAGAGGCCTTCAAAGGCCTGATCGTGCACAATAACATGATGCGACGCCTGATGGCGCAGACCGTGGCCATCCCCACCGCACAGCGCACTGCCGGCCCAGTTCTGAACCAGATCTTTTCCCCGGAAACCTGCCCCGATGACTTCCTGATCAAGGCTGGCGGTGCCCTTGGCCTGCGCCCCGAGAGCTTTGTTGCGGCCTCGGCGGATGCTTCGTTCCTCTATCCGGCGATTGAAACCCAGGCAGCGCGCTACGCTGCGCAGCTCAGCACTCCCGGCGCGATTCTCTTTGGGGCAGAGGACGCCATTCTGGATCCGCTGACACAGGGCAAAGTCATGGAGACCTATGGCCTTGACTGCCAGATCCTGCCGCAGCGGGGCCACATGCTGCCGATCACCGCACCGCAGCCCTGCGAAGACTTTATCCGGGCCACCGTGAAAGCCCTGGCCAAGGAATCGTAACAAACTGAATAAAGACGGCATTTTCCAGCCTCGGCAAAAAAAACGGCCAAAAGCGGGTTTCTTCTGCAATTGCGCCTTGACCCCAAGCGCACCATTCCGTAAATCGCCCCTCACAGAAGATGGCGCGGTAGCTCAGTTGGTTAGAGCGATCGACTCATAATCGATAGGTCGGGAGTTCAAGTCTCCCCCACGCCACCACTTCCCTTCTGTTCCATCACACAACTGACCCATAAATGACTACCGCGCGGGAATGCTTCCGTCTGCACCGCCAATCTTGCAGCCAGCTGACCGATTTCGGCTCTACCTTATGCCCTCCCCTCAGCGTGACCCGGCCAAAGCCCGCCCCGGCTAATCCCCAAGTGATACAGGCGGAGCCGTGCGGAACCACTGGGCGAGATGTTCGATCAGGGCGCGAATGCGTGCGGTCAGGTGGCGGCTTGGCGGATAAACCACATAGAGCGGCAGCGGCGCGTCCTCATGCGCGCACAACAGCAGCTGCAGTTGCCCTGCCTCGACAAAGCGCTGAACGGTGTAATAGGGGCAGCGCGCAATGCCCTGCCCGCCCAGCGCCATATAGCCCACCGCGCGGGGGGAATTGGCGCGAAAACTGCCGCCGACGGCAACCTCTGTTGTTGCCCCGCCTTCGTGAAACCGCCAGTGATCCGGCTGGCCGGAAGGCTGCAGCAGCAGGCAATTGTGATCGGCCAGCGCCGCCGGGGTGGCCGGGGTGCCGTGACGCGCCAGATAGTCCGGCGCCGCCACCACCACCCGGCGCATATCGCAGAGCCTGCGCGCCACCAATGTCGAATCCTGCATCTGCCCAAAGCGAATGGCCAGATCGATGCCCTCTTCGACAATCGGCACGTGGTGATCCGACAGCTGCATTTCTATCTGCACCTTGGGGTGCGCCTGCTGAAACGGCATCAAGGCCTGCACCAGCTCGCGGCTGCCAAAGCCGGTTGGTGCCGTCAACCGAATGAGGCCGCCCAGCTCTGACTGGCGTTCCTGAATGACGCCTTCCAGTTCATCAAGCTGATCCAGCAGCGGCAGGCAGCGTTCAAGATAGGCCTGTCCCGTATCGGTCAAGGTGACCGACCGAGTCGTGCGATGCAGCAACTGGGCACCCAGATGTTCCTCCAGCCGGGCGACATATTTGCTGGCCAGTTTGGTGCTGATGCCAATCTGACGCGCGCCGCCGGTAAAGGAGCTTTGACCCGCCACCGCGGTAAACGCCCGCATACATTGCAATATATCCATCCCTACGCCCCCTGGGATCCGTTTTGGTCAGGATATCAATTACCCCCATTATGTACATAGATAGTCCATAAATACATCAATTATAACCTCTTCGTTCTGAATGTATCTTTCCCCCATCACCGCGGCGGGGCCAAAAGCCCTAAGTCGCATCGCCCCATAGTCACCGCGCATGCGCGGCCTCAGATAGGAATACATCATGTCTACAACACTCCGCATTCACAGCTTTCCGCTCTCTGGTCACGGCCACCGGGTTGAGCTTTTCGCCAGCCTGGCAGGCATCCCGCATGAGGTGGTGCATGTTGACCTGGCCAACGGCGCCCAAAAGGCCGACAGCTTTCTGGCATTGAATCCCGCCGGCCAGGTGCCGGTGCTGGAAGACGGTGCAGTGGTGATCAGCGATTCCAATGCCATTTTGGTCTATCTCGCCCGCAAATATGCCCCCAGCTATCTGCCCAGTGATCCCGTCAAAGAAGCACAGGTACAAAAATTCCTCAGCCTGGCGGCAGGCGAGCTGGCCTTTGGCCCTGCGGCGGCGCGGTTGATCAATGTGTTTAACGCACCGCTGGATCCAGAGTTCTGTAAATCCGTCGCAACGCGCCTGTTGGCCAAGCTGGACCCCCATCTGGAGGGACGTGATACCTTGGTTGGCGACGCGGTCACCATCGCAGATGTGGCGCTCTATTCCTATCTGGCCCATGCGCCCGAAGGTGATATCTCGCTACAACCCTTCCCGAATGTGCGCCGCTTCCTGGCCAAAATCGAAAGCCTGCCCGGGTTCAAGCCGATGCCCGCCACCCCAGTCGGCCTGTCTGCCGCCTGATCGCCGCCTTTCTGGCACCAGGTGGAAATCGCAGCATCCAAAACGTCCCGGTCGCCTCGCTGGCCGGGGCTGGAAACCTGCGCCCCCTAGCCTGCCCAACCCAATGAGGCCCGAGATGCCCAAGACTCCCCCCCAAACCGCAGAGCAGCCAGATCCCGGCCACTCCCCCTTTCACGCGGGGGAGCAGGCGCTGCAACGCGCAAATGGCAGCCGCGACAGGATAGAGATGTTTGGCCGCCGCGCGATACGCCCATATCTGCCAGACCAGCACCGGGCCTTTTTTGCCCAGCTCCCCTTTGTGGCAGTGGCTGCGGTTGACAGTGATGGTCGCCCCTGGGCCAGCCTGTTTCCCGGCCCGCCCGGCTTTGTTCACGCCCCTGATGCATACCACCTGGATCTTGCCTTGCACGGTGCCGCAGCCGACCCGGTGCGCCAGGCCCTGCACCCCGGTGCAGCGATTGGCCTGCTCGGGATCGAGATGCACAGCCGCCGCCGCAATCGGCTGAACGGGCGGATTAAATCGCTGAATGCCAAACAGTTGCGACTGCGGGTTGATCAGAGCTTTGGGAATTGCCCTAAATACATCCGCCACCGCCAGCTGAGCCCGTCGCGCCCCACAACAGACAGGCGCACCGCCAGAGTTTCTGCCCGGTTTACCCAGCTGGACGGGGCGGTCCGTGACCAGATCGCGGCGGCAGATGTGTTCTTTGTCGCCAGCGCCATCAAGGCGCAGGACAACCCCGTCATTCAGGGGGTTGATGTCTCTCATAGGGGCGGACCTGTCGGCTTTGTCACAATCAATGGCAATAGCCTGATCATCCCCGACTATCGTGGCAACAACTACTTTAACACCTTGGGAAACTTTCTTCTGAACCCCAGGGCCGGGCTGGTCTTTCCTGATTTTGACAGCGGCGCATTGCTGCAACTCACTGGGCGAACCGCCTTGCTGACCCAAGACAGCCCCGAACTGCATGGGGTTGATGATGCCGTCGGCGGCTGGCGTTTCACCCTAGATGAAGGACTGCGCCTGCAGGATGCCCTGCCCTTTCGCACCACTGCCCAAACCCAAACTGACCAGTAACCCCATACTAAACCCCGGTGCCCCGGTGCCTGCAACATGAAGGATCCCAACCAATGGACAGCCGCCCACCCCTACCGCCCTTTACCCAAGACAGCGCCCGCCTCAAGGTCCGCCTGGCCGAAGATGGCTGGAACAGCCGCGATGCCGCCAAGGTGGCGCTTGCCTATACGCCCGACACCCGTTGGCGCAACCGGGCCTGCTTTGTCAGCGGGCGCGCCGAAGCGCAGCGCTTTCTCGCAGCGAAATGGAGCAGAGAGCTGGAATACCGCCTGATCAAGGAGCTCTGGGCCTTCACCGAAAACCGCATTGCAGTGCGCTATGCCTATGAATGGCACGATGACAGCGGCAATTGGTTTCGCTCATATGGCAATGAAAACTGGGAGTTTTCTGCAAACGGCCTGATGCAGAACCGCTTTGCCAGCATCAATGATCTGCCCATCACCGCGCAGGAACGCAGGTTTCACTGGCCGCTTGGGCGCCGCCCGGATGATCATCCCGGTCTCTCTGATCTCGGGCTCTGATTTCGCGGCAGATAGAGACGCAGACAGGCGCTAAAAAGTACATCTACGATATTTTCTTTGATCTAGCGCAAACAACGGGCTTGGGCTTGTCGCTAGGGTCGCGCATATCCTGCAACGAATCTGGCGACACATGGCCCTGCCTCCTTTTCATATACGACTTCAGCTACTTGGCGCAGTATTGCGCCAAGTATTGGGGTATGGCCTGGGCGCAATACTGATCATGCAGCTGTTGCTGCCGGGCCTTGGCCAGGCAGAGGCGGCGGAAAACTGGATCGAAATCTGCAGCGAGGTCGGCGTAGTCCGCATCGACACCATCGCAGAGACAGGAAACACCCAGAAAAAGGACTGCCCCGACTGCGGCACCTGCCTGATGTGTCTGGCGCAGATCACCCCTTCCCAGGCCTCTGCGCCGACCCAGACCAGAGCGGCCTATCTGACAGGGGCAAGCGGACAGGCTCTCTCGTTTGAGGTGGCGTCTAACCCGGCTCAGTTCTGGCATGATGGCCGGGGGCCGCCGCGCAAGCAGCAACAGAACATGACACGCGCGCGCGGCGCGTTCATAGCGCACACTCAATATAAGGAGGTGGCGCTGTGAAGCTAATGCGCACCCTTTCCGGCTGGGCTACAGCCCTGATGATTTCTCTCGCGGCGCTCGCAGCCCCGAGCCTGGCCTGGGCCGATAGCCTTGCCTCCTTTCTTGGCGATCTTGCGCCAGCCGAGCTGATGCCCGGCGCCGACAGCTTTGGCCCGATCCGCGCAGATGTTCCCGTCGCGCCGATCCTGCAGGGCGATGAGACCCTCGGCTATGCCTTTCTGACCTCTGATTTTGTTGGCACCACCGGATATTCCGGCAAGCCGATCCATGTGGTCGCCGGGATTGACCATGACGCGGTGCTGACCGGGGTCAAACTGGTCAAACACTCTGAACCGATTGTCCTGATCGGCATTCCCAATTCCAAAATGGTTGCGCTCACCGAGAGCTACGCCGGAATGGACCTGAAGGCCGAGGCTGCCACAGGCGGCGAGGCGCATGATCTGGATATCATTTCCGGTGCCACGGTCACCATCATGATCATCGATGACAGTCTGGTCCGCGGTGGCATCAAGGTCGCACGAACCCTGGGGCTGGGCGGTCTGGCCCCCAATCTGGCCACTGGCCCCAAGCGCGCCGTCGACATGACCCAGAGCGAAACCCACGATTGGCAGACCCTCGCGGGCGACGGGTCAACCCGGCGGATGACATTGGACATTGGCCAGATCAACGCCGCCTTTGAAGAAACTGGTGATGCCCGTGCCATCAAGCGCCCAGAGCCGGGCAACCCAGATGACACCTATATCGACATGCACCTGGCGCTGGTTTCCGTACCGTCCATCGGTCGCAGCCTGCTGGGTGAGGCCGAATATCAAAACCTGTCCGACTGGCTGCAAGAGGGCGAAGAGGCCATTCTGGTACTCGGGCGCGGCGTCTATAGTTTTAAGGGTTCCGGCTATGTGAGGGGCGGCATCTTTGACCGTATCCAACTGATCCAGGGCGATAATTCGGTGCGTTTTTTTGACAAACAGCATCGCCGCCTAGGCGCATTGGCCACCAATGACAGCCCCAGCTTCAGCGAGCTGGACATCTTCAAGATCCCCGCCGATGCCGAATTTGACCCGACCGCGCCCTTCCGCTTGCAACTCTTGGCGCAGCGGGCAGTTGGTGCCATCGACAAGAGCTTTCTGACCTTTGATCTGGGGTACAAACTGCCAGAATCCTATCTGCAGCCACTGGCCCCGACCGCACCTGTTGCTCTTGACAACGAAAGCGACGAGGCCGCCGCGAAATCGGCGCTTTGGCAGCGGATCTGGCGGGACAAGCAGGTCGAGATTGGCATTCTAGGGGCCATGCTTCTGGTGCTGACGGCGGTGTTTTTCTTCCAGTTCCAGTCCACCATGAACGCCCGCGTTTTCTACTGGTTCCGTATTGGCTACCTCAGCTTTACCCTGGTGTTTCTGGGGTGGTACGCCAATGCGCAGCTCTCTGTTGTCAACCTGATGGCGCTGGCCGGCTCCTTGCGGTCCGGCTTCACCTGGGATGCCTTCTTGATGGATCCGCTGGTCTTTATCCAATGGTTTGCCATCGCCGCCGCGCTCCTGTTCTGGGGCCGGGGCGCCTATTGTGGCTGGCTTTGCCCCTTTGGCGCCCTGCAAGAGCTGACAAACAAACTGGCCCGCGCCCTGAAGGTGCCGCAATGGACCCTGCCCTGGGGCCTGCATGAGCGGCTCTGGCCAGTGAAATACATGATCTTCCTTGGACTGTTTGGCCTGTCGATGGTCTCTATGCCGATGGCAGAGACCTATGCCGAGGTTGAACCGTTCAAGACCGCGATCATTCTGAAGTTTGTCCGCGACTGGCCCTTTGTCCTGTTTGCCTTGATCCTGCTTTTGGCCGGCCTGTTTGTCGAACGCTTCTACTGCCGCTACCTCTGCCCTCTGGGTGGGGCGCTGGCGATCCCGGCCCGGATCCGCATGTTCGATTGGCTGAAACGCTACAAGGAATGTGGCAGCCCCTGTCAGACCTGCGCCAATGAATGCCCGGTTCAGGCCATTCACCCCACGGGTGAAATCAACCCGAATGAATGCGTCAACTGCCTGCATTGTCAGGTGCTTTACCAATCAGAAACCAAATGCCCGGTGGTGATCAAAAAGATCAAACGCCGCGCCAAGACTGGCACCCCCGGTCCTGATCTCGCCCTTGGCCGCCCACCGGCCAATCACCCCAACGCAGAAAAAGTATCTGTTTCCTGAAGGAGGACATCATGTCTGAAGAAGAGAGAACAAACCTATCGGTAACCCGTCGTGGCCTGCTGGGGGCAACCGCTACCGGTGCCGCCCTCGCCGCCACTGGCGTTGGCTCCTCGATGCTGGGCGCAGGCCCTGCCCAGGCCGCCGGCAACAAAGCCAGCCTGGCACCCGGAGAGCTTGACGAATACTATGGTTTCTGGTCCTCGGGGCAAACTGGCGAACTGCGCATCATGGGTGTGCCCTCCATGCGCGAATTCATGCGGATTCCCGTGTTCAACCGGTGTTCTGCCACCGGTTGGGGCCAGACCAATGAATCGATGAAAATCCTGACTGAAGGCCTGCTGCCCGAGACCAAGGAATTCCTCGCGGCGAATGGCAAGAAAACCTACGACAACGGCGATTTGCACCACCCGCATATGTCCTTCACCGACGGGTCCTATGATGGCCGTTTTCTGTTCATGAACGACAAGGCCAATACCCGCGTGGCGCGGGTACGCTGCGATGTCATGAAATGCGACAAGATCATCGAAGTCCCCAACGCGCATGACATCCACGGCCTGCGGCCGCAGAAATTCCCCCGCACGGGTTATGTCTTTGCCAATGGCGAACACGAGGCACCGCTGGTCAATGACGGCAAAGTGCTGGATGAACCATCGGAATATGTGAACATCTTCACCGCCATTGACGGCGACGAGATGGAAGTGGCCTGGCAGGTGATTGTCTCGGGCAACCTCGACAACACCGATTGCGACTACCAGGGCAAATATGCCTTCTCGACCTCCTACAACTCGGAAATGGGCATGAACCTGGCCGAGATGACCGAGAGCGAGATGGACCACGTCGTGGTCTTTAACCTGAAGGAAATCGAAAAAGGCATCGCAGCCGGCGATTATCAGGAATTGAAAGGCGTCAAGGTTGTCGATGGCCGCAAGGGTGCGGGCAACAAATACACCCGCTACATCCCCATCCCCAACTCCCCCCACGGTGTGAACGCGGCCCCAGACAAGCGCCACATCATGGTCAACGGCAAACTGTCGCCCACCGTTTCGGTGATTGATGTCGAAAAACTGGACGATCTGTTCAACAACGATGCCGATCCGCGTTCTGCCATCGTGGCCGAACCAGAGCTGGGCCTTGGGCCACTTCACACCGCCTTTGATAACAAAGGCCGCGCCTACACCACCCTGTTTCTCGACAGCCAGGTGGTGAAATGGGACATTGCCAAGGCGATTGAGGCCTATGCTGGCGGAAATGCCGACCCGATCCTTGAAAAGATCGACGTGCATTACCAGCCGGGTCACAACTCCACCTCGATGGGGGAAACCTCCGAGGCAGATGGCAAATGGCTGATCTCGATGAACAAGTTCTCGAAGGACCGCTTCCTGAACGTCGGGCCGCTGAAGCCCGAGAACGAGCAGCTGATCGACATCTCTGGCGATAAGATGAAGATTGTCCACGATGGCCCAACCTTTGCCGAACCCCACGACAGCATCATCGTGCACCGCTCCAAGGTGAACCCGGTGAATGTCTGGGATCGGAACGACCCGATGTGGGCGGATGCACGCGCCCAGGCCGAGGCAGACGGTGTGGATCTTGACGACTATCAGGAAGAGATCATCCGCGATGGCAACAAGGTCCGCGTCTATATGTCGAGCCAGGCGCCAAACTTCAGCCTCGAGAGCTTTAGCGTCAAGCAGGGCGATGAGGTCACCGTCTACGTCACCAACCTGGATGACATCGACGACCTGACTCACGGCTTCTGCATGGCCAACTTTGGCGTCGCAATGGAGGTTGGCCCGCAGGCCACAGCCTCGGTCACCTTTATTGCCGAACGTCCCGGCGTACACTGGTTCTATTGCCAGTGGTTCTGCCACGCGCTGCACATGGAAATGCGCGGTCGGATGCTCGTCGAACCTCGGGGGGCCTAAGCAAGATGCGCTGGCTCCTGCTTATAACCCTGCTGATCGGGGGCGCCGCGCGCGCCGCCGACTGGCAGGTCCCCCATCGGGCGGGGGCCATCGCGGATACCCTCATGCAGGCGGCAGACGGGGATACCCTGTTTCTGGCGCCTGGCACCTATTATGAAAATCTGGTCCTGGATCGTCCTGTCACGCTGGATGGCCAGGGTCACGCCATACTGGATGGCAGCCAGCAGGGCAGCACCGTCACCGTCACCGGCCCCGGCGTCATCATACAGGGCATCACGGTGCAGGGGTCCGGTTCGGACCATGAAACAATCGACAGCGGCATTCAGCTGACCAAGACCGCCAAGGCCCCGGTGGTCCGCAACAATATCCTGCTGGGGAACCTTTATGGGGTCGACATCCACGGGGCGCGCGATGCCGTGGTGCAAAACAATGTGATCAAAGGTCGCCAGGATCGCCACATGAACCGACGCGGCAATGGTATCTATGTCTGGAACGCCCCCGGAGCGATCGTGGAAAACAACGATATTCGCTGGGGGCGCGACGGCATTTTTGTCAATTCCTCCAAGCGCAATATCTATCGCGGCAACCTATTTCGCGACCTGCGTTTTGCGGTGCACTACATGTATGCCGACAATTCCGAAGTCTCGGGCAATGTCTCTATCGGCAACCATCTGGGCTATGCGGTGATGTTTTCCACCCGCGTCAAGGTCACCAACAATATCTCTTTGAATGACCGCGATCACGGCGTGATGCTGAACTACACCAACAAGGGCATTATCCGGGGCAACTATGTCAAGAACGCCCGCAACAAATGCACCTTTCTGTACAATTCGCACAAGAACGAATTCTCTGACAACTGGTTCCAGGGCTGCGCCATCGGCATCCATTTCACTGCCGGCAGCGAAGGCAACAAGATGGCCGGCAATGCCTTTGTCGGCAATCGCCATCAGGTCAAATACGTCGCCTCCAAATGGGTCGAATGGTCCCATGAAGGGCGCGGCAACTACTGGTCCGACAATGCAGGTTTTGACGTCGATGGCGATGGCATTGCCGATAGCCCCTACCGGCCCAATGACAGTATGGACCATGTACTTTGGACCCAGCCTGCCGCCAAAATGCTGATGGGTTCGCCTGCGGTGCAACTGGTGCGCTGGTCGCAATCCACCTTTCCGGCGCTGCTGCCCGGTGGCGTGATCGACAGCGCCCCCCTGATGCGCCCGGTGAAACCCGCAGTGGCCAACAAGGTTGAAGAAAATGACTAAAACAGCTGCCTCCCCGGTTCTGGAAATCAAGGGGCTCGACAAGTTTCGCGGCAAGACCCAGGTGCTGCACGGCATTGACCTTTGCGTAAACGCAGGGGAGCGCCTGGCGCTTTTGGGCCATAACGGCGCAGGGAAATCCACCCTGATCAAGGCGGTTCTGGGGCTGATCCAGGCCGAAGGCGGCAGCATCCAGATCTGCGGTGCCCGCCCCGGCAGCGCGGCGGCGCGGTCTGATACCGCCTTTTTGCCCGAAGCGGTCAGCTTTCACCCCGCCCTGACAGGCCAGGAACAACTGACGATGTTTGACCGGCTGATGGGCGCAGGTGGGGATGTGAACGCCCTGTTGCAACGGGTTGGTCTTGGCGATGCAATGCAGCGCCGCATCGACACATACTCCAAGGGCATGCGCCAAAGGCTTGGCCTGGCGCAGGTGCTGCTGGGGCGACCGAAACTGGCGCTGCTGGATGAACCAACCAGCGGGCTGGACCCGATTTCCCGCCAGGATCTCTACGCCATCATTGATGAGCTGGCCGCCAAAGGCACCGCCGTGCTGATTGCCTCGCATGCGCTGACCGAAGTCGAAGCGCGCACCGATCGCATTGCCATCCTGCGCCAGGGCGCCAAGGTGGCGGATGACACGCTGGACAACCTATCGCGCAGGGCCGGTCTGCCGGTAAGGCTGCGGCTACAGACAACGGGGCCGGATGCCGATCAGGTTGCGCGCGAAACCGGCGGGCGGCGCATCAATGGTGCCTCGGTCGAGATCATCTGCACGCCGCAAGACAAGATGGCCGAGCTGCGCCGCATTGCCAGCATGGGCGACACGGTCGTGGACATCGACATGCAGCCCCCCCGGCTGGAAGACCTCTATCGCTACTATTCAACCCAAGAGGAGCAAAGCTGATGCGTATCCTCGCAATTTTCCGCGCCGAAATGCTGATCCTGCGGCGCAATCTATGGATTGTCATGGCTACGCTGATCATGCTGGCCTTTGCACTGGCGCTGTCCTTTGCCGGCTCTGCGCCGACGGGGACGCTGGGGGTTGATATGCTCACCGTTTCGGTTGCTTCGATGACGACGCTCTCGGTCTATCTGGCACCTCTCTTGGCGCTGATGATGGGGTTCGACGCCATTTCCGGCGACCGGGATCGCGGCTCACTGGCGCTCTTGCTCAGCTATCCCGCCGGGCGTGCCGAGATCCTGTCCGGCAAGTTTCTGGCGCATCTGACCGCGCTGAGCATCGCCATGACCATCGGTTTTGGCGCGGCTGGTGCCTGCGCGGCCTGGTTTGGCGGCGCAGGCGCCGAAAGCCTGATCGCCCTGGCGCGCCTGATCCTGACCTCGATCCTGCTCGGCGCGGTTTTTTTGCTGCTGGGCTATTGCCTGTCGGCACTGTCGGGCAGCACCACTGCTGCGGCGGGTCTGTCAGCCGGGCTCTGGCTGATCTTTGTGGTGCTTTACGATCTGGCCCTGCTGGGTGCGGTGGTGATGGACAGCGACGGAATCTTTACCCAACAGCTGTTTCCCTGGGTCATGGTGGCCAACCCGGCCGATGCCTTCCGTCTGTGGAATATCGCCGCCTCTGAAAGCGTCGCCCTGACCAGTGGCATGGCCGGTGCCGCCGCCAGCCTGCCCGCCTGGGCCGCGCCGCTCTCGCTCCTGCTCTGGCCCGTGCTGGGCTTTGCCCTGGCCCGCACCGCATTCCAAAGGCTGGAACCATGAAACCACTTCAACACATCTCTGCACGCCCCCTGCCCAGCAGCCTGACCCGCAGCATGTGTCTTGTGCTGGCCTGCCTGGCGCTATCCGCCTGCCAGGAAGAAGAGGCCAAAGCAGCGCCAGAACCCATCGCCTTGACCGAAACAGCGCTGAGCTATTTTTGCCAGATGAACATCGCCGAACATGGTGGCCCCAAAGGTCAGGTTCACCTAAAAGGGCATCCCGCCCCGCTGTTCTTTGCCCAGGTGCGCGATCTGCTGGCCTATCTCAAGGGGCCCGAGCGCGAGGCCGATATCACCGCCGTTTATGTCAGCGATATGGGCGTCGCCAAAAGCTGGGACAGTCCCGGCCCTGGCAACTGGATCGCTGCCGCTGACGCTATCTTTGTGATAGACAGCCCGGTGGCCGGCGGCATGGGGGCACCCGAGATCGTGCCCTTTGCCCAACGCGCCGACGCCACTGCCTTTGCCACCCGGTACGGCGGTTCCCTTGCGACCCTTGATGAAATCCCCGCCGAGACCGTCCTGGCCCCCGTCGATCTAGATCTGATACTGGAGACCCCCTCATGACTTCCCGCCTGCCCCGCCGCCGGTTTCTTGCCATTTCCGCCGCCTGCCTGGCCGCTGGTCCGGTTACCGCCGCAGCGCATCAGGCGCGCTGGCAGGGCCGCGCAATGGGGGCTTCGGCCCATATGGTGATTTCCGGCCTCCCCCAAAGCGCAGCAGCCCCGATTTTTGCCAAGGTCGAGGCCGAATTGCTGCGACTGGAAGCCATCTTCAGCTTGTATCAGCCGGGCGCGCAGCTGGTCCGGCTCAATGCGCAGGGCCATCTGCGCGCGCCCGCACCAGAACTGCTGGATGTGCTCAGCTTGTCGGCAAGCCTGAATACGGCAAGCCACGGCGCCTTTGACCCCAGCATTCAGCCGTTGTGGCAGGCGCTCGCCCTTGGTCAGGAAACAGCTGCGGCTCCGCTGGGTTGGCAACATCTGCGCTATGACAGCCAGGAAATCCGTTTTCTGCGTCCTGGCATGGCGCTGACGCTCAATGGCATTGCCCAGGGCTATATCACCGATAAAATTGCCGATTTGCTGCGGGCCGAAGGACTGCAGAACCTGCTGCTGGACATGGGCGAGATTGCCGCCATGGGGCAGCGCCCAGAAGGACGGCCATGGCAGGCCGGTATTGTATCGCCAGACGGCGATCTGCGCGCCCGGCTCAGCCTGTCGGATCGCGCCCTTGCCACCTCGGCGGCGGCGGGTACACTGGTTGGCAACGGCACAAGCCATATTCTGGATCCGCGCAATGGCGAGGGCGCGCAGCCCAGCCGCCTGGTGTCGGTCAGCGCCCCACGGGCGGCCCTGGCGGATGGGCTGTCGACCGCGCTCTGCCTGTTGCCCAAACCCGCCGCCCCGGCCGTGATCGCCCAGTTCCCCGGTGCCCGATTGGAATACAGCAGCTAAACCGCATGGCTGGCGTCTACAGGCGCGCAGGTCGCGCCACAGGTCGCACAACCGGGCTGGCACAGGGAAACCTGGCCAGCGCGCCACACTGTTCAGGGCGTAAATCTGTGCAATTTACGCACAAGCGCTGATGCGGCGCTCCTTAGTGTGCAACAAATGATCAATCTTCCCAATATGATGCAAAAATGGGTAAAGCTTCCTTGCCTTAACCGCCCGGAATTTTTACCCTTTGGACAAGATCCGCCAAGGGTCGGCCAATCAAACCGGGGATAGCTTTATGTCAAAATCGATTTTGGGCGCAGTATCGCGCCGTCATTTTCTAGCCACCAGCGCTGCCACGGCCCTGACAGCGGGTCTGGGCCTTTCTGCAAGCAAAGCCTTGGCGGCAGAGCCGATCAAAGTGGCCGGCATCTACACAGTTCCGGTAGAACAACAGTGGGTCAGCCGCATCCATGTTGCCGCTCTCGCTGCGCAGGACCGTGGCGACATCGCTTACAGCTACTCTGAAAACACCTCGAATTCTGACTATTCCCGCGTCATGCGAGAATATGCCGAAAGCGGCTACACCTTGATCATCGGCGAAATCTTTGGCGTCGAAGCCGAAGCACGCGAAGTTATGGCCGATTACCCGGATGTTGCCTTCCTCATGGGCTCTTCCTTCAAAGAAGACGCGGCGGTACCAAACCTCGCAGTTTTTGACAACTACATCCAGGATGCCTCTTACCTATCGGGCATCGTGGCAGGCGCCATGTCCAAGACCGGCAATATCGGCATGGTTGGCGGCTTCCCGATCCCCGAAGTCAACCGCCTGATGCATGCCTTCATGTCCGGCGCGCGTGAAATGAACCCCGATATGAAATTCCAGGTCTCCTTCATCGGCTCCTGGTTCGATCCGCCAAAAGCCAAGGAAACAGCCTTTGCAATGATCGAGAACGGCGCGGATGTGCTCTATGCGGAACGGTTTGGCGTTTCGGATGCGGCCAAGGAAAAGGGCCTGCTGGCCATTGGCAATGTGATCGACACCCAGTCGGATTACCCCGATACGGTTGCCGCCTCGGCGCTGTGGCATTTTGAACCAACGCTGGATGCCGCCATTGCAGCGGTCAAAACCGGGAGCTTCACCGCCAAGGACTACGGCCCCTATTCCTATATGGCCAAGGGCGGCTGTTCACTGGCCCCCTACGGCACCTTTGAAGGTAAGATCCCGCAAGAGGCGCTGGATCTGGTAGCCCAGCGCACCCAGGCGATCAAGGATGGCTCCTATACGGTGGCCATTAATGATGAAGAGCCAAAATCCTCTTGATCTGGGCCTGATCGCATGAACAACACAACAAAGGCGCAGGTTGTCCTGCGCCTTCAAGGTATTACCAAACGCTTTGGTCCGGTCACGGCCAATGAAGGCGTGAGCTTTGATTTGCATCGCGGCGAAGTCATTGCCCTGCTGGGCGAAAACGGTGCCGGCAAGACCACGCTGATGAACATCCTGTTTGGCCAGTACACCGCGGATGAAGGCTCGGTTGAATTGTTTGGCCAGACGCTGCCCCCCGGCGCGCCCCGTGCAGCGCTGGATGCGGGCGTCGGCATGGTGCACCAGCATTTCACCCTGGCCGACAACCTGACCGTCTGGGAAAATATCGTACTGGGGGTTGATCCTCTGACCGCGCCGCGTCTCAAGCCTGCACAGGCCAAGGCCCGCATTCGCGCCCTGTCGGATCAGTTTCACCTGAAGGTGGACCCCAACGCCAAGGTGGGCCGCCTCACCGTTGGTGAACGCCAGCGGGTCGAAATCCTGAAAGCCCTTTACCGGGATGCCAAGATCCTGATTCTGGATGAACCCACCGCGGTGCTGACCCCACAAGAAGCAGAGGCGCTGTTCGCCACTCTGCGCGAGGCCATCGCAACCGGGCTGTCTGTCATCTTCATCAGCCACAAGCTGCACGAAGTCATGGCGATTTCGCACCGGGTTGTGGTGCTGCGCCACGGCAAACTGGCGGCCGAACGCGCCACCAATCAGACCAATCG
Organism: Pseudophaeobacter sp.; assembly: GCF_048267565.1. Classification (NCBI taxonomy): domain Bacteria; kingdom Pseudomonadati; phylum Pseudomonadota; class Alphaproteobacteria; order Rhodobacterales; family Roseobacteraceae; genus Pseudophaeobacter; species Pseudophaeobacter sp. The sequence goes on along the minus strand of NZ_JBLWXG010000004.1, from coordinate 229,359 downwards.
CGAAGATCTGGCGGCCCTGATGGTCGGCTCCGAAGTCAGCTCTCCCAGCATTGAAACCGCCGCGCCCGGTGCGCCGCTGCTATCGCTGCGCCGGGTCACCACCCCGGATCAGGGGGCCGCGCCCGGGCTGAAATCCCTGAACCTGGAACTGGCGGCCGGTCAGATCATCGGATTGGCCGGCGTCTCTGGCAATGGCCAGGCCGCCCTGTCGGATCTGTTGTCAGGGCTGATCACCCCAGCCAGCGGCGAGATGCAGCTGAACGGCACAGAGGTTCAGCGCTGGACGCCGCGCACCGCCATCGCCAAGGGCATCGCCCGCATTCCCGAAGACCGCCATAAAACCGGCACCATTGCCGATTTCGACCTGACCGAGAACGCGATTCTGGAAACCTATGCCAGCCGCTTCAGCCGCCGAGGCTGGATGAACTGGGCAAAGGCGCGCGCCTTCACCAAGGATCTGATCAATACATACGATGTGCGCTGCCCCGGCCCCGATATTCGCATTCGCCTGCTGTCTGGCGGCAATATGCAAAAGCTGATCCTGGGCCGCGTGCTGGAAGAGGCACCGCAGATCATTCTGGCCAACCAGCCAGTGCGCGGGCTTGATATTGGGGCGGTGAACTATGTACATGGCGCATTGGCCAAGGCCCGTGATCGTGGCGCGGCCGTGCTGCTGATATCCGAGGATCTGGATGAAATCATGCAACTTTCCGATGTGATCCATGTGATTTCTGAAGGGCGGCTCAGCCCCGGTTTTGGCCGCGGCACCATGCGCCCCGAAGATCTGGGGGCCTGGATGGCCGGCCATGGGTTTGACGCGGGAGCGCCAAATGCGGCTTGAACCGATTGCCGCCCCCAGCCCCGCCCGTCGCATTGTGCCGCCCCTGCTTGCGCTGCTGGCCACCTTCGCGGTGGCAACGCTGCTGGCGCTGATCGCCGGGGGCAATCCCTTTGCCGTCTTTGGCCTGATCGTGAAAGGCGCCTTTGGCTCCAAATTCGCCCTGCTGGAAACGCTCAACAGTGCCACGCCGCTGATCTTTACAGGGCTGGCCATTGCCGTGGCCTTTCGCGCCAAACTGTGGAACATCGGTGCCGAGGCGCAGCTTTATGCCGGGGCAGTGCTGACTGTGGTGCTGGGCACCGGGGCGCTGGGGCTGCCTGCCTATCTGATGCTGCCGCTTTGTGCCATCGCCGCAATGTTTGCCGGTGCCACGCTCTTGCTAGGGCCGGCGCTGCTGAAGACCCGGCTGGGCGTCGATGAGGTGGTCACCACCCTGTTGTTCAACTTCATCTTCTTGCTGTTTGTTTCCTACCTGCTGGAAGGCCCGCTGAAAGACCCGATGGGCATGGGCTGGCCAAAATCGGCCCGACTGCTGCCAGAGGCCCGCTTGCCACGTCTGGTCGAAGGGCTGCGGCTGCACTGGGGCTTTGGTCTGGCCTTGATCGCGGCACTGCTGGTCTGGGTGATCAACACCCGCACCACGCTGGGCTATGAGATGCGCGCCGTCGGCCAAAACGCCGAAGCCGCCGGTTTTGCCGGCATTCCAGTCACCAAAGTGATCCTCAAAACCGCACTCTTGTCTGGCGGGCTGGCAGGGCTGGCCGGCTTTTCCGAGGTCTCGGGCCTGAAGGGGGCGCTTACGCTCGATCTGTCACCCGGCTTTGGCTACACAGGCATCGTGGTTGCCATGCTGGCCCTGTTGCATCCGCTTGGTGTGGTGGTCGCGGCGCTGTTTGTGGCGGCGATCTTTGTTGGCGCCGACAGTATGAGCCGGGCCGCCGGTGTCCCCAGCTATATTGCCGATATCATGCTTGCCTCGGCGCTATTGTTCATGGTGCTGGCAATCCTGCTGACCAAATTCCGTGTGCGGAGAGACTGATATGGATCTGTTCGACATTCTGCTCTCGGCCAGTTTCTGGGCCGCCGCCATCCGCATTGCATCGCCCTTGATCTTTGCCACCCTGGGCGAGCTGATCTGCGAGCGCGCCGGGGTGCTGAACCTTGGCATCGAGGGCATCATGGTGGCAGGCGCCTTTGCCGGCTGGATTGCGGTCTGGGCGGGTCTGCCGCTGTGGGGCGGTGTGGCGGTGGCGATGCTCACCGGTATGATGCTGGGGCTGGTACATTCCATCCTCAGCGTGCCCTTTGGGCTCTCGCAGCATGTGGTGGGCATTGGCCTGACCCTGCTGGCCACTTCGCTGACCTTCTACACCTATCGCGTGGTCCTGCCCGAGGTATCATCGCCGCCCAAAATCACCGCCTTTCAACCCTATGAAATTCCACTGCTGTCGGATCTGCCGCTGGTTGGCCCGGCGCTGTTTTCGCAAACGCCGCTGACCTATGCCGGGTTTATCCTTGCGGCGCTGACGGCGCTGGTGCTCTACCGTACCCCGCTGGGGCTGGCGGTGCGCGCCGCCGGAGAGAACCCCGCTGCCGTGGCCGCACAGGGCCTGTCGGTGACCGCAATCCGCATGGGGGCGGTGATTGTTGGCTCTGGCTTTATGGCTGTGGGCGGTGCGTTTTTGACCCTTTCGGCCTTTGACAGCTTCTTTTTCGATATGGTGAACGGGCGCGGCTGGATCTGTATTGCACTGGTGGTCTTTGGCGCCTGGAAACCCGGCAAGGCGGTGATGGGCGCCATTCTGTTTGCCGCCTTTGATGCGCTGCAAATCCGCCTGCAACAGACCGGCATTGGCGCCGTGGTCCCCTATCAGGTCTTTTTGATGTTGCCCTATTTCCTATCCATTCTGGCCCTGGTGGTGATGTCACGCCGCGCCGAGATCCCAGCGGCGCTGATGGTGCCCTTCAACAAGGGAGAGAGATGATGTTTGACCTGCTGATCAAGGGTGGCACCCTGCCCGACGGCACCGCGCGTGATATTGCAATCACCGGAAATCGCATTGCCGCAATCGAACCACGGATCGAAGCCAGCGCCAAAGAGGTGATCGACGCCACTGGCGACCTGGTTGCGCCCCCCTTTGTGGACCCGCATTTTCACCTGGACGCCACCCTGTCCTACGGTCTGCCACGGGTGAATGCCTCTGGCACCCTGCTGGAAGGCATCTCGCTGTGGGGAGAGCTGCGCGATCAGGCCACGGTTGATGAGATGGTCGAGCGGGCCCTGACCTATTGTGACTGGGCTGCCAGCCTCGGCCTGTTGACCATCCGCAGCCATGTGGACACCACGCCGGATCACCTCAACACCGTCACCGCCATGCTGGAGGTGCGCGAAAAGGTGAAAGACTACATCGACCTGCAATTGGTCGCCTTCCCACAAGACGGGCTGTACCGCAGCCCCACGGGGCGCGAAAACCTGCTGCGCGCACTGGATATGGGCGTCGAGGTTGTCGGTGGCATCCCGCATTTTGAGCGCACCATGGCCGATGGTGCCGCTTCGCTACGCGACCTATGCGAGATCGCTGCCCAGCGTGGCCTGATGGTGGATATACACTGCGACGAGAGCGACGATCCCCTGTCGCGCCATATCGAGACCCTCGCCTATGAGGCCCAGCGGCTGGGACTGCAGGGGCGGGTTGCCGGGTCGCATCTGACCTCGATGCATTCGATGGACAATTACTACGTCTCCAAACTGCTGCCGCTGATCGCCGAGGCCGGGATCTCTGCCATCCCCAACCCGCTGATCAACATCGTGTTGCAGGGCCGCCATGACAGCTATCCCAAACGGCGTGGGCTGACGCGGGTAAAGGAAATGCAGGCGCTTGGCATCCCGGTTGGCTGGGGTCAGGACTGCGTGCGCGATCCCTGGTACTCATTGGGCACCGGCGACATGCTGGACGTGGCCTTTATGGGGCTACATGTGGCGCAGATGACCCACCCGGATGAAATGGCCCGCTGTTTCACCATGGTGACCGAGACCAACGCGCAGATCACTGGTGCGCAGGACTACGGGCTCAAGCGCGGCGCGCAGGCCTCTTTGGTGGTGCTGGACGCGGCCAATCCCACCGAGGCCGTCCGCCTGCGCCCCGCCCGTCTGGCCGTCGTGGCAAAGGGCAAGGTAATCGCCCGCAGCCCCCGTGGTGATGCCAAACTGTCACTGCCCGGTCGCCCGACCTCAGTACGGCGGCGTCATAGCCCCGGGGCTTGACCCCTCAGCAAATGCAGCCTAGCTAAGAGGCAGGCCGTAGACGCCTGCCTCCCGCTGACGCTTTGTCTTGGTAAAGCTCTACAACGTCCAATGACGATCTCTTTCCGCCAATCGCGCGGATGGCAACGCGGGTCCCATCTTCACCTAGGCGATTGACTTGAGAGATATGGGATATGACTGACACCCCTACCAATACCTTCACCAATGGCCCATTGGGGGCCATCTATGTCAAAACTGCGCTGCCGATCATACTGGTGATGGGCATGAATGGCCTGCTGTCAGTGACCGATGCGCTGTTTCTGGGCATCTATGTCGGGCCGGATGCGCTGGCTGCCGTCACCTTGATGTTTCCAATCTACATGCTGATTGTGGCGCTTTCGACGCTGGTCTCAAACGGCATGTCCAGCCTGCTGGCGCGGGCCTTTGGGGCGCAAGACCTTACCCGCGCGCGCGGCATATTTGCAGGCGCGCATGGGCTGGCGCTTGGCCTTGGGCTGGCGCTTGTTGTTCTGTTCTTCTTTCTCGGCCGCCCCATGGCGCTGCTGATTGCCGGGGGGTCAGAACACTTGGCCCAGATGGGACTGATTTACCTGCAAATCACCGTGTTTTTCTCCCCCCTGCTGTTTGTGCTCTCGGTCAATTCGGACGCGCTGCGCAACGAGGGGCGGGTTGGTTTTATGGCACTGATGAGCCTGCTGGTCTCGCTCGCCAATATCGGCTTCAACTATGTGCTGATTGCCCTGCTTGATATGGGCGTGGCCGGGTCGGCCTATGGCACGGCGGCGGCGCAGGCGCTGGCCTTTGCCATCATCCTGTGTTTCCGCCTCATCGGCCCAACCGAGCTGCGCCCGGCAGTGCCGCTGCGCAATTCCATGCTGCGCCACTGGGGGCGAATTCTGGCGCTGGGGGCACCGCAAAGTCTCAACTTTCTGGGGCTCGCGCTGGGGTCTGCGGCGATCATCACGGCGCTGCAGTGGTTTGGCGGTGCCAACTATCCAGACACGGTATCGGCCTATGGTATCATCACCCGCGTTATCACCTTTGCCTTCCTGCCGCTTTTGGGCCTGTCCTTTGCGATGCAGACCATCACCGGCAACAACTATGGCGCAGAGCTGTGGCACCGCTCTGATGCCAGCCTGCAGATCGCGCTGGTCGCCGCCTTTGTCTATTGCACCCTGGTCCAGGTGGTGGTGATGAATTTGCCGTCGCAGATCGCCGGTGCCTTTGTCGAAGACCGGGCCGTGATTGCCGAGGTGGCCCGCATCCTGCCGGTGATGACCTGTGTTTTCTTCCTGATGGGGCCGCTGATGATGATGGCAAGTTATTTTCAGGCCATCGGCTCTGCCACCAAAGCCGCCATTCTGGGGCTCAGCAAGACCTACGCCTTTGCAATCCCGCTGACTTTTCTGCTGCCGCTGCTGTTTGGTGAAATCGGTGTCTGGTATGCAGGACCAATGGCCGAAGTCATGCTGGCGGCACTCACCCTGCTGGTGCTGTGGAAATTGGCCCGGGAAACCCGGCTGCGCTGGGGCTTGTTCCAGCCCAAAGGCCACCAGAGCTGACGCGAGAAACGGGGCGATAGGCAGGTGTTTTGCCTATCGTCCCGCTTTATACATTTAGCAGACGACCAAGGGTCAGGTCTCAAACCCCAAGGAAGCGATCGGTCAGATCCGGCGTCAGCGCCATCATGTCCCCGGCCCAGACAGTCTGCCCCTTGTTCAGGATCACCGCCTTGTCGGCCACTTGGGCCAGCTCTTTCAGGGTTTTGTCCACCACCAGAATAGCCATGCCGGTTTGCGATTTCAGCTGGGCTATGGCGGCCCAGATTTCCTGCCGCACCACAGGTGCCAGGCCTTCGGTCGCTTCGTCCAGAATCAACAGGCGCGGGTTGGTCATCAACGCGCGGCCAATCGCCAGCATCTGCTGTTCGCCGCCCGACAAGGACGCCGCCTTCTGGCTGCGTCGTTCTGCCAGACGCGGAAACAGCGCCGCAACCTTGTCAAAGGTCCAATCGCCTGGGCGGGCGGCTGCGGTCAGGTTTTCCTCAACCGTCAGCGGTGCAAAACACCGTCGTCCTTCGGGCACCAGACCAATGCCCAGCCGGGCAATCCGATGCGATTTCATCTGCCGCAGATCCGCCCCGGCGAACTCCAACTCGCCAGCAGACGCAGCAAGCATGCCACAGATCACCTTGATCGTGGTGCTTTTGCCCATGCCATTACGCCCCATCAGGGCCAGAACTTCGCCCTCACCAATCGACAGATCGACGCCAAACAAGGCCTGCGAGGGACCGTAAGAGGCGTTCAGCCCCCGAACTTTCAACAGGCTCATGTCAGCTCCTCTTCGCCAAGATAGGCGCGGCGCACCTCTGGATTGGTGCGAATTTCATCTGCCGTGCCGGTGGCGATGACCGTCCCGTAAACCAGCACCGATATACGGTCCGCCAGGGCAAAGACGGCGTCCATATCATGTTCCACCAACAGGATCGGTGCCTCTTGACGCAAACCATCCAGAAACCCGGTGAGCTCTTTCGAGCCACTGGCCCCAAGCCCCGCCATGGGTTCATCCATGAGGAACAATCGTGGTTTCAGAGTCAGTGCCACAGCCACCTCTAGCTGGCGGCGCTGCCCATGAGACAGATCGGCAGTACGCGCCTGTGCGGCGGCTTCCAGTCCCACCCGCGCCAAGGATTCATGCGCGGTATCGAGCAACGCCTTGTCCTTCATCACATTGCGAAACAGCCCCAGGCCACCGCCGCGCGCGCGACGCGCGCCCAGGGCCCCCAGCACCGCATTTTGCAGCACCGAGAATTCCATTGCCAGCGATGAGATTTGAAAGGTCCGCCCCAGCCCCATGCGCGCCCGCGCCACGGTATCCAGTGCGGTTACATCCCGGCCCAGCACCTCTATCCGGCCGGCATCCGGCGTAAGCCCGCCCGAGATCTGCTTGATCAGGGTGGATTTCCCTGCGCCATTGGGACCGATCAGCGCGTGGATTTCTCCCGGGCGCAGGTCAAGCGAAACATCATTGCTGGCCTTGAGCGCGCCAAAGCTTTTGCTCAGATGTTCGACCTTCAGAACCAGATCAGTCATGTGCAACCTCCCGGCCCAAAAGCGCGCCAATCAGCCCGCCACGGGCAAACAGCACCATGCCCAGCAGCAAAAGCCCCAGAAAGATCTGCCAATATTCGCTGATCCCGCCAAGAAGGTGTTCAAGCAGGATATAGACCGCCGCGCCCACCAGCGGACCATACAGCCGCCCCACCCCGCCAAGAATGACAAAGATCATGATCTCGCCACTGGTGTGCCAGCTCAGCATCGTCGGGCTGACAAACCGATTGAGATCAGCAAACAGCGCCCCGGCCAACCCGGTGATCGCGCCCGAGATAACAAAGGCCATGAGCCGCAGCTTGAACGGGGTCAGCCCCACGGTTTCCACCCGTTCTTGCGATTGGCGCGCCGCAGACAGGGCCAGCCCAAAGGCCGATTGCGCCAGACGCGCCGCGAACCACAGCGCCAGACAGAGAATGACAAAGGTGACGCCAAAGAACTGGATCGGATCAAGGGTATTCAGCCCCGGCATTTCATTGCGCACCCAGATCGACAGCCCGTCTTCGCCGCCATAGGCGGACCAGCTGATGGCGAAGTAATAAAGCATCTGCCCAAAGGCCAAGGTGATCATGATGAAATAAACGCCCGAAGTGCGCAGAGACAACGCCCCGATCACCAGCGCCGCGGCGGCGCTTGCCAGCACGGCCACCAGCCAGATCAGCGGCATCTGATTGCTGCCCTCAAACAAAAACGGCCAGGTAAACAGCGGCTCATAATTCTGCGCATGGGCTGCCAGAATGCCCATGGCATAGCCGCCAATGCCAAAAAATGCCGCGTGGCCCAGGCTGACCAGGCCGCCCAGGCCCAGGGCGATGTTCAACCCGACGCCCGCCAGCGCCAGGATGGCAACCTTGGTGGCCAGTGTGATGACAAAGGGTTCGTCCATGGCCAAGGCCAAAAGCGGCACCGCCAGCAGGGCCAACAGCATCGCTGCGTTGAAAAACTTTTCGCGCCCCATCTTATGCGCTCCCCCCGAATAGGCCGGATGGGCGTACCAAAAGCACAGCCGCCATCAGGATATAGATCAACATAGAGGCCAAAGAGGCCCCCAACGAGGCAGCAGCAGCAGGCTCCATCAAGAGCGCGAACAGCCGTGGCAGGAACACGCCGCCAAGGGTATCCGTCAACCCCACCAAAAGCGCGCCAACCAGCGCCCCCTTGATCGAGCCGATACCGCCAATGACGATCACCACAAAGGCCAGGATCAGCACCGGCTCCCCCATGCCCACCTGCACCGACTGGATTGCGCCAACCAGTGCGCCTGCCAGCCCCGCCAGCGCAGCGCCCAGCGCAAAGACCAGGGTATAGAGCTTGGAAATATCAACGCCCAGTGCCGCGATCATCTCGCGGTCGGCTTCGCCTGCGCGGATCTGCACGCCAATGCGGGTGCGGGCAATCAGCCAGAACAAGCCAGCGCCCACCATCAGGCCAATCACGATGATCGCCAGACGGTAGAGCGGATACTGAATGCCCCCCGGCAGCGTCACCGGACCGGACAGGTAATCCGGCACATCCAGAAACAGCGGGAAAGAGCCAAACAGCCAGCGGGTGCCTTCGGAAAAGATCAGGATCAGCGCAAAGGTCGCCAGGACCTGGTCCAGATGGTCGCGATCATACAGGCGACGGATGACCGTGACCTCGACCAGCGCACCGGCAGCAGCAGCAGCGGCAAGACTGGCGATCAGCGCCAGCACAAAGGATCCGGTCCAGCCCGCGACAGCGGCGGCGGCAAAGGCCCCCACCATATACAGCGCGCCATGGGCGAGGTTGATCAACCCCATGACACCAAAGACCAGCGTCAGACCAGCAGCCATCAGGAAGAGCATGACCCCGAACTGTAACCCGTTCAGGACCTGCTCAAGAATGAGAATAAGAGACATGGGGGTTTCTTTCCTTGGGTCGGGGCCGCGCCACAGCGCGGCCCCACCGTTCAAGGTCTATTACATATTGCACTCGGATGCGTAGGCATCCGCGTGATCGGTCAGGCCAGTGGCAATGATCTTGTTGGTAAAGACATCGCCTTCCTGGATCACTTCGCGCACATAGATGTTTTGCACCGGGTGGTGGTTGTTGCCAAATTTGAAGTCACCACGCACGGAGTCAAAATCAGCCGCTTCCAGGGCCGCGCGGAAGGCGTCCTGGTCCTTGACATCGGCCTTGTCCAGCGCACTGAGGATCAGATTGGCAGTATCAAACCCCTGGCTGGCATAAAGCGACGGCAAACGGCCGTATTTGGCCTGGAAGTCAGCAACAAAGGCCACATTGGCCGCATTGTCGATATCCTTGTTCCACTGCGAGGTGTTCTTGATGCCCAGCGCCGCGGCCCCAACCGCCTGCAGGATACCCTGATCAAAGCTAAAGGCCGGGCCAACAACCGGCAGGTCCACGCCGCTGTCGGCATATTGCTTGAGGAAGGAAATCCCCATGCCACCGGGCAGGAAGAAATAAACTGAATCGGCACCCGATGCCCGGATCTGCGCAATCTCGGCAGCGTAGTCGGTCTGGCCCAGCTTGGTGTAGATTTCACCCGCCAGTTCCCCGCCATACATCCGCTTGTAGCCGGTCAGCGCATCCTTGCCCGCCGGATAGTTCGGCGCCAGGATAAAGCTGTTTTTCAGGTCGGCATCATTGGCATAGGCCCCTGCCGCTTCGTGCAGGTTATCGTTCTGCCAGGCGACGTTGAAATAGTTCTTGTGGCAGCGCTTGCCAGCCAGCGCCGAAGGCCCGGCATTGGGCGAGAGATAGAACACATCCTGCGCCGTTGCTGCTGGCACCACGGCCATCGCCAGGTTCGACCAGATGATGCCGGTCATGATATCCACCTTTTCAGACTGGATCATGCGGTCGGCGATCTGTACCGCGCTTTCTGGTTTGCGCTGGTCGTCCTCAATCACCACCTCGACATCGTCGCGGCCTGCGGCTTCAATCGCCAGCATAAAGCCATCGCGCACATCCACGCCCAGCCCGGCACCGCCGCCGGACAGGGTGGTAATCATGCCGATCTTGGTCTCGGCCTGGGCCGCCAGGGCCAGCGTCGACACAGCCGTTGCCACTGCAAGTGATTTTAGAATTTTCATGTCTTACATACTCCCATAGTACTTCAGGTTTTCGCCCCGCGTTGGCCGCAGGTGCATGGCGTTACTATTCCCGCATCCGACGGGCGGCGCCAGTTATTCTTGCCCCATTCCGCGCGCTCTCTGGCGGAGCCTTGGCCGGACAGGGGCCCCGCAGTCTATCGCGGGCAGATTTTGAAGAAACTGTAAGCGGCATCCTGCTTTTGTTTCAAGGTTAAAATATTAAACCCTAAAATACAGCCTGTCTTACAGCCTGTCTTACTGGCAGGAAATCTGCCAGCGCCAGCGCAGAACGCCGGGAAAAAGACTGGCAGCTGCGATGCAGAAATGCGCAGGATTGCAACGGCCTGCCCCCAACGCAGGCAGCGCGATAAATCCCGCACGAAGGGTGCAGCGCTTCAGCGGGCCTTTTGCTGTAACCGGTTAAAACTCATAGAAATATGCGCGCGCTGAATATGCGCCACCGCTTCGACATCGCCCGACTTCAAGGCGCATTGGATGGCCTCCAGCTGATGTTGGAAGATCTTGAACTCCTCTTCCAGATCCAGCTGCGCTTCCTCTGCCGCCCTCAGCCAGAGCCGCTTGGTCTGAAAATACAGCCGCTCCAGCGTCTGGCGCAGCGGCTGATTGGCTGTCAGCTCTTGCAGGGTTAGAAATACATCGATGTCAAACTGGGTAAAGGCCCGTGCCGTGCCACTTTGTACAATGGCCGCGCCACGCAGGACCAATTGATCAAAACGGGCAATATATCCGAAATCCGGCGGCACCGGATCCAGCCGCCCGGTCATGGCCGTCAGCTCCACCCGTAGTCGGTAGACCTGTTCCAGCGCATCAAAATCCGCATCGGTCACCAGCGTCCCCACCCCGTGGAAGGACTGCACCAGACCCTCATCCTCGAGCCGGGCCAGAACCCGGCGAATCGGCGTGCGGCTGGTGCCGAATTCTTCCGCCAGGGCTGCCTCGGAAAGGCGCATCCCCGGCAGATAATCGAGCAGGCAAATCCGCTGACGGATTTCATGGTGCATCAGGGCATGACGATCCCGCACCGTCAGCCCCTCATCTGCCAATGCCTCTTGCGTCGAAGGAGGCTGGGTCACCTAAAGATATCCCCCAAGTTTCTGTAGCACGGATAGGCATTGATCCAGCTGATCCAGGGATAGATACTCATCCGCCTTATGCGCCTGATTGATTGAACCTGGGCCACAGACCACCACATCCATGCCCATAGCCTGGAAAATGCCGGCCTCGGTCCCAAAGGCGACCAGATCGGCCCCATTGGCCCCGGTGAGTTCGGACATGATACGGCGGGCCTCATTCTCGGCCATAGGCTCCAGCCCTGCCACTTCGCCAATGGTTTCCACCGTGATATCCGCCTCGGGATAGATCTGGCGCATCTCTGGTAAGAGCTCTTCTTCGCAGAGGCGGCGCAGCGCGGTTTTGACAAAATCCGCGTCACGGGCGCAGACCGGGCGCATTTCCCAATCGACCTGTGCCTTTGGGGCGATCACATTATAGGCCACACCACCCTGCATCGCCCCCACATTTACCGTCGTCCAAGGCGGATCAAATCGGCTGCCAACAGGGGCCATGCCGCGCAGGCGCTGTTTCAGCTGCAACAGTTCTGACACATAGCGCACTGCATATTCCACCGCGTTGACGCCAAGGTCGGGGGCAGAGCCGTGCCCAGGCAGGCCATGGAAATGGGTGCTATACTCATAGCAGCCTTTGTGCCCCTCGATCACCCGCATCTCGGTTGGTTCTCCGATGATGGCAACGCCGGGCAGTATCCCGCGCGCTGCCAGATCTTCGGCAAGATGCTGCGCGCCCAAACAGCCGACTTCCTCGTCGTAGGTAAAGGCAAAGTGGATTGGCCGGGCATTGACCTGGGTCGCATAGATCGGCGCCATGGCCAGGGTCGCCGCGATAAACCCCTTCATGTCGCAGCTGCCGCGCCCATAAAGCCGCCCGTCGCGCTCCTCCATATTGAAGGGGTCGCTGCTCCAGTCCTGATCCGTGACCGGCACCACATCGCTGTGCCCCGACAGCAAAATCCCACCGTCGACTTCTGGGCCAAGGGTCGCAAAGAGATTGGCCTTGCGACCACAGGGCGAGGTGGTGAAATCGATCTTGGCACCACAATCGTCCAGCAGGCCTGCTGCATAGGTGATCAGCGCCTGATTGCTCTCGCTCGAGACCGAGGGAAAGGCAATCAGATCATTGAGAATTTCCCGTGTGCGGGCATGCAGCTCCATCGCATCAGTCCTTGACGAAGAGCTTACGCTCGATGTTGCACAGCGGCTCGGCCGATCCGGTTTCGGTGATCAAGATGGTCTCGGTGGTTTCCAATCCCCAGGTATCCATCCAGAGCGCGGGCATGAAGTGGAACACCATCCCCGGCTCTAGCACGGTTTCATCCTCGCTACGGATAGACGCGCTGCGCTCGCCCCAGTCTGGCGGATAGCTGAGACCGATAGGATAACCGCAGCGCCCTTCCCGGTGGATGCCATGACTTTTCAGCACGCCGACAAAGGCATTGGCAATGTCACAGGTGCGATTTCCCGCCCGCGCCGCCTCTAGCCCGGCAGAAATTCCTTCCAGCTGGGCTGCCTCGGCATCCAGCACCTCTTGTGGGGGTTTGCCCAGATAGACCGTCCGGGATAGCGGCGCATGATAGCGACGGTAGCAGCCGGACAGCTCAAAAAAGGTGGCTTCCCCCTCTCGCATCGGGGCACCATCCCAAGTCAGATGGGCAGCGGTGGCATCCAGCCCCGACGGCGTCAGCGGCACAATCGCCGGATAGTCACCCCAGAGATCATCAACCCCGGTGATGCCGGCATGATAGATATCCGCCACCAGATCATTCTTGCGCAGGCCAGGCTCGGCCCGGTCGATCGCGGTAGACATGACCTTTCCCGTGATGCGCGCCGCCTTGCGGATAAAATCGATCTCGTCGTCGGATTTTACCAGGCGCTGCCAGTTGACCAATGCAGTGGCATCCAGAAGATGCGCCTGCGGCAAGGCCTCGGCCAGCACCATATGCGCCTTGGCAGAGTAGTAGTAATTCTCCATCTCGACGCCAATTCGCGCCCCGGCAAAGCCCAGCCGGGTGATATGTTCAGCCAGATCCTGCATCGGGTGACACTGGGTTGACTGCACATAATGGTCGCCATAGCCAAAGATCTGGTCCGCCCCCATCCAGCAGGTGCGCCCGGCACCAATACTGTCCATATGGCGCCCCCACCAGATCGGCTCTCCCTCCAGCCCCAGCAGGACCCCCTGATGCACATAAAATGACCACCCGTCATAGCCAGTCAGCCAGGCCTGATTTGACGGATCAGTGACAAAAAGCAGCTCGATCCCCGCCTGCTGCATGGCAGCGCGGGTCTTGGCAATTCGGCGGGTATATTCAGCACGGCTGAACGGGGCGTTTCCTGGGGCCAATGAGGTGTCCTTTCGAACATAGAATTTCATGATGTGTACAACACCAGTGATGATTTGGTGTTTGATAGGAATTACTGGCACAATTCACTATAAACGCAAGTGATTCATTTCGTGTTGTACACAAATTTACCGATTACACGTGACGGCTCTCAAACACATCCTGCCAAATAGCGACAGCCGGAACCACGAGGATGGCCTGGCGCGCTATTGCTCAGCGATGGGGATACGGGATGGTGCGGCACCCGCCTGGTGAGAAAATACAGCATGAACGGACACGAAGCCGCCACTGAGCCTATGGAAGATGACTCTTTCCGCATGCTTAGATGCATAGGGAGGAGCGCCAGAACATCGAGGCGTGGGTTCTAAGGGCTCTCGATACAGAAATGCTGCAACAAAGGGAAAGGATCAAACAGAAGACATTCCAAGCACGACGCTTGCACCACAGCCAACGTGCCGACCCAGCAACGGCCCCCGCGAAGCTATCTGAATCGTGATGGCACTGGCGGTGTGTCAGGCGTTTTCTGGGCGGTAGATGCAATCGGCAAGCGTGCCCCGGTTCAGATCGGCAACAAAGGCTGCTTCGGCCTGGGCAAGCCGCGCCTTCAATCGGCAATGCGGCGTCAGGGTACAGGCGTTGCCACTGACTGCGAAACATTCCACCAGAGCCTGATCGGCCTCAAGACGGGCAATCACATCCCCCAGCCGAATATCTTCGGCAGGATGCGCAAGGGTTGCGCCGCCGCCACCGCCCCGGCGGGTTTGCAGATACCCCGCCCCCGCAAGAGCCGAGATCACCTTGGCCAGATGATTGCGAGAGACACGGAATTCGTCGGCCAGTTCAGCCGTGGTGAACGGCCGGTCGGGGTCACCCGCCATCCGCATCAACACACGCAAGCCAAAATCGGTGAAAGAGGTGAGGCGCAAGGTCGCAGTCCTGATTTGGTAATTGATATGCCTATTCAGCGGGTGGTATGCGCATCCTAACTACCAATTCGCCGCGGCGCATGCAAGGCCGGGCACCCAGCCCTAGAAAGAGCCTGCGATGAACGATCTCTCTGCCCGCCAAGCCCCGCAGGAAACCGGTGCCCTGTACCCCCACCTGCCCCCGGAAGAAGACACGATCCTTGCCTGGTGCCGCAGGGCTATCGCCCCCGATACGACCCAGACAGAGGAGCTGTGAATGCACGACCCTGCAACTGATGCCCTGACAGACGTCCAGACCGAGGCACTGATCTCACATATCCGCACCCGCTATCACGATACGCACCGAAGAGAATTCCCGGATCTGATCAGGCTTGCCCGCAAGGTCGAGACCACCCATGCCACAGACCCCAACACGCCACATGGCCTCACCCATGCGCTTGAGGTGATGATTGCAGAGCTTGAGGCACATATGCACGAAGAGGAAGAGATCATCTTTCCCGCCGCCCGCACCGGGGCTGCCGGGCTTGCAACGGCGGCCATTCCCGGCCTGCGCAGCGCCCATGACGCGCATGAGGCAGCGCTGAACCAGATCGCGGCGATCACCCATGGCTTCCGGCTGCCCCTCAACGCCTGCCGGAGTTGGCGGCGCCTTTATCACGGGCTCGGCAAGCTGGCCGAAGATCTGGACGAGCATATTTACCTCGAGAACGAGGTGCTGTTCCCGCGCCTCGGAACGCAGGCATGACTGCCGAACGAAAGGATCGAAATTGAGCATGATCAGCGAAACGCCGCGGCCGTCGCGGCCCGGCGAAGGGGCGGTGGCGCGTTTGTCCTGCCTGGCACTTCAGCCGATCCTGTCGCGTATCGTGCGCCGGATCGCAAAGAAGCATTCTTCACTCTTTGCACGGCTTGGGCCGCACCAGACAACAGACTTCCTGATCGATCCGGTGGAACTGCCCTTCGCGCTGCATCTGCGCCCGGACCCGCAGGCGCTGGTGTTCCGCGCCGTGCCCCGCCATGCGGCACCGCAGGCAGGCGCGGTGATCCGGGGCCGTTTCCTGCTGCTGCTGGAACTGGTCGATGCCGAAGAGGACGGCGACGCGGCCTTCTTCTCGCGCGATCTGGAGGTTTCGGGCGATACCGAAGCGGTGGTACGGCTCAGGAATGCGCTCGACGATATGGAGGACTCGCTGGCCGAGGAAACCGCCGGAATGTTCGGCCCGCCAGGCCGGGCGATCCTGGCCCGGTTCAGGCGGGCCTATCTCAACACCAGCACAGAAGAAGAAAACCCATGAGCCTTGCTGAACTGATCTGCCCGGCTGGAACCCCTGCCGCCCTGCGCACGGCTGTCGATGCCGGTGCCGATGCCGTCTATTGCGGGTTCCAGGACGCCACAAACGCGCGCAATTTTCCGGGGTTGAATTTCACCCCCGACGAACTTGCCGCCTCTGTCAGCTATGCGCATGCAAAGCGCACCAAGGTCCTGTTGGCGCTGAATACCTATCCGCCTGCAGGCAAGGTCGATCTGTGGCGCCAGGCCGCCGACACCGGGGCGCGGCTGGGGGTCGATGCCTTTATCGTCGCGGACATGGGGGTGGCCGACTACATCGCCCGCACCCATCCACAGGTCCGCCTGCACCTGTCAGTCCAGGCCGCCGCCTCCAGCCCCGAGGCAATCCGGTACTACTGCGAGAGTTTTGGCGTCAAGCGCGTGGTGCTGCCCCGTATCCTGACGATCCCGGAAATCCGCCAGATCCGCGGGGAAATCCCCTGTGAGATCGAAACCTTCATCTTTGGCAATCATGGACTGATGGTAGAGGGCCGGTGCAGCCTGACCAACTATCTGACGGGGCAATCGACCAACATGGATGGGGTCTGCTCGCCCGCGTCCGACGTCGAATATGCCCGCCACGCCGATGGCTCGATGGCCTCGCAGCTTGCGGGTTTCACCATCGACCAGTTTGGCCCGGACGAAAAGGCAGGCTACCCGACAATCTGCAAGGGGCGCTATACCGCCCCCAACCGGCCCCAAGGCTACTACGCCTTTGAGGAACCGGTAAGCCTGAACCTCTCGCGGCTCTTGCCCGAACTGATCGAGGCAGGGGTGCATGCCTTCAAGATTGAGGGGCGACAGCGTTCCAAAAGCTATGTCCGCGGTGTGGTGCGGGCCTTTCGGGCTGCGGTGGACGACATCAAGGCAGGACGTGAGGCGAATATCGCCGACCTGGTCGCGCTGACCGAGGGGCAGAAACAGACCCAGGGCGCCTTCGAGACGAAGAAATGGAGATAACCCTGATGACAAAATTGACGCTCGGCCCCGTCGCCTATCACTGGTCCGCCGAGATGCGCCGAGATTTCTATGCCCGCATCGCTGACGAGGCCCCGGTGGACGAGGTCTATCTCGGCGAAGTGATCTGCTCCAAGCGCGCCCCCTTCCACGAACCCGACCTGCCCGCGACGATCGAGCGGCTGCAGAGGGCTGGCAAGCTGGTGATCCTCTCGACCCTGGCCGAGGTAATGCTGAAGCGAGAGCGCAAGGCAACCGAGGATCTGGCTGCGATGGAGGTGCCCGAAATCGAGATCAACAACGCGGCGGGCCTGTTTGCGCGGGGCAAACGCCCGCACCGGATCGGGCCCTTCATGAACGCCTATAACGAAGCGACAATCGCATGGATGGCCCGGCAGGGGGCGACCCATATCTGCCTGCCCAGCGAAATGCCTGCCCCGGCCATCGCCGCCGCCGCGCAGGCCGCGCGCCATCTTGGTCTCGGCGTGGAAGTCCAGGCCTTTGGCCGCGCCTCGCTTGCGGTTTCGGCGCGCTGCTACCACGCCCGCGCCCATGGCCGCACCAAGGACAACTGCCAGTTCGTCTGCGAAGAGGACGCCGACGGGATGCCGCTGCGCACACGTGACGATCAGCCAATCCTGCGGGTAAACGGTATTCAGACCCAATCCGAGAGCTATATCGATCTTCTGCCCGAAACTACGCGTCTGGTGTCAGAGGGGGTCACCCATCTGCGTCTGATGCCGCAGGCGGTCGATATGGTTGCCGTCGCACAACTATTCCGCGATGTGCTGGACGGCAAGATACCAATGGCTGAGGCCGATAGCCAGCTGGCAGAACTGAGCGGCGATACAGGCCTGAGCAACGGCTTCTATCATGGCGCGGCAGGCTATCGTCGCATCGCCATGGCCGCGCCAGTGTGACTGCGACAGCGGCAAGCCGATGTCAGCGCCACACCGCGCCCTGTTTCTGACGGGCGGCGCCTGGGCAATTGTAGCCGTCGCGCTGGCCAACTGGGACACAGGATTTAAAATCCCCAAGTCTCCGCTGGGCAGCTTGGTCGCTTGGCACGCATATGAAATGGTCTTTGACTTCGCCGCCGTCATGTTTGCCGGCTACGCCTTGACCGCAATGACAAGCTGGCGCGGCAAACCAACCCTGTCGCGGCTGGCGCTAGCGGTCTTGCTGTCGCCCTGATGTCTGGCGCGAATACAGCCGCCTTTTAGTCTGCTTCCTAGTGAGTGCCGCCATACAACACACCATATTTCACCCCACTCAAGGAAAGCATATGAGCTAGATCGAAAGAAATCCGACGGAAAGAATGGGGCGCATAAGCGGATGATTAAAAACGAAAAAGGCCGCCAGAGGCGACCAATTCACTGCCAACAAAAAGATATGATGGCGGAGACGAAGCCCGCCATGATGCGTAAGTAATCGTGTGCAATCAGATATCTAATCTGTTGTAAGAAAAGAACTTATTTCGAAATCCTGCATCACTGGCCATGCAATCTTGCACAATCGAATACATCCAATTACACTATTTATGTGGGGTAGGTTGTGGGGTGTAAAGTTGCCAAAGATTACAGATGAGCTTTCAGCCTTAGACGTGAAGCGTCTTACCCATCCCGGTGGGAATCGAAATGTCTTGGTTTCTGTCGGTGGTGTTCCCGGCCTACATTTGCAGTTGACCCCCAAGCGTGGCCGCTCTTGGGTGCTGCGCGCCAAGATTGGCGAAGCTCGCCGTGATATCGGTCTGGGCGGTTTTCCGGCTGTTACACTATCACTGGCCCGCCAAAAGGCCCGCGAGGCGCGCGAATTGATTAGCCAGGGTGTTGATCCCATCGAAGAACGCAAGGCCGCAAAGGCGGCGCTGGCAACCGCCCAGCGCCGTGGCCTGACATTTGCCGATGCGACGGATAAGTACCTTGCCGCCAAACTGGATGCCTTCAGCAACCCCAAGCATCGCCAGCAATGGCGAAACACTCTTGAGACCTATGCCAAACCTGAGTTGGGTAAGATGCTGGTGCAAGATATCACCGTGCAAGACGTTTTGCGCGTGCTGCAACCCATCTGGATGGAGAAGACCGAAACGGCTTCACGCCTTCGGGGTCGGGTCGAGGCGGTGCTGTCATGGGCAACGGTGGCGGGGCATCGCACGGGCGACAATCCGGCGCGCTGGGCTGGCAACCTGAAAGAACTCTTGCCCGCGCCTTCCAAGGTGGCACCGGAGGAAAACCAGCCTGCAATTCAGATTGAAGATGCACCACGTTGGTTTGCTGCCCTTAGGACACGCGAAGGGTTTGGCGCGCGTGCGCTGGAGTTTTTGGCGCTGACAGCACTTCGGTCAAAGGAGATACGTGGCGCACGGTGGGATGAAATTAACTTTGAACAGGCTTTATGGATCATCCCTGCGTCTCGGATGAAGATGAAGAAAGAGCACCGCGTTCCGCTTCCGGCGGAGGCTGTGGCACTGTTGCAAGCGCTGCCCCGGCTGTCAGACAATCCGCTCATATTTCCGGCGGCACGCGGCGGGCAGTTGTCAGATATGACCTTATCAGCGGCAATGAAACGTATGCATAAGGCGGATATTGAGGCGGGTGGCGCGGGGTTTGTGGATCGCGCGTCAAAGCGCCCGGCGGTGCCGCATGGGCTGCGCAGCACGTTTCGCGATTGGGTGGCAGAACGCACAAACTATCCCGGCGACATGGCTGAGGTCGCGCTGGCACACCGGATCAGCAATGCGGTGGAGGCGTCCTATCGGCGCGGTGACATGATTGAAAAGCGGCTCAAAATGATGGGCGATTGGGCAGAGTATTTGGCAGGCGCGGCGCGAGGCCGTGCTGAGATTGTGAGGATTGGGTGAACTACGGAGATTGGGAAGATTTTCATTACGAGTTGGAGCATTGGAGGTGGTGCGAGCATCTTTCGGTTTTTGACGCTTCGATGCTTGCCGCTGGACTGAACCCTAGTGTTTATGAACCATCGGTGCCAGGACGGTTGAGGGAAGGCGACTTCCACAAAATTGGCACTTCAAATAGCACCCAAAACTATCTTCAATCAAACGCGTTTGTGCCTATCTTTCGCGCGGTAACTTCGGCAGCCCTACGGGGTGATTTATCATGCGAATTTGCCCACCATGCACGAACGATCCCGACAATGACATATGGGGATCGAGATTTCGATGTCCCGTCAGAAGGTGGTGAAGACAGTATTAGCTATGATTTTCTGATCAAGTCAGACGCGCAAGTTTCCTCAAATTTTGAGATCCCAACTTACGGGGGGATGCGAACGTTCTATTTCGTTAAAGAACCTGATTGGGAACGCAGCACCATCAAAGTTGATGAATTTAAGGACTGGATGCGGAAACTGGGCCGAAGACCATTTTTCTTTTTTCCTGATACTAAGGATGATAGCGACGCATTCCGCAATCGAGAACATGAACATTTTTCTGCTGAGTTAGATTTCGCGGTTACGGTTTGGCAAGCACTCCTACCGAAACGGAAATTTAGCGGTGGCATAAAGGCCGCAATTGAAGCGTGGATTGAGGAAAACCCTGATGCGTGGCAGGGCGACGATGCGCTTTCGGGCGCAGCGAAAGAAAGAATTGTCACCCTCGTAAACTGGAACAAAAGCGGCGGCGCGCCGAAGTCCGGTGGTTAAGCTACCCACCCGTTGTCTGTATCCCTCCCCCCCTCAACAGCCCCTTGTTTCTAAGCGTTTTGGCACACGCCCACGGAAGAAATGGACTTAGCAATAAAGCTAAGTGGGTAGGTTTGGTGATTTCGGCTGGGTAGGTTTTCGTAACCCACCCAGCTATTCAGCGGTAAATCTTACGGCTCAATATGCAATCCAACGCAACCAGTTGGAGTGCATCACATGCCAGCCACATACCTCACAGACCGCCAAATCGGCGCACGTTACGGGGTCCATCACCTGACCCCGCGCCGCTGGCTCAAGACTGACCCGACTTTTCCCAAACCGATCCGCCTGACGCCCGGCTGCACACGCTGGAAGCTTTCGGATATCGAGGCTTGGGAAGAAGCCAAGGCAAACGCCGCATAACGAAAAACCGCCACCTTTTGAACGGGCAGCGGCTCTATTCGGCATAGCTTTGACAAGTGCAGGATACCCCCGTCCCGTTTTGTTTTCAATGAAGGAAACAGAACTCATGACAACCACTTCTA
Organism: Pseudophaeobacter sp.; assembly: GCF_048267565.1. NCBI lineage: Bacteria > Pseudomonadati > Pseudomonadota > Alphaproteobacteria > Rhodobacterales > Roseobacteraceae > Pseudophaeobacter > Pseudophaeobacter sp. Next base: position 208,236 of record NZ_JBLWXG010000004.1, on the reverse strand, counting down.
AGACCATCCGGCCACCCGCAAACGCATTGCGCGTCAAAGCTTGGCGTGACTTGCCAAGCGAGACAAAAAAGGCGCGCTATAAAGTCACTGACAAAAATGGCGACACCCATACGATCACAGTCGCAAAGGGGAACCGCATCATTCTTGACGCCTTGATTGCAAGTCCCGTCTTTTGTGCAAGCCCAGTGCGGGTATCTGACCGCGTTTGCATCCTGCGCCATGAATACTGCGTGCCGATCATCAAGGAAATGTATGAAAATGATGCTGCCACGGATAGAGCCAAATTCGGCGTCTATTTCTTGGATGGACGCGTTGAACGCCTTTCTGACAGTGGCAGCACAGCATGATGACGCTGTGCATTTTCCCGTCCGTGGCAAAACCGATTGAAGCCCATCTTGATGGGGAGGGTCGCCAATGACCGCCCTACGCCAGTCAAACTTGCCCGATGAATTTCGCAATGAGCTTGCCCGCCTTATGCGGGCGGGTTTGAGCCATGCTGGCCGGGGGCAAGGCTAATGTCCAAGTTCTACAAATCCAGAAAGCGGGGTGGCGGTCGCCACCTCCAGCTTTCAGAACACCTACAATCCACGGAAGCATGGGCAAGTTTGAAGCCAGGGCCAAGAGCGCTCTATGTTGAACTGAAGCGACGCTACAACGGTAGTAACAATGGGCGGATCTTCTTAAGCCATCGAGACGCTGCAAAAGCCATAAACGTGCATCGCAACACGGTTGGGCCTTACTTTAGAGAATTGGAAGAGCGCGGCTTCATTCGCATGACCCAAGCATCGCACCTTGGCACGGCTGGGATTGGGTTGGCTGCGCTTTGGGCTTTAGAGGAGGTGGCTACAGCAGATGGAAAACCCGCAACAAGGTCATTCATCAAGTGGAAGAAAAAGCCCCGCACAAAAACAGTGCAAGCCCGTCACAAAGGTAGTGCTGCCGCAGCCGAGAATGCCAAAACCGGCGGAGATACTGTCCTAAAGCTTGTGACGCGAGGGTGATTTTCCCAATATTTTCGGTGCCCAAAAATCAGGACATATATACATCTAACCAGGGGGTGGTGTGTTTACATATCTCTATTTAGTTGGTGGTGAGTTTGGGAGCGTAGAGGTGGCCGTGGCCTTCTATGTGCTTTTTCACGCTTTCATTTCTTGGCTAGATGAAAACCTCTGACCGCTCCAGCCTTGGCGAAGCGCCTCCAAGAGAAGCTCGCCCACCATCCGTAAAAAGGCGGCACTTCGTTTGCCAGAGGGTATCGCAATATGGCACGATGAGGGGATTAGTGAGGTGGAGATTATGAAAAAGCTATTGTGCGCGTTTCTGTTGGGGATACTGCCCCTAGTCTCCGCTACGTCTGCTCTGGCGCAGAACTATGAGCACCTTCTTCAAGATTTCAGGGCTAGTGAGCTTACGCGAGAGGATAAGCGGTTTTTGCAAGCCGCCTTGGCTTTTGAGGGGCATTATCTCGGATTGCTTGATGGGGATTGGGGCCGATTAAGCCGCGAAGCCATGGCAAGGTATTCGCGGAAGGAGTTCAACTCTGCCTCAGAGGAGTGGCATATCGCGGCTCTTGCGCTTGGGTTCTTTGACCGCTTTGAACGTGACGGCTGGGATATGCAGTTTTATCCCGGCTTAGAAATGTCGGTGTTGGTCCCCTTAAGGACATTGGTCACAGATCCGCCGTCGGCTAACTTCACAAACCTGCGTCATAGCGGCAGTAGTTTGTCTATTTCTATGGGAATACACAGCCAAGCTACGGCCCAGCGTGTCCATGACTTTACAATGGGAGCACATGCCCGCTCCTCAGCGCCGTATTCCGTGCGCAAAAGCAGTTTGGCTATTTCTTCGGTTACAAAATCTGATGGTTCCCTGCTGTATGCGCGCTCCAATTTCATCAATGGGTCTTGGTCCACAGTTATGCTGTCGGCTAGGAGCTATGATGCATCAACCCTAAATGCCGTTGCTTCCAGCCTCACAAGGGGTAGGGCAAGCCAGCTAACAATTACTCCCAACGGTAACTTGGAAAAAGCGATAAGAGGTACTCTGGAGGTCGTTGAAGCGGAAACTCGAAAGCAGCAAGGCGAGACCTCTCAAAACGTAAGCCGAGCAGATCAAGGGGCGGAAACAAACGGTTCTGCTGGGTCAGGTTTCGTTGTCTCCCAAGAGGGTCACATCCTAACCAATGCGCATGTGATTGAAGGGTGTAACGAAATTCTAGTTGATGGCGGTCCCGCTCGCCTGATCGACTCTTCCCAAGAGTTTGACTTGGCCATTTTGAAGGCGGACACACCCGTTGAGGAGGCTGTCGCCATCTTTTCGGCGTTTCCCGCTAAACTGAATTCGGACGTCACAGTAGTCGGCTACCCATATGGGGGACTGCTAGGTGGACTAAATGTCACGCGGGGTTCGGTTTCTTCGCTGAAAGGGTTGGGCGGAAACGCAACAACAATGCAAGTTACTGCCCCTGTTCAAAGTGGAAACTCAGGTGGGCCGTTACTTGGTCCTAGCGGAAACGTTGTGGGCGTCGTTGTTTCAAAGCTGGATGCTGTAAAGGTCGCTGGGTCGCTCGGAGATATGCCGCAAAATGTGAACTTTGCCATAAGAGGAGAGATTGCTAAGCTATTTCTGGCACAAAACGGTGTGGACCCCGAATTGAGCCTCTCCAGAGACGTGGCTGCGCCTGTTGCTATCGCAGAGCAAGCCACCAAGTTCACGACATTCATTGAGTGCAAGTAAAACGAAATTGCCTATAGATTTCGGAAAAAGTTGGAGGCTGTTTTAGTGGGGGGATATGGATCTGGGCGAACCGGCTATAAGCAAAAAGCCGAGAACTGCCGCTCGCTGGATGTAAACCTGATGCACCGCGAGGGTTGCCTGTCAGAAGGTTGGCGCGGCAACTGGCAGTGGTCTCGCAATGGTGAGGTGCTGTCGAAAATTGGAATGCGGGCCGAACAAGGGCGCATTGTGTTGGATTATCGGGTTCGATTGCGTGGCGGCGATTGGGAGCCGGTAACGCAGCCAGTGAACATCAGCCAGGTGGATTGCAATTTCGGTGGTCAGAGGCCCTTCTTCCTTTGTCCCGGCATCGTCAACGGCCAGAACTGCGGAAGGCGCGTAGGTAAGCTGTTTGCAGGAGGTTGCTACTTCCTTTGCCGTCACTGTCATAATGTAGCGTATACAAGCCAGTCAGAGCCACGCTACGACCGTATGCTGCGGCGCGCCAATAAACTGCGCATGGCGCTGGGCGGCGAACCCGGAGCCGCAAACTGGATTGCACAAAAACCCAAAGGCATGTGGTGGCGGACTTATCAGCGCAAGCGGTCGGAGATTGGGTCGTGCGAGGATCAAGCAAACATAGATTTTGTCGAGAAGTTCGCACACTTACTTAGTGCAGAGGACCGAGAGCGTTTTTTTGAATGAAAGCACTCATTGCGCTTGTTGAAAGGGTTAATGCCGCCCGTACAGCTGGTTTTGAGCGTGCACGACTTAACTCAAAATGCGCAAATGCCCAGCTATTCCAAGCGGTTATTCTTTGTGGGGTATTATGTGGGGTAGCGGTCAAATTTGCCAAATTTCCCCAATGATATCAATGGTAATGGCGGAGACGAAGGGATTCGAACCCTCGAGACCCTTCCGGGCCTACTCCCTTAGCAGGGGAGCGCCTTCGACCACTCGGCCACGTCTCCGTTGACGCGTATAGCCAAGAAAGCATGGGGGTTACAAGGCGAAAAAACCCGATTTTGATTTTTTTCCGCTGGGGCAACAAACCCTTTAAAATGGCACCGAATTGCACCGGGTTTGGGAACCTTTTGGTCAAGCCTACTCACAGAAAAAGCACCTTGGACTGTGTCACGAAAACTGTGCGACAGCATTCGTCGGGCGTGAGGACGAATGATCGAAAGGCATTTCAGCGGACGCTCGCCCGAACCGATCTGCTTTTTGTAAGGCGGCCTGGTATGAAGAACGTCAGGAACGATCCGGGTTCGGCACGTACAGAAGAGCTGGCCGAGTATCGAAGAGTATCACAGTCAGCTGACCTAGCTATCGGAACGGCCCGGCGGTCGTCGCGCAGAGCAATCAAAAACGAGGACGGAACCTGATTAAGCTTTTCAACATGGATTTTGCATTTCTTCTTCGGTACTTCCAGGTTCGGCTATACCCACCAATAATCTCTGTCAGAATCGGACTGTACTGCAACGCGTGTTTCACTGCCTTTCTGTTTCCAGTCCTAAGAGACTGGTCAACAAAGTGAAGGATCCAGGCGTGTGCCAGCTCTGGAAACGACCTATCGGGGAAATAGCGGTCTCGCCAATCGACAATCGTTTTGATCTGATTCCAGGTATTCAGATGCTGGTTATTGCCGTGTTTGCGGTACTTCATGCCGGGTCGGTGAACGAGTTCAAATCCAAGGTCGGGATGTTCTATCATGAACATGAAAATCTTGGTGCGCAGGATGATGTCGTCACCTGAGATATCCGGATCCATTCCTCCGATTGCTCTTACGATGTCTGCCTTCACGACAGAAGCCTGTACATAAAATGTACCCAAATTCTCGTACTCGACTTCTAGCAGTTCCTGCGCCGATGCATAGGTCTGGCGGTAAAGCTGCGATGTAAAGCTCTCGCAGGTCACCTCTCCGGCATTGTCGATTTCCATGTTCTCGGTATTCGCGACCAGGACGACTTTGGGATTGTGCTTGATTATCTGCATCTTGGAGGAAATGGCATCCGGCAGTAACAGATCGTCCAATGACAGAAACGAGAAGTACTCACCTGTCGCGGCCTCAATCCCTCTATTGACGTTTAACGGGACATTGCCGGTATTGTCTTGCAGGATTAGCCGGAAAGGATAGGGGGACTGTGCAAGCGTATTTTCCAACACCTCCGCATTTCCGTCCGTCGAGCCGTCATCGACGACCACGATCTCAATGTGGTCGTAGTCCTGCTGGAATATCGACTCGAGCGCCGCCCGCGAGAATGCCTCGTGGTTATATGTGGTGCAAATGATCGAGCACACGGGCGACGGAGAGATCGGGTCTGTCACTTAGGCCATCCTTTCATGGTTTTGTACTAGCTCAGGCGAGCCAAAGATCGTTCTCGATCATATGTTCTATCTGTTCACTGGGTTGGGACGGGCGCATCTGATTTTATAGCGGGCGTTGGCTAGCCGCTTCTGAAAGGTCTCGTGTCTAACAGGCCGGGGCAGAGCGATGCCAGACCGCCCGCCCCTGTCCGACGCAAGCGACACATCCAGATCGCAGCAGCCTTCACGAGGCATGACGGTTCCCCCCCTATTGGAGGTGCCTTTTAGTACCTTGTGCCTGCTATGTCGACAAACGGTTTTGCGCCACCAGATCGCATGGTGCACGCGCCCGCATTAGGACCTGCAATAAACGCGGTAATTGCGTCGCCCCCAGTCGGTATATAGATCGGCCATGATTGTACAAAACTGGCCTTCGACCGTGAACTGCCGGATCGGAGCAGCCCCCGGGCCACCAAAGACGCTGACGGTATCCCCAATCTGAATACTGTCGGCCCCGGTGACATCAGCAACAATCGCATTCATAGAGATTTTCCCAACCACCGGCGCCAGAAAATCCCCTGCGACAACCACATTGCCATTGTTTGAATTGCGCCTGAACCCATTCTCATACCCGATCGCGATACAGGCCAGACGGCGGCTGCTCTCGATCCGGTAATCTCTATCATACCCAACGGTTGACCCCGCCGGGTAGTCTTGCAGGCTCACCACGCGCGCCTCAAGATCCATCGTGCTGCGAAAGCCCAGTTCGGGCTTGAGAATCCCATATAGTATGGCACCGCAGCGATACATGTCGGTGGAGACTTCCGTCTCTGAGATCAGCGTCAGCGAACTGCCCGCATGCACCAAGACATCGGCGCGGTTCAGATCACTGTTTTCAAAGACCCACGACACCTGTTGCTGGAACAGGGCGTCACTTTGCTGCAATTGCAGCGGGTCGTTTGATGGAAAATGCGTACAGATCCCGCCAATGTTGTCGCCCAGGGTGGCCAGGATATCACTGCATTCGGCCTCACCCACCTCTGTCGAGATTTCAAGCGCATCCCGCGACATGCCTGCTGAATTCAGGGCTAGATGCACGCAGGTCCTATACCGTCCAGTCTCCAGATGGTTGAGGATCAGTTGTGCCGCCTGACGCGTGGCAACCTGCTCTTCGACCCGATCCTCCAGCGCGCCCTCGATTTCCTGAGGGGCCGCAGCCCTAAGACGAATAACAGAGCCGTCGAACCCCGCCTGACGCACCGCCCGTGCCTCGGCATTGGTGGTGATCCCGATGCAGGTGACACCCTGTTCGCGGACAAGCGGCACAACCTGCGAAATGCCATGCCCGTAGGCATCGGCCTTCAGCACCGCACAAAAACGTCTCCCCTTTGGGACGAGATCAAGAGCAAGTTCAAGGTTCTTCGAAATACGATCCGTGTGAATGGTACACCAAGAGGCGGGTCGGGTTTCCATGATTTTCAACTCTGCACGGGTCTAAGAAGGTCATCAATGACGCAGCAAAATAGGTCGGTCACAACCGGAAGCAAGGCGTCTGGGAAATCGTAGTCCGGGTTGTGAAGCTGCGGCTGCGCCTCCCCCGCACCGACATACAGCAGGGCCGCCTTGGCACCGTCTTCCCCGAAACGGCCAAAGTCCTCTGACCAGCGCATCGGTGCCGCCATCTCCAGGCAGGTCTGACCCAGAGCCTGCGCGCCGCGCCGCGCGACTGCCGTGGCCTCTTCATCATTCACGACGGCCCGAAAGATATCATGCCAGCGGGTCTGGACCTTCAGATTGGCGCTCTTGTCTGCAACCAACTGCAGCGCCTCGGCGATCAGCCCATCCATCCGTTCGTTCGTCATCGAGCGCAGCGTCACGCGCAGCTCCCCTTCTGCGGGCGATATCCCAAAAGCGGGTTCACCAAGGTTTGCATGGGTCAGAGTGCTGAGCGCGAAATCGGCATCGCTGGTCACCCCCTGGCTAAGCCCGGGCAGAGTAACCATCAGATCGGCCATTGCATTGGCGGGTGAAACCCCATCTTCGGGGGCTGCCGCATGAGAGCTTTTGCCCTCCAGCAGAATCTGCATACCGCGCGACGCACAGTTGCCCGGCCCCGCCCGCAGGCCGATTTCGCCAAGCGGGCGACCAGGAACATTGTGATAGGCAAAGGCATAGTCTGGACGTATCTCGGGCCAGCGCGGATCTTCGATAACGGCCTTGGCGCCAGCGCCTGTTTCTTCGGCGGGTTGAAACAGCAGAATGACGCGCCCGGCGGCGGGACGATGGCGCGCCAGCCGCATGCCAACCCCAAGAAGCGAAACCATGTGCCCGTCGTGCCCGCACAGATGTCCGCGCCCCTCTATTTCGGATTTATATGGCAAGGTCGAAAGTTCACGGATCGGCAGCCCGTCGAGTTCGCACCGCAGCAGCACGGTGGGACCTGCCGCAGCCCCGGTGAACTCAGCCGCGACGCCATGGCCACCAAGGCCCTGCCAGATCCGATCTGCACCCAGCAGGGTCAGCTCAGAGGCGATCCGCTCTGCCGTTGCGGCCTCTTCGCCCGAAAGTTCGGGGCGGCGGTGCAGCGTCTGGCGCAACGCCGTAAGCTGCATAATCTGATCAGAAGAAAGAGCAGGCATCAAAAACTCCTCAGAAGACCTTGGCGTTCACGGCAACGACAGGGGGGATATTGACCGCAAGAGGCGGGGGTGGAGCAAAGGCTGTTGGCGTGGCGCATAGATTGCTCCTTAGATCTCTTCGGTGCCGCACCAGTCGGCGATGAACATGGCTGTGGCTTTGGTTATGCGACGCATGCTTTCCAGGTCGACGCGTTCATTGAAGCCATGAATGGCTTCGGCGCGCGGGCCATAGACCAGTGCTGGCGTATCCGCATAAAGACCAAAGAAACGCGCGTCGGTTGTGGCAGTGATCGCTTCGCGCACCAACGCCTCGCCCGTGGCGGACCGATGCGCCTGATCCAACGCCGCGATGGCTGATACCGCCTTGGCGGAACTGTCCCGCGACAGTGCGTAGCCCTCGGCGTGAAAGCCGTGATAGACAATTTCAGGCAGCGAATTGCGCAGAAAATCATTATCACGGGCGGCATCCAGGATCACTTGCTCGATCTCGGCCTTTGCGGCCGCGATGGATTGGCCGGGAAAGATAGCCATGCGCACGTCAAAGACGCTCCAGGCTGGGACCGAACTGGTCCAGTCTCCACCTTCGATCTTGCCGACATTCAGGTTCAGCGCATGATCCATATGCGCGTAGTCTTCGGGCCGGTTTTCAGCGGCGTTCCAGCGGTGTTCCATATCATGCAGCGCCCGGATCAACGGAAAGGCGGCTTCGATCGCATTGGCACCGCTGCCCGCATAGGCAACATGGGTCGGCAGCCCCTTGAGATGCACCTGGAACCAGATCACCCCCAACTGTGCAGTGACCAGATGTTCGCTAAAGGGTTCCGGGATCAGGGCCGCATCGGCCCGATACCCGCGCGCCAGACAGGCCAACGCACCGTTGCCAGTGCATTCCTCTTCAACCACGGACTGGAAAAACACATCCGCTGCCGGGGCGCGGCCACAGGCCCTAAGCGCATCCAGCGCAAAAAGGTTCGAGGCCAGCCCGGCCTTCATGTCGCCGCCGCCCCGCCCATAGAGCCAGCCGCCTTCGACCCGCGGTTCAAACGGTGGGCTGTCCCACATGTCCAGCGGCCCGGCAGGCACCACGTCAATATGCCCGTTCAGGATGAGTGATCGGCCCGCCTGTGTCCGGGACCGGTGGGTGCCCACCACATTGACTGCATCCTCATAGGGGCCAAGCACCGGCGAAAATCCCGGCAGGTGCTGGATCTCGGCGATATCAATCTGCCAGCGATCAAGATCATAGCCGCGCGCGCTTAGCTCCGCCGCCATGAAATCCTGCGCCGATTGTTCATTGCCACGGGTCGAAGGATGCGCGGTCAAATCGGACAGGAAGGTGACCTGCCGGTCAAAAGCTGCATCCACGGCCGCGCCCAGGTCTGTGTTCAGGCCTGCGTTCAAGTCATGTTCCATGGCGGGCCTCAAATTCTGGCAGATCGGTATCCGGCAGCAGCAGGGGCGCGCCGGTGGCCTCGGCCACTTCTGCCGCGCTAATTCCGCCCAGTGTTTCAACAAGCATAAAACCCCGTGGCGTTACGTCGATCACGGCCATGTCTGTAAAGATCCGCGCCACACAGGCCCTTGCCGTTAGCGGCAATGAGCATGTTTCTTTCAGCTTCGGGTTGCCGGCACGGTCGGTATGCGTGGTCAGAACCACCACCCGCCGCGCCTTTTGGGCCAGCTCTACGCCGCCACCGACGCCGGGGCTGAATTTGCCGGGGATCTTCCAATTGGCCAGATCGCCGCTGGCGCTCACCTCGAAAGCGCCCAGCATTGTCAGATCCAGCCGTCCCGAACGCACCATGGCAAAGCTGGTGGCACTGTCGAAAAAGGCCGATCCCGGCACTGTCGAGACATAGCTGCCACCGGCATCAATCAGATTGCGGTCGGCCAGGTCCGGCGTCAGCGTTGGACCGATACCAGTCATGCCGTTTTCGGTGTGCAAGCAGACCGGAAAATCCCTGGGCAGGTGGTTGACCACCTGGGTCGGCAGGCCGATGCCAAGGTTGACCACCATCCCCGGTGTGATCTCGCGCGCGGCGCGGGCAATCATGCGTTCTTTAGCGCTGGACAACGGCGTATTCCTTGCTCAGTTCTGCCAGTTCGGCAACATGATCGACAAAAACACCAGCGGTATGGACGGCATTCGCAGCCAGCCCGCCAAGCGGCAGCAGGGTTTCGGTCTCGGCAATCACGCAATCAGCCGCCATTGCCATCAGCGGGTTAAAGTTCTGCGCAGTTGCGACATAGGCCAGGTTGCCAAAGATATCGGCGCGGTCGGCGTGGATCAGCGCCACATCGGCACGCAGGGCGGTTTCCACCAGATGCGGCTTTCCCGCGATCTCGACCACCTGCTTGCCCACCGCCAGCTCGGTGCCGATACCGATATCACTCAGCACAGCCCCAATCCCGGCACCGCCTGCCCGAATACGTTCGGCCAGAATACCCTGTGCGTTGAACTCCACCTCGATCTGGCCTGTATTCATCAGCGAAATCGCATGGGTATTCAGGCCCAGATGGGTGGTGATCAGCCGCGAGACCTGGCCGCTTTGCAGCAAATGGTCGATGCCCATGCCCGGCTCGTTTGCGTCATTCTTGATGATCGTCAGGTTATCTGCCCCATGGTCGACAAGCGCCTGGATCAGCGTCATCGGTGTGCCGGGCACGCCAAAGCCGCCAATCATGACCCTGTCGCCCGGTTTGATCTTGGCAATGGCGCTGGCAATCTTGCAGCTTTTGTCTGGCAGTCTCATGCGGCCTCCGCGATGGGCAGTCCCACCTCTGTGGCAAAGGCATCCAGCGCATCCAGCAGGATCGTCATGATCTCGTCGATCTGCGCTTCGGTAATGATCAGCGGCGGTGCGATCAGGAAATGGTCGCCTGCGGTGCCGCCTCGGGTGCGGCGGGAATAGATGATAAGGCCGCGCTCATAGGCCAGTTCGACAAGCCGTGCATGGGCGTCCAGCTCTGGCGGCAGGGGCTCCATGGTTGTACGGTCCGCGACAAATTCAAAAGCCGTCAGCAACCCCTTGCCGCGCACATCGCCGATAAAGGGATAGCGATCCATCAAGGCACGCAGGCGCGTCATCAGGACATCCCCCATGCGGGCAGCATTTTCGATCAGGTTTTGGTCTTCCATCTCTTCCAGCACCGCCAACCCAGCGGAACAGGCAAGCGGATTGCCGGCATAGGTAAAGCCATGCAGAAAGCCACCCGCATCCAGAACCGGATCGACCAGACGCGCGCGCGCCACAATAGCACCCAAAGGCGCATAGCCTGCGCCAAAGCCCTTGGACATGGCGACAATATCCGGGGTGATGCCCCAGTGTTCGGCGGCCAGGAACTTGCCGGTGCGGCCTGCCCCGGTCATCACCTCATCATAGATCAGCAGCACGCCAAATTCGTCGCAGATCTCACGCACCCGGCCATAGTAGCTGTCGGGGGCAACCAGCGCCCCGGTCGAGGCCCCGCCGACGGGTTCCATCAGGAAGGCCAGCACATTCTCCGGCCCTTCTTTCAGGATCTGCTCGCGTAGCAGCTCGGCATATTTCAAGCCGCGTTCTTCTTCGCTCAGGTTGTCGCGGTCCAGATAGGTCGCGGGGGCCGCCACCTTGGGCATACCCTGCATCATCGGGGCAAAGGGTTCGCGCAGCGGATCATAGCCTGTCAGGTCCAGCGCCCCGAAGGTGCACCCATGATAAGAAGGAAAGCGCGAGATCACCCGGTGACGGCTGCCCTGCCCCTGGGTCAAGGCATATTGCCGGGCCAGCTTCACGGCGCTTTCCACCGCTTCGGACCCGCCCGAGACAAAGAAAACACGATCCAGCCCGTCCGGCGTCATCGCAACGGTTTTTGCCGCCAGATCCTCGGAGGGATGGGTGCGAAAATGCAGCCGGTAGCCAAAGGTGGCCTTGTCCATCTGCGCCTTCATCTTGGCAAGGACGCGCGGGTTGGAGTGACCGATGTTGGACACCATCGCGCCGGACGATCCGTCGATGTAGCGTTTGCCGGTCTCATCAAACAGATAGATGCCCTCGCCATGCTCCAGAAAGGGGCGCGGCGTGCGGGATTGATAAAACAGGTAGGAAATCTCGTCGCTCACTTTGCACCTTCGATATGTTTGCGGAGGAACTCTCGGGTTCGTTCCTTGGTTGGATGTTTGAACATGGTCGCAGGTGGGCCTTCCTCGACAACAACGCCCTTGTCCATGAACAGCACGCGGTCACAGACCGAGGCCGCAAAGTCCATTTCATGGGTGACGATAATCATCGTCATGTGCTCTTCTGCGAGCCGTTTCATGACCAGGTTCACCTCTTCCACCAATTCGGGATCCAGGGCAGAGGTTGCTTCGTCAAACAGCATCAGCTTTGGCTTCATCGCAAGCGCCCGGGCGATGGCGACCCGCTGCTTCTGACCACCAGACAGCTGCGAGGGATAGTAGTCGATCCGCTCCAGCATCCCCACCTTGTCCAGCTGCTCTTCTGCGAGCTTATCGGCGGCCTCTTGCGACAATCCCTTGAGCATCTTTGGCGCCATCGTGACATTTTCGCGCGCGGTCATGTGCGGGAACAGGTTGAAGTGCTGAAACACCATGCCGACCTGCTGACGCATTTCATTGATGTGTTTTTCATATTGGCGGTGCGGCAGGCTTTTGTTCACCTGCACGCCGTCCAACCAGATTTCCCCGCCGGTCAGCGGATCCAGATCGTTGATGGCGCGCAGCAGTGTGGATTTGCCTGACCCTGATGAGCCGATGATGCCAACGATCTGGCCGCGCGTAACGGAAAGGCTGATGTCCTTGAGAACCTCAAGCGCGCCAAAGGATTTCTGTGCATGGCGGATTTCGACGAAGTCTGTCTGTTCGGTCATGATTGGTCTCGCAAGATCAGCGGGAGATGGCAATGCGGCGCTCGATCTTGCGCTGCACCCATTCCATGCAAAGGTTGATGACGTAGTAGAAGGCAGCGGCAAGGATGTAGAACTCGAACGGACGATAGGTCTTGCCGATCACCCGCTGGGCGGAAAGCGTCAGTTCGCTGACCCCAATTACCGAAACCAGGGCGCTGTCTTTCAGCAGGGCAATCATGTTGTTGCCAATCGGCGGGATCACGGCGCGCACCGCCTGCGGGATCACTACTTTGCGCAGGGCTTCGCCTCGGCTTAATCCCAGGGTGCGTGCCGCTTCCATCTGGCCCTTGTCGACTGCTAGGATTGCCGTCTGGATCAGTTCAGAGTTGTAGACCGCAAAATGCAGCCCCAACCCGATGATGCCGGCCACAAAGGCAGGCAGGTCAATGCCGATCTGCACCAGGCCAAAATAGATCAGGAACAGCTGCAGCAGAAGCGGCGTGCCCATAAATACCCACTCGATCAGGCGGAAAGGCTGGCGGATGATCCAGGGCGCATAAAGCGCGATCACGGCGAAAACGATACCGCCAAAAAAGCTGAGGATCGCGGATGCGACGGTGATGCCCATAGTCCAGGCAGCACCCAGCAATACCACATCCAAATACTTGGGAATAATCGAAAAATCGAGGCCCATCTGTCTTTCCTTTTCCGATCAGTTAATCTGAACTTTGCGATCCAGCCAGGCAACGCCACGGCCCACCACATAGATGATGATCATGTAGAGAACCCCCGCCAGCAGGAACATCTCGAAGGGTTTGTAGGTCGAGCCGATATAACGTTGTGCGGTATAGGTCAGTTCGATGACCGAAATCGCCGCCACCAGGGCTGTCGCCTTGATCAGCATATTCAGGTTCACGCCCAACGGGCGCACCATCAGCCGCGAGGCCTGCGGCAGGATAACCTGATATGTGGCTTGCCAACTGCTAAGCCCCAGGGTCCGGGCGGCTTCGCGCTGCCCCTTGTCGATCGAAATGATCGCCCCGCGAATGGTTTCCGTCATATAGGCTCCGGCATTGATACCCAAACCGATGACGCCAGCCTCGAAGGCATCCAACTGGATGCCGATCTGTGGCCCGCCAAAATACAGGATGAACAGCTGAATCAAGGCGGGGGTGCCGCGAAACAGGCTGACATAGGCGGCCCCGAGGAATCGCAGGGCCGCAAATCGTGACAGTCGGGCGGCAGCGCCGAGCGTGCCACAGGTCAGGCCCAGAATGGCGGTCAGCACTGACAACAGGATCGTTGTCCAGGCGGCCTCCAGAAAGAACGGATAAACCTTGAGCATCAGTTCAAAGTCCATGCTTCACTCCTTTGACCTGGCGACTCAGCCGCGATGCAGCCATGTGCAACATTCGTGACGAAAGAAATCCCATGCTGGAAATCATGCAGGTCCACACTTTGTTTGGGTAGGGATCGGCCTCTATGCTTAGGTCAGGCCACAAAGGGGCCGAATTGCCGAGGCGCGTAATCCATCATGCCATTGCGGCAACCCCCTGCCGCCGTATCCGGCGGCAGGGAACAGCGATATCAGCGGATGTCAGCGCCGATCCATTTTTCAGCAAGAGCGAGATAGGTGCCGTCTTCCATCATCGAATCCAGGGCTTTTTGCATTTCTGCGGCCAGCTCGGGGCTGCCCTCACGAATGGCAATACCCGCGCCGAAGGGCTCTGTGGTGGGGTCGGCAAACATCTCGAACGCCTGCTCCTTCGCGGTCATCGCCAGGATGGCTGCAATCGAGTCGTTTACAATTGCATCAACCCGGCCGTTTTCCAGCTCAAGCAGCAGTTCTGGCAGACCTTTGTAGGTATTGATGTCATAGCCGCGATCACGGGCCCAATCTTCGTGGGTTTCGCCCAGTGTCAGGCCAACACGCTTGCCTTCCAGATCTTCAAGGCTGGCAATGCCCGACCCCGGCTTGGTAAAGATGGCGCGCTTGTCCGAATAGTAGGGGCCAACAAAATCAACCACTTCGTCCCGCTCTGCGGTGATGGTCATCGACCCGACAATCGCATCATATTTATTGGCCAAGAGGCCACCAATGATGCCGTCCCATGCCGTGGTGACGATTTCGGCTTCCAGGCCCATGCGCTTGGCGATTTCGGTCCCGACGGCAGGGTCAAAGCCGACAACCTCGTTTTCATCGTTCACAAAGTTGAACGGAGGGTAAGCGCCGGACATCGCGATGCGGATCACCCCTTTTTCTTTCAGGCTATCCAGCTCCTCGGCGGCGGCAGTGTTCATGCCGAAGGCCGCAAGACCTACGGCTGCGATTGCACTTTTAAGGATGGTACGGCGGAATGTCATTGTGATCTCCCTATTGATCAAAATCAGGATTTATCCTGTGCGTTTATTGGCGGCAGGCCCGCTCTGAGAAAAGACTTGCATGTGGCATCGCATCGCGCAAATAAATAATAGGCATTCTTAACATAGATGAAAACTATGCAGCTACCACATGGACATCGCTTTCCCTGGAACCTTGATTGGAATCTCTTGCGTACTTTCATGGTGGTGGTCGAGCAGCGCGGCATCTCCAAAGCAGCGAATTTTCTTGGCTTGAAGCAGCCAACGGTATCGGCAGCCCTAAAGCGTCTTGAGCAGACCACCAATAAGACGCTGGTTATCCGCAAGCCCAATGAGTTCACCATTACCCGCGCAGGCCATGCGCTTTATACCGAATGCGCCAAGATCTTTGGCTCGATCTCCCAGCTTCCGTCACTGCTTGACGCGGATACCGCCGAATTGCGCGGACATCTGTCGATTGCCATCACCAGCTCTGTGATTTCAGAGCACTTCGGGGATATTCTGAATCGGTTCTGCAAGGCGCACCCACATGTCACCTATTCTTTTTCCGTGCACGAAAGCGGCGATATCGAGACCATAATATCGCAAAACCGGGCCAGTTTCGGGGTCTGCCTCTTGTCGGCGCTTCCGAAAAATCTGAACACATTGGTCCTGTACCGGGAATTCTTTGGTCTTTACTGCGGCGCACGGCACCCCCTGTTCAGCGCCAAAACCATCACCCCGAAAGATCTGGAAGGCGAACCCTTCGTGGCCTTTCAAACCGAAGCCGAAGGCGGGCCGCTTGAAGTCATCTCTCGCCTGCGTGCCCGGATGGGATTGGCCAATACCTGGCGCGGGGTATCCTCGAGCCTGAATGAAATCCGCCGGATGATCATGGCTGATATCGGGATCGGCGCCCTGCCCCTGCACGTCGCCAAACCGGATGTGGCAGCTGGCCACATCCGCCAGTTGCCGCCCTATGACGCCCTGCCGATGGTGAACATCTACCTGATTACCAACCCGGCACGCCGCCTGTCCGATGCGGAAGCCGCCTTCTTGTCCACCTGCGAAGCTGAGATTTCAGCCATCGACATTACCGAACGGACATATGGGGCAGACCTGGATCCCCAAGCCCTGCAATACCCAGCCGAGGGCACCCCCCTATCGCCGCCCGTCCAGTCGGATTGAAATCCGCATTTCGAACGACATTCAGGTGCGTCGCAATTCTATTGTGATCCAAAAAGATGTGGCCTTCGTAGATTGGGTATGATGACATTCGACATTGATATCCCTCACAGGCGCGCTCTCACCGGGCGCCCTCGCCATGAAGGCAAAGACGTGTCGAAAGTGCAAAGCAACTATTCTGAGCAAACCAAATGGATGCTGAGGGTGAAGATCGATAGGGACAGGGCCGCCTTTGCTGCCTTGTTCGATCACTTTGCACCGCGCCTGAAGGGGTTTGTCATCCGTGGCGGCACCCCTGCTGCGCAGGCCGAGGAAGTGATCCAGGATGTGATGCTGACAGTCTGGCGCAAGGCCGAGCAGTTCGACCCGCATCGCGCCCAGGTATCCGCCTGGATCTATCAGATTGCCAGACACCGGCAAATTGACATAGCCCGCAAAGAGGCCAGGCCGGTTCCTGAAGAACTGAAAGAAGATCCGGGCGCTGAAGCGGATGCCAGCCAGATCCTGGCGATAGAGCAGGAAAGCGAACACCTGAAGCAGGCGCTTCAGCGTCTGAGCGAAGATCAAAGGGTCATTGTCGAAAAGGCCTATCTGGGGGAACTGACCCACCAAGAGATCCAAACTCAGACGGGGCTGCCGCTCGGGACCATCAAATCAAGAATTCGTCTTGGCCTTGAGCGGCTGAGACATGACCTAAAGGGGCTGCGCTCATGACCGCAATCACCCATCATATCCCAGATCATTTGCTCGCATCCTATGCTGCGGGCACCCTGCCGCATGCCTTTGCCCTGGTCGTGGCCAGCCATATTTCCATGTGTAATGACTGTCGCGCCGCCGTTGCCGCCCATCAGGCCGTCGGCGGGGCCATCCTGGAAGCCACCAGTGCAAGCCCTCTGTCCAGCGGGTTGCGCGCCAGCGTCCTGGCGCAATTGGATGCACCGGCCAGAGCCGAACCAATCTATGACCGTTCTGGCATCTACCCCGGTCCCGTCGTGGCGGCGCTGCAGGGACAGCAGCCCAAATGGAAAGCTCTGGGCATGGGGGTTCGCCAGACCATCCTGACGGCGGATGCCGAGTCAAATGCGCGCCTGCTGTTCATCCCGGCAGGGCAAGCGGTACCAGACCACAGCCACAACGGATTGGAGCTGACAATGGTGCTGCAGGGCAGTTTCAGCGATAGCACCGGACGTTTTGGCATTGGCGACGTCGAAATCGGCGATGAGGACCTTGATCACACGCCAACCGCCGATCCAGGTGACCCCTGCATTTGCCTTGCCGCGACAGATGCGCCGCTGCGCTTCAAAGCCCTGATACCGCGCCTGCTGCAACCTCTGTTTCGGATCTAGCCCCCGTGCCACCATGCAACAGCGGCCTGGTCGCGGGCCGCGATCCTGCAAGATGAAGTGCGGCACCGGGGCAGTCATCAACCGCATTCCAAAGCGGCAAGCCCCCGGTCAACTGCCCCGCCGCCGCTGGCTGGCTGGCTTTCACCAGCGCAAAAGCCCGATGATCAACGGTGCATCGTGGCCAGAAGCTCGGCAACTTTGATGCCGTATTTGCGCATTTCAGACTTGTTCATAATGACGCCATTCTCAGTCAAATACATCCAATCCGTCGCCTCCAGGGTATAGCCGCCCGACTCTTCCGGCAGGGTGATCAGGTAGCTCAGCTTGACGGTTGACCCAGAGATGACGCCTTTGCCCTCGCCAACGATGTCATCCGCGGTGGCGGTAAAGGTAGAGGCGCTGTCCATCCGCAGATACCATTTGCGTTGCTGTGTTTTACCGTTCGAATAGGTGAAGTTTTCTGTCAGGGTTCCGGTATCGCCGTCCCATTCGCCAACCATCTCTGCAACAAAACTGTTGGTCATATCGCCCTTTGGCCCAAAGATAAGCCCCTCTGACTGCAGGCGGCCAGAGAGATGCTCCTGCAAGACAAAGCTGGGTCCGCTGTCCTTGTAGTCTGCCGGGTTTTGCGCGCGAAAGCTGAAGAACCGGTCTCGCGCCATAATTATCAACAGCACAAGTACCAGAATGGTGGTCAGGATTTTCATGTCGCGGTATCCTCCGTCGGAAGGGTCATGGCCAGGCCAATCGCGGCCAGTTTCAGAAGGCAGGGCAAAATCGCATAGGCCCCATTCAGCGCTGCAAGCGCCTGCGGCGTGTTTTCTGCTCCGGGTTCAAAGCCGCTCCATTGCAAGGTCGGCAGCACCAGAAAGGCCGCCAGGGCCAGCCCCAGCTTGCCTGCAAAAGACCAGATACCAAAAGCAGTTGATGCCCTTAGATTTGCCCGTACCAGGGCCATGGAAAACATCACCGGCAGGATCACCATATCGGCGCCCAATGCGCCACCCGAAGCCAAGCAGATGATGGCAAACCCAATCAGGTTGCCAGGGGCAAGGAAGGCCGCGCCGACAAAGGCACAAACCGCCAGCGGCATTGCAATCAACAAGGTATTGCGCGGGCCAAGTTGACGACTGATCCGTGCCCAGAGAGGGACAGACAATCCCGCAGATGCAAAGAAGAGCAGCAGCAAAAGGCCCGACTGGTCTGCAAGATCGAGCCTGTCTTCGACAAAAAACAAAAACAGAGTTGATGTGATCGCGACAGGCAGGCTGTTGATCAGCGCCAAAAGCAACAGGCGGGCGGCACCGGAGGTTGCCAGGCCTTGCAGGTTCAACGCGGTGCCAAGCTGCACCGGACGTCGCCAGATGCTGCGCGCCAGGACCGCCGTCATCAAGGCCAAAGTGCCAAGGCCCCACCCCAGCGCCGGATAGCCCTGCGCCGAAGCCCCCAGCAAGACAAGGAGCGTCGGCGCAATCGCCACCAAAACCACCCCCAGCAGCATCCCGCCTTCACGATAGGCCGCCATGCGGGTGATCTCGGCAGTGGTTGCCTGTTTGGCCAGCATCGCACTGCGTCCGTACAGCAGGATCATGCCCAGGCTGTAGGCGGAAAACAGCAAGACCAAAACCAGGGTGAGCCGAAACGTGATGCCTTCTCCGGGTTGCAGCATGAACAGAGCGGGGAAGCCAAAAGCCAGGCCAAGGGCCGCCGCAGCCGCAAAGACCCGCTGCGCCCGCGCCCAACGATCCAGCGCCCATCCGATCAATGGGTCCTGCACCAGATCAATCAGCCTGATCCCCATCAGGATCACGCCAACCGTGCCCAGACCAATCCCCAGATTGACCGAGGCAAACCGCGGCAAATGGATGTAAAGCGGAATACCCGCCGCGGCCAACATCAGGGCATAGAGACTGACGCGCGGGTAAAGCAGGCTCTGGCTCACCGGTTCGCGCGTCAACGGCATGCCCCACTGTTCTGACGGGCAAGCCCCTGCCTAACGCCACCCAAAGCTTGCCACTGCCGCCGAAATGCAGGATGCACCCCGCGCCCGCCCTGCCGGACAGCGTACAGGCGCGTTCTGCCCCGCATTCTATGCATGGTCGAGTTCCACCTGCACAACATTGGTATGGCCGATGGCAAAAGAGGCAGCGCAGATTTCCAGATAGTACTGCCAATTGCGAAAGAAGCTGTTGGAGTACCCCATGTCCAGAATACGCGCGCGCTGTGCAACCAGCCGCTTTGCCCAGATACGGCAGGTGCGTGCATAATCTTCACCAAAGGAAAAACTGTCCCGCACACGCAGCCCCGCCTGTTGCGCCTGGGCGGCGATCACGCTGTCCGACAGCAGCATCCCACCGGGGAAAACATACTGGCGGATATAGTCAGACGAACTCTTGTAGGCGGCAAAGAAACTGTCTTGAACTGTGATCGCCTGCAATAAAACCCGGCCATCTTCGGCCAGGTTGCGCTTGAGCATGGAAAAATAGCTCGGCCAGTAACGGGCGCCGACGGCTTCGATCATCTCGATGGAAACGATGTTGTCATAGTGCCCATGGACATCGCGATAGTCCCGCAGTTGGATTTCAGCCCGTCCATCCAGGCGACATTCAGCATAGCTGTGCTGGTTGCGTGAGATGGTGATGCCGGTGACGTTGCGCCCCTCGGAGGCAGCGTGATCGGCAAAGCCGCCCCAGCCACAGCCAACTTCCAGAACCTGTTCGCCATCATTCAATCGTGACAGGGCACGGCTGTTCTTGCGGCGCTGTGCGGAGCCCAGATCGTCATCTCCACCCGCAAAGAGACCGGACGAATAGGTCATGCCCTCGTCCAACCAAAGCTGATAGAATTCATTCCCCACGTCATAGTGCGCCCGAATATTCTTACGTGCGCCGCTACGCGAGTTCGCACGCAGCACCGTATCCAACAGCCGGTACTTCAGGCTGCTGAGGCGGCTCGCCTTGTCATAAGCGCCCAGATTGTCGCGGTTCAGCATGGCCAGACTCACCAGCCCCTCTATCGACGGCGTGTCCCAGAGCCCATGCACGTAGGCTTCGCCCAGACCGACCTGACCATGCGCTGCCATGGCGGAAATTGCCGACCAATCGCGAATATTCATCTCGGCCTGCGGCCCGGAGTTACCAAATTCATAGCGCGCACCATCCGGCGTGCGCAGGGTCAGCCGCCCCTCATGCAGACGTTCGCAGATCGACAGGAATTGCGTTTTTAGGGCTTTGTCCGTGATGCGCATAATTGGATCCCTTCTCTATCGATACTGTAGTCATTTGCTGCACAATGCGCATCGCGCTGGCGATGCCGTCCTCATGAAAGCCGTGCCGATTGTAGGCCCCGGCAAACCAGGTGCGATTTTGCCCCTGTATGTGGCGCAGGGTCTTTTGGGCCTGCAATGCCGCCCGGTTAAACACGGGATGTGCAAACTCTACCCTATCATAAATCTTACTATTCTGGATGGAGTTTGCTGGATTGAGGGTCACAAACAACGGATCTTGTTCAGGAATTCCCTGCAATTTGTTCATCCAATAGGTCACACTGGCCGTGTCGGCCTCGGCTCTGTAGGTCCAACTGGACCAACAGGCACGGCGCTTTGGCATCTGTGTGACATCGCAGTGCAACACTGCGGTATTGGGCTGATAGCTTATGGAACCAAGCGCCTGAGCCTCCAGCTCTGTTGCCCCCGCGCCCACTGCGCCCCCCTGCCCCAGAATGGCCAAGGCCTGATCCGAATGACAGGCAAGGATCAGTTCATCGAAACCCGCCTCTGTTGCCCCATCGCAGGTAATTGAAACCCCCAGATCAGACCGTTGAACCGCCCGGACCGGGGCCCCTATGCGCAGGGTACAGCCGCGCGCCAGCAAGGCAGCCTGCAGCCGACGAACATATTCAATACTGCCGCCTTTCACCGTCCACCATTGGTGCTTTCCAGTTCCGGCCAGCAGGGCGTGATTGCGAAAAAACCGCACCAAGGATTTCGCCGGGAAAGCATCTACATCACCAACCGGCGTTGACCAGATCGCACCACACATCGGCATGAGATACTTGTCTCGAAACCAAGTCCCCAGCCCCAGCTCCTTCACCAGGTCCCCAATCGTGATGTCATCGTGATGCGCGGCGCTTTCCGCGTTCTTTCCGAACTTCACGATATCAGCAATCATGCCATAAAACTCTGGCCGGGCCAGATTGCGTTTTTGGGCAAAGATAGAGCGCAGATCGTTCAGCCCATATTCCAACCCGCTATTGTCCATGCTGACGCCAAAGCTCATGTCGCTTTTCATCACCGGCACGTTCAGATCATGAAACAAGCGGGTCAAATACGGGTAGGTCGCATAGTTGAAGACGATAAAGCCGGTATCAACCGGCTGATCCCCATTCTTGCCAGCCAAGACGGTTCTTGCATGCCCCCCCAAGCGATCGTCCGCCTCAAACAGCGTCACGTCGTGATAGGCAGAAAGATAGTATGCAGCCGATAGCCCCGATATCCCCCCGCCAACGACCGCAATTCTTTTTCTAGGGCCCCGTGTCTGGTCAAGCATGCCTACCTCATTCGCTTATCGTTCTCAGGGTGTTACGGTGGTGCCTATCAAACGGATCAGATTTTCTTTTGCAAATGTCAGAAAGAGTGATCCGTGACAGCCCAGAACACGTAGGCATTGTATGATTGATCACATTCAGGCCAGGACATTTCACCGCCGCCGTGGCGCGCTGCACAACGCCTTTCACTATGGCGTTGATTTTGTCGTGAGCGACCTCTCCCCGACCTCTGGACACCTGCCTGTACGTCTGCTGTCGCACAATCGCTTCAATCTCTGGTCTTTGTGGGATCGCCACCACGGCGGTCCGCGCGGCCAAGGCCGGGGCGTCAACTGGTTTCGCCAGGTGCTGGCTGAACAGGGTTTCCCCCTGGACCAAGCGCAGCTACTGTTGGTTACCCAGCCGAGCTTCTTGGGGTTTCAATTCAATCCTGTCAGTTTCTGGGTCGCCCTGCTTGACGAAAAAGTATGTGCCTTTGTTGCCGAGGTGAACAATACATTTGGTCACCGCCACTGCTACTTCTGTGCCCACGAGGGGTTTACCCCCATCACATTTGAACAGGTGCTCTGCGCCCGCAAGGCGATGCACGTCTCGCCCTTCCAGCAGGTCGCAGGCGAATACAGATTCAACTTTGGCTTCACCAAAGATCAGTTGAATGTCCGCATCCACTATCAGAATGGCGATCAGGGTGTGCTGGCGACCTTGGCAGGAAAACGCAAACCTGCAACGGATCGCTCATTGCTCTGGGCTGCGCTACGGCGTCCCTTTGGGGCGGCTCGTGTGGTTTTCCTGATCTATTGGCAGGCCCTGATCCTATATCTGAAACGGGCACCTTTTCTGAAAACACCGCCCCCCGGGCTGTCACCGATGACAGCCAGCAAAAACCTGGATGAATGAGGCAAACATGCCACTGGCGGGAAAAACATATTGGCTGATAGGTGCCAGCGAGGGCCTCGGCCGTGAACTGGCAGTGCAACTGGACCAGGCCGGGGCGCGCTTGGTGCTGTCGGCCCGCAGTACCAGTAAACTGGCAGCCCTGACCCAAGAGCTGACGCAAGCCAGGGCGTTGCCAATGGATGTGACCGATGCAACTGCCGTACGCCGCACATGCGCTGAATTGGGCCCTGTGGACGGTGTGATCTACAATGCCGGAGCCTACGAGCCGATGGCGACCCAGGACTGGCAGGCAGACTCCGTCCTGCAGATGGCCGATGTCAATTTCATCGGCGCCCTCCGGGTGCTTGGCGAAATCATGCCCCGCTTTGTCGCACAGGGGCACGGCGATATTACCCTGATCGGATCCCTGGCCGGTTACCGCGGCCTGCCAAATGCCATCGGATATGGCGCAAGCAAAGCTGCCCTGATCAGCCTGGCCGAAACCATGCGCCATGATCTAAAGGGCAGTGGCATTACCGTGAGGCTGATAAACCCCGGTTTCATCAAAACGCGATTGACCGACAAAAATACTTTCAAAATGCCGATGCTGATGACGGCGACTTCGGCTGCTCAGCAGGTCCTCAGCGCCATGCAGTCCCGCAGGTTTCGCACCGATTTCCCCCGCCCTTTTTCCTGGGGGATAAAACTGTACTGCCTGTTGCCTGACCTGATGGCCTACCGGGGGCGCTAGGGGCCGCCCCGGTGTGGATGGCCACGCCGGGCAAGCCCGGACGCGGCCCTGTCCAGCAGGTTAGTGTGCCTGCATCTGCGCCGCGACATCGGCGGCGGTCAGCCCGGCGGGATAATAGGTCGGCCAGTTCGTCAGCTCCTCCAGCAAGGCGGCGCGGTCATCGCCCCAATAGAGATGGAAGTGATCTGATTTGGACGGGGCGATCCGGTGGTCGCTGAATTGGAAGAAGGCAGGGGCAGCCTCATCGCCGCTGACCTTGGCAAAGACAAAGCGCACCCCGCGATTGCCCCTTTTGTAGGTAAGCACCTCATAGCCATCATTTGCATATTGGGCCTGCACCGCCCCACCCTGACTGAAAAAGGTGACGTTGTCGCCTTTAATCAGGATCCGTTCCACATCTGTGGCATATCCTGTGGAATAATATGCCTTGTATTCCTCGGCGGTTTTATCCCCGTGCTCTGCCTTGTGCTGCATCACGCCATCCAGCGCGCCACTCTGCAACAAGGGATAGACTGATTGCCAATCTCCGGCCCAATCAGACAGGGCACGGGCCTTGATCTGGGCATCGTCAAAGTAACCTTTGGAGATCTCTTCTGCAGCGTGCGAGTGGTCATGGCTATGGCTATGGCTATGGCTATGCGTGCTAGCTTGGGCACTGTCACTCCCGGTTTCGGCACCCGCCGAAAGGGGAACTGCAACCAGGGTGCCAGTGGTCAAGCTAGCAACAGCCAGGGCGCGGATCTGTTTTGCGAGGGGAAGCGGCATATGTGTCTCCATCCAAGTGGGGAGCTTCTAGCCCAATTGATTCGTTACGTTATGACATAACAATCTCAGCTCGTAGCCGATCCCACTTCTGACGGCAACCCGCGCCGTTGCCGCCAGTCAACTGCCAAGTCACAAATCAACCCATGTGTTAATATACCAGCCACTGGAGGCGGGCGAATTCCGCCCGCCTCTCTGCCTTACTGCGGTAGCTGGGACTTTAGAAATGCAAAGTGACACGCCGCCATGCCCTGGTAGGCCCGCCAGCCATCAGCCGTGTTCTGCGCCACCGCATCCGAGAGCACCGCAAGCGGTGTGCCGCTGGATCGCGCCAGGATCAGCGTCTGCGCCGCCTTTTCAAAGAAGTACAGATCCTCAAAGGCATCCGCCACGGTTTGCCCGACAACCGTCACCCCGTGATTGCCCATCACCAGCACCGCCTTATCCCCAAGAGCCTCTGCCAGGCGAGCCCCCTCTTCGGCGGCATCAGCGATCCCGCCAAAGGCAAGATCATAGGCCGTACGGCCATAAAACCGCGCCGTGTTGTTATCGATTGGCACAATCGTTGGATCAGCCAGACAGGACAGCGCGGTGGCATAGGGCGTATGGCAATGCAGGATCACCCGCGCAGCCGGATTGCACCGGTGCAGGGCCCCGTGCACGCACCAGGCAGAGGCATCAGGGGCATTGGGCCGCTCCAGCGCCGCGTCATCTGCGCCATCCAGATGCAACAGGTCGTCGGGCTGGATCGTGGCAAAATGCTGCCAGCGCGGATTCAGCAGAAACTGCTGCCCATCCGGTGATGTCGCGGCGCTAAAGTGATTGCCGACGCTTTCGCTCCAGCCCATCTGGTGACAGATGCGAAAGGCCGCCGCGAGATCCTCGCGCAGGGCAACCGCTCCTGCGGCCTCTGCTGTTGGTGCGCTCATGCCTTGAACCGCCCTTCGCTGACGAGGGCGCGATAGGTCGAGCGCATCTCGGCGCGATCCGTATAGCAACCGCGCAGATACCGGTCGCCGCTGGTGGCCGAATAGGCCGCGCGCCCGTGCACGATGCGGTGGTTGTCAAACACCATGCACTCGCCCGCCTGCATGACGAATTGCATCATGTACTTCTCTTCCTGCAGCATCCGGCCAAAACGGCAGAACGCCGGGTAATAGTCATCCAGAAGCTCTTGCTTCAGATCAAAAATATCCGCCATATGCTGGCTGATCGTCACGCCGGAAACCGCGCCATGCTGGTCAAGTTCAATCACCCGTTGGCGCGACCGCATGTCATAGGTGTCATGTTCGCAGTAAAACGGGATATCCACCTGCGACAGCAGTTTGAAACCCTCTGGATCACGGGCGCGGAAATCATTGGCAACCGCCACCCCATCAGAATAAAGACTACCGCCCCCCTGCACGGTATTGGCGCGGCAATGCAGAAACTGGATCCCAGGCGCGTGCTCTTCCGCCGGAGTGTCGGTGTGCAACTCCAGCGCTGCCGCCGTATAGGCCGTATTGGTTGGGTTGATATGGGTTTTGACGTCAAAATAGGTGCCAAAGAATGTTGGTCGTACCTGCCCGATCATCTGCGCCGTCTCGGTCAGCGCGTCATCGCTGTCGGGCATATCGGTCACGATGGTAAAGCCATCCACCAGCATTGCCTCGATCCATTTTTCCCGCAGCGCCAGATCTGCCAGCAACTGCGGCTGGCTAAAGCGCGGCACCTGAGGATAATGATCGCCATACCAGGCACGGCGCGGCATGTCGGCAGGATCAAAACGCGGCGCAGCGCGGCACCCCTCTTCCAGCCACTCCAGCGGAAAGCGACTGACATGCTGCTCTCCTTCCCAGGTGATTTCCAGCGCATCGCCCGTCACCTCCGCCAGGGCGGCGCGTGGCGGCTGCTCCCCGAGCTGAAAGATATCAAAACTGCGCTCGCGCGTGTCAGGGTTAAAAGACGAAGGGCAATTGTCCCGCAGCCAATAGTAGTTGAAGTAATGGCTGGCACCGTCGGACAGCACAATCTCCAGCCCCTTTTCCTTGAGCATCGGCGCGGCAATCGGCAGGGAAGTCACATTCATATCTGGTCTGGCTCACTTTGTTTTCAGACAGGTTTCCCCTGCTACATCTCATGGGTTTCACAGCTGAAACAGATCGAATAGAGTGAAGCTATATTAAGCCACAGGTAAACTAATGGACCCACTTCCGCCGCTGCGGCTTCTGGCCACCTTTGAAACCGTCACGCGCCTGGGGTCGATGCGAGAGGCCGCTGCCCGGCTGAATGTCACGCTGCCGGCGGTCAGCCAGACGCTCAAGGCGCTGGAAGGACACGCCGGTGCCGATCTGTTTGATCGCAGCACCCGCCCAGCACGGCTGACCGATGCCGGAGAGATCCTGGCGCGGGCCACCCGAGAAGGGCTGGGCCAAATCGCCGCCGCGCTGGAGGACATCCGCGCCATGCATGGTCAGGAAGACCGCCATGTAACCCTGGCCTGCACCCTGGGCATGGCAACCTATTGGCTGATGCCCCGACTGCCCGACTTTTATGCCCACCACCCCGAAATCACCGTCAATGTGCAGGCACCGCCCTCGGATCTGCCCAACCTGGCCCCTGGCATTGATATCGCGGTGCGCTATGGCACCGGCGGCTGGCGCGAGGGCCGCACGCACAAGCTGTTTGACGAAAGGGTATACCCCGTTGGCACACCGGCGCTGATTGCGCGGCTTCAGGCAGACGGCATCGGACTGGACCAAGCGCGCCTGATCCATGTGCGCAGCCCCCACAATCAGCACTGGGCCGGATGGGAGGACTATCTGCGGAAATCCGGCATCCATCGCACCCGGCTGTCAGGTCAAAGCTTCAACAACTATGTGCAGGCCGCCCAGGCGGTTCTGGATGGGCGCGGTTTGATGCTGGGATGGCGTTCAATCAGCACCCGCGCGGTCATGGACGGCGCCCTGCAGGCCTGGCCCGATGCAACCCTAGACCTAGGCACTGCCTATTTTGTCACCGCCGCCAGCCGCCTTTCCAACAGCGCCCAGTGCTTTCTGGACTGGTTGACGAAACAGGGGGACAAAGAAGACCAGGCGCAGACTGACGGCACCCCCTGCCCGCCGCACCCTGCCTAAGCATTTGAACGAAATCGACTATCGCGCTAAAAGATACCTGATTGCCCACCCTGCAGGGAGAAACCGCCCCTCTGCAGCCGCGAGCCTGCGGGCAAGCGCTTAATGGAGATTTTAACTTTGAAACTGCTACGATTTGGCCCCAAGGGGCAGGAAAAACCCGGCCTTCTGGACGACAACGGCACGGTCAGGGATCTGTCCGCCCATGTGAGCGATATTGCCGGCGATACGCTGGGCGCGGCTGGGCTGGCAAAAATTGCCGCCCTTGATCCAGCCAGCCTGCCTGCGGTTGAACCAGACCGGCTTGGCCCCTGTGTCGGCCAGACCGGAAAATTCATCTGCATCGGGCTGAACTATTCCGACCACGCAGCCGAGGCTGGCATGGACGTCCCCAAAGAACCTATCATCTTTGCCAAGGCGACCTCGGCGATTTGTGGCCCCAACGACGATATCGAGCTGCCGCGCGGATCAAAGGCCAGCGACTGGGAGGTCGAGCTGGCTGTGGTGATCGGCAAAGAGGCCAAATACATCACCGAGGCCGAGGCCTTGGACCATGTTGCCGGCTATTGCGTTGCCAACGATCTGTCCGAACGTGATTATCAGATCAAACACGAAGGCCAGTGGACCAAGGGCAAATCCGCCGATACCTTTGGCCCCCTCGGCCCCTGGCTGGTCACCCGCGACGAGGTGCCGGATCCGCAGAACCTCAGTCTCTACCTGGATGTGAATGGCACCCGTATGCAAAGCGGATCTACCGCCACGATGGTCTACGGGGTCGCCCATGTTGTCGCCTATCTGTCACGCTTCATGAGCCTGCAGCCAGGGGATGTGATTGCAACTGGCACCCCTCCCGGCGTTGGCATGGGTATGAAACCGCAGCCCGTTTACCTGAAGCCAGGCGATCAGATGGAGCTTGGCATCGAGGGGCTGGGCCAGCAGGTGCAGAAGGTCGTGCAGGGCTAACCCTATCAGCAAAGGGGGCGGAGTAGCCCCAGGAAATGACGAAGGCTGCGCCCCCCTGCGGGCCGCAGCCTTCTTGATACCCGGCAACGCCCGTTACGGAAGCAAGGCCAGACGCTTGAGGAACAGAGATTTCACCGCCGGGGCATCGACACCGATACATACGGCGGTGGGCTTGCGCGTGCCGGCCTCGGCCTCCAGCGTCGCGCCAGAGGTCTCGCCACTGCATGACACCCGCATGGGCAGGGTTTCCACCTCGAACAGATCGGGGTGGGTGCAGGCGATGACCGCTGCAGGGTCATGCAGGGAGCACCCGTCGAGCTTGCCAACCGTTTCATAAAAGGCCAGGTAGAAGGCCGACATTTCTTGCAGCATGCCGCCCAGCTCTGGCGACTGACCCGCGATACTGGCAAAATCATCCGGGGTGCACAGAATTCGGTGGGTGACATCCAGTCCGACCATGACCAGCTTGACCCCCGCCGCAAAGACCACATCCGCCGCATGCGGATCGTGATAGATATTGGCCTCGGCATGGGGGGTGATATTGCCGCCCTCCCGCAGGGAGCCCCCCATAATGACGATGCTTTTGACATTGCGGGCAAAATCAGGATCACGCTGGATGGCCAGGGCGATATTAGTCAGCGGTCCGATGGGGCAAAGCACCAGCTCACCTTTGTATTCCCGCGCCATGCGGATCAGAAAATCGGCAGCCTCTTCCGCCACGGGCTGCCCCTTGGGGGTGGCGGCAGGAATATCGCCAAACCCTTCCGCGCCATGCACCTGCGCCGAGGGGGCAAAGGGCGGCAAGGACAGCGGTGCGGCGGCCCCTTCAGCAACCGGCAGCTCCAGATCAACCGCTTCCAGCAGGCGCAGCGCATTGCGGGTGGCAATCTTTGTGGTGACGTTGCCAAAGATCGTAGTCAGCCCCAACAGCTCGATATCCGGGGCGGCGGCGGCATAAAAGATCGCCATGGCATCATCAATGCCGGGATCTGTGTCGATAATCAGTTTGACCATGAATCTCTTTCCCCTCGCTGATCGCGCTGGCCTAGCATTTCTGCCGCAGCGCCAGCAAGACCCGGCCCGTCGCAGCGCCCAAGGCCCCAGACAAAAACGCCCGCGCAGGGGCGCTGCACGGGCATATATCTTTGCAAGAACCGGGTTTACCCGGTCATGGCTGGATCAGGTGTTGAACAGGAAGTGCATGACATCGCCATCCTTGACGACATATGACTTGCCCTCAGAGCGCATCTTGCCGGCCTCTTTTGCACCCTGTTCACCATTGCAGGCGACAAAATCGTCAAAAGCGATGGTCTCGGCCCGGATAAAGCCCTTTTCAAAATCACCGTGAATGACCCCAGCCGCCTGCGGCCCCGAGGTGCCCTGGCGAATGGTCCAGGCGCGGGCCTCTTTGGGGCCAACGGTGAAATAGGTTTCCAGGTGCAACAATTCATAACCTGCCCGGATAAGACGGTCGAGCCCGGCCTCTTCCAGCCCCATCTCGTCGAGGAACATCTGGGCTTCCTCAGATTCGAGCTGGCTGATTTCTTCTTCGATCTGCGCCGAAATAATCACATGGGAATTGCCCTGCGCCGCCGCCATTTCGGCCACTTTGGCGGAATGTGCGTTGCCCGCGACCGATTCCGACTCACCCACGTTGCACACATAGAGCACCGGCTTGGTCGACAGCAGCTGCAGCATCTTCCAGGCCTTGGCGTCGTCTTCATCCACTTCGACCAGGCGTGCAGGCTTGCCATCTTCCAACATGGCCTGGGCCTCGGCGAGCAGGCGCTCCTGCTGCTGTGCCTCTTTGTCGTTGCCTTTCAGCTTGCGCACCAGATTGGCCCGGCGCTTTTCGATGCTTTCGAGATCCGCCAGCATCAGCTCTGTTTCGATGGTTTCGGCATCGGCAACCGGATCAACGCGACCATCAACATGGGTCACGTCGCCATCTTCAAAACAGCGCAAAACATGTGCAATTGCATCGGTTTCGCGGATATTGGCCAAAAACTGGTTGCCCAGACCTTCACCCTTGGATGCGCCTTTGACCAGACCGGCGATATCAACAAATGTCATCCGGGTCGGGATGATTTGTTTGGATCCGGCGATCGCAGCCAGCTTATCCAGACGCGCGTCTGGCACCCCGACTTCGCCCACATTGGGTTCGATCGTGCAGAACGGAAAATTTGCCGCCTGTGCCGAAGCGGTTTTGGTCAACGCGTTAAACAAAGTCGACTTGCCAACATTCGGCAGGCCCACAATTCCCATTTTAAAGCCCATATCGGCCTCCTGATGCCACTTGGGAATGGCTTCTAGGCAGCATTGCCCTCCGGCGCAAGGCAACTTGACGTCTTGCTCCTGTTCAGAGTGATATGGGGAGGTCTTGATATACCATCACGCAACGTCGCATCTGCGTGTGCGCAGGTTTCATATTGAGAAGAAGATCCTATTTCATTCCAGGTTCCAGGACGATTGAGGAAAGCAATGAAAACAACGATACTATTGTCTGCAGCTTTGGCTACCGGGCTTGCAAGTGCTGTTACGGGCCAAGAGATCGTTCTTGGCGCGGGCTATACCGACTATTCGCACAATGGCGCCCAGGATGGCGCATTGCTTGCGCTTGAATATACGCACACTCCTTTTTACGAGGGCCGGATCTTTTCCACCCACCTCGCTGGCGCCATCGAAGTGGTCGAAACCGGGGATGCCTTTCTGGGGGTCGGTGTCAGTGGCAAATGGACCCTGCAAAACAGTTGGTTCATCGAGGCAAGCGTTTTACCCGGCGCCTATGTCGAAGCCATCCAGCTGAACGAGCTCGGCTCTACCTTTGAAATCCGCAGCCAGATCGCGGTTGGCAAGCGTTTCAACAACGGCAAGGGCCTGTCGCTTGGGCTAAGCCACAAATCAAATGCCTCGACCGGATATATCAATCCAGGCGTCAATGCGGTGACCCTGCGCTGGCATATTCCGCTGAGCTAGGGACGGTGCCACCTTGGGCCAATTTACGCAAAGCGCAATTTGGCCTGGGCAGCGGGATTGATTTCCCGGGCAAGTTTCGGCACACCAGAGCGATAAGTTGCAAGAGGCCCGACAATGACCCGTATTGACGCAAAATTCGCCGAACTCAAAGCCGCCGGCAAAAAGGCCTTTGTGTCCTATGTCATGGCTGGTGACCCCGATTATGACAGCGCATTAGAACTGGTGAAGGGCCTGCCCGCCGCAGGCGTCGACATCATCGAACTGGGCCTGCCCTTCACCGATCCGATGGCAGACGGCCCCACCATTCAGCTGGCCGGTCAGCGCGCGCTTGATGGCGGCATGACCCTGGAAAAAACGCTGCAGATGGCCGCCGAATTCCGCAAGGGCGATGACACCACCCCGATTGTATTGATGGGCTACTACAACCCCATCTATAACCGCGGTGTAGAGAAATTTTTGATCGATGCCAAAGCTGCGGGTATTGACGGGCTGATCGTGGTGGATCTGCCCCCCGAAGAAGACGAGGAACTGTGCATTCCAGCGCAAAAGGCAGGGCTGAACTTTATCCGCCTGGCCACCCCCACCACGGATGACAAGCGACTGCCCACCGTGCTTCAAAATACCTCTGGCTTTGTTTATTATGTCTCCGTCACGGGCATCACCGGCTCTGCCGAAGCCCAGGCCGGCGATGTTGGCCCCGAAGTCGCCCGCATCAAGGCGGCAACCGATCTGCCCGTGATTGTCGGCTTTGGCATCAATACCCCTGAAAAGGCGCAGAACATCGCCTCTATTTCCGATGGGGCCGTTGTTGGCAGCGCCATCGTCAGCCAGATCGGTGCAGGCAAACCCACCGCCGAGGTTCTGGATTTTGTCAAATCCCTGGCAGAGGGCGCCCACCGAGGGTGAACAGAACCTTAGCGGTGCAACTGTCACCACCTGCCGCTGAGGTCCACATCATCAGAAGCCGCGCCGCCTGGTGCGGCTTTTTGTGTCATAACTGCCGCCCTTCTGCAGTGTTGCAGCAGTCCTCAATAATTGGTAAGGAAAACTTACCACATCATAGCGAGGGCTAATCCGTGCCGGTAATCACCAATATTCAGGACCTGAAACGCATCTATGAACGGCGAGTGCCGCGGATGTTTTTTGACTATACCGAAAGCGGAAGCTGGACCGAGCAGACCTTTCGCGAAAACAGCTCTGACTTTGAAAAAATTCGCCTGCGCCAGCGCGTTGCGGTGGATATGTCCGGGCGCTCAACCAAGGGTCAGATGCTTGGCCAAGACGTCACCATGCCGGTATCCCTGGCCCCGGTTGGCCTGACCGGCATGCAACACGCTGATGGTGAAATCAAAGCCGCCAAGGCTGCTGCCGCCTTTGGCATCCCCTATACCCTTTCGACCATGTCGATCAACTCTATCGAAGACGTTGCCGAAGCCACGGATAAACCCTTCTGGTTTCAGCTCTACACCATGACGGACGAAGACTATGTACGCCGCCTGATCCAACGCGCCAAGGATGCAAAATGTTCTGCCCTTGTCATCACGCTTGATCTGCAGATTCTGGGCCAGCGGCACAAAGATCTGAAAAACGGCCTCTCTGCCCCCCCGAAACTGACCCCAAAGACAATCGCCAACCTGATGACAAAATGGACCTGGGGCCTGCAGATGCTGGGGGCCAAGCGGCGCGAGTTTGGCAATATTGTCGGCCATGTCGAGGGCATATCGGATGCCTCTTCACTGGGGGCATGGACGGCGGAACAATTTGACCTGTCGCTGGACTGGGGCAAAATCGCCAAACTAAAAGAAATGTGGGGCGGCAAGGTGATCCTGAAAGGGATCCTCGATGCCGAAGACGCCAAGATGGCCGTCAAAGTAGGGGCCGATGCTATTGTGGTCTCCAACCATGGCGGTCGACAGTTGGACGGGGCGCTCAGCTCGATCAGAATGCTGCCACAGATCCTGGATGCCGTAGGGGGCGACATCGAGGTAATACTGGACAGCGGTATTCGCTCTGGTCAGGACGTACTGAAGGCGCTGGCCATGGGGGCCACCGGCACCATGATCGGACGCGCCTATATCTACGGGCTGGGTGCCATGGGCCAGCAGGGCGTCACCACCGCCCTAGAAGTGATCAGCAAAGAGCTGGACACCACCATGGCACTCTGTGGCGAACGAAATGTCAGCGATCTTGGCCGCCACAACCTGCTGATCCCCAGTGACTTTGAAGGCTCCTGGCAGGAATAACGGCCAAGCCGGATCAGAATATCCGGTCCTGAAACCAGATCAGGGCCGGATAGGCGCAAAGCCAGATCCAGAAAAACCGGTTCAGACCAAAAAAGCAGGCGTTGGACAAATGAAACCCCGCCGCGCCGAGCAGTGCCAGCTTCAATGCGATGGGGTTCAACAGGGCCAGCGGGAAGACCAGTTCAAACAGGATGACCGCCCAGCCCATGATCCATAAAAAGCGCCGTCGCTCGGCCAGGCCGCGCAGCGCTTCGCTCACCGGATAGGCGGAAAAGCGAAAGACATCGCGCAGGGCGCTGCCGCTGCGCCATTCGGGATTGATCACCTTGACCCAGCCCGAGACAAAATAAGACAATAGCAGTTGCACCGCCAGATAGGACAGCGCCATCTCTTGCCAAAAGACTGTCGGCGACAGATGCGCCAGGCTCAGACAGCTGAGGATCAGCATCGTCATCTTGTCGCTGCCGCCGTTATAAGGCCCCTGATACCGCCAGAGCATCGCCAGGCCGAGTCCCCAAAGCCCCCAGACCGGCCAGCCACCACCAAGCCCAAACGCCAGCCCGAGACACAGCAGCAGCCGCGACACAAAGGTCACCCGATCCCGCAGTGCTACCCCTCCCAGCGCCAGGTGCTCCAGGCTTTGCTGGGCAATGGCAAAGGCCAGGAACAGCTGTATCCAGCCCATCGCCTGGGCTGCCGTCAGCCCCTGCTCCAGAAACAAGATCCCGCTCAAATCGGGCCCTCCTGTATCTGGGCCAACGGCACCGGCCTGCTTTCATATTCCACCAGCTTTACAATCCGCGCGCCTTCTCGCGACAGAAACACCAGGCGAAATTGCAACTCCTGAGCCCCCTGGGGCAGAAATCGAGCGACCCTATGGTTGATTTCATCAATGCTATGCTGGCTTGGTGCCTCAATCAGGCGTTCCGCGCAGCTGACCAGATAAAGCTGTTCGTTCCATTGCGGGTTCCACAACATCCGCTGCAGCATCTGCCACAGGCGCAAATGCTGCGGCCGGGGGCGGTCCTCTTGCCAGCCGCCAACCGCATGGGCCGCGCTTTGGCCTGGCTCAATCAGGCGAAATTCAATCCGAGGCGAAGGCGCCACCGTATTGAAAAACCGCCAAGAGGGAATCACCGTTGGCAAGAACAGGGAAATCAGACGCAGCACCTCAGCAGCCTCCAGGGATTGAACACTGGCGCAAGACTAGCCTGCTGGCTTTAACACTTCCCTTAGCCCCTGCTGTTTGCCCCGGCTTGCAACTCGGCAAAAGCTCTGGTTAAGGGCGGCTTCTGGGCGACGCATCACATATCGGTCGGTTTCATTTGGCTGCCGACTTCATTTGGCCGCAAATATCCCGGGGGGAGGCCGCAGGCCGGGGGGCGGCGCCCCCAATCCCGGGGCCCTGCGAACTGCCCCTTGCGAAACCCCGAAATCCCCTGTAAGGGCAGGCCTTCACGTGGGGTGACAGCCTTGGAGGCACCCCGCATAGATATATTGGAGAATTCAAATGGCAAAAGAGATTCCTGATCTCGTCGCCGAGGAACGTGCGGGGACGGGCAAGGGCGCCGCTCGCGCAGCACGTCGTGCTGGCATGGTTCCTGGTGTTGTTTACGGTGGTGATACAGATCCACTTTCGATCCAGATCCCGTTCAACGTTCTGTTGAAAAAGCTGAAGGCCGGCAAGTTCAAGTCCACCCTGTGGAACCTGAAAGTTGAAGGCCAGGAAGACGTACGCGTGATTTGCCGCGACGTTCAGCGTGATGTTGTCAAAGATCTGCCAACCCACCTCGACCTGATGCGCCTGCGCCGGACGTCGAAGATCAACCTGTTCATCCCGGTTGAATTCCTCAACGAAGATACCTGCCCTGGCGTCAAAAAAGGCGGCATGCTGGCCGTGGTTCGTCCCGAAGTCGAACTGGTTGTGACCGCAGGCGATATCCCTGAGAAGCTGACCGTTGATCTGGCGAACAGCGTCATCGGCGATGTTATCACCATCTCGTCGATCGAGCTGCCCAAAGGTGCACGCCCAACCATCGACCGTGACTTCGTTATTGCAAACATTGCAGCCCCCGGCGGCATTGCTGCAGGCGATGAAGACGAAGATGCAGGCGACGAAGCTGCCGAAGCAGCTGAAGAATAAGTTTCTCTTCCCCATGGGAGAGGATGAAACGGGGTCCTTCGGGGCCCCGTTTTTTTTGTCGCGGCCTATGCCTCAGCCCTGCCCCGCCTTGCGCAGCCCGGCTCTGCGGCGCTCAACCGATAAAATCTGCGCAAAAACGGCACCGAACACGACACAGCCCCCTGACGAAGCCGTAGCGCGCAAACCGTTCCTTTGCTTTTGCCAGCCATACTCGGACCCGGAGTGAGAAGAATTTAGGTGAGTAAAATGTTGGATCCCCTAGAACAGGAAGAGGCACGCCTGCGCAGACGGCTGCTGTTTCGGATATTGCGTGGTTTCAATTTTGACGCGCCACAGTTTTGCGGCGAGACCATATCAGATCCGGTCCCGCGCCAGTTCTTGTCACAAAAAGAGACCTACCTCCTCCGCCCAGAGAGCCGCTGCCCACGCATCTGATTGCCGGTCTCGGCCTTGGGCCTTGCTGCGCAGGGTAGCCTGCGACACAGGGCACTGGATTTCCGGCCCCAAACAGGTCATGTAGCAGCCCAAACCAGCGCTGCCCCACAAGGACCAATGACCCGAACGCCGGGCGTATCATCCAGGGGCGGCACCACCAGATCAATGTGAGACGAGACAGGCTATGAAACTCTTTGTTGGGCTCGGCAATCCAGGCGACAAATATGCCCGCAACCGCCATAACATCGGCTTTATGGCCCTGGATCAAATTGCCTCTGACCATGGGTTCAGCCCCTGGAAAGCCAAATTCCAAGCTCTGATTTGCGAGGGCACATTGGGTGGTACCAAGGTTTTACTGATGAAACCCCAGACCTTTATGAACCTGTCGGGCCAGGCAGTCGGAGAGGCGATGCGGTTTTACAAGCTGACCAGCCAGGATGTCACCGTACTGCATGATGAGCTGGATCTGGCACCGGGGAAATGCCGGGTAAAACAGGGCGGCGGCCATGCCGGCCACAATGGGCTGCGCTCGCTGCATTCCCATATCGGGGCCGATTATGGCCGGGTGCGCCTGGGCGTTGGGCATCCCGGCCACAAGGACGCAGTTGCCGGCTATGTCCTGCGCGACTTTCCCAAGGCTGATGAAGCCTGGCTGGGTGATCTACTGCTTGGTATTTCAGATGGGGCGGCGGCCCTGGCCGCCGGGGATGGCGGAAAATTCATGAATGCCGTGTCATTGCGGGTGGCGCCGCCGCGCAGTTCCACCGGTTCCAAACCCGTAAAAAATCAGCCTGCGCCCGCAAAACCCGGCCAGCAGCCCGCCCAAAAAGCACCCACTGACTCACCCGCAGGGCCGCAAGACAAGGCAGCGGATGCTAATCCAGCGCCAGACAGCCGCTCGCCCCTGGAACGGCTCGTCGACAAGTTCAAATAACTGCCTGCCGCCATGTCATGCTTCCTATCGCGCCCCTACGCGGTCTAGGTTTGTGATCTGAGGAGGCCCAATAATGAAAAAACAGCTCAAACGCCTGCTGCGCATGCTCGCCGTCGTGGCCATTCTGCTGGCCGGGTTTGGCATCTGGAAGCGGGAACAGATCCTGCGGCTCTGGGCGGTGAACTCACTGTTTTCCGCCGAAAAGATCGTGGCCAATTTTTCCAACATGGATGCGGCCTTCCTGACCACACCGGTTTTGCGCGGCACCGGCCCCGTCAGCCCGCTGCCACAGGGGCCTGAAATGACCCTGCCCGCCACCACGCCGGACTGGATAGAGACACGCGCCGTGACCTCTTTGTTGGTTCTGAAGGATGGAGAGATCCGCCACGAGAGCTATCACCTTGATACAAATCCAGATGACCGGCGCATCTCTTGGTCGGTGGCCAAAAGTTATCTTTCGGCGCTGTTTGGGGTGCTGCTTGAGGAAGGTGCCATTGGATCAATCGACGACCCCGTCACAAAATATGCGCCGCAGCTGATCGGCAGCGCCTACGACGGTGCGTCGATCCGAAATGTGCTGAATATGGCCAGCGGCGTCACCTTTGATGAAGACTATCTGGATTATGATTCTGATATCAACCGCATGGGCCGCGAGGTCGCCCTGGGCGGCACATTGGATCAGTTTGCCGCCGACCTCACCGAGACCTTCGCCGCCCCCGGTGAGACCTGGCAATATGTCTCTATCGACACGCATGTGATTGGCATGGTGATACGCGGTGCCACCGGGCAGAGCATTGCAACGCTGCTGCAGAACAAGATCATCGCCCCCCTCGGGCTCGAACAGGACCTCTACTATGTCACCGATGGGCAGGGGGTCGCCTTTGTTCTGGGCGGGCTGAATATCACCACGCGCGACTATGCCCGCTTTGGGCTGATGATCGAACAGCAAGGCCGCTACAATGGGCAGCAGGTGGTGCCGCGCGATTGGGTTGAGGTCTCCACCGCCGCCTCTGCCCCGACAAAACCCGGCAAGATCGGCTATGGGTATCAATGGTGGATCCCGGTTGGTGCCCATGACGGAGAGTTCCTGGCACGTGGCGTCTACGGACAATATATCTATATCGACCAGACACGGAATGTGGTCATTGTCAGCACCGCCGCCGACCGCAAGTTCCGCGATCCAGGTGTCAGCGCTGCCAATGTCGAAATGTTTCGAAAACTAGCGCAGATACTGTAAGCTACACGGTATGACACCAGATCCCAGCCTCAATGTGCTGGGCGGGGCACTAGAGCCCTGCTCGCATGCCCCGCGTACCGGCTTCTTTCGGGATGGCCATTGCAATACCTGCGTTCAAGACCAGGGCAGCCATACCGTCTGCGCGGTGATGACGGCCGAGTTTCTGGCCTTTTCAAAATATGTCGGCAACGATCTGTCAACGCCGCGCCCCGAATACGGCTTTGCCGGGTTGAAGCCGGGCGATCGCTGGTGTCTCTGTGCCAGCCGTTTCTTGCAGGCCGTAGACGAAGGCTGCGCGCCGCTCGTCGTGCTGGCGGCTACCCACCTACGCGCACTGGACGTCATCCCCATGGCCCTGTTGCAGGCCCATGATGTGCAGCCCCCCGGACAGCGTAACCTTCAATAGGCCAGGCCTGCCCGCCCTGCCGCCTTTGGCAACCGCCTAAAGCGTGATCTCGGCAATTGACCTGGCGGCGGGTTTGCCGCTATCCACCACTGTCGCCAGCTGCCCGGTCCTCCCTCGACCGTTCAACGCCAGCCTTTCCCCCATATACTAGGAGACCGGCCATGAGCTTTATCGCTATGAATCGTTTTAAAATTCGCCTCGGGCGCGAAGAAGATTTTGAACAAATCTGGAAATCCCGCGAATCCCACCTCAAAGAACTTTCGGGATTTCGCGAGTTTCGCCTTCTGAAAGGACCCGAAAACGAGGATCACCGCCTGTATTCCAGCCATGTGATCTGGGACAGCCGCGATGATTTTGAAGCCTGGACGAAATCGGAACAATTCCGAGCCTCGCATCGCAACGTCGGCAAACGCGAAGGCGAAAGCCCAATCCTGGGCCACCCGCAGTTTGAAGGCTTCGAAACCGTCCTGCACGAGGCCTGACCACGATAAAGGCCGACCCGGTATTCTGGATCGGCCTGCCACTTGTCCTGATTTGGCTGACGCCATTAGTCCTCGAAGGTGCGGCCTTCTTCGGTATCAGACATGTCAAAGCCCAGGTGTTTGGCCACGGTAAAGACATCCTTGTCACCACGGCCACACATATTCATCACGATGATATGGTCCGCAGGCAGATCCGGCGCGATCTTCATCACATGGGCCAGCGCATGGCTGGGCTCCAGTGCCGGAATGATACCTTCCATCGCACAGGACAGCTGGAATGCCTCCAGCGCTTCCTTGTCGGTAATCGAGACATATTTCGCCCGCCCCGTATCATGCAGCCAGGAATGTTCGGGGCCGATACCGGGATAATCCAGCCCAGCCGAGATTGAGAACCCTTCCTGAATTTGGCCGTCGTCATCCTGCAGCAGATAGGTGCGGTTGCCGTGCAGCACACCGGGGCGACCCCCGGTAAGAGAGGCACAATGCTGCATGCGGTCATCAACGCCTTTGCCGCCAGCTTCGACCCCGATGATATTGACGGATTTGTCATCCAGGAAAGGATGGAACAGGCCAATTGCGTTCGAACCGCCACCAATTGCAGCAATCAGCGTATCTGGCAGACGACCTTCGCCCTCTTGCTCCGCCAGCTGCCAGCGCACTTCCTTGCCGATGATCGACTGGAAATCACGCACCAGGGCCGGATAGGGATGCGGGCCTGCGGCGGTGCCGATGCAATAGAAGGTATCGTTGACGTTGGTCACCCAGTCGCGCAATGCGTCATTCATGGCATCCTTCAGGGTGCCACGGCCCGATGTCACCGGGATCACCTCGGCGCCCAGCAGGCGCATGCGGAACACATTGGGAGCCTGACGCTTCACATCATGCGCGCCCATGTAAACTACACATTTCAAGCCAAACTTGGCACAGACAGTGGCGGTGGCCACCCCGTGCTGCCCGGCACCGGTTTCGGCAATGATGCGGGTTTTGCCCATGCGCCGCGCCAGCAGAATCTGGCCCAGCACATTGTTGATCTTATGCGCGCCTGTATGGTTCAGCTCATCGCGCTTCATGTAGATCTTGGCACCGCCCAGATGGGCGCTCAGCCGTTCGGCATGATACAGCGGGCTGGGACGGCCGACATAGTGCTGCCACAGATCGTCCATCTCGGCCCAGAAGCCTGGGTCATCCTTGGCACGGTTGTATTCTTCTTCCAGGCTCAGAATAAGCGGCATCAAGGTTTCCGAGACAAACCGCCCCCCAAAGATGCCAAAGCGACCCTTTTCGTCGGGGCCATTCATAAAGCTGTTGAACAGATCGTTTGCCATGGGTTTTCCCTTTGTCGCAGCGCTCAATATGACTATCGCGCAGGCGGCGGCGGGTAAAGAGAGAGGCTGCAGGATTCTGCACGGGCCCGAAATTTCCCCACCAAGACGCCACAAGGGCCCGGTTGGTGGCGTGGCACCGCTCTGCTGCGGCGACCCTGCCACCAACCAGGCCCTTGTCTGCCGTATTGTTAGCGGGTCACAACGGGAGGGGCCGACAGGGCGGCAGTTGTAAATCTGGCGATCAATTCAGCGTCTTTTTGCCCCGGCGCTGCCTCTACCCCGGAAGAGACATCCACCTGACGCGCCCCGGTCATGCGGATAGCCTCGGCCACATTGTCGGGCGTCAGACCGCCAGCCAGCATCCAGGGGCGCTGCCAGTATTTGCGCCCGGCCAGCAAGCGCCAATCAAAGGCCAGCCCATTGCCGCCCGGTAAATCGGCGTCTTTTGGTGGCTTTGCATCTATCAAGAGCTGATCCGCAACCTGTGAATACAGGTCGATCTGCGGCAGATCGTCGGCATCGGCGACGCCAATGGCTTTCATCACCGGCAGCCCATAGCGCGCCTTGACCTCGGCCACCCGCTGCGGGCTCTCACGGCCGTGCAGCTGCAACATATCAAGCGCAACCGTCTCGGTCAGCGCATCCAGCGCGGCATCATCGGCATTGACCGTCAGCGCCACCTTGCACAGGCCAGCGGGCACCTCCAGCGCCAAAGCGGCGGCCTGCGGCATGGGTATATTGCGCGGGGATTTTGGGAAAAACACAAAACCCACATAGGCGGCACCCGCATCGGCAGCTGCCACCACATCCTGCGGGCTGCGCAGCCCACAGATCTTTACCCCAATTGCACTCATTCGCTTGGCTCAGCTGGTCTCATCCAGAAGGGCCAGAACGTCGTCTTTGCCCTCATGTTTCTGTTGTTTCAGCTTTTTGACTTCGCGTGACAGTTTTTTCACTTCGCGATTCTGGGTGCTGACGGCCCGGCGGTGCTTATGCTCGCGGAGCCATTCCCAGATAAAGCCAATCGCCAGCCCCGCGCCCAAGCCCCCCAGCACCACCACAAACAACGGCAAAGCAATAGAAGGATTGATGCCAAAAAGCTCGGCCACGGCGGACGGCAGCAGCTTCAGGTCGACAATCGTACGGTTTGCGATGCAAACCGACACCAGCAGGATCCCCAGGGATCCCAGAATAGCATAGCGAATATAGCGCATTTAGGCCTTTCCGTTCAGGCGGTCCCTCAAGAGCTTACCGGTCTTGAAGAACGGAACATGTTTTTCTTCCACTTGGACAGTTTCACCAGTGCGTGGGTTGCGGCCCACCCGCGAGTCTCGCTGTTTCACCGAGAACGCGCCAAAACCGCGCAATTCGACCCGGTCGCCCCGGGACATCGCGTCGGTCACTTCCTCGAATACCGTATTCACGATCCTTTCGACATCCCGCTGATACAGGTGCGGGTTTTCGTCTGCAATCTTCTGAATCAATTCAGAACGGATCATACTTCCTGCCCTCCCAAAACTACGCAAGCCTTTGTTGGCTAACGACAACTATAGGTACAAATCAGCGTTCAAGGAACCAAAACAGACAAGGGGCGGCCAAATTTTAGCGCCCATAGCCCCCCAAGAGGCGGGATTTTCTCTTTGTTTACGCAGCTTGAGCGCAAAAACAGGCCCCAGACAGGCTTTCAGCCAACAAAAGGAGCGCTGCGAAAGTGATTGATTCGCAGAGTGTTACGCTGCAGCTGTGGCGCGCAGTCCGCCGCGCCGGGCCCCGGCGGACCAGCCCCCCGCCGCAAGGCCCACAACACAGGATTGAATGCGCTGCCAGGCTGCAT
Source organism: Pseudophaeobacter sp. (assembly GCF_048267565.1). NCBI lineage: Bacteria > Pseudomonadati > Pseudomonadota > Alphaproteobacteria > Rhodobacterales > Roseobacteraceae > Pseudophaeobacter > Pseudophaeobacter sp. The sequence goes on along the minus strand of NZ_JBLWXG010000004.1, from coordinate 165,831 downwards.
TCCCTGGTGGAAATCCGCTCAAACAGAAACGGCCCCGCCATAAGGCGGGGCCGTTCTGCTCAACCTGCGCCAAAGCGCCAGTCGAAATTTAGTCGTTGTTCAGAGCTGCGCCCAGGATATCACCCAAGCTTGCGCCGGAATCCGAGGAACCATACTGCTCAACAGCTTCTTTTTCTTCTGCGATCTCGCGGGCTTTGATCGACAGACCCAGACGACGGGTCTTGCTGTCGACATTGGTGACGCGCACGTCGACCTTGTCGCCAACATTGAAGCGCTCGGGGCGCTGCTCTGCGCGATCACGCGACAGGTCGGAACGACGGATGAAGCTCTTCATGCCTTCGTATTCGACCTCGATGCCGCCTTCTTCGATGGCAGTAACGTTCACGGTGACAATCGAGCCACGCTTCACGCCGCCAACGGCTTCAGCGAACTTGTCGCCGCCCAGGGCTTTGATCGACAGAGAGATACGCTCTTTTTCAACGTCCACTTCGGAGACAACGGCCGAAACCATGTCGCCTTTGCGGTAGTTCTGGATCGCATCTTCGCCGCGCTCGTCCCAGGACAGGTCGGACAGGTGAACCATGCCGTCGATGTCGCCGTCGAGGCCGATGAACAGACCGAATTCGGTGATGTTCTTGACTTCGCCTTCGACTTCGGTGCCCTCGGGGTTGGATTCCGAGAAGACTTCCCATGGGTTGCGCTGTGTCTGCTTGAGACCCAGGGAAACGCGGCGCTTGGAGCCGTCGATTTCCAGAACCATGACGTCAACTTCCTGCGAAGTAGAGACGATCTTGCCGGGGTGCACGTTCTTCTTGGTCCAAGACATTTCGGAAACGTGGACCAGACCTTCGACACCGGGCTCCAGCTCAACAAATGCACCGTAATCGGTGATGTTGGTAACACGGCCTTTGTGGACCGAGGAGAGCGGATATTTGGCGCCAACCAGATCCCATGGATCTTCCTGCAGCTGCTTCATGCCGAGGGAGATACGGTGGGTCTCTTTGTTGATCTTGATGACCTGAACCTTGACGGTTTCGCCGATCGCCAGGATCTCGGAGGGGTGGTTCACCCGACGCCATGCCATGTCGGTGACGTGCAGCAGGCCGTCTACGCCGCCCAGGTCAACAAATGCACCGTATTCGGTGATGTTCTTGACCACGCCGTCAACCGAATCACCTTCGGAGAGCTTGCCGATAACTTCGGCGCGCTGCTCGGCACGGGATTCTTCGAGAATCGCACGACGCGATACAACGATATTGCCACGACGACGGTCCATTTTCAGGATCTGGAAGGGCTGTTTCAGACCCATCAGAGGGCCAGCGTCGCGCACGGGGCGCACGTCAACTTGCGAACCTGGCAGGAAGGCAACTGCGCCACCCAGATCGACGGTAAAGCCACCTTTGACACGACCAAAGATCGCGCCTTCGACGCGCTCGTCGTCGGCGTAGGCTTTTTCCAGACGGTCCCAGGCTTCTTCGCGGCGCGCCATCTCGCGAGAGATAACAGCTTCGCCACGGGCGTTTTCTGCGGAACGCAGGAAGACTTCTACCTCGTCACCAACAGCAATTTCAGGAGCTTCGCCAGGGTTTGCGAATTCTTTCAGGTCAACGCGGCCTTCCATCTTGTAGCCTACGTCGATCAGGGCCTGGCCCGCTTCGATCGCGATAACCTTGCCTTTAACAACGGACCCCTCGTTTGGGGTGTCCATTTCGAAGCTTTCGTTAAGAAGGGCTTCGAAGTCCTCCATAGATACGTTTTGAGCCATGAGGTCTCAGGTTTCCTTTACAAAGTTTTCTGGCCGTGCGGTTGTCTCCGCCGGTCTTGGGGTTTGGTCGCATGGGACGTGGCACAAAGGCATCTGGAGCAAACAAACACAAAGGGCCGGAACTTGCCCCGACCCTGCTCAGATTGCCATTCGAGCGTTGGCCGCCCCTATACTGACAGCGCGGCTTATACGTCCAATACCCGCTACAATCAAGCCTAAAGCCCCTGCGCACTGATGCGCGGCCCTTGAAACAGGACCAGTTTGATCCAGCCCGACAGCCCGGCCCCCGATGCGGGGCAAAGGCCGCCGGGTACAGCAGCCTTTGCCATGATCTGAAATGCGATCAGTCGATATTGGTCACGAATGTGTTCAGCGGTTTGCGCACCTTCTTCAAATCCACCAACCAATCACCGCTTGCATCCCGGGTGCCCAGCGGCAAGAGCAGGACCGAGCGCAGGCCTTTCTCTTTCAACCCTAGGATTTCGTCGACCTGGGCCGGATCGAAGCCTTCCATCGGAGTGCTGTCAACGCCCAGTTCAGCCGCCGCAGCCAGCGCAAATCCAAGGCCGATATAGGCCTGCCGCGCCGCGTGGGCGTAGTTTTCTTCTTCGGTTCTGGGCAGATACATCGCCTTGAGGCGGTCATAGTAGCCCTGCAGCAGATCGGTCATGCCGCCCCGCTCTGCCGCCATCTGATCGACCACGGCGTCAATGCGCGCTTCGCTGTAGTTATCCCAGGCGGCAAAGACCAGCAGGTGTGAACCATCGGTGATCTGGGCTTGATCCCACGCCACAGGGCGAATGGCGGCGCGAATGTCCTTGTTCCGCACAACCAGCAATTCATAGGGCTGCAACCCGCTGGAGGTCGGCGCCATCTGAACCGCCTCGACGATCTTGGCCACGGCCGCCTCTGAAACTGGCTTGGAGGGATCCATCTTCTTGGTGGCGTAGCGCCAGTTCAGCTTTTCTAGAAACATATTCTTTCCCGTCATTGGAAGGTTTTACTCCCTCGACATAGAACTGAACTGTTCAGTTTAAAAGGGGCGCGCAGAAAAATTCCATGATACATCACCGGAAACCGGTACAGGACCGGTGGTGCCGGGGCTGCAATCCGTGTGTTACGGCTGTTGCTGGCGTGTCTCGATCAGGGCAATGGCCTGCGCCACCGCCTGTTCAATAGAGAGGTCGCTGGTATCAATCACCACCGCATCCGGCGCCGGTTTCAGGGGCGCTTCGGCCCGGTTCATATCACGGTCGTCGCGCGCCTTCACGTCAGCCAGCACCTCTTCCAGCGTGTCTGCCTGTCCGGTGGCCGACAGCTCCAGAAAGCGGCGCTTGGCGCGCACTTCGGCGCTGGCTGTCACAAAAAGCTTTACCTCGGCCTGTGGGCAGATCACGGTGCCAATGTCGCGCCCATCCAGCACTGCGCCGCCTGCCCGCCGGGCAAAGGCACGCTGGAAATCCACCAGCGCTGCGCGCACCTCCGCGATCACCGCCACCTTCGACGCGGCCTGCGCCGCCTCTGGGCCACGCAGATCATCGCGCTGCAGATCCTCGGATGTCAGCGCCTGCGCCGCATCCACCGGGGCAAGGCCGTCCAGTGTCTTGACGCCAACCGCACGATACAACAGCCCGGTATCCAGATGGCCCAGCCCCAGCGCTGCCGCAACGGCCTTGGAGATTGTGCCCTTGCCTGCGGCTGCAGGCCCGTCGATGGCAATGGTAAAAGGCCCGGTCATCTGCGCTGTGCTCCTCTCTGGCATGGCTGGGTCTGGCTTGAAATCTGGTTTCAAGCCAGCTCTCAAGCCTGGCTGAACTTCGCGCCCAGTCCTGTCATCAGGGGTTCGAAAATCGGAAAAGACGTGGTGATCGGCGAGCCATCATCCACCGTCACCGGTTTTTGCGCCCCCATGCCCATCACCATGAAGGACATGGCAATACGGTGATCAAGAAAACTCTCACAGGTGCCCCCGCCTGGCACGCCATCGGGGCCAAGGCCTTCGACCGACCACCAGTCTTCGCCGTCTTCGACAGTAACCCCATTGGCCCGCAGCCCGCGCGCCATGGCGTCGATGCGATCACTTTCCTTAACGCGCAGCTCTTTCACACCGGCCATCATGGTCTTGCCAGTTGCAAAAGAGGCCACAACCGATAGCACCGGATATTCATCAATCATCGAGGCCGCCCGTTCCGGTGGCACCGCGATCCCCTGCATATCGGGGGAATATTTGGCCCGCAGATCTGCCACAGGTTCGCCCCCCTCTTCGCGCGGGTTTTCAAAGGTCAGGTCAGCGCCCATATCCTGCAGCGTGTAAAACAGGCCTGCGCGAGTCGGGTTCAGGCCAATGCCCGGCACCAAGACATCCGACCCCGGTGTGATCAGCGCAGCACAGACCGGAAAGGCCGCACTGGAAGGATCACGCGGCACCGCAATCACCTGTGGCTTCAGCTCAGGCTGCCCCGTGAGGGTGATCACCCGGCCCTCGTCGCTGTCCTCGACGGTGATTTCGGCGCCAAAGCCTGCCAACATGCGTTCAGAATGGTCGCGCGTGGCTTCCTTTTCGATCACAACGGTTTGACCCGGCGCATTCAGCCCCGCCAGCAGCACCGCGGACTTCACCTGCGCCGAGGGCACAGGCACCACATAGCGCACCGGTGTCGGCTGCGCCGCGCCGACGATCGTCATCGGCAAACGCCCGCCGCTGCGGCCAACCGTTTTGGCACCAAACAGCGCCAGAGGATCCGTCACCCGGGCCATTGGACGCCCGTTCAGACTGGCGTCGCCGGTAAAGGTCACCGCAATTGGCGAGGTCGCCATACAGCCCATGATCAGCCGCACCCCGGTCCCGGAGTTGCCGCAGTCGATCACCTGATCCGGCTCGGCAAACCCACCGACGCCTACACCAAAAACCGACCAATTGCCGCTGCCGTGGTTCACCACTTCCGCACCAAAAGCCTGCATTGCCTTGGCGGTATCCAACACATCGTCGCCTTCCAGCAGACCTGAAATCTTGGTTTCCCCGACAGCCATGGCCCCCAGGATCAGGGAGCGATGTGAAATCGACTTATCCCCCGGCACCTCGGCCACACCGGTCAGCGGCGCGGCGCGGTGAGAGGTCATCGGGATCGGGGTACCGTGTCCGGACATGGCGCTTCCTTTGTATCATCGTTCGGTCTGTTCTGTTGCCGCTATCGGTAACGAATTGCAGCCAGCGGGTCCAGCGCGGATCACAGGCGACAGGCCAGGCACGGGACCAAGCGGCTAACCAAGTCGGCGAAAGGTCAGATAGGTTGGTGTTCTCCCCTCGCGCAGCGCCTTTTGTTCATAGCGGGTAGAAATCCAGTCGCCCCAGGGTTCGCGCCAATCCGCCGCCTCGCTGGCCAGCCATTCAAAACCCGCCTTCGGGACCTCTTCCAGGGTCTGGCGCACATAGTCGGGAATATCTGTGGCGACGCGGAAAATGCCCCCCGGCTTCAGGCAGCGTGCCAGCGGCTCCAGGTGTTCCTGGGTGACAAAACGGCGGCGGTGGTGGCGGGTCTTGGGCCAGGGATCCGGGTAGAGCAGAAAGGCCTTGGCAATCGACTGCGGCGGAATCACATCCATCAGATCACGCGCGTCCCCCGGATGCACCGCGATATTGTCACAGCCCGCCTTGCGGATTTTCCCCAAGAGCATGGCAACCCCGTTGATAAAGGGCTCGGCACCGATAATGCCCACATCCGGATTGTTGCTGGCCTGATGCACCAGATGCTCTCCGCCGCCAAAGCCGACCTCCAGCCAGGTGTCGCGACCGCCAAACAGCGCCTGCAGGTCCAGCGGCACACGATCCGGGTTTTCATCCCAACCAACCGCACCGGGGCTCAGCGCCTCCAGATCCTCAGCCAGATAGCGGCGCTGGCTGTCCTTCAGGGTCTTGCCACTGAAACGACCATAGAAGTTGCGCCAGGGCGCGCCGCTGACATGGGCACCGTTATCCGAGGCGTCCAGAGCAGAGCCAGTTTCACGGGGTGTTTTCTTGTCAACCATGGGCAGGGTCATCCTTTATGCGGGGCGCGGTGGCACCAGATGTCCGGCATACCAAGGCCAGCACTGGCCCGAACCACGCAATTGGCCGCTCATCTGCCGCAACCACAGGCACAGGTCAAGAGAGCCCGGCCCCATCCCTCCGCGCGTTTACCCCTGGACAGATACAAAAAGGGGCAAAGCGGGCCAATCACAGACCGCTTTGCCCCAGAGGGCCAGCGCCAAGGCATGACTTAGACGCCGCGTGCCAACGCATCGGCCAGATCCGTGCGCTCCCAGCTGAAGCCACCATCAGCGTCAGGCTCGCGGCCAAAGTGGCCATAGGCGGCGGTGCGCTGATAGATCGGCTTGTTCAGGCCCAGGTGCTGGCGAATGCCACGCGGGGTCAGATCCATCGCCTGGGCAATGGAGCGTTCAATCGCCGCCGGGTCGACCTCACCGGTGCCATGGGTGTCGGCATAAATCGACAGCGGTTCCGAAACGCCGATCGCATACGACAGCTGAATGGTGCAGCGCTCGGCCATGCCGGCAGCAACCACATTCTTGGCCAGATAGCGCGCCGCATAGGCCGCCGAACGGTCAACCTTGGTCGGATCCTTGCCCGAGAACGCACCGCCGCCATGCGGGGCCGCACCGCCGTAGGTATCAACGATGATCTTGCGCCCGGTAAGACCCGCATCGCCATCCGGACCACCAATGACAAATTTGCCGGTTGGATTGACGTGCCAGATGGTCTCTTCCGTCAGCCAGCCTTCGGGCAGGACTTCGTGGAAATAGGGTGCAACGATGGCACGGATGTCTTGCGACGTCAGGCTTTCATCCAGATGCTGTGTCGACAGCACGAGCGAGCCGATCCGCACCGGTTTGCCATTTTCATAGACCACCGAAAGCTGTGATTTGGCGTCCGGGCCAAGCGCTGGCTCGGTGCCATTTTTGCGAACCTCTGCAAGGCGGCGCAGCACCGCGTGGCTATAGTGGATCGGCGCGGGCATCAGCTGTGGCGTCTCGGTAGATGCATGGCCAAACATGATGCCCTGATCGCCGGCACCTTCATCTTTGCCCTCCGAGGCATTCACGCCCTGGGCAATATGCGCTGACTGTTCGTGCAACAGGTTGGTCACTTCCACCGTTTCATGGTGGAACTTGTCCTGCTCATAGCCAATATCTTTGATACAGGCCCGGATAATGCCATCAATGCGCCCCATGTAATCGTGCAGCTTATCCTGATCCGACAGGCCCACCTCACCGCCAATCACAACGCGGTTGGTGGTGGCGAAGGTTTCCGCTGCAACCCGCGCTTCGGGCTCTTCGGCCAAGAAGGCGTCAAGCACCGCATCCGAAATCTGATCGCAGACCTTGTCCGGGTGACCTTCAGAAACGGATTCCGAAGTAAAAATATAGTTCTTACGAGACATGAAAATGCTCCATTGGGTTAACCTCATCACGCCAGGAAGCCGTTGTGAGAGGAATTCCTTTCTGAGGTACGCTGGGCTGCCCCAGAGGTCAAACACTATTCCAAGGAGGTTAAGCCCCTATGAGCGAGACACAAGGCCGCGCCGCCCCCAGGTCGCCGTCAGCGCCAGCAGGATGCACAGGACGAATACCGGCGCATCGCCCGTGCGACTGTATAGCGTTGCGGCCAGCGGTTTGGGCAGAGAGGCATCAATGGCACCGGCCACGCCCAGCGGCAGGCTTTCGCGGATTCGGCCATAGGGATCAATCATCGCGCTGATCCCGGTATTGGCAACGCGCACCATCGGCAGCCCCTGTTCAGCCGCGCGCATGCGCGCCTGCACCAAATGCTGATAGGGGCCAGAACGGGTGCCAAACCAGGCATCATTGGTGATCTGGATCAGCATATCCGGCCGCGCTGGGGCGGCGTTCACATCGCGGGCAAAAACCGCCTCATAGCAGATCAGCGGCAGCGCCTGGCCAATGCCAAGATCCATCAGCACCGCCCCTGGTCCCGCCGTATAGCCTGCCCCCGCCTGGGCGGCAAAACCGTGGATGCCAAAGCGGGCCATGACATTCCCAAAAGGGACGTATTCGCCAAAAGGCACCAGGTGCGCCTTATCGTAGATCTGATCGACCCGGCCCTGCCCGGTCAACAATACCGCCGAATTGAAATAGCGCCCCTGATCGCGCCGCTGAATACCTAGCAACACAGGCTGCCCACCGACCTGCGCCGCGATGGCAGACAGGGCGTCTTCGGCATCGTTGAGCAACTGCGGCACCGAGGTTTCCGGCCAAAGGATCAAATCCGGCTGTGCCTGGCCTGGCGCCCCGTCACCCGCGCTCAGCTCTATCGCGCGACGGACAAAATCCCAGCGCCGCTCGGGCAGCCATTTTTCTGCCTGGGGCGCATTGGGCTGTACCAGCCGCAGCAGATGTGGGCTCATCTCTGGTTCCGGGGGACGGTTGAGCAGGGCATAGCCCGCCAGCGCCACCACCAGCAGCGGCGATACCGCCAGCAAAGGCCGACGCCGCAATAGTGCCAGCGGCAGCGTCAACACCAGGGTCAGCAACGCCACCCCCTGTTCCCCCACAAAGGGCAGCAGCCGCGCTACCGGAGTGTCGATCCAGAACTGGGCAAATCCCGCCCAGGGAAATCCGGTAAACAGATAGGCGCGGCCAAATTCCGCCAGCGCCCAAAGCGCAATCAGCAAAACCAGCCGATGCCCCCCCCGCGCCCAGCGTGCCGCCAGACCAAAGGCAAACGCCCAGAACAGGGCCAGCCCCGCCGCCAGAAAGACCAGTGCAAAAGGTGCCATCCAGGCATAGCGCGCAGCATCAATCTGAAAGGGTTCAACAATCCAGGACAGACCAAAGCTGAAATAGCCCAGCCCCGCGAATAATCCAATACCAGCCCCTTGCATCGCAGAGCGCGCCCAAAGCACCAGCGCCCCGATACCACCAAAGGCCAGCGGCAGGCCCCACAAGATATGAAAAGGGGCCAGCGACACCGACAACAAGGCCCCCAGCCCAAAGGCAGAAAAACTCGCCAGCCAGGTCGGGCGATGCGCTGCAGCACGCCGGGATCGTGCCCAGAAACCGGTGCTCACGCGGCGGGATCCGGCATCATCACCCGCAGCCGCTTGATGCGGCGGGGATCGGCATCCATGACCTCGAATTCGGGCCCGTCAGGGTGTACGATAACCTCTCCGCGCGCCGGAACTCGGCCGCAAAGCATAAAGACCAGACCGCCAAGACTGTCGATTTCTTCGGCATCCACATCTTCGTGGCCGGTGAGCGAGCAGCCAATCTCGGCCTCGAACTCGGCCAGGGGGGTGCGGGCCAGCGCGATATAGCAGCCGGCCTTTTCCTGATACCAGGTCTGGTCTTCGCCAGGATCGTGTTCATCCTCGATTTCCCCGATCACCTGTTCGATCAGATCTTCGATGGTGACCAGCCCGTCAACGCCGCCATATTCGTCAATCACCAGCGCCATGTGGCGGCGCTCTGCCTGCATTTTGGCCAGCAAAACACCAATGGGCATCGAGGGTGGCACAAAGAGCAGAGGCCGCAGCATCTCAGACAGTTCAAACGGCTTGCTGCCACCGTTGAACCCATGGGTCAGGGCAAAATCCTTGAGGTGGGCAAAGCCAAGCGGCGTGTCCAGCGTGCCCTCATAGACCGGGATGCGGGTAAAGCCGCTGTCGCGGAACACCTGCACCAGGTCATCGCGATCAATCGAAACCGGCACCGAGAGAATTTCCGCAGCGGGAATAGCCACGTCTTCGACCCGCATCCGACGCAGGTTCATCATGCCACGAGATTGGAACTCAGGGCTTGGACCCTGCGCCACTGGTGGCTCTTGCTCGGGGGGGGAATCCGGCGTGAAAGCGCCAAAAATACGCTCCCACAAGCTTGGTTGTTGTACAACACCTGCTTCTGCCGTGGTCTTGCCAATGTTCTGGAGCGCGCCATGCGCCGCGTTAGAACTGCCTTCTATTTCGCCCATCTGTCCTATCCAAAATGCCCCGTCAGAGGCGGTCATCAACAGTATATGGGTCATCCAGACCCAAATTGCCAAGTATCTTGACCTCCAAGCCTTCCATTACTGTGGCATCAAGGTCGCTAATGTGGTCATAACCCAGAAGATGCAACACTCCATGAACGACCAAATGCCGCAAATGATCAGCCAAAGGCTTTTTTGCGGCATCCGCCTCGCGCTGGCAGGTCTCATAGGCGATTGCGATATCGCCCAGCGGGATTTCCCCGGTATAATCTGTCTCGGGTCGTCGCGGCTGGCCGCCAGGTTCTGCAGCCGCCAGATCTTCGGCTGGCCAGCTTAACACATTGGTGGCGGTAGGCTTGTCGCGGAACTCATCATTCAACGCACAGATCTGGGCATCATCACAGGCCAGCAGGGCGATTTCGCAGGCCTCTGGATCCAGCTCAAAATGCGCCAGCACCGCCAGGACCGCCTGGCTTGCCAGCCTGTCCAGCCCAGCCTCTTGCCAGCGGCTGTCTTCAATTGTGATCTCCAGCGCCATCGCCTGCGGCCTCTCTGCTCATGTCAGCCCCCACAAAGTCCAGCGCGGCTGCTTGCGCAGCAAACCTCAGGCCGGGGGTGTTTCTGCGTCATAGGCTTCGATGATGGCGGCGACAAGCGGATGTCGCACCACATCGCGGGCGGTAAAGTAATTGAAGCTGATTTTGGAGATCGGCGAGAGCAGCCGCTCCGCATCAGCCAAGCCCGAGGTGACGCCGCGTGGCAGGTCAACCTGGGTGCGATCCCCGGTCACCACCATGCGTGATCCCTCGCCCAGGCGGGTCAGGAACATTTTCATCTGCATCGAAGTGGCATTCTGCGCCTCGTCAAGCACCACAAAGGCGTTTGACAGCGTCCGCCCCCGCATAAAGGCCAGTGGGGCGATCTCGATCTGCTTTTCCTCCAACAGCTTGGCCAACTGCTTGCCCGGCAGAAAATCATTCAGCGCATCATAAAGCGGCTGCATATAGGGATCGACCTTATCCTTCATGTCGCCGGGCAAATAGCCAAGCTTCTCGCCCGCCTCGACCGCAGGGCGCGACAGGATGATCTTGTCGACCTGACCGGTAATGAAGAGATTCACCCCAACAGCCACCGCCAAATAGGTTTTACCGGTACCTGCAGGGCCAATGCCAAAGGCCAGCTCATGCTCAAAAAGCGACCGAACATAGGCCTTTTGCGCGTCGGTACGCGGCTCTACCAGTTTTTTACGGGTCTTGATCTCGACCTGCCCGCCCATGAACATCTCAAGCTGGTCATCGCGAGTTTCTTCTGGCCCATGGCCCATGCGCAGTTCCCGGTCAACATCGCCGTGTTCGACGCTGCGGCCAGTTTCCAGCCGATCATAAAGCGCCGTCAGCACCTCTACCGCTTGATCCCGCGCGGCGTCCTCTCCCATGACCAAAAGCTGGTTGCCCCGGCGCACGATCTGCACGCCGATGTTTTTTTCGATCTCCGACAGGTTGCGATCATATTCACCGCACAGGTCAATCAGCAGGCGGTTATCAGGAAATTCAAGCAGAGCTTCTTGCGCGCTCTGGGTGGTTGGCGGCTGGATCCGGGCGCTTGTGGCCAATTGGGGCTCCTGAATTTGAGGTTTACCTCCCCAGTCTGCCCCCGCCCATGCGCAGGCGCAAGCGGGCGCGGCGCAAATTCACACAAAAGATACAAAATGGCCGCCCGAGACAGGCGGCCATTTCAAAAGCAAAGGCAAGCAGGGTTGCGATCTGCACCCTACAGTGCGTCAGGCAAACTCGACCCGTCTTTGAAAGGTCCAGTCGCCACATTGCGCGGCAGCGGGCTGTTGCAAACGGGTTTGCCATCGGGGGTGCGCCGCAGATCAGCATAGCCTTCGAGGCCATCATCAATGATCCAGTGTTCACAACCCTGCGGATCCACCCAGATACCCGCTGTCATATTCGACAGATGAGAGTTGGAGCTATCCCCGGCGTGCTGATCACGGGTCTTGTCATAGGTAACACCACAGGCCGACACGGATGCCAAGGCAAGGGACAGAGCGGTTGCTTTGAAAAAATGCATCTTGATGTCCTTCATTAGCGCAAGCAGTAGATTTCGACGCGGCGGTTTTGCGCCATATTGGCAGCGCTGGTATTTGGCACCCGTGGGTCGCGCTCACCATAGGCGCGAATATCTGCAATGCGCGCGCCGACAGACTTGGCGACCCCGGCGACCGCATTGGCACGCCGCTGCGACAGGGCGATATTATATTCGTCAGAGGCACGGCTATCTGTATGACCCGCAACCACAAAGGAGCGCACCTGCCCCTTGTTGGATTTAAAGAACTCTTGCAGGCGGGACTTACCAGCGGCGCTGATATAGGATTTATCGGTGGCAAAAAACTGATCTGTTTCCATCACCCCGCAGAGATTGCCACGGCGGCACACCGGCTTGCCATCCGGTGTCACATGCGGCGTCATGTAGCCCTCGGCGCCATCATCCATGACCCAATGTTCACAGCCATCCGGGTCAACCCAGATTGTGGGCACATAGCGTTCCCCCACGATGGTGCGCTGACCTGTGGTGGCGTTTTGCGCCTGAACCGATGCCGCCGTCAGGCTCAGCGCGGCCGCAGCAGCGGCCAGCACAACGCGCATATTCTTTGTCTTAAATATCATCACAACCAGATTTCCTTCACCTAAGTCCCCCCAGGGAGCTTGCCGCTTAAAATTCCTAACACTCAGGTTATCAGCAACAATCTACACGGTTTTTATCTAAAAACAGCCCCCACTCAGGCAGGCATCCGGCATGACTATGCGATTTTACGCAACACTCGTACAGCTTTATTGAAATTGTCGCCAAAGGCGCTGCAATAATGACTCACCTCCTGCAATGGGAAGCGAGGGCCAAACAGATTTCCCCGTGAAATCAATCGTCAACCGGGACCCTAAGAATCACTAGGGCCCAGGGCTGCGCTAGTCAATCAACTCACCTGCAAGCGAATTGGTGCGCGATTCAACGATGCGCACCCGTGCCAGATCGCCAACTTTGCGACCGCAATCAGCCACGTGAACCGCATGCAGGTAGTCCGATTTTCCCAGCATCTGACCGGCTTCGCGCCCAGGCTTTTCAAACAGAACCCCAACCTCGCGGCCAACCATACTATCCTGGATCTCGCGCTGCTGCCGGGTCAAGAGCGCCTGCAGACGTTGCAACCGATCATCGGCCTCGGCCGGGTCCACCTGGGGGCGTTCGGCAGCTGGCGTTCCGGGACGGGTGGAATATTTAAAGGAATAGGCAGTGCCGTATTTCACCTCTTCAACCAGATCCAGCGTCGCCTGAAAATCCGCTTCGGTCTCTTCTGGGAAGCCAACAATAAAATCCCCCGAGATCAAAATATCGGGGCGTGCCGCCCGGATCCGTTCCAATAGACGCAGATAGCTCTCGGCGGTGTGGCTGCGGTTCATCCGCTTGAGGATCCTGTCCGATCCCGCCTGCACCGGCAGATGCAGATAGGGCATCAGCTTCTTGCAAGTCGCATGTGCCTCGATCAGATCATCCATCATGTCGTTGGGGTGGCTGGTGGTAAAGCGAATGCGCTCCAGCCCATCGACCTTGTCCAGCTCCCAGATCAACTGGGCCAGTGTCATGTCCCCCTGCGGTCCGGCCCCGTGATAGGCATTGACGTTCTGCCCCAGAAGGGTGATTTCACGCACCCCTCGTTCCACCAGATCGCGCGCCTCGGTAAGGATACGATCCACCGGCCGCGACACCTCGGCCCCCCGCGTATAGGGCACCACGCAAAAGGCGCAGAACTTATCACAGCCCTCTTGCACCGTCAGAAAGGCCGATGGCCCGCGCGGGGCCTTGGGCCGACGCTTGAGCTTCTCGAACTTGTCCTCTTCGGGAAAATCAGTGTCGAGCACCTTTTCCCCGCTGCGCGCCTTCGCTTCCATCTCTGGCAGACGGTGATAGCTTTGCGGCCCCACAACCAGATCCACCAGCGGCTGGCGGCGCATGATTTCCTGCCCCTCGGCCTGCGCGACACAGCCCGCAACCCCGATTTTCAGATCCGGCTTTGCCGCCTTCAGCTTTTTGAACCGGCCCAGCTCGGAATAGACCTTCTCGGCGGCCTTTTCCCGAATGTGGCAGGTATTGAGCAGGATCATATCCGCATCTTCAACTGATTTGGTCTCGCTATAGCCCTGCGCGCCCAGCTCTTCTGCCATGCGTTCACTGTCATAGACATTCATCTGGCAACCATAGGTCTTGATAAACAGCTTCTTGGGCGCGGTCATATGGTAGGGCCTTCCAGCAGAGGTGGGATAAAGGACAAAAACAACGGCCTGCCATAGCGGCAAATCTCGTGGCTTGCAATGCAGGCGGGATTACCTGATTTTAGCGGCAAATGCCAGAAAGGCAGAGACAAAGAGCATGATGCATTCTTCGCTGGACGATTTCCTCAAGCAACACAAGGCGCTACTGGTGACAGGCCCGGTGGCGCTGATCTTTGTCGAGGACGATGTCGAGATTGCCTCGACGCTGCGCCATCACCTGCAATCCGGCTTCATGACGGTTGTCGCCCTCATGCCCGATGCCTTTGATCTGCCGCGCGACATCAAGCCCAAGGTGCACCGGGTGCCGTTTGATTGCAGCGCGCCTGAACAGGTCTTTGCAGCAATCAACCAGGTCATTGGGGCCGCCACGCCGGGGTGCTGGCTCTATTATTGCTACAACGCTGAATACCTGTTCTTCCCCTTCTGTGAAACCCGCACCGTGGCTGAAATGCTGACCTTCCACCGCGAGGAACGGCGCGCTGCTATGCTGACCTATGTGATTGATCTTTATGCCGGGGATCTAACGCAGCACCCCAATGCCGTCTCACTGGAGACCGCCTATCTGGACAAATCCGGTTACTACGCCCAATCCCGCATCAACGCGCAGGGCGACGCGCCATGTGAGCGGCAGCTGGATTTCTTTGGCGGGGTGCGCTGGCGCCAAGAAGAACACATCCCGCCAGACAGCCGCAAGATAGACCGAATTTCACTATTCCAGGCCAGGGACGGCTTGGTGCTGAACGCGAATCACACCTTCAACCTGCAGGAATACAACACCTACGCCTGCCCCTGGCATCACAACCTGACCGCCGCAATCTGCTCCTTCCGCACCGCCAAGGCGCTGAAACGCAACCCAGGATCGACTTTTGCTATCAGCAGTTTTCGCTGGCACAACTCAACGCCTTTTGAATGGCACTCACGGCAATTGCTCGATCTGGGCCTGATCGAGCCCGGGCAATGGTTCTGACCCCCAGTTTCCTCCCCCCTGTTCAATTTCGCCCACCACTTCATTTGGCCCCAAATATCCCGGGGGTGAATTGCGCCCCTGGGCGCAAGAGGGGGCAGCGCCCCCCCCCTTTAAAGGCAGCCTCGGAGAACGAGAACCTGTCACGTTCATTCGCGTTAAAGCGACAGGCTATCGTTTGTTGATTTCGCATGTCGAATAGCTCGAAACCGGGAACCACTTTCGAGCGACATACTCTAAACTACCGCTGCAGCAGCACCGGGAACCAGTCCTCGCGCAGCCGTTGGCCCGGCTGCATCTCGTGGCCAGGATAGGGCGGCGAGGTCGGGCCGGGGCGCTCCACATAACGCGCGTCATCGCCCACCAACCGCAGAGAGAAAGCCCGGCGACGGCTCTCGCTGGTATTGGCGCGCGCCCCATGCAGGGTTTTGTAGTTGAAGGCCACCGCATCGCCCGGTGCCATGTCCCATTCGCGAATGTCCATACCTTCCGCTTCCGGGTCAGGCACCGCCATGTACTGGCCTTCATCGGCAAAAAAGCCTTCTTCGGACACCCAGCGCGTTGGCAGCACCTCCTTTTCCCACCGGTGCGACCCGGCCACGCAGCGCAGCGCTGCCTGCCGCACCGGATCCAGTGGCGACCAAAAGCTGATCGTCTGCGCGCCTTCGACAAAATAATAGGGACCATCCTGATGCCAGGGCGTCGCCATCGAGGTGCCCGGCTCCTTGACCAGCACGTGATCGTGGAACATCTGCACCCGGTTTGATTGCATCAGATCGGCTGCCACCTCCGCGACCGGAGAAGCCTTGATCGCCGCCTCGAAATCCGGAATGCGCGACCAGTTGCAATAGTCATCAAAAAACCGCCCGGTCTGGCCTGGCTTGTCATTGTTCGACGCATAAGGGCCGGGGTCAGCCATATTGTGTTCAACCCCCTGGCGCAGCTGCTCAACCTGGTCATGGAACAGACCTTTGATAAGCACCACGCCATCGCGCTGGAACTGGTCGATATGGTCTTGGGTAATCAGGGGGTGCACCATTTGGGCCTCCATTTTGGATCGGTGTAGCTTTCGGTTTTTCTACCGCGACACTGTCCGCTTCAGGGTTTAGTTTCAAATCATATATTTCTAAGTTAGGTATAGTTTCATGTTATATCTTACCCTGCGCCACTACGAATATGTCTGTGCCGTTGCACAGCAGGGCAGCCTTTCGGCGGCCGCAGAGCGGCTGCATGTCAGCCAGCCCGCGCTCTCCACCGCGCTGGCCCGGATCGAAACACACCTTGGCCATGTGTTGTTCCAACGTCGGCGCGGCGCGCCCCTGACCCTGACACCACGCGGACGCGACTTTGCCAGGGCCGCCCAGGCCCTGCTGGATCAGGCGGCCCAACTGGAAACCCCAGGCGGTGCCAGCCCGGTGACCCAAAGGCTGGTGCTTGGCTGTTTTGCCGATCTGGCGCCTCTCTTGCTAGCCCCTGCCCTACGCCTCCTACGTCAGAGCCTGCCAGAGCTGACCATCAGCCCCCGCGTCGATGGGTTTACCGGTCTTACCGACGCGCTGCTGCAGGGCGATGTTGATCTTGCGCTGACCTATGATCTGGGGCTGGATGCCAGTTTTGAACGCCGCGAGATTGACCAACGCTGCCCACAGGCGCTGGTATCGCCAGACCATCCGCTGGCCAGCCACAGCTCCCTGCCGCTGGCGGCGCTGGCCGAGATGCCACTGATCCTGTCGCAGGAAGGCCTGTCGCTACAGCATATGCTGGCCTTGTTCAAAACCCAGGGACTGACGCCGCGCATCGCCCATCGCGCCGCATCTCTCGAATTGCTGCGTAGCCTGGCGGCCAATGGCGAAGGGGTCGGCGTTAGCTATAGCGCCCCACCGCTAGGGCAGAGCTATGATGGCAAGCCGCTGATCATGGTGCCCATCAGCGATGCCAGCGCCCGCGAGCCGGTGATCCTGACCAGTCATGGTCAACCACCGGCTGGCTCTGCTCAGGCGCGTGCAATTCAGGCCCTATCGCAGGGCCTGGCCACGCAGGCTGCACAGCACACGGCCCTGTAACAAACAGGGCAGTCAGCAGTCAGGCAGTCACAACGGCGAGCGGGTGATGCATCAATCAGCGCCTCGTCCCGCAGGGCGCAATGACCTGTCGGCACGGTTCAGATTTTGCGCAGGCGGATCACCACATCAACCGAGGCAATTTCCATACCCTCGGGCGCGTCTGGCAGACGCTGGATCACCAATTGGTCCGATGGTGCATCGGTGACTCGGCTGCCATCTTCCCAGAAATAATGCGGATGATCATGGGTATTGGTGTCGAAATAGCTTTTGGAGCCATCAACGGTGATCTCTTGCAGCACGCCCGCATCACAAAAGGCGCGCAGGGTATTATAGACAGTGGCCAGGGAAACGGCCGTCCCCTTGGTCTTGGCAGCGTCAAACAGGCTTTCGGCGGTGACATGGCGATGGTTGCCATCCCCAACCAGCAATTCAGCCAAAGCAAGCCGCTGCCGAGTCGGGCGCAGCCCAGCCTCGACCAACCAGTTTGTTGCCACGTCTTCGCTGTTTGGCGTCATGTGCGGATCCTGCATCGCGTTGCTATTGGGGGTTATACTGCAAATGCGTCGCGTTTTTCAAACAGAATCCCCATTTCCAGCGATCCTGTCCAGCGCCCTGATGACACATTCTCTTTGTCAGCCTGGCTTCACTGCTCTTGCCGGACCGGCAAGCCGGGTGCTACAGGAAAGAAAACACATGAAACACCCAGGCAGGAGACGCGCCAGCATGGCCGATTACCCCAGAAGCTTTGACAAAGACGACCTGTTGAAATGTTCCCGAGGAGAGCTGTTTGGCCCCGGCAACGCCCAGCTTCCCGCCCCGCCAATGTTGATGATGGACCGCATTACCGAGGTCAGCGCCGATGGCGGTGCCCATGGCAAGGGCCATATCGTCGCGGAGTTCGATATCAACCCGGACCTGTGGTTCTTTGAATGCCATTTCCCCGGCAACCCGATCATGCCCGGCTGCCTGGGTCTGGATGGCCTGTGGCAGCTCACCGGCTTCAACCTCGGCTGGCGCGGCTGGAAAGGCCGCGGCATGGCCGTCGGCGTTGGCGAGGTCAAACTGACCGGCATGGTCCGCCCCGAACGCAAGATGCTGACCTATAAGATCGACTTCAAGAAAGCGATCCAGACCCGCCGCCTGACCATGGGCGTGGCGGATGGCATCGTCGAAGCCGATGGCGAGATGATCTATGACGTCAAGGACATGAAAGTCGTTCTGTCCGAAGCCTAGTTCGCTCTATTCTTCTGCGATGAAAAAAGAGGCCTCCGGGCCTCTTTTTTGTTTGAGAACTGCCCGCTCAGAGCCCGGATTACCGTTTAGGTTTGCTCAAATGCCATGCATTGTAGAGGCCCACTCCAAGCGCCAGCACAGCGAGCAAAAACCATACGTTCCCTGATTGCTCTGAATGTACGACACCCGCGTCATCATCAAAGCAGCGGCCCAATTCATTGAAACAATTCCGCCATTTGAAATACTCGACGTAGTACAAATACCCAAAAGCCAACGCAAACCCGAAAGAAACCAGAGAAGCGATCTTTCTAATCATCTACCAGCCCCTTGCATCACCGCCAAAAGTTTAACGCTTCGGCAGCGAACTTCAACGACCGCTTTGCCCTGTGGTTTCAACGCGGCCAACCACCGCAAAACCAGCTGCAAGCCTGCGCCGCGCCGCCATGCCGTCTTGCACCCCCGCCCTGCAATGCATACTAAGACATAAGCAATTAAGGGAGTGCACGTATGCGTCGTGTCGTCGTCACCGGTCTGGGGATCGTCTCCTCCATCGGAAACAACACCGAAGAAGTCATCGCTTCACTGAAGGCGGGGAAATCCGGCATCGTTGCCAGCCCCGAAATGACCGAGCACGGCTTTCGCAGCCAGGTTGCCGGCACGCTGAAGATCGACATCAAGGAACATGTAGACAAGCGCGCGCTGCGCTTTATGGGCCCCGGTGCCGCCTATGCCCATATCGCCATGAGCCAGGCCATCGCTGATGCGGGCCTTTCAGAAGACCAGATCGTGAATGAGCGCACTGGCCTGGTGGCCGGTTCCGGTGGGCCCTCCACCTCTGCCATGCTGGCGGCGCATCAGGTGGTTGCCAAGACCGGCGCCACCAAGCGTATCGGGCCTTTTGCGGTGCCGAAATGCATGTCCTCGACCATTTCGGCCAACCTCGCGACGGCCTTCAAGATCAAGGGCATCAACTATTCCATCACCTCCGCCTGCTCGACTTCGCTGCACTGCATCGGCAATGCGGCGGAACAGATCATGATGGGCAAGCAGGACGTGATGTTCGCCGGTGGCGGCGAAGAGCTGGACTGGACCCTGTCCTGCCTGTTTGATGCCATGGGCGCCATGTCCTCCAAGAAAAACGACGACCCAGAAGCAGCCAGCCGCGCCTTTGATCAGGACCGCGACGGTTTTGTCATCTCGGGCGGCGGCGGCATTGTGGTGCTGGAAGATCTCGACCACGCGCTGGCGCGCGGCGCCAAGATCTACGCCGAAGTGGTTGGCTATGCGGCCACCTCCGATGGTCACGATATGGTAGCGCCATCTGGCGAGGGCGGCGAACGTGCCATGCGTCTGGCGCTGTCGACCCTGCCCGAAGGCCGCAAGGTCAGCTATATCAACGCCCACGGCACATCCACACCTGTGGGCGATGTCGGTGAAGTCGAAGCCGTGCGCCGGGTCTTTGGCGAAGGTCAGACCCCGCCGATTTCGTCAACCAAATCCATGACCGGTCACGCCCAGGGCGCTGCAGGCGCACTAGAGGCGATTTTCTGCCTGCTGATGCTTGAGAATGATTTCATCACCCCCTCGATCAACGTGGACACGCTGGCCGACGGTATTCTTCCCGGCGAAATCGCCACTGACCTTGTCGAAAATGCGGGCCTCGACTGTGTAATGACCAACAGCTTTGGCTTTGGCGGCACCAATGGGTCGATGGTTTTGAGCAAGTACAAAGGATAATCTCATAATGTCAGGATTGTTGACGGGCAAACGTGGATTGGTCATGGGCGTAGCCAATGAACGTTCAATCGCTTGGGGCATTGCCAAGGCCATGGCTGGTGCCGGTGCCGAGCTGGCCTTTACCTACCAGGGCGATGCCTTTGGCAAACGGTTGGAACCGCTGGCCCAAAGCCTGGGCAGTGACTTCATGGTCGATGTCGATGTGACCAATGATGCCTCGCTGGATGCCGCCTTTGAACAGCTGGGCAACCGTTGGGACAGCATTGATTTTGTCGTGCACGCCATTGCCTATTCGGACAAATCCGAACTGACAGGCCGTTTCCTGGATACCAGCCGGGCGAATTTCAAGAATTCGCTGGATATCTCTGCCTATTCCTTCATCGAAGTGGCGCGCCGGGCGCATCCCTTCATGAAAGACAACGGCGGCACCCTGCTGACGCTGACTTATGGCGGATCCAACCGGGTGACGCCCAACTACAATGTCATGGGTGTGGCAAAGGCGGCACTGGAAAGCGCCACCCGCTATCTGGCCAATGATCTTGGCCCCGAAGGCATCCGCGTCAACGCCATCTCGCCCGGCCCGATGAAGACCCTGGCCGGGGCGGCCATCGGTGGTGCACGCAAGACCTACAAGCACACCGAGCAGAACGCCCCCATGCGGTCCAATGCCACGCTTGAGGCCGTTGGCGGTACTGCGGTCTATCTGGCCTCAGATGCCGGTGCCTGCACCACTGGCGAAATTATCCGCGTTGATGGCGGTTTTCACATCCTCGGGATGCCGCAGCAAGAGCACTTGTAGGCCATCGCGGCGCAAGCGATGCACAAGACCCAAGACAAAAAGGGCGCCTCATCAGGCGCCCTTTTTCTGTTCCAACAGTGCCTTGCACCTGCTCAGCCGATCGAGACCAGCTCGATCTCAAAGTTCAGATCCTTGCCGGCCAGCGGGTGATTGGCGTCCAAGGTCACGGTGGCCTCGGTCACTTCAACCACGGTCACCGGCAGTACATGGCCTTCTGGGCTTTGCATTTGCAGTTGGGTGCCCAGCTCCAGCGGGATGTCATCAGGAATGCCTTCGCGCGGAATCGCCTGGCGTGCCTCGGGGTTCAGCGGGCCGTAGGCATCGGCGCTTGCGATCTCAAGGCTCTTTTTGTCACCGACGACCATGCCGGGCAGGCCAGCATCCATTCCAGCAATCACCTGCCCAGAGCCAACGGTGAACTCCAGCGGGTCACGCCCCTCAGAGCTGTCAAAGACGGAACCATCCGTCAATGTGCCAGTGTAGTGGATGCGGACAGTATCGCCGTTTTTTACCTCGGTCATGGGACCTCCAGTTTATACAAAATTACAGTGGCGCACCCTACAGGCCTCAGTTCTGAAGTAAACCCGCCTATCCGAGCCTTTTTTGCCCCCTTTACGGCCCCTGCCGCTGGCGAGGAAACCAGCAACCCCAAGCCGAAGTTACGGCCCAAATTCAGGTCCGAATTCAGGCCCGAACTGCGTCCAAGGCGATATAAGGCGCGGCGGCTGAAGAATTGTATCCATCACAACTTCGCGCTTTGCCCCCTCCGGGAGGCATGACAGGATATCCCCAAAGGAGATGTTACATGCCGATTACCACCTGCGTTTTTGATGCCTATGGCACGCTCTTTGATGTGACCGCCGCAGCCCGACAGGCCGCCGCTGACCCCGCGTTTCCGCAGCTGCAGGAAACCTGGCCCGCGCTGGCCAATCATTGGCGGCTGAAGCAGTTGCAGTACACCTGGCTGCGCGCGATCACAGATGCCCACTGCGGGTTTTGGCAGGTCACCCAGGATGGCCTTGACTGGGCGCTAGAGGCCACCGGGCTGCAGGGCGACGCCAAACTGCGCCAGCGCTTGCTGGATCTCTATTGGGAACTGCAGGCCTACCCAGAGGTCCCCGCCATGCTGGCCACCCTGAAAGAGGCTGGCCTGAACACCGCCATCCTGTCAAATGGCTCTCCGGATATGTTGGACGGGGCAGTGCAATCGGCCGGGATTGGTGCGCTGCTGGATGATGTCTTATCCGTGGAAAGCGTCGGCATCTTCAAGCCGGACTCCCGTGTCTATGATCTCGTCGGCCAGCGCTTTGGCTGCCAGAACAAAGAGGTTCTCTTTGTGTCCTCCAATGGCTGGGATGCCGCCGGGGCTGCGGGCTATGGGTTCACCACAGCCTGGGTCAATCGCGTGAAAGAACCCATCGACCGCCTGCCCTGGACACCGGCGCATGTGCTGCAGGATCTGACGACGATTCCAGCCCTTGCCTGCCCGTAACCACCGCTTTTGCACTACAAACCATTTTCGCCACTCAGATTACCGGAGCCCCAGATGTCCTCTTTTGCAATGATCCAGTCCGCAGCCAAGCGGTTGCAGGGCCATGCCCGCATCACGCCGATGCTCAGCTCGCCCTTTATGGACGAGATCGCCGGCCGCCGCGTGCTGGTCAAGGCAGAGTGCCTGCAACACACCGGATCCTTCAAGTTTCGCGGCGGCTGGGCTGCGATTACTGCGCTGGCCCCCGAAGAACGCGCCCGCGGCGTGATCGCCTATTCCAGCGGCAACCATGCCCAGGGTGTGGCCGCTGCCGCCAAGGCCCATGGCGTCGCTGCCGTGATCCTGATGCCTGTCGATGCACCACGCCTCAAAATCGAAAACACCCGCGCCCTGGGCGCCGAAGTGGTGCTGTATGACCGCGCAGGCGGCGAAGATCGCGATGCCATCGGATTGGATCTGGCCCAGACGCGCGGCCTGACCCTGATCAAGCCCTATGACGAACCCGAAGTCATCGCCGGACAGGGCACCACCGGACTGGAAATCGCAGAGCAGGCGGCCAGCCTGGGGGTCGAAACCGGTGATGTGCTGATCTGTTGCGGCGGTGGCGGGCTGACCAGCGGCGTCGCCCTGGCCCTGGAAGGGCTTGGCTCCTCCCTGCAGGTCAGACCGGCAGAGCCCGAGGGTTTTGACGATGTGACCAGATCCCTGGCCAGCGGCCAGGTTGAAACCAATGCGGCGGTATCAGGCTCGATCTGCGACGCCATTCTGACCCCCGCCCCCGGAGAACAGACCTTTCCGGTGCTGCAACGGCTGTGCGGCGGCGGCATCGTGGTCAGCGAGGAAGAAGCCCTGCGCGCCATGGCCCTGGCCTTTGTGCGGTTGAAAATCGTGCTGGAACCGGGTGGTGCCGTCTCACTGGCGGCGGCGCTGTTTCACCCGGATCAGATCCAGGGGGAAGCGGTGATCGCCATCGCCACCGGCGGCAATGTCGACACCGCCGTGTTTCAGCGTGCGCTCTCCAGCTACGCATAGCCCTGCGGCGACGCGCGACCTGCGCCCCCACGGGCGCAGGCAAATCGCACTGTGGGCTTTACCCCGGCCCGGCACCTCTTCTAGATAGCCTGCAAGAGTTATCGGAGAACACACCATGCAGATCGCAGATCTTGGCGATGTCCAGCTTCACTACCGCATTGATGGCGACCCAGAGGGCGCGCCCATTGTCTTTGCCAATTCGCTTGGCACCGATCTGCGGGTCTGGGATCAGGTGGTGGATCGCCTGCCCGCCGGGTTGAAGGTAATCCGCTATGACAAGCGCGGCCATGGGTTGTCCTCTTGTCCAGATGCGCCCTATTCGATGGGGGCGCTGGTGCGCGATGCGGAACGGCTGCTGGATCT
This sequence comes from Pseudophaeobacter sp., assembly GCF_048267565.1. Lineage (NCBI taxonomy): Bacteria > Pseudomonadati > Pseudomonadota > Alphaproteobacteria > Rhodobacterales > Roseobacteraceae > Pseudophaeobacter > Pseudophaeobacter sp. The sequence goes on along the minus strand of NZ_JBLWXG010000004.1, from coordinate 142,071 downwards.
GCTATCGGTGCGCGACTGCGTCTTTGTCGGCCTGTCGATCGGCGGCATGATTGGTCAGGGGCTGGCGGTCAAGCGGCTGGACATGGTGCGCGCCCTGGTGCTGTCCAACACTGCGGCCAAGATTGGCACCGCCCAGATGTGGCAGGATCGGATCCAGGCGGTCACCGACCACGGCATCGAAGCACTGGCCGACAGCGTGATGGAGCGCTGGTTTGCCCGCGATTTTCGCGCCAAGCCAGAATTGCAACTGTGGCGCAATATGCTGGTGCAACAGTCGCGCGCCGGATACATCGGCTGCTGCACGGCCATTTCTGGCACTGATTTTTACACCCCTACCAGCGGGCTGCGCCTGCCCTGTCTGGGCATTGCCGGATCAGAAGACAGCTCTACTCCGCCCGATCTGGTACGCGAAACCGTCGATCTGATTCCCGGCAGCCAGTTCCACCTGATCCGCCGCGCAGGCCATATCCCCTGCGTTGAACAACCCGACGAATACGCGGCACGCCTGACCCAATTCCTGCAAGAGGTCGGCCACTGTGACTGATTTTCTACTGATCCATGGCTCTTGCCATGGTGCCTGGTGCTGGCGCGATGTGATCCCGGCGCTGGCTGCGCGTGGCCATACTGCCCGCGCCATTGATCTGCCCGGTCATGGGGATGCCCGTGATCCCGCCACCGTCACCCTACAGGAAACCGCCGAGGCGATCCTGGCCGCCGCCACCCCTGAAACCGTTGTTCTGGGCCATTCCTGGGCCGGCTATCCCATTTCCGCCGCCGCCGACATCGTCCCCAAGGCGCTGCGCGGGTTGATCTATCTCTGCGCCTATGTGCCTGTTTCGGGCCAGTCGCTGATCGATATGCGCAAGGCCGGGCCACGCCAGACCATCGGATCCGCCGCGATCAAATCTGCCGATGGCGCCAGCTATACCATTGAACCAGCTGCGGCCCCGCGCCTGTTCTACCACGATTGCCCGCAAGAGGCGGTGGATTACGCGCTAAGCCATCTCTGCCCGCAGCCGATCTTGCCGCAGGACACGCCACTGGTGCTGGGGGACAACTGGCAGGCCCTCCCCAAGGCCTATATCCGCTGCACGAAGGATCAGACGATTCCGCCGGAATATCAGGCACAGATGGTGGCGGACTGGCCACGCGGCAGTGTATACGAGATGCCAAACTCTCATTCGCCCTTTTTTGCCAACCCTGAGGGGCTTGCTGATCTGATCGGGCATATCGCAAAGGACTTCTGATGGCGGGTTCCGTTTTTGACAGCCAGATCTATGGCGACCTATTTACCTCGGGCGATGTAGGGCGCCTGTTCACCGACACCGCCGAAGCACGCGCCATGCTGCTGGTCGAAGGCGCATTGGCCCGGGCGCAGGGGGCCGCCGGGGTGATCCCGCAAGACAGCGCCGCCGCCATTGGCCGCGCCGTGATGGAGGTGGCACTGGATCCCGGCACCCTGCGCAAACCCACTGGCCAGAACGGCGTGCCGGTGCCCGGATTGATCGCCGCCTTTCGCGCCGAGATGAACGCGCCGGAGCACGCGCAATATGTGCATTGGGGCGCGACCTCGCAGGATATCATGGACAGCGCCCTGATGCTGCGCCTGCGCCAGGCGCTGGCCCTGATCGAAGATGACCTGAAGCTGGCGCTTTTCGCCTTGGCCAGGCTGGCCGAAACCCATGCCGAGCTGCCGATGCCCGCGCGCACCTATGGTCAACATGCGACCCCAACCAGCTTTGGGGCGGTGGTCGCCGCCTGGGGCGCCCCCCTTCTGGCGCTGGTTGGCGAGTTGGACACCCTGCGCCGCGACTGCCTGCTGATATCGCTTTCCGGTGCTGCAGGCACCTCTGGGGCACTCGGCCCCAAGGCTGCCGAAATCCGCGCCGAGATGGCCAAGGCCCTGGGACTACACGACCCCGAGCGCAGCTGGCACAGCGACCGCACAGCCCTGCTCCGGCTGATGGATTGGATGGTGCGGGTCAATCTGGCGCTGGGAAAACTGGGCGAGGACTGTATCGCCCTGGTCCAGACAGGCATTGGCGAGATCACCCTCGGGGATGCCGGGGCCTCGTCCACCATGCCGCAAAAGCAGAACCCCGTTGCCGCCTCGGCGCTGGTGGCGCTGGCACGGCAAGGCAGCGGGTTGTTGTCGATCCTGCACGGCAGCGCCTTGCAGCAGCACCAACGCGACGGAGCCGCCTGGTTCAGCGAATGGCTCTGCTTGCCGCAGATCGTTCTGGGCTGTGCCAGTGCTGCGCGCAGTGGTCGCGACCTCTGCGCCGGGATCACCCCGCGTGCCTCGGCCATGGAAGCTGCGCTGGCGAGCGGGCTGGACATGATCCACGCCGAAGCGCTGAGCTTTGCCCTGGCCCGCGACATGCCCCGGCCCGAGGCACAGGCCCTGGTGAAAACCCTGTGTCGCGAGGCCCAGGACACCGGACAGCCACTGCGGGACCTGGTTGCCCGCGACCAGCCTCAGCTGGATGTTGCCACGTTGTTTGATCCGGCAGCGCAGCTTGGCGCAGCCCCGGCCGAGGCCCGGCACTTTGCCCGCAAGGTTGCGGAGCTACCCACCGATTGACATGATAGACCGCTGGCGCCGTTCCACGCCCAGCCCTTGCCAGCAAAGACCATTTTGATGCGCCTGCCTTTGTTCTTTGTGCTGATCACCGTGATGATCGACGCCATAGGCGTGGGGCTGATCATGCCGATCATGCCCAGCCTGCTGCAAGAGGTGCAGGGCGGCAGCCTGGCAGATGCGGCGATCTGGGGCGGGGTCCTGGCCACCACATTCGCAGTGATGCAGTTCCTGTTCAGCCCGGTGCTGGGCGCGCTGTCGGATGCCTATGGGCGCCGCCCCGTTCTGCTGATTTCGCTTTTCATCATGGCGCTGGACTATCTGGTAATGGCGCTGGCCGGATCGCTATGGCTGCTGCTGTTGGGACGGCTGGTGGGCGGCATAACCGCCGCCACCCATGCCACGGCCGGCGCCTATATCGCGGATATTTCCAAACCCACTGAAAAGGCCGCAAACTTTGGCCTGCTGGGGGCCGCCTTTGGCATTGGCTTCGTGCTGGGGCCTTTGATGGGCGGCCTGCTCGGAGAGCTGGGCACCCGCGCGCCCTTTTATGCGGCGGCGCTGCTGGCGGGGCTTAACTTTACCCTGGGCTGGTTTGTCATGCGTGAAACTGTCACTGATGAAACCCGCCGCGCCTTTGACTGGCGCCGTGCCAATCCGCTTGGGGCCTTTCGCGCAATGGGCCGCATTCCCGGCATCAGCGGCTTGCTCTGGGTGTATTTTCTTTATTCCGTTGCGATCTATGTCTACCCGGCGGTCTGGTCGTATTTTACCGCAGAACGCTTTGGCTGGCAGCCGCAAATGATTGGGGTCTCGCTTGCGACCTACGGGATCTGCATGGCCTTGGTTCAAGGCGGCTTACTGCGCTACATGGTGCGCCGCCTCGGCGAACGGCGAACGGTGATCTGGGGGCAGATCTTTGATTTTTTTGCCTTTGGCATCCTGGCGGTGATCAGCAGTGGCGGGCTGGCGCTGGCGCTGATTCCGATCTCGGCCCTTGGCGCCGTCGTTCAACCGGCCCTGCAAGGGCTGATGTCGCGTGCCGTTGCTGACAACCAACAAGGAGAGCTGCAGGGCGTTATGACTGCGGCACATGCGCTGTCGATGATTATCTCACCGCTGATGATGACCGCCACCTTTGCCGCGTTTTCAGATAGGAACAGCGGGTATTACCTGCCGGGCGCGCCCTTTTTACTGGCGTTGTTGCTGATGCTGATCGGTGCTGCATTTTTTGTGCGCAGCCGGTCTTCCGTGACGTAAAACTTCAGGCTGTTCGTGGTTTCCATCTTGCGACACCAGAGACAGCGCGCCACCCTACCCCAAACAGGGAGAACACGATGAAAACCATCAAAGCCGCCGTCTGCCATAGCCATGGGGAACCCTTGGTCATCGAAGATATTCAACTGGCCGCGCCACGTATGGGCGAGGTCGAAGTCACCCTGGATGCGGTCGCGATCTGCCATAGCGATATTTCCTGGGCCGAAGGCGCCTGGGGCGGGTTTCTGCCTGCGGTCTATGGCCACGAAGCCGCCGGAGTAATCACTGCCCTGGGTGATGGGGTCAGCGGTTTTCGCGAAGGCGACAGCGTTGTGGTCACCCTGATCCACTCTTGCGGCAGCTGCCCGAATTGCGCAGGCGGCAAACCAACGCTTTGCCAAACGCCCTATGATCCCATCAAGGACGGCCCCCTGCAGACCGCTGATGGCGGCCCCTTGATGCAGGCGATGACCTGTGGTGCCTTTGCCGAAAAGGTGGTGGTAGATCAACGCCAAATCGTGAAGATCCCCGATGACCTGAACAAAGAGGCGGCCTCGTTGATTTCTTGCGGGGTGATCACCGGGGTGGGGGCTGCGGTCAATGCTGCCGGGCTGCGCGCCGGACAAGATGTGGTTGTGATTGGCGCGGGCGGTGTCGGCCTGAACGCCATTCAAGGCGCGCGCATTGCCGGGGCACGGCGCATCGTGGCAGTTGATATGACCGAAGAGAAACTGGAAATCGCCAAGGAATTCGGCGCCACCGATGGCGTGCTCGGCAGCCTGAAATCCCCCTGGAAAGCCGCCTTCAAGGCGCTTGGCGGCAAGGGGGCCGATGTGGTGTTGGTCACTGTGGGGGCCATTCCCGCCTATGAACAGGCGCTGCGCTATCTCGGCTATGGTGGCAAGGCCGTAATCATTGGCATGCCCCATTCTGGCGCAAAGGCAGAATACGAACCCGTCATCATGGCAGCGGTCGGGCATGGTCTTATCGGGTCCAAAATGGGCGATGTGGTCATCCAGCGGGATATTCCCTGGATGGTTGACCTCTACCAGCAGGGACGGCTGAAACTGGACGAACTGATTTCGGGGCGCTGGCGGCTGGATCAAATCAACGAGGCCATCGCCGATACAAAGACTGGCAGCGCCAGACGCAATGTGATTGTGTTTGACCGAACCGACTAAGACGGAGCCTTTCCGGTGCTGCAATTTCTGACCGAGCTGTTCAAACCCAAGCCCGCCCCGACGCCGCCCATCACCGCTGAAACCTCGATGAATTTTGAGGCCAGGGATATCGGCCCCTTTCTGGCACGGCTGGCGGGCTCGCCCCGATTTGAGCTGCCGCGCGATTTTGCAGCCACAATCACAGACGCCCTGCCTGACCTGGACCTGGGCCAAACCCGGCGTTGGCGCATTGATGGCGATTTCGATCAACGTGCCGCGGTGCTCGAAATTCAGGTCTTCATGGATGATTTCGACGCTCCGGACCTATCCTTTTTCAGCTCGGCCCCCGTCATCGCTGCGATCAATGCCGAGCTGGACCTTTTTGACGACACCGCAGAGAGGCCTGGCACATGAAGCTACAAGATCTCGACATCATCGTCACAGCCCCGCCTGCCCCCGGCTGGGGCGGGCGGTACTGGATCCTGATCAAGCTGACCACCGACAGTGGCATCACCGGCTGGGGGGAATGCTATGCCTCCACGATCGGTCCCGAAGCGATGAAACCCGTAATCCGCGATGTATTTGAACGGCACATGGCAGGGGAAAACCCGGAAAACATCGAGCTGATGTTCCGCCGGGTTTACTCCTCGGGCTTTACACAGCGCCCCGACCTGACAGTCATGGGTGCCTTTTCCGGACTAGAGATCGCCTGCTGGGATATCCTGGGCAAGGATCGCGACCGCCCGGTGCATGCGCTGATCGGCGGCCGGATGAACGACAAGATCCGCGCCTATACTTACCTCTACCCGCTGCCGCACCACGACATGAACGCATTCTGGACCGCCCCCGATCTGGCCGCGGAATCCGCCGCCGAAATGGTGCGCCAGGGCTATACCGCCATCAAGTTCGACCCGGCCGGCCCCTACACCATGCGCGGAGGCCACATGCCCGCGATGCAAGATATTGCGCTATCGGTTGCCTTTTGCAAAGCCATTCGCGGTGCTATCGGTGACAAGGCGGATCTGCTGTTTGGCACCCATGGTCAATTCAACACCGCTGGTGCGATACGACTGGGGCAGGCGCTAGAGCCCTATTCTCCACTCTGGTTTGAAGAGCCGACGCCGCCGGACAATATCGAAGACATGGCCCGCGTTGCCCGCAACCTGCGTATACCCATCGCTACCGGCGAGCGGATGACCACCAAAAGCGAATTTGCAGCCGTGCTGCGCAGCGGTGCCGCCGAGATCCTGCAGCCGGCGCTGGGGCGTGCCGGCGGGATCTGGGAGATGAAGAAGGTCGCCGCCCTGGCAGAGGTCTTCAACGCCCAGATGGCACCGCATCTTTATGCCGGTCCGGTGGAATGGGCCGCCAATATCCAGCTGGCCGCCTCGATCCCCAATATCCTGATGGCCGAATGCATCGAGACCCCGTTCCATGACGCCCTGATCAAAGGCAGCATCCGGGTCGAGAATGGCTTTATCACCCCGCCGCTGACCGCCGGCCTGGGCATCGAAGTAGACGAAGCCCTGGCCCGCGCCCATCCCTTTGGCGGCGACGATCTGCATCTCAACATGCAAGAGGCCCCCTGCGACTACCAAGGCGGGAACAGTTTTGCCGGGGGGGCACCACCACTGGACGCCTAACCTGGCGGAGCGCCTTGCCCCCTGCGCCGCCCATCTGGCAAGAAGGTTTTGCAGGGGGTGACTTATCCCGGTCAAATCGGGCAATATGGGGCCACCAGCCACCGCAGGATCTAGAATACGTGCCCCTTCAGACACCAGCCGCCCCCCGTGAAACCGCTGCGTCCCCCATGCCGGAGGAAACCCTGGCAGGCCTGCCCGCCATGGCCCCCGACGACATGGCCGACCGCGCAGCCGAGGCCGCTGCCTTTCTGAAAACCCTGGCCCATGAAGGCCGCCTGATGATCCTGTGCCACCTGGGCACCGGCGAAAAATCCGTTGGCGCACTGGGAACCCTGCTGAGCATGCGGCAGGCGGCAGTCAGCCAGATGCTGGCGCGGCTGCGCGACGAAGGTCTGGTGCAGACACGGCGCGAGGGAAAGACCATCTACTACGCGCTGAAGAACCAACACACCGAAGAAATCATCGCGCTGCTGCATCGCCAGTTCTGCAGCCCCGACTAGCTGCGCCGCACCCGACCCACAGCAAACAGCCTGTTGCACAACCCGGTGGTCTGTCCAGTACTCTGCGGCTGCGTGCACCAAGACCTGTCGCGTTCATTTGCTTTCGCATGTTTCAGATGCGCTAGTGGCTCACGTAGCCAGACACCACCTGCAACAGCTTGAAGGCTGTATTGGCGTCGTTCTCCACCACCGACAGGAACTCTTCCTCGCCGATCCGCAGGCAGGTCAGCTCTGTCTCTGCCACCATGCTCAGGGCGCGGGGTTCCTTGCGGATCAGCCCCAGTTCGCCCACCAGATGCCCTGGCCCGACCGAGGTCACCAGATGATCGGCCTTGCCCTCTTGTGGCAGAAACAGCCCCGCCTTGCCGTCGATGATCATGTAGACACCATCGCTGGCCACATCGTCCTTGTGGAAGACCGTGTCGCCTGCCTCGGCGGAATACCAGCGCGCGCCAAAGGCAAGCAGCCGCAGCTGTCGACGGTTCAGCCCGGAAAACAGCTCTGTCTGTTCCAGCGCACGCAGCTTGCGCGCCAGATCCTGGCTGGCGGCGCTGTCTTCTACGCTTTCCTGCTGCGCCTCATCGCTGACCAACCTGCCCTGCCGCAACTCGAAATGGACATCAAAGACATCCACATTCTCAAAGCCGACCTCAAGATAGATCAGCGTCGTATCCGGCAACAACTCGCGCAGGTTTTTGTGAACCGCAATCCGGGTCTCATTATCATAGCTGCTCAGGGCCCCATCCAATAGCAGGATATCAGGCCGCTTGATTGTCGCCCGCGCAAAGGCCAGTGGCTCTGCATAGCTGGCGGGCAGCCCCTGACCGCCAATTGCGACCGGCAGGTCAAAGATCAGCTCTACCACCATGTCCCGGCCGCCATTCTCTACCAGGACCTGCGCTACCAGACGGCGGACATCATCGCCGCGCGCGCCGGAACTGTCAGAGATTTTCCCAAAGAGCGCATTTTCCAGGACCGTCAGGCCCGGCGCGAATGCCTCCTCGTCCAGCCGTACAACGACATCCGACAGGCTGCCCATCAGATCATCCGCGTGGTTTTCGCGAAACTCCAGAATGCGCGCCTTCATATCATCACTGAAGGCCGGGCCGATCTGCTCTGCCGAGATACTGAAAGGGACAATCATCAGCTGTGCCAGTTCTTGATGGCCCAGCGCACCGCCCCCGTTGGCGCGGGTTGTATCCACCAGCGCCGAGGCCCGTTCGTAGGCCCTAACATCCAGCCCCAGCTTGCGAAACAGCGGATGATCGGTGCCGTCCATGCCAAAGATCTGGCGCAGGATGTCCACGACATCTTCAGTCAGCGCCACCAGGTCATCCACCAGTTTCAGCGCCTGCAGCCGGTCGAGAAATTCAACATGCCGCTGCAAGAGCTCTTCCGAGATCGGCTCTCGGAGGGTGGCATAGAGCAGGTTTTCCGCCACCGGCAGCGCCGAATTATACCTGTCTGGTGCCAGCGCATGGACCTGGCTTGTCAGCCCCGCCTCTTTGAGCGCGGCACGCACCTTGGGACGCAGGTCAATCAGACACTGCGCCAGCCTCGGGTGCAGCTTGGGGTCAAAATGTTGCTCCATACCGCGGCGAAACAAGGCGCTATCGGTGCCTATCCCCGCCAGCAACTGCACCCACCAATCGCGCAGGTCATGCGCCGAAGAAAAGCCCGCCAGGCCCGGATCAAGCCAGGGCGCGTCAAAGGGATCGGCGCTGTTCCCTGCCTGCTGCGCGGCGCGATAACGCTGCACATCGCGCGGTTCCCCCTGTGGGCGAGAGCGCATGGGCATCATCACGTTGTCGCCAAAAGAGCCCTGAAACAGCACCGGACGCGAGGTCACATGGCCAACCCGCAGCGCCAGAACCGCCTGATGGATCGAGCGCAAATCCACATCTGCAATCGTCACCTTGCCCGCCGAGGGCAGCACTTCACGGGTCAGCAACTGGGCCAGCGCCCGCCGGTCTTCTTCCGACGGGGCAGCAATGCCGATAACCTTGCCCCCAGGCAGGCAGGCATTCAGATCCTCCAGCACCAGGTTGCCATCAGCATCACGCACATTGACCGCATCCAGCACGATATCGCCGCGCAGCCGGATCTGCTCTTCCGGTTCGCCGATCATCAGCTCTTCGCGCACCATGCCCGGCGGGGCAAACCGTTCCAGTATCACATCCCAACGCAGGGACATATCCTGGGTCTGGTTGTAATAGGTCAGCAGTTCTTTCCAGGGCGACGCAAGATCCTTATAGGCCGCCAGGGCCGCCACCAAAGCCCCAAGAGAGACCTTCCCCTGCAGCACCAGATAGCCGCCAATCGCATAAAAGAAAAAGGGCGTCAGATTGGTAATGAAGTTATTGAGAAACTTCATGAAAAACTTTTTCTGGTAGATCTGGAAGCGGATATCATACAGATGCCCCAGCCGATCCGTGATCGCCGCCATCCGATAGCGCCAGCCGCCATTGATGCGCAGGGTCGCCGCCCCTGCAGCGCTTTCACCGATTTCAGAGGCCAGGGCGCGCACCTGATGGATCCGGGTCTTGTTCAACAGGTTGATCTGACGCTGCAGCATCGGGATCAGCCAGCCCTGCAAGGGGATCAGTGCCACCGCCGCCAAGCCAAACCAGAGACTTTGGCTGAACAGGAAAAACAGAATGGTCGCCATCTGCCCGGCCTGCAAGACTGGCTGACTGACCGCATCGCCCATCAGCCCGCCCATCGGCTCGCTCTCAGAGGTGATCATCGAAACCAGTTCCCCCTGGCTCACCCTTTCGAAATAGGGCTGCGGAAAGCGCAGCACGCGGGCGATCAGAGAATAGCGAAAGCGGCGCAGCATCCGTTCGGCCAGCACCCCCTTCATGGTGTTGATCCGCATCTTCAACAGTCCGTGCACCAGCACCGAGATCAGGAATGCGCCGCACAGGATCCACAGATAATTCAGCTGCGCGATATCGTATCCCAAAAGATCAATACTATCGCTTTGGGCACCAATCGCGTCATTGATGATCCGCTTTGGCAGTTCCAGCGTCAGGTAGAGCAGTGGAAAAAGACAAGTGGTGACCGCCAGTAAAAGCACTTGATCACGTTTGGAATATTTCCAGATAAAGCGGAACAGGGAACGTTCTATGGGACAGCTCCAACTCTGGCTGCAACAAAAGGGATCTTTCATGACTAGCGCGGATTACCCCTGACAGGCAATGGCCGGATGGCGCTGTGATCTAGTTCACCTTCGCATAACCCCAACCGTGATAAGCAGTATTTGCCAGCCCGCCAAAAACCCGTATGGTTTCACTTAAGTTGTTCATCACAGGGGATCGCATTGCCAGGACTTGTCGGATCAGTATTGACCTTGCTCTGCCTGTTGCAGATCAAACATCTTTTTGCGGATTTCTTTCTGCAAACCCCCAAGATGCTCTCTGGTCGCGATACCTATCTGCATACTGGCCGCGCCCAACATGCCGGGGTTCATACGCTTGGATCAATTGCGGTTTTTGTGCTGATGGGGGCCAATGTCGGCTTTATCCTGCTGATTTGCCTGGCGGAATGGGTGGTGCATTTCCACATCGACTACGGCAAAGCGCACTATTCCGAAAAGAAGGATCTGACCCCACAGCAGGCGATGTTCTGGCGCGCCATGGGCACCGATCAGTTTTTGCATCAACTTACCTATCTTGCCATGGCGGCCATCTGGGTAAAGTGTACCTTCTGGTAACCGCCAAGGCTGCCTGCTCCGTCCCACCACCGCAGGGCGTAAGCCAACATCAGGATGTTATGGCACCACCGGGCAATCACGTTTGATGGTGCGCAGCACCACGTTCGTTTGGGCGCTGGCCACCGCAGGTAGCCGAAACAGGAAGTCTTCCAAAAAGCGGTTGTAGGCCTCCAGATCCGGCGCCAGCACCCGCAGGTGATAATCCGACTGGCCGGTGGTGGCATAGCACTCCTGCACCAGGGGGCTCAGCTCGACAGCGCGGATGAATTCAGCTAATTTTTCCGGGTCATGGCGGGTCAGATGTACATGCACGATGGCGTGAAACCTCAGCCCCATGGCAGGCGCGTTGACCACGGCGCCATAGCGTTCGATTACGCCGGTTTCTTCCAACGTTCGCACCCGGCGCCACAGGGCCGAGGCCGACATGCCGACCTTTTCGGCCAGATCTGCATTCGAGATCCGGGAATCTTCCTGCAAAAGGCGCAATATCTGCCCGTCGCGCGCGTCCAAAACCTGCATATCGAATAAAAACTCCGAATAAGTCCAATATTCCGGTACAGATATCCAAAAAAAAGACCATATACAAGAAATCAGGCACCGTTATCCAGAAAGGTCGAAATATTCTGTCAGCCAAACCGCCATATTTCATCCCAGCCCCGCAAGGACCGCCAGAATGACCAAGCTGAGCCATGACTTTCGCAGTTATAAACTTGATGACCGCTACGCCCGGAACGAGGGGCGCGTGTTTCTGACCGGAACCCAGGCTCTGGCGCGGGTGATGCTGGATCAGGCGCGGCGCGATAAAACGGCGGGGCTGAACACGGCTGGGTTTGTCTCTGGCTATCGCGGATCGCCGCTTGGCGCGGTGGATCTGGAGTTTTGGCGGTCGCGCCAGCGGATGGAAGATAACCGCATCACCTTTATGCCTGCCGTCAACGAAGACCTGGGCGCCACTGCGGTATTGGGCGCGCAGCAGGCTGTCCTGGATCCCCACTGCGAAGTCGAAGGCGTGTTTTCGCTCTGGTACGGCAAGGGCCCCGGCGTGGATCGTTCTGGTGATGCACTGAAGCACGGCAATGCCTATGGGTCTTCCGCGAAGGGCGGCGTGTTGGTGGTCGCAGGTGATGACCACGGCTGCGTCAGCTCCTCTATGCCGCATCAATCGGATGTGGCGTTCATGTCGTGGTTCATGCCGGTGCTGAACCCGGCGGATATCTCTGAATTCCTGACCTACGGCGAATATGGCTTTGCCCTGTCGCGCTATTCCGGCACCTGGGTTGGCTTTAAGGCGGTATCGGAAACGGTGGAAAGCGCGCGGTCGGTTGAATTGCAGCCGGATCGTGATTTCACCTACCCAGAGCTGCCCGACTATCCCGGCGGGCTGCACATTCGTCGTGCCGACCTGCCCTCGCCCGAGATCGAGACCCGCATTCGCGCCAAGATCAAAGCGGTACGCACCTTTGCCGAGGCCAACCCGATTGATCGGCGCATCTATGACGACGACAACGCGAAATTCGGCTTTGTTACCACTGGCAAGGGCCATCTGGACCTGATGGAAGCCCTGCGCCTGCTTGGCCTGGACAAGGCGGCCTGCCGTCGCCTGGGCATCGACATCTACAAGGTTGGCATGGTCTGGCCCCTGGCCCGCCCAGAGGCCCTGCGCTTCATGCGCGGCAAGGAAGAAGTGCTGGTTGTCGAGGAAAAGCGCGGCATCATCGAAAGCCAGTTCAAGGAATATTTCTACGATTGGCCCGGCGACAAACCCAAAAAGATGGTTGGCAAATACGACAGCGCGGGCGAACCGCTGATCCCCTGGACCGGAGAGCTAAGCCCGCTGATGCTGGCCCCGATCGTGGCGGCGCGTCTTGATAAGTTTTTTCCCGGCGAAGACCTGCCCGCCAAGGCCTCCGCGCTGCTGGCCGAGCCACCCAAGCTGATCAATGTGCCCGGCGCCAATCGCACGCCCTATTTCTGTTCCGGCTGCCCGCATAACACCTCGACCAAACTGCCCGAGGGCAGCGAGGCCAAATCCGGTATTGGCTGCCATGTGATGGCCAGCTGGATGGACCGCGAAACATCAGGCTATGCGCAGATGGGCGGCGAAGGCATCACCTGGACGGCGGCCTCGCAGTACAATGGCGGCAAGCATATCTTCCAGAACCTCGGCGAAGGCACCTGGTATCACTCTGGCTCGCTCGCCATTCGCCAGGCAGTCGCGGCGCATACCAATATAACCTATAAGATCCTGTATAACGACGCGGTTGCCATGACTGGCGGCCAGCCCGTTGATGGGCCGGTCAGCGTGTTGGGTATCGCCCAGACCTGCCGCGCCGAAGGGGTGCAGCGTATCGCCCTGCTGTCTGACGATATCGACAAATTCAACCGCAGCGATTTCCCCAGCGGCACCACCTTCCACGACCGCGCCGATATGGATCACGTCCAGCGCGAGCTGCGCGAGATCAAGGGCGTGTCGATCCTGATTTACGAGCAGACCTGCGCCACGGAAAAACGCCGCCGCCGCAAGCGCGGCACCATGGAAGACCCCAAGAAATTTGCCTTTATCAATGATCTCGTTTGCGAAGGCTGCGGCGACTGTTCCATTGAAAGCAACTGCCTAAGTGTCGAACCCAAGGAAACCGCCTTTGGCCGCAAGCGCAAGATCAACCTGTCCAGCTGCAACAAGGATTTCTCTTGCCTGAACGGATTCTGCCCCAGCTTTGTCACCGTTGAAGGTGGCGCGCGGCGCAAGAAACAGCCTGCCGGGCTGGACCGGGGCGCGCTGGCGGCAAAACTGCCCCAGCCTGAACTGCCAGCACTCGACAAGCCCTTTGACCTGCTGGTCACCGGCGTTGGCGGCACCGGGGTTGTGACGGTCGGCGCCCTGATCACAATGGCGGCCCATCTTGAGGGCAAAGGGGCCAGCGTGCTGGATTTCACGGGCTTTGCGCAGAAATTTGGCACTGTTCTCAGCTATATTCGCCTGTCCGACAGCCCAGACAACCTGAACCAGGTGCGGATTGATCATGCGGCGGCGGATGCGGTGATTGGCTGCGATGTGGTGGTCAGCTCCGCGCCCAAGGCCTCGGCCCATTATCGCGCCGGCACCCGTATCGTGCTGAACCGCGCCGAAATGCCCACCGGTGATCTGGTCCTGCACCGCGATGCCGATCTGATGGCAGGCCTGCGCGAAAAGGAAATCGCCACCGCCGTTGGTCCGGAAAACCTGTCAGGTTTCAACGCCAATGAAGCCGCTGAAACTCTGCTGGGGGATGCAGTGCTGGCGAATGTGATGATGCTGGGCTTTGCCTGGCAAAAGGGTCTGGTCCCCGTCAGCGCCACGGCGCTGGACCAGGCGATTGAACTGAACGGCGTCGCGATTGAAAAAAACCGCCTGGCCCTGACCATCGGTCGCGCCATGGCCGTCGATCCAGATCTGGTCTCGCGCTACTATGCCGAAACGCCCGAAGCCGAGGAAAGCCTGGAGCAAATCATCGAGCGGCGCGCAGTCTTTCTTGCCGGCTATCAAGATGCCGACTATGCCAACCGCTACACAAATACCCTGGAAGAGTTCCGCGGCCAGCTGCCCAAGGGCAGCGCCGATGAGCTGACGGAGGCGGCGGCGCGGTCTTTGTTCAAACTGATGGCCTACAAGGATGAATATGAAGTCGCCCGCCTGATGACCAGCACTGGCTTCAGCGATCAGCTGGCCGAGGAATTCGAAGGCGACTACAGCGTCAACTACCACATGGCACCGCCGCTATTGTCCCGCAAGAAAGACGCCCGTGGGCGGCCGCTCAAAAAGCGCTTTGGTCCCTGGTTGCGCCCTGCCCTGTCCCTGCTGACGCGGGCCAAGCGCCTGCGCGGCACCTCGTTCAACCCCTTTGGCTATCACGAGGAAGCCCGCCTGCACCGCAGCCTTTTGGACTGGTACGAGGCAGCCCTGCGCAGCGTCAGCACAGGGTATGACAGCAAAAAGCACAACGACTGCCTGGCGATCCTGACCGCGCCGATGGAAATCCGCGGCTATGGCCCTGTCCGCCTGGAGGCCGCCCGCAAGCATCGCGCCCTCGCCGAGCAGTTGCTGAAAACGCTCTGATCAGACAGACACCAGCGCGTAATCATAGGAAATGGCCCCCACGTGGGGCCATTTTCATCTGCCCCGATCACCAGCGCGTTTTCCTGTCACAGGTCCCAGTATTGCAGGGTGAAAGCGGTGAATTCTTCCAGTTCTGCCGCGCTTGGCTCGCAGCCGGTAAAAACCTTGAGATACTGCGGCGTCATTTCCAACCGATGCGCATGGCTTTCATTGGGTTCGGCCATGTCATAGCCAAGCTGCATATAATACAGCACCTTGGCGCGGGTCATCGCCTCAAGTGCGTCATACCCATACCGCAAAAACATCTGGGTCAGCGCCTCAACCCGGCGGGCATCCGAACGATCCAACAGGCTGCGCACCTTGCCCGAGCGGCGCGCCCAGTCACGCACCGCAAAATCCAGCGCGGTGTTGAACAGCGCCGGATTGGCGATGCAGTGAAACACGTTCAAGACCGCGCCGGTGATCGCCTCGGCCGGGGCCTCTGCGCGTGATACCATGGCGGCGGTATTGGTCTGTTCCCAGGTTTTCAGCAACGCATCCAGCAGATCTTGGCGTGACTTGAAATACCAATAGAAAGAAGACCGTGACACATTCATCCGCTCGGCCAGGGCCAGCACCTTGACCTGATCCACCCCGTCAGAGATCAGCACATCCATCGCCACATTCAGCCAGTCATCCCGCGTGACTTTGACATTGCCGACAAGCGGCGCGGCGCTGGGGTTATCGCGGTGCAAAAGCGGCTTTGGCGGCATATGGTGAGATTTCCTGTTGCGGAGCGAAGCCGCATCCTGCGGATCCCTCCCTCAATTGTCCAGCCTTGTCACCGCCCCCACATTATAGCTGGGCGCTTGGACGGGCCTTGATCGCCGCGTGCCAGGCCAGGCTGGCGCTATTTTCTTCGGGAATGCGCTGCTTGATGACGCGGGCGAATTCAACAAAGACAAAGGCGGAAATATCCGCCAGGGTAAAATCGTCACCGGCCAGATAGGGGCTTTCCTTCAAGCGCTCTTCCAATAGGGCGAAAAAGGCCTGGGTGCGCGCCTGTCCACGCGTCGCCAACTCGGGAAGCTGCGCATAGTTGTCGGGGCCGGGAATGGCGCGATCCTGAAAGGCGGGGTGGGTGTTGCGCAGCGTCTCGGCAATGGGCATGCCGCCTTGCTGTTCGACAATGGCATTCCACATCAGCACCAGGCCCTTTTCATCGGCGGTGCGCCCCATCAGGGCCGGTTCAGGGGTATGGGCCTCCAGATAGGCGGCAATTCCAAGGTTTTCGGTCAGCACCGTACCCGCATCCGTCACCAGCACCGGGATGGTGGCGCGCGGGTTTACCGCAAGAAACGCCGCCCCCAGCTGCTCTCCCTTGGCGATAGAAATGTCGTGGCTTTCCGGCGCAAGGCCTTTTTCCGCCAGAAACATCCGTGCCCGGCGTGGGTTTGGCGCGGTGGAACAATCGTAAAATATCATCAGCTGGCCTCCTTGGTTGCAGGCCAGCCTAAAGGGCTTTGCGGGCAAACCTCCAGCGTAACCAAACGTCCGACCGTGCTCTTGGCATCGCTCTCGACGCTTTAGGCGTCCCGACGATAGATAAAGCAACGCCCCGCGACCGCTTCGGAAGGCAGTGGCATTTCGCGCAGCGCGTCAAAATACATCCGGTCCGAAGAAACCATCAAACCACCCACCGCCAAGAGCGGCTCGACCAGAGGTGAGATAAGCCGGGCGAACGCATCGTTTTTGTCCCGGTTATGGCCGCCCAGGTCCGCGTGAATGAGGCTGGCCGTCGCGCCAAACCGCTTCAACGCCTCTGGCAGGGTTTCGCGCACATCGCCCAGGATGACACGATCTTCTGGCGGGGTGCTGTCAGGATGCGAGGCAACAGCGCGTTCAAAGACGTACAGATCCCGCCCCGTCACATTGTGCTTCATGTGGTGATAGGTGCGCCCGTTGCCCAGGCCCAGTTCGAACACCGGCCCCGAAAGGGATGCCGTCTCGCGGATGCCAAAATCCAGACAGGCGCGTTGCGACACCATGCGATCAATAAAAAGGTCTAGTCGGGTGATCATGGCAGGTCTCCTTTGGGCAGCTGATGGTGCCGGCTGATCTTGGCGGTACTCCAGCCCGCCACATACCCACCCTGCCTGTCAGATCTTGGCACAAATGTGTAGCACTTGCCGAAGATCACCGGCAGCACAGGACAATATTGTGTCCCTAGGGTGCCGCTGGATCAGTTTTCGACCCGCAACCCCTTTGTTTGGCAAATGGGATTTGACTAGACCGTCGCCACCGCGCCATGGTGAAGCCAAAAAACAATCGAACAAGACGGGACCGTTATGACAGGGACAACACATCACGGCAGGCGGCGCTGAATGGTGCCTTTGCTTTCTGTAAGAAACCTTACCATCGGCTTTGGCAAGGATGACCCTGTCGTGCGTGACGTCAATTTTGATGTCGCCGAGGGCGAAACCCTGGCGCTGGTTGGCGAGAGCGGATCCGGAAAAACCGTGAGCTGCCGCGCGGTGCTGCGCGTTCTGCCCAAAGTTGCCCAGATTCGCAGCGGCAGCATCACCCTTCGCAATGGTACGGGCACTACTGATTTGGTCACCCTGCCGGAACGCGCCATGCGGGATCTGCGCGGCAATCAGATTTCGATGATCTTTCAGGAACCAATGCGCTCTTTGTCGCCGCTGCACCGTATTGGCAACCAGGTGGCAGAGGTGCTCTGGCTGCATGGCCGCAAAAGCGAGGCCAGCGCCAAGAAAGAGGTGCTTGCCTGTTTTGACCGCGTCGGCTTTCCCGATCCCGAACGCACCTATAGTTCCTATCCGTTTGAACTGTCCGGTGGGATGCGGCAGCGGGCGATGATTGCCATGGCCATGGTGGCCAAGCCCAAACTGCTGATCGCGGATGAGCCAACGACGGCGCTGGATGTGACAACACAGGCGCAGGTTCTGGGCCTGATGAAGGAATTGCAGCGCGATACCGGCATGGCAATGATCCTGGTCACCCATGACCTGGGCGTGGTTGCCAATATGGCGGAACAGGTGGTGGTGATGCACAAGGGCCGGGTGATGGAATCCGGCGCTGCCGAACCGCTGCTTTCGACCCCGGCCCATGCCTATACCCGCGCGCTGATGAAGGCGGCGCCGCAAATCCCCGCCAATGTCGCGCCCAAGCCGATAGAGCCCACTACCGACCTGATCCTGGAAATGAACGCGGTTTCAAAGACCTATAGCATGCGGGCAGGCAAGGGCTGGAAGGCCCCCAGCCTGATCTATGCCTGCTGCGGCATTGATCTGCATCTGCCGCGCGGCAAGACGCTGGCGATTGTCGGCGAGAGCGGATCGGGCAAGACCACCGCCGCGCGCATTGCCCTGGGCGCCGAGCCGCCTGATCAGGGCGGGCAGGTGCTGTTTCGGCCGACCAAGGGCGCAGATCCGATTGAGGTGCACCAGATGGACCGCACCGCGCGCACCGCCTTTCAGCGCGAGGCGCAGATGGTGTTTCAGGATCCCTATTCCTCGCTCAGCCCAAGGATGCGGATTTTTGATACCATGGTTGAACCGCTGGAAATCCACCGCATTGGCAGCCGGGCAGAACAGCGCGACAAGGCCGCCGAGATGCTGCAGATGGTTGGCCTTGGAAGGGATATGCTGCAGCGCTATCCGCATGCGTTTTCTGGTGGCCAACGCCAGCGCCTGTCGATTGCCCGCGCCCTGATGCTGGATCCTTCGCTGCTGGTCTGCGACGAGCCCACCTCGGCGCTGGATGTTTCGGTGCAGGAACAGATCCTGCGCCTGTTGGAAAGGATCCGCGACCAGAAGCAGCTTTCATATCTGTTTATCAGCCATGATCTTGCCGTGGTGGCGCGCATCGCCGACGAAGTGGCGGTCATGCGCCGTGGGCTGGTGGTCGAACAGGCCAGCCCGGAAACTCTGTTCCACAACCCGCAACACCCCTATACTAAGGCGCTGATTGCGGCGCAGCCCGAACCTGACATTCATCGCCCCATTGATCTCAAGCTGGTGGCGCAGGGGGCTGGTAGCCCGGAAAATTGGCCAGAACATTTTCGCTTCGCAGGCTATGATGCACCGCCGCTGGTGCCGCTAGAGCCCGGACACAAGGTACGCTGTCATGTCTAAGCCACGCCTCATCCAAGCCCGTAAATTTGCCAGGTCTTTGGCCTGCTCTGTCGCTGCTGCGGCCTTGACGCTGATGGCAGGCGCTGCAGCGGCTGGCCCCAGCTTTGTAGAAAGCAGTTTCTGGCAAACTGAAGTGGACATAGGCCACCTGCCGCCGGTGTCTGAACGACTGCCGCATATTCCATTGATTGTAGACCTAGCTGCCAAGGGCCGCAGCTTCGGTCAGCAGGGCGGTACGCTCAACACCATGGTCACCCGCTCCAAGGACATCCGCCAGATGGTTGTCTACGGCTATGCCCGGCTGGTGGGGTATAGCGAAGACTACCAGCTGCAGCCCGATATCCTGCACAGTTTCGAGAATGTCGGCAACAGGCGCTTCACGCTGAATCTGCGCCCTGGCCACCGCTGGTCCAGTGGCGATCCCTTTACCTCTGCCGATTTTGAATATTGGTGGAAGGATATCGCCAATAATCCGCTGCTCAGCCCCGCCGGGCCGCCTGATTTTCTCTATGTGGATGGCGGCCTCCCCCGGGTCAGCTTCCCGGATGAAACCACGGTGATCTATGAATGGGACCAGCCCAATCCGCAGTTCTTGCAAAGCCTGGCCCAGGCACGCCCGCCCTTTATCTACCGCCCCTCGGCCTATCTGAAGCAGTTTCACGCCGACTATACCGATGCCGAAAGCCTGGCCGCTGAAGTCGACTATGCCCGCGTCAAAAGCTGGGCCGCGCTGCACAACAAATACGACAACATGTACAAATACGATAATCACGAGCTGCCCACCCTGCAGCCCTGGATCAATGCCACCCCCGGCAAGCGGATCCGCCATCAGTTTGTGCGCAACCCCTACTACCACAGGGTCGACAGTAAGGGCGTGCAGCTCCCCTATATCGACACCGTCGAAATGGAAATCGTTGCAGGTGGGCTGGTGGCGGCAAAATCCAACGCGGGCCAAGCCGACCTACAGGCGCGTGGGCTGGGCTTTCGGGACATCCCGATCCTGCGCAAGGGCGAAACAGAAGGCGGCAATTACCAGACCTATCTTTGGGGCACCGGCGCTGCTTCGCAGATCGCGATCTACCCCAACCTAAATGTAAAAGACGCGGTCTGGCGCAGTGTGCTGCGCGATGTACGGGTGCGCCGGGCGCTGTCACTTTCGATCAACCGCCCGGCCATCAACAGGGCGCTCTATTTCAAACTGGCCAAGCCCGGCGCCATGACCGTGCTGGAACAAAGCCCGTTTTTTGACCCGATGCTGCGTGACTCCTGGGCCTCTTTCGACCCGGAACTGGCCAACCAGTTGCTGGATGAAGCCGGGCTTACGGAAAAAGACGGCTATGGCATCCGTATCCTCCCCGATGGCCGCCGGATGGAACTGGTGGTGGAAACCGCCGGCGAGCGGCAAGAGGTGGAAAACGCGCTGCAAATCATCACCGATGACTGGAACGATGTCGGCGTCAAACTGGTGATGCGCCCGCTGGACCGGGATATTTTGCGCAATCGGGTGTTTTCCGGCACCACCATGGCATCGGTCTGGTACGGCTGGGACAACGGCCTGCCACAAAACCATACCTCTCCGGCCTATCTGGCACCGACAGATCAGGTGTTTCTGGCCTGGCCCAAATGGGGTCAATATTACCAAACCAACGGGACCTCTGGTGAAGCGCCTGACATGGAACCCGCTCAGCGTCTGCTGTCACTGTTGCACGACTGGGAAGCCGCCGAGAATGACAACGACCGCGCAACCGCCTGGCGCCAGATGCTCAAGATCCATGCCGAGCAGGTCTTTGGCATCGGCATCGTCGCGGCGGCACCGCAGCCGGTGGTTGTATCAAACCGGTTACGCAATGTGCCCAAACGCGCCATCTGGGCCTGGGAACCCGGCGCCCATTTTGGCATCTACCGCCCTGATGAGTTCTTCTTTCAGGATGGTGAAAGCTGATGCCAATTCTGCGCTACGCCCTCTATCGCTTTGGCACCATGCTGCTGACGCTCTGGGTGGTGTCCATTCTGGTGTTTGCCATCATCAACCTGCCGCCGGGGGACTATCTGTCCAACCAGATTGCTGAACTGCGCGCCAGCGGCCAATCAGCCGGTGTGGCCAAGGCCGAATTTCTGCGCAGCGAATATGCCTTGGATAAACCTCTCTGGCAGCAGTATTTCATCTGGGTTGGCTTTTTGCCGGGGCCGCATGGGTTTTCCGGCTTGATGCAGGGCAATTTTGGCTGGTCCTTTGAATTTGACAGTCCCGTGGCCGAGATTGTCGGTGACAGTCTCTGGTTGACCGTGTTGGTCAATCTGGCTGCTGTTATCTTTGTCTATGTCGTGGCCCTGCCCCTGGGCGTGCTGGCAGCAGCGCGGGCGCGCAGCTGGGTGGACTACACCTCGGCCTTTGTCGGTTATCTCGGCCTGGCCACACCCAACTTTCTGCTGGCGCTAATCCTGTTTTACTATGGTCACCGCTGGTTTGATCTACCCATTGGCGGCCTTATGGATCCCAGTTTTGAAGGTCTGCCGATGAGTTGGGAGAAGGTGAAATCCATCCTCATCCACCTGATTGTGCCAACCTTCGTGATTGGCACCTCCGGGGCCTCGGCGATGATGCAGCGGCTGCGAGCTAATATGCTGGACGAGCTGGGCAAACCCTATGTGGAAACCGCCGTGGCCAAGGGCATGTCACCGTCCAGGATGCTGGCAAAGTATCCGCTGCGGGTGGCCTTCAACCCCTTTGTTGCAGATATTGGCAACCTGCTGCCGGCAATGATCTCCGGCTCGGTGTTGGTTTCGGTTGTTCTTGGGTTGCAAACCATCGGCCCCACCCTGCTGACAGCACTCAAGACGCAGGACATGTTCCTATCCGGATTTGTTCTGATGTTTGTGGCGCTGCTGACCCTGATAGGAACGATGATTTCCGATGTCCTGCTGGTCCTCTTGGACCCCCGCATTCGATATGAGGGGCGCAAAGCATGACCCAATTGCCTGATGGACGCTTTGTAGACGACGCCCCCTATGATCCCGACGCCGCCCTGCAAGAGCTGGAGCGCAAGGATCTGGACGCCCCCAACTGGGTGCTGATCTGGCGCAAGTTCAAGACCCACAGGCTTGGCCTGATTTCCGGTGCCTTCTTGTTGTTCTGCTATCTGCTGCTGCCGGTGATTGGCTTTATCGCGCCCTATGGCCCGAACCAACGCCTGAGCGAGCATCTCTATGCTCCACCGCAATCCATCAATCTGTTTCATGAGGGCGAATTCATTGGCCCCTTCATTTACCCGATGACATCCGAAGCCGATCTGGAGACATTTCAATGGGTGTTCAAACCGGATCTCGACACTCCGCGCAAATTGGATTTTTTCTGCGAGGGAAAGACCTATCACATTGCCGGGCTGATCCCCTCTGACACCCACCTGTTCTGCGCGCCCAAAGGTGCAACCGTGTTCCTCTGGGGCTCTGATCGGCTGGGCCGCGACATCTTCAGCCGCATCCTCTATGGCGCGCAGCTGTCGCTGACGGTTGGCCTGATCGGGATTTCGGTCTCCTTTGTTCTGGGGATCTTCTTTGGGTCTGTTGCGGGGTATTTCGGCGGCAAGATCGACTGGGGGATCAACCGGCTGATCGAAGTCCTGCGCTCGCTGCCAGAGCTTCCTCTGTGGTTGGCGCTTTCGGCGGCGGTGCCGTCTAACTGGTCGCCGGTGGCGGTGTTTTTCATCATCTCCATAATCCTGGGAATCCTGGATTGGCCGGGGCTGGCGCGCTCTGTCCGGGCCAAGTTCCTATCCCTGCGCGAAGAAGAATATGTGCGCGCCGCCGAAATGATGGGCGCCTCCTCTGGGCGGGTCATTCGCAAACACCTGATCCCCAATTTCATGTCGCATCTCATTGCTTCTGCGACCCTGTCGATCCCGGCGATGATCTTGGGGGAAACCGCGCTGTCTTTCCTCGGGCTGGGGCTGCGCGCCCCCGCAGTCAGCTGGGGGGTGATGCTCAATGACGCGCAGAACCTCGCCTCGATCGAGATCTACCCCTGGACTGCAATCCCGATGCTGCCGATTGTCATCGTGGTACTGGCCTTCAACTTCTTTGGCGATGGGCTGCGCGACAGTCTCGACCCGTATCAGCAGTGACCCGGTCGCAGTTCCTGCCGCTGCTCCCCACACCGGGCAGCTATCACGTCACCGGAACGGGACGCTACACCAGCGCCTTTGCGGTAAGCGAACTCGCCAATGCCTGCTTTGCCGCCGTAGGGCAACAACTGGCAGAGTTGATGCAGGCAGGCGGGCTCAGCCACGATCTGCCCTCCGTCACGGTGAACCAGCGCCTTGCGTCCCTTTGGTTTGGCTACAGTTTTGCCGCGCAGGACTGGGACCTGCCAAGCCTATGGGATCCGATAGCGGGGAACTACCGGTGCAAAGACGGCTGGATCCGGCTGCATACCAATCTGCCCCATCATTGTGCAGCTGCCCTCTCAGTCCTGGGCTGTGCCAAAGACCGGGCAGCCGTGAGCGCAGCGGTCGCCACATGGGCCGGCGAACAGCTCGAAACTGGGATTGTCGCCCAAGGCGGTGTCGCTGCCTACATGCGAAACCGGGCGCAGTGGTTGGCCCATCCGCAGGGGCGCAGTGTCACCCAGGAACCTCTGGTGCACTGGGGCGCGCCGCGCCATGTCACCCCGCGCTCGCGCCCCATGGCCTCTGCGGCACGCCCTCTGGCAGGGCTGCGGGTGTTGGATCTGACACGGGTCCTTGCCGGACCAATTGCCACGCGTACCCTGGCGGGCCTTGGCGCAGAAGTGTTGCGGATAGACCCTCCTGGCTGGGATGAACCCGGTGTTATACCCGACATTTCCCTGGGCAAGACAATGACCAGCCTCGACCTGCATGACCAAACAGATCGGCACAGATTCGAAGAGCTACTGGCACAGGCCGATGTTCTTGTGCATGGCTACCGTCCCGGCGCGCTGGATGGCTTGGGCTATACAGGGGCAACCCGCACAGCGCTGGCGCCAAACTGCATCGAGGTAAGCCTCAATGCCTATGGCTGGAGTGGCCCCTGGGCGGAGCGGCGCGGCTTTGACAGCCTGGTACAGATGAGTGCAGGGATCGCAGACGCTGGCGCGCAGTGGGCCGAAACGGACAGACCAACTCCACTGCCTGTCCAGGCGCTGGATCACGCCACCGGCTACATGATGGCGGCGGCCGTGCTGCGGGCGCTAAAATCTGCAATGCTGGAAAATCGCGCCGCCAACGCGCGTCTGTCCCTGGCGCGAATGGCAGAGCAGCTGGCGCAAACGCCGCATCACCTTGACGGCCCAGCGCTTCACGCCGCAGAGGCAGACGACTATGCATGCGAGATCGAAAACAGCACCTGGGGGCCCGCGCGACGTTTGAAACCCGCCCTGCAAGTTGGTGGGACCCGGATGTATTGGGATCGCCCGGCCCAGGCCTGCGGCAGCGCCCCGGCCCGCTGGTCAACAGCCTAGATCCACCAGCCTTTCAGGCTGCGCCCCGCCGGGCCTCTGGCCCGGCGCCCGGCCCAACGCCAGACGAGGCGCGTCAGCGGATCGGATTGGGGGCGGGAGCCCCCCCCTTGTTTAATCTCTCATATCAGGGCGACAGCGTTTCGCGTTTAACGCGCCGCATCATTCATACCCAACGCAGGCCTCATCAACGCGCCTCCTGCGCTGTCTTGCGGTCCCGAACGGCCTTAGCGGTCGTCGCCACCGCCATTGACATCCATGATGTCTTCATCAATTGCCGCCTGCACCCCACCAGCAATGGCTTCCCGCTTGTGCTGCGGGATGTCGTCCACCTGATCCTCGGCCAGCCGTACCGTGACTTCGCGATGGGCAAATTTGATGCCTTCGCGGGCAAAGAGCTCGCGGATATCCTGATAGACCCGCTTGCGTATCAACCACTGATCTCCCGGTTTGGTCATGAACTTGACCCGGATGATCATCGCAGAATCCTGCATTTCAATGACCCCCTGCGATTTCAGCGGCTGCATGAAGCTGTCGCCGATCACCGGATCGCTCAACAATTCGTTGCCCAGCTTCTTGATCAGCTTGCGCACCTTGTCGACATCGGTGTCATAGGTCACCCGCAGCGGCAGCTTCATCATCACCCAATCGCGGGAATAGTTGCTCAGCACCTTGATTTCACCAAAGGGAATAGTGTGCAGCGCGCCCAGATGATGGCGCAGCTGGAACGAACGCACAGAGATCTTTTCCACCGTGCCCTTGACCTCGCCGATGTCAATATACTCCCCTTTGCGGAAGGCATCATCCATCAAGAAGAAGGCACCCGAAAAGATATCACGTACCAGCGTCTGCGACCCAAAGCCAACCGCCAGGCCAACCACCCCAGCACCTGCAAACAGCGGGCTGACATTGATCCCAAGCTCCATCAGCACAATCAGCACCACCGCAACCACAACCACGGCCAGGATGACCCCGCGAAACAGCGGCAACAGGGTTGCCAGACGGCTGGCCCCACCATGGCCGCCTTCGTCACCCAGCTCGGCCTCTTGCACATCGCCGGTTTCTTCCTGGATCTTGCTGTCGATCCAAATTCGCGCCGCGTGATAGACAATATAGCCCAGAAAGGTGATCACGATCACATCAAAGGCGCTTTCCGCCGCGCTTGTCTTCATCCATTTGGCTTCTGGGTTCCAGACCATGACAAGCGCATAAGCCCCAACCAAAAAGGACAGGATCCCGGCAACCCGGCGGGCCAGATCCTCGATACTGGCAACCGGGTGGCGCTGCCCTTCGGACATTGCCTGAATTTCATCCTCTGAAATCCCCCCCTCTAGGTCCTCGCCCGCCGGTACGGGACCTACGCCCTCGGCCCCAAGGGCCGGGTCGCGGGCCAGCTTTGCTTGACTGCGCCGCCCATAGGCCTCGATCCCGTAGTTGATAACGCCATAGACCACCAGAATGGAGGTCAGCACCATATAGGTACCCGCCATCAACGGCATCGACATTTCGCGCTCCAGCACCAGATCGAACGCCAGTTTGAGCCAGCCAAAAATGACATAGATGACGAGAACAGGCGCCCAGAGCATCGACAGCGCGCGCAACAACCAGGAGCATTCCTCCTTCGGGCGGCCCGCCCGGATCCCATTGCTGATGGCACGGGCATTGACGGCGATCAAAACCAGGCTGCCCAGAGTGCCCACCAGGGCCAGGATGCCAGAGACCAGCGCATAAACATTATAGTTCAGGCCAAAATCGCCAACCCAGGTGGCAAAGATCAGCGTAAAGACATCATAGGTCGCCAGCAACGACGCCGAAATGTAAAGACGCTTGGCATCCCTGTCCGAAAAGACCGGCATTCGGTATTGGCTCAGATAGGGCGACAGGACCATGCGCCACAGGTCCGATACCGTGCGGGAAACAAAGAAGGCGGTATAGATCGCGGTCACGGTAAATTCGATCGAACTGTCGCCCGAGGCACCAAAAATCAGATAAGAGACCGCAAGGGCAAAAACCATTGCAAAGAGCGTGCCGCCAACCCCCATCAGGAATCGGAAGATCAGGAAGGGCATCTTTTCATAGTAACCTTCCGGTTGCGCCTTGATCCGGGCCTGGACATAGCGCTTGGCAATCCGCTTGCCGTAGATTTCCACCGACAGCCAGCGCCCGATCATCAGAAACAGCAGGCTCCAGCCCAAAACCTCTACATAGGTCATGATGCGGCCATCGGGGCTGGTCTGGCGCAGGATATATTTCATCTCGAATATCGAATAGGGCAACGCCTCTAGCCGGCTGCGCAACTCCTGCCGGAAGGATTGCAGCTCCGACTGCGCCTTCATCAAGGATGAGGCCCCCTCCATCGGCGGGCTGCTCGCCCCGGTGCCGGGCGGTGTCACGCCTGTTCCGGTCAGCTTGCCACTGCCATCGACGATGATCACGCCAAGGCCGCTTTCTGTTGCCAGTTCAACCGCGCGCGCCACCGGATCGACAGGATCGGTGGAATCGCCCGGCACCGCTGCACCGCCTTCTGTTGCCGTGGCAGACTGTTGCGCCTGCGCGCCCAGCGGCATCAAACTCGCGGCAGACCAAAGCAGCAGAAACAAACAAATAGCGCGCAATAGACCGTTAATCATGGCAGGAAAACTCCGAGTACAATGCCATCAGGCTAGCCTCTCCGTTGCGCGGTCGCAATCGCACAGATCTGTTTCTCAACCAGAGGCACCAACGGTTGCAGGCAAGACACTCTGCCCTTTTGCACCATGTGCAGCCCCGCACTCTGCCCACAGCAGAACCTGCCCCAAGTGCCGCGAAGACCTGCCGATTTGTCCTCTGCGGGCCATATCGCTGCAAAATCACACGGGAAACAGGGTAATACCCTTGATCTTGGCACCTTCCTATTGCACCACCCCTAGGGAGTACACCTGCAGGCTGGCCCATGATTTCCACCAACGACAGCTCCGCTGAGCTAGATCATCTTCAACGCGGCCCCCGGGTTATGCTGTATAGCCATGACACCTTTGGCCTGGGTCACTTGCGGCGCTCACGCGCCCTGGCCGGGGCGATTACCGCGGCGGATCCTACCGCCTCTGCCCTGATCCTGACCGGGTCGCCGGTGGCGGGGCGGTTTGCCTTTCCCAGCCGGGTCGACCATATGCGCCTGCCCGGAGTGATCAAACGATCCGACGGCAGCTATGCTTCGCGCACCATGGGGATGAGCATCGAGGAAACCACCGCCCTGCGCAGTGGCCTGATCCGCTCCATGGCCCAGCAATATGCCCCCGATGTGCTGATCGTCGACAAGGAGCCCACTGGCTTTCGCGGTGAATTGCTGCCCGCGCTGGAGCTGTTGTCGCAGAAAGGGCACAGCAAGCTGGTACTGGGGCTGCGTGATGTGCTGGACGAACCAGAGGTGCTGGCCGAGGAATGGGCCCGCAAGGAGGCCATCGCCGCAACCGAGCAGTTTTACGACGAGATCTGGATCTATGGGCTGGCCTCGATCTATGACCCAACCAAGGGCTTGCCGCTCAGCCCTCGCGTGCGTGATCGGATGCACTGGACCGGCTATCTGCGCCGGGATCTTGGCCCGCTGGATACCCCGCCCGAACAGCCCTATGTGCTGATCACCCCCGGCGGTGGCGGCGATGGGGCAATGATGGTGGATCTGGTGCTGTCAGCCTATGAACAGGACCCCGACCTGGCGCCCCGTGCGGTGCTGGTCTACGGCCCGTTCCTGTCGGGCGAAACCCGCGAAGCCTTTGAAACCCGTGTCGAGGCGCTGCAGGGGCGGGTGACCACGGTGGGCTTTGAATCCCGTATCGAAACCCTGTTTTCCGGCGCGCAGGGCGTGGTCTGCATGGGCGGCTACAACACCTTTTGCGAGGTGCTGTCCTTTGACAAGCCCGCCGTCATCGTGCCGCGCACCACACCGCGCCTGGAACAATGGATCCGCGCCAGCCGTGCCGAAGAACTGGGCCTGGTAACCATGCTGGATGAACGCCGCGATGGCTGGACGCCAGCCGCCATGACTAGGGCCATTCGCGCCCTGGCGGCACAGAAGCAACCATCACAGGCCTTTTCCAGAGGATTGTTGGATGGGTTGGATTGCGTCACTCAGAGGGTCTCTGCCCTGTTGCAGGATCTGCCGCAAAAGGCCGCAAAATGACCACAGAAAATCCCCCCCTTGCCGTGCTGGTCAAAGGCTGGCCGCGCCTCTCCGAGACCTTTATCGCCCAGGAACTGGTCGCGCTGGAAGAAGCAGGCCTGACCTTTGAAATCTGGTCCCTGCGCCACCCAACCGATGTAAAGCGCCACCCCCTGCATGACCGTTTGCAGGCGCGGGTACGCTATCTGCCCGAATATCTCTATCAGGAACCGACCCGCGTCTGGCAGGCGCGCGCCACAGCCCAGGCCCTTCCCGGCTACGCCGAAGCCTATCGCATCTGGCGGGCCGATCTGCGCCGCGATCCCAGCCGCAATCGCGTCCGCCGCTTTGGCCAGGCCTGCGTACTGGCTGCCGAAGCCCCTGCCGAGGTGCTCGGACTATATGCCCATTTCCTGCACACCCCCGCCTCGGTGGCGCGCTATGCTGCCATTATGCGCGGACTGCCCTGGAGCTTCTCTGCCCACGCCAAGGACATCTGGACTTCCCCGGATTGGGAGATTTCGGAAAAGCTGTCCAGCCAGCACCACGGCGCCGCCTTTGGTGCCACCTGCACCGCCTTTGGTGCCCGTCACTTGCGGCAGATGTCGGATGATCCGGCCCGGATTGATCTGATCTATCACGGGCTTGATCTGACCCGGTTTCCCAAACCACCGCAACGCCAGTGGCGGCAGGCGCAGGATCCGCTCAAGCTGATGTCGGTGGGTCGCCTGGTCGAAAAGAAGGGCTTTGACCGCCTGATCTCTGCACTCGCGCTCCTCCCGGCAGAACTGGACTGGCACTGGATCCATATTGGCGGTGGCGATCTTGGTAGTCAGTTGCAGGATATGGCCAGGCAGGCCGGGATCGCGCAGCGCATCACCTGGCGCGGCGCCTGCGATCAACCCGAAGTCATTGCCGAGATGCGCGCCAGTGATCTCTTTGTCCTGCCCAGCCGGGTTGCCGCCGATGGCGACCGAGACGGCTTGCCCAATGTGCTGATGGAGGCGGCCTCGCAACTGCTGCCTATACTGTCGACGCCTGTTTCGGCCATTCCCGAATTCATAACAAGCGGCACCCATGGGCTGCTCAGCAAGGATGACCCAAAGGCCCTGTCTGCCGCCATCCAGTCTTTGGCACAAGATCCGCAACAGGCCGCAACCATGGCCGAGGCAGCCCTGCAGCGCCTGCGCCGCGACTTTGGCATGGATCCTGGCATTGCCCAGTTGGTGGCCCGCCTGGGTGCCATGCTGCAGGGCTCATGACCGACGCGGCAACAGCCACGCGGATTGCCTTTTATGCGCCGATGAAATCGCCGCGCCATCCGGTCCCTTCGGGTGATCGCGAGATGGCGCGCAATCTGATGGCCATCATCGCCGCCGTACCGCAGGCGGTTGTCGAGATTGATCTGGCCACCGAATTAAAAATCTTTGACAAACACGGCGATGCCGCGCTGCAGGCCAGGCTGCGCAGCAAGGCAGCCCAGGAAGTCGCTCGACTGGTGCAAGAGATGCCACGCCTGGATCTCTGGGTGACCTACCATAACTATTACAAGGCCCCCGATCTGATCGGCCCGCAGGTCGCCCGTGCCCGTGGCATTCCCTATGTGCAGATCGAAAGCACCCGCGCCCTGCGGCGTCTCAAGGGGCCCTGGGCTGGTTTTGCCCAATCTGCCCATGACGCCGCCGATGCCGCCGACCTGATTTTCTATCTCACCGCCAATGATCTGATCACCCTGGAGCGCGAGCGCTATCACGATCAACAGCTGGAACTTCTGCCGCCCTTCTTGCCGATGGATCAACTGCCCACCGCCAGCAGCCTGTCAGGGCCGATGCTCAGCGTCGGTATGATGCGCCCCGGCGATAAGCTCGCCTCTTACCAGATTATCGCGGACAGTCTGCGGGGGCTGGATGGCGACTGGCAACTACAGATCGTCGGCGATGGTCCCGCCCGCGCCGATGTCGCGGCCCTGATGGCCCCCTTTGGCCACCGCGTTACCTTCCTTGGGGAACTGTCTCGGGAAGATCTGGCGCAGGTCTACGCCGAGGCCAGCCTGTTTTTCTGGCCAGGCGTCAACGAGGCCTTTGGCATGGTCTACCTGGAAGCTCAGAGCCATGGGCTGCCGGTGGTGGCGCAGGATCGCCCCGGTATGCGCGACATTCTGGCCCCCGGTGTCTATCCCGACGTGGCCCAGGGGGCTGCGGCCCTGCGCCACCGGTTGCAGACCCTGCTGCACAGCCCAGACCTGCGCCGGAATCTTGGCACCCAGGCCCGCAATATGATTGCCAGAACTCATCTGGCCCCCGCCGCCAGCCACCGCTTTGGTGCAGCACTTGCCCGCCTTTTGAAGGAGCAGAGATGATCCGCCTTGCCCTTTTGCGCCATGGCCATACCGCCTGGAACCGCGCCGGACAGATCCAGGGCCGCAGCGATATTGCGCTGGACGATGCTGCCCGGGCCGAGCTGTCCAGCTTTGCCCTGCCCACGCCTTGGGATCAGGCAGATCTCTGGTCCAGCCCGCTGTCGCGGGCGGTGGAAACCGCGCAATTGATAACCGGGCAGATAGCGCAGACCGCCCCGGCCCTGACAGAAATGTTCTGGGGGGACTGGGAAGGCAAGAAAGGGCTGGAGCTGAAGGCCGACCCGGACAGCGGCTTTCGTGATATCGAGCACTGGGGCTGGGACTATCGCCCCCCGGGTGGCGAAACCCCGGCAGAGGTCTGGAACCGACTGCAGCCTTGGCTGGCCGGGCTGCAACGCGACACCGTCGCGGTCTGCCATATTGGGATAATGCGGATGATCCTGGCCCGTGCCCATCACTGGGATTTTGACGGTCCAGCCCCCTTTCGCATCAAACGCAACCGGCTGTTTGTGGTCGAAATCGACCAGGCGCACCTCACCCCCTGGGCAGAGCCGGTGCGCCTGCTGAAGAGGCCCGCACCATGAAGGTGATGATCGTGGTCACCCACCTGCTGGGCACCGGCCATCTGGCGCGGGCGTTGACCCTCGGGCGGGCCTTTCAGGCTGCTGGTGATCAGGTGCAGATCGTCTCGGGCGGCTGTTCTGCGCCGCAGCTCGACACCTGCGGGATCCCGCTGCTGCAACTGCCGCCGCTACGCTCTGACGGGGTGAATTTCACCCAGTTGCTGACGCCGGACAACACCCTGGCCGATGAGGGCTATCACCGGACGCGCCAGGTGGCGCTCTGTGCTGCGCTGCGCGCGATGCAACCTGACCTGCTGATCACCGAACTCTACCCCTTTGGCCGCCGCTCCCTGCGGGCGGAGTTCCGCGCCCTGCTGGAAGCAGCACAGCAGCTGCCCAAACGACCAAAGATCCTTGCCTCGATCCGCGACATCCTGGCACCGCCATCAAAGCCGGAAAAGGCCATCAAGGCGGATGCCATGATTGCAGAATTCTACGATGCCGTTCTGGTGCATTCCGATCCGCAGGCCACCCCGCTCGCGCTAAGCTGGCCGGTCTCGGATATGCTGGCCGCCAAACTGCACTACACCGGCTTTGTCGCCCCTGCCGCAGCCGGACCACATCCAGAGGCAGAGGGGCGCGGCGAAGTTCTGGTCAGCGCGGGAGGAGGCAATGTCGGAGACGAGATCTACCACTGCGCCCTGGCTGCCGCCCGGCTGATGCCGGATCAACCCTGGCGCCTGCTGGTGGGTGGCAGTGACGCCGCCGAGCGGATCAAGGCCCTGTCCAGTTTGGACTCACCCGCCCGGATCGAAGCCGCCCGCCCTGATTTTCGCCAGATGCTTTCACATGTGGCGGCCTCGGTCAGCATGTGTGGCTACAACACCGCGCTGGATCTGTTGCAGGCCAATACCCCTGCCGTGCTTATCCCCTTTGATGCAGGACGCGAGGTCGAACAGGGGCTGCGCGCCCAGAGCCTGGAACCGCTGCCGGGCTTTGCCAGCCTGCGCACCGCCGATCTGACACCAGAGCGCCTGGTTGCTGCGGTGCAAGCCGTGCAACAGGCGCCACGCCGCACGGCGGCGCAGTTTCAGTTTGACGGCGCGGCGCGCAGCGTCGAAATTGCCCATGACATGGTCCGGGATCAGGCCCAGGATCAGGCCAACGATCAGGCAGGAGCAAAGCCATGAGCCCGACGCAGCCCCCTGGTGCCACGCCTGATGCCACCCCTGACGGCCCCCCGGACTGGGCCCCGCTCGACCAAGAGCTGCGCCACTGGCAGGCAGCCGGTCTGAAACTGCCGCTGTGGTGGCGCGACGATGATGCGATCGAACCAACGCCGCAGCTCGACCAGCTGAGCGCACTGGCACAAAAGCTTGCCCTGCCGGTGCATCTGGCCGTGATCCCGCGCGATGCCCAGCCCGCGCTTGCGGCCTATGTCGGGGCGCATCCCGAAGTGATCCCCCTGGTGCATGGCTGGGCCCATATCAGCCGGGCCGCCCCCGGCGACAAGAAGTGTGAATTCCCGCCCCGGCATCCGCTTGCAGGGTCGCTTGCCGAGATGGCAGAGGGACTGGCGCGGCTAAAGGCCCTGTTTGGCCCCCGATTGCAGCCCATCTTTGTGCCGCCCTGGAACCGCATCGCGCCGGACCTGCTGCCCTTGATGGCAGACCTCGGTTTCGCCGCAGTGTCGCGTTTCACCCCGCGCACGCAGGCCTGGGCCGCCGCCGGGCTGGCACAGATCAACACCCACCTCGATCCCATCGACTGGAAGGGCAGCCGGTCTCTGGTTGCCCCAGAGCACCTGATCAACCAGGTCAGCAACCAGTTGCGCGCCCGGCGATTGGATCAGGCGGACAACCGCGAACCCTATGGCATCCTCACCCACCATCTGGTGCATGACGCGGCCATCTGGGATTTCACCGAGGCGCTGATTACGCGCCTGATGCAGGGGCCGGGGCAGATCTGGACCCTTGACAA
This sequence comes from Pseudophaeobacter sp., assembly GCF_048267565.1. NCBI lineage: Bacteria > Pseudomonadati > Pseudomonadota > Alphaproteobacteria > Rhodobacterales > Roseobacteraceae > Pseudophaeobacter > Pseudophaeobacter sp. The sequence goes on along the minus strand of NZ_JBLWXG010000004.1, from coordinate 108,470 downwards.
AGAGGAAGATGAGAGATGAGCCGATTGGATTCCATGCTGCGCCGTTTGACCGCCCAGCGCGACGGGCTGAACTGGGCCGCCAGTGCAATCGCCGGGATCGACGGGGATGTGCTGGACATGGGACTTGGCAATGGCCGCACCTATGACCACCTGCGCGAAACCCTGCCAGATCGCCGGGTCTGGGTCATCGACCGGGTTCTACAGTGCCATCCGTCCTGTGTGCCGCCCGAGGCGGATTTTCTGCAGGGCGAGGCGGTGCCGATGCTGGAGCGCCTCAAATCTGAGGGCCACAAGATCGTTCTGGCGCATTATGATTTTGGATTTGGCGTCAAGGAAGAGGACGTGGCCGAGGCCGCAGCCATGTCGCCAGTGATTGCCAGCGTCATGGCCAGGGGCGGCATTGTGGTCTCGGGACAACCTCTGGTGGGGTTTGAAGAGCTCAAAGGTCCAGACGGCATTCCCGAGGGTCGCTACCTGTTTTACCGCGCCTGACACTGCGGCGACCCCTGCCAGAACATATTGCAGGGGCCACCGCAGTTGCATGTACCGCGGGCACAAAGCCTACTTGGCTAGGCCACGCGCTGCCCACGCGCCCAGACCCCCCGCAGCGCCGGGGTGCCATCAATCAGCTTGAAACGGATCAGATCGGCGCGTTTGCCGATCTCCAGCCGTCCACGATCCGACAGCTCGACCGCGTCTGCCGGGGCCAGGGTCACCGTTGACAGACCGCGCGCCATATCGCCCCAGATCTGGCCGAGTTTCACGGCAGACATCAGCAGTGCCCCCGGAACATAGTCCGAAGAGATGATATCCAGCAGCTCCAGCTCTGCCAGCTCCTGCGCTGCGACATTGCCCGAATGAGACCCGCCGCGGATCAGATTGGGCGCCCCCATCATTACCTTGATGCCATGGGCCTGGCAGGCACGTGCGGCCTCTACCGTGGTAGGGAATTCCGCCAGGTGAATGCCGTGCCCTGCCGAGGTTGCAACCTGGTCCGCGGTGGTATCGTCGTGGCTGGCCAGCACCGCGCCAAAGCGGCGCGCGGCCTTGACGGCCTCCACCTCATGCAGATCCCCGTATTGGTCCCGCAGGGCCTTCAGGTGGGCAACGTGGGCCTGAAACCCGGCATCATCCAGCCCGTGCTTGCCTTTGACATAGGCCTCCAATTTGGAGATGTCGCGAAACTGTCGCTGCCCCGGCGTATGATCCATAAGCGAGACCAGACCAACGCGATCCGCCTCGTCAAACTCTGCCAGTTCTTCGACCAATGTATCCGAACAGACCTCTGCCCGCAGGTGCAGGAAATGCGAAATCTTCAGAGCGTCGGCTGACCGCAGGTCCAACAGCTCGGTCGCCAAACCACGCGCATAAGATCCATAGCGGCTTTCTTTGCGGCTGACCGAGCCCACCCGCATGGCATCAAACACGGTGGTGATCCCGGTGCCGGCCAGCTCTGCGTCATGGGCCATGATGGCAGCAGCATGCGGCCAGTCCACCGAGGGACGCGGCTGAATGTGGCGCTCCAGATTGTCGGTATGCAGTTCAACCAAGCCAGGGCTCAGATGATCGCCATCGCAGTCAATCGCGCCTGTCGGCACCGATGCACCCGCACTGATATCGGCAATCTTTCCGCCGTGGATTTTGACCTGCCCGCGCAGTGTTTCACCAGGCAGGACAAGGGTGGCATTGGCAAGGATCAATTCATCTGTCATCTGAGCTTCACAACTTTCGGACTATAGGAACGGCCACGTATAGGAGGCCAATGTGACATTCACGCGATATGCGATTTACTACGCCCCCCCGGTGGGGGCCGATTGGGCTGAGTTTGCAACCCAGTGGCTGGGTTGGGACATGGAGGCTGGCATACCCGCCCCACAGCCCCAGATTGCCGGTTTGGATCTGGCCAGCATCACGCAGGTGCCGCGCAAATACGGGCTGCACGCGACGCTGAAGCCGCCGATGCGTCTGGCCAAGGGGCGCAGCCTTGCGGATCTGCAACAGGCCTGCGTCAGCCTGGCGGCCCGGCAGGCCCCGGTGGTGCTTGACGGGCTGCATCTGGCGCGGCTGGGGCGGTTTCTGGCCCTGCGCGTTAGCGGCGATGAGACCGCGCTTGGCCAATTTGCGGCCGCATGCGTGCAGGATCTTGATGCCTTTCGTGCGCCCAGCTCTGCGGCCGAACAAGCCAAGCGCCGCGCGACAGGGCTCTCCCCTGCGCAGGATGCAAACCTCATGACCTGGGGCTATCCTTTCGTACTGGATCAGTTCCGCTTTCACATCACGCTCACCGGCAAACTGCCCAGGGCGGATCTTCCCGCTGTCGAGACCGCGCTTGACGCCCATCTGATACCCTTGCTGCCCAGGCCTCTGGTGATCCGGGATTTTGCCCTGGTGGGCGAAGACAGCGCAGGACGGTTTCATTTGCTGCATCGCTATCCCCTCACCGGCAGTGGGGCATCAGCGGGATAAATCGCTGCCCTGGCCTGGGCGACGGCCAGCCCCAGATCGCCACTGTTGTCGATCTCGTGCAGCCGCAGCAGCCCCGCAGGCAATGGCTGGCCTGCGCGGGCCAGGCGACGTTGGACCTCGGCGCTGTCTTCGCGCCCGCGCTTGGACAACCGCTCGGCCAAAATCTCTGGGTCGGCGGTCACCGAAAGCACGATGAGATCGCTAAAAACCTCTTGCGCCGTTGCCAAGACGGCGCGCGACAGGTTCACCAAAACGCCCTGCCCCTGGGCGCGCAGATCTTCGATTGCCAACGGAATGCCATAGTGCAAACCATGGGCGTGCCAGTGCAGGGCGAAATGCCCGGCTTGCACCAGCTCGGAAAACGCATCTTCGCTAACCGCATCATAGTCTTCGCCGCCGGCCTCTGGCGCGCGGGTCACCACGCGGCGCATCAGGCACAGCCTGGGATCGTCTGTCGCCAGCGCCTCCATGATGCTGTCCTTGCCCACCCCGGAGGGGCCGACCACCGCAATCACCGGCCCCTTAGGTGCGCTGGCCTTCATGCCGCCACCTGCGGCGAAAAGGCCGAAACATCAACAAAGCGGTCGCAGACCTGATCGCGGGTGGCCTCGTCATGGAAAATGCCGATAATTGCCGCCCCCCGTGATTTGGCGCCTTCGATCAGCCGCAGCACCGTGGCGCGGTTCTTGGCATCCAGACTAGCGGTGGGTTCATCCAGCAGCAGCGCCGGATAGTCATAGGCAAAGCCGCGCGCGATATTCACCCGCTGCTGTTCGCCGCCGGAAAAGGTCGTAGGGCTCAACGACCAGAGCCGCTCGGGGATGTTCAGCTCCGCCAGCAGGCTGGCGGCCTTGTCCCGCGCCGCCGCCTGCGGGGTGCCAACAGCCAGTAATGGCTCTGCCACCACATCCAGTGCCGCCACACGCGGCACCACCCGCAGGAATTGGCTGACATAGCCCAGTGTGTCGCGGCGCAGGGCGATGATCTGACGCGGCGCCGCCTGGGCCACATCCAGATCCCCCACCATAACCCGGCCAGAAGCCGCAAGGTAGTTGCCATAGATCAGCCGCATCAGGGTTGATTTCCCCGCACCTGAAGCCCCCACCAGACCGACACATTCACCCGGAGCAACCGTCAGGTTGACCCGCTCCATCACCGGGATTACTGCACTGCCCTGATTGTGCAGGGTGAAACTCTTGCTCACGTTTTCAAGTTCAATCATCGTCTTTGTCCTTCAAACCTGCAGCACGCTGGAAACCAGCAGCTGGGTATAGGCATGTTGCGGGTCATCCAGCACCTGATCGGTCAAACCGCTTTCGACCACATGGCCGTCCTTCATCACCATGAGACGATCCGCCAGCAGGCGCACAACAGCCAGGTCATGGGTGACGATAATGGCACTAAGGCCCATTTCACGCACCAGACTGCGCAGCAAATCCAGCAGGCGGGCCTGTACCGAAACATCCAGCCCCCCGGTGGGTTCATCCATGAACACCAGTCGCGGCCCCGTCACCAGGTTGCGGGCGATTTGCAGGCGCTGCTGCATGCCGCCGGAAAAGTCTGAGGGGCGATCATCAATGCGGCTGTCACTGATCTCCACCCGGCCCAGCCAATCGGCGGCCTGCTCGCGGATCTCGCCATAATGACGCCCACCCACGGCCATCAGCCGTTCGCCGATATTGCCGCCAGCCGAAACAGACATGCGCAGGCCATCTCGGGCATGCTGATGCACAAAGGCCCAGTCGGTCCGCCCCAGCATCCGGCGTGCCGGTTCTGACATGGTACAGGTATCCACCGGCCCATCAGCGCGGGTATCAAACACCACTTCGCCGCAATCCGGCGCATGATGGCCAGCCATGGCATTGAGCAGTGTCGACTTGCCAGATCCACTTTCGCCAACGATGCCCATGACCTCACCTGGATAAAGATCAAAGCTCACATCCTTGCAGCCAATCCGGGGACCATACATTTTGGTCAGGGCCTTCACCTGCAACAGCGGTGTCATGTCCTGTTCTTTCACTTCAGCCCCCATCACGCGGCCTCCTCACCCAATCGACCCACATGGCCCTCGGCACGTCGGCTGCGGCAATAATCGGTGTCTGAACAGACAAACATCCGGCTGCCCGCATCATCCAGGATCACCTCATCCAGATAGCTATCCTCTGCGGCGCACAGATCGCAGGGATGATTGGCCTTCGTGGCCTCAAACGGGTAGTCCTCAAAATCGAGGCTCACCACACGTGTATAGGGCGGCAGCGCATAAATGCGCTGTTCGCGGCCCGCGCCAAACAACTGGATCGCTGCCATCTCAAGCTTGGGATTGTCGAATTTGGGGATCGGCGAGGGATCCATCACATAGCGGTCCTCTACCTTCACCGGATAGGCGTAGGCAGTGGCAATATCGCCGTGCTGGCTGATATCTTCATAAAGCTTCACATGCATCAAACCGTATTCCTCAAGACTGTGCATCTTGCGTGTTTCCATCTCCCGCGGTTCCAGAAAGCGCAGCGGCTCAGGGATTGGCACTTGATAGACAAGAATCTGGTCCTCGCTCAGGTCGGCCTCGGGAATCCGGTGGCGGGTCTGAATGACGCTGGCCTTTTTCGTTTCCTCAGTGGTGGCAACCCCAGCGGTGCGTTCAAAGAACTTGCGGATCGAAACAGCGTTGGTGGTGTCGTCCGCGCCCTGGTCGATCACCTTCAGGCTATCGTCAGGAACCAGCGTCGCTGCAGTGACCTGCACGCCCCCCGTGCCCCACCCATAGGGCATCGGCATTTCACGGCTGGCAAAGGGCACCTGATAGCCCGGCACAGCCAGACCTTTCAGGATGGCGCGACGGATCATCCGCTTGGTTTGTTCGTCCAGATAGGCGAAATTATAGTCAGACATGTTGGGCATCCTTCTTACCTTTAGCCCGGCAGCGCCGGGCAGCGCCCGATCTCCCCGTCAAGTCGGAGACTTGCTTCCAGAAAAATGGGAGGGCGCTTTGGACCCACCCGAGGTCGGGCACTGCCCTTTGTTCCAAGTGGTTCATTCCGCCGCCTCCTGTGCTGCCATCTGATCCGCCAGTTCCTGCGCCTCGCGGCGCAGTTTGCGCACCAGTTCCAGCTCGGATTGGAAATCCACGTAATGCGGCAGTTTGATGTGCTCCAGGAAACCCGTCGCCTGAATATTGTCGCAGTGGCTGAGGACAAATTCTTCGTCCTGTGCTGCGGCACCTAGGTTGTCTTCGCCCAGCTCTTCCCAGCGCAGGGCCCGATCAACCAGCGCCATGGCGATGCTCTTGCGCTCTGACTGACCAAAGACCAGACCGTAGCCACGGGTGAACTGCGGCGGCACCGTTTTGGAGCCTTTGAACTGGTTCACCGTCTCACATTCGGTCAGCTCCACCTCGCCAATCTCGATGGCAAAGCCCAGCTCGGGGATTTCCATCTCAACCGGCACCTTGCCGATGCGCAATTCCCCCACAAAGGCGTGGTTGCGCGCATAGCCACGTTGGGTCGAATAGGCCATACCAAGGATAAATCCTTCATCCCCACGCGCCAAGGATTGCAGCCGCACCGCACGCCCGGCAGGGAAGCTCATCGGTTCGCGGGTCAGATCGCCCGGCGTAACATCCGAAGCGGGTTCGCGCTCGATGATGTCCTCGCCCTGCAGGAACTCGGTGATATGCGGTGTTGCCTCAAGGCGTGGTTCTGCGATCGGAGCCTGCGGCACCTCGCCATCGGCGGCCAGTTTAAAATCGAGCAACCGATGGGTGTAATCAAAAGTTGGCCCCAGAACCTGCCCGCCCGGCGCATCCTTGAAGGTGGCAGAGATCCGTCGATCACAGGCCATCGCGCCAGTATCCACCGCCTGCGTGTAGCCAAATCGGGGCAGCGTGGTGCGATAGGCGCGGATCAAGAAGATAGCTTCGATCAGATCACCACGCGACTGCTTGATCGCCAGGGCAGCCAGATCAGGATCATACAGCGACCCCTCGGCCATCACCCGGTTCACCGCCAGGCTCATCTGTTCGCGGATCTGTGCCAGGCTCAGCTCGGCAACGTTGGTATCCCCCCGGCGCTCTTCGGCCAGCCAGGCATGGGCATTGTCGATGGCGCGTTCACCACCCTTTACAGCGACATACATCGGGTCACTCCTTTGGCAAAATCGTGGTGGACCGGGGCAGCGCCGTCAGTTGGCCACCGCAGGTAAAGAAGAAATCCACCCCCAGCGGGAACTGCATCGCATTTGCCTGACAGGCAGCAACATCCGGCAGACGCAGTTCTGCGCGCTCCTTTATGCCCGGCCCGGTCAGGGTGGCCGTAGCAGGTATCAGCTGCGCCATCTCGACAATCAGGGTGGCAGATCTGTCCGGGTATTCCGAGGTGCCGACGCGGTATTGTCCCACGGGCATCAAGGCCACCCAGCTGCCAAGGGCAAAATCTGCCTGATCCGCCGCAACAATCGGCGCGCCGGTATGAAAGGCCAGCCAGGCGCGCAGTTCAGGACTGTCCACATCCGGGGCCAGATAGACGCCAGTTTCCGGGTCGCACAGCGTCAGCAGCAAGGCCCCAGCCGCAGGGGAAATCCCCGCAGGGGGGCTGGCCCCGGCAATATCCTGAACAGTGCCGGGACGCGCCATGGCATTCATCGCCGCGCGAAAGGCATTTGCCGCATCCACAGGCGGCGTGGCAAAGCCACCGCCATAGCTGTTGGTCTCAATATCTAGGGACATCAATCCTCCCCCCGAACCATTGTGAAGAATTCAACCTTGGTGGCTGCGGCCTTGGCGGCGCGCGCCTCCTTGCGCGATTGCTGTGCCTGCTGCAGCGGCTCCAACACCGCTTGGCGCAGGTCATTTGCTACTTGGGTCTGCATCAAGGCATCCACCTTGGCCGCGATTTCGGCCTTAGGTTTTGAGCGCCCCTGCACATATGCATGGCCCACAGTGCCATCCGTCAGCGTCAACGCACAGCGGGTCACTGTCATCTCGCCCAGATTGAACGCCGCGCCCGCGCCCCCCATGCGGCCGCGCACCATGACGCCACCTGCTTCGGGGGGGCGCAGCCAGTCAAACGCCGGATCGTGATCAAAACCGCGCCACAGGCTGGCAAGCTCTGCCTCATTGGCCTGTGCCAGCAGGCTCATCCAAGCCTGGCGCGCGGTTGCGGAAATATCTGTTTTCATCAGTGAAAGCCTCTTGGCCGGGTTGTCTACATGAACTATACAACTAGACAAATACTAACGAGTCCAACCGCCCCAGCGCAATCGAAACCTTGTGAAAGTTTAGTGACATGTCCGATGCCCCCTCAGCAGCCAGCCGCACGCCTGTGTGGAAATCCATCTCGATCTCGCTGACCGATGACATCGCCCAGGGGCGGTATGGCACGGCGGACAAACTGCCCTCGGAGGCGCAGTTGGCGGCGCGCTTTGGTGTCAATCGCCATACGGTGCGCCGGGCCTTGGCTGCCATGGCAGAGCAAGGCCTGGTGCATGCCCGACGCGGTGCCGGCGTCTTTGTCGCCGCCGCCCCTACCGATTACCCAATTCGCAAACGGGTACGGTTTCACCAGAACATCCAACGGGGCGGGCAGACCCCGGCCAAGCAGATCCTGATGCTGGAAACCCGCATTGCCTCGTTGATCGAGGCCGAAGCCCTGGCGCTGGAACCCGGTTCATCTGTGCATGTCTATGACGGGATATCTCTGGCCGACGGCCATCCAATCGCACTGTTTCAAAGTGTTTTTCCCGCAGAAAACCTGCCCGGTATGCTGGCCGCGCTAGAGCAGAAACAATCGGTAACAGAGGCACTGAAGGACTGTGGAGTTGCTGACTATACCCGCGCAGAAACCCGCATCACCGCCAAGCTGGCCACCGCCACCCAAGCGCTGCATCTGCGCATTTCGGAAGGCGCGCCAATTCTGCGCACCACCGGGGTCAACATCGACCCCAACGGCCAACCGGTAGAATTTGGCCGCACCTGGTTTGCCGGCGATCGGGTGACCCTGACGGTGGATGGACGCTGAAGGCCCTGCCACCATGAAAACAGGCCCCCGCCATTGAGCGGGAGCCTGTCACAGGTCAGCTTGTTTGATTTCGCATGCATTGATGCGCGAAACCGGGACACATTTTTTCGCGACCTGCTCTAGACGCCAGTCGGACCCTACTGTTTGGCGTTAAAGACAAACAGGGTTTCGCCATTGATCTTGTAGTCGTTGATCAATTCCTTGGCCCGATCCGAGGTCAGCCAACCCTCTAGCTGCATCGCCAGATCGTTCTTGGCATGCGGGTGCTTTTCCGGGTTCACTGGCAGATAGGCATATTGGTTGAACAAGACCGGATCGCCAGAGAACAGCAGTTCCAGATCGCCCTTGTTGCCAAAGTTCAGCCAGCTTGCCCGGTCCGCCATGATGTAGGCGCCCATGCCAGAGGCCGTGTTCAAAGCCGCGCCCATGCCCGCGCCGACAGCGCGATACCAGGCGCCAAATTCTGCCGGGTCCAGATCCGCTGCCTGCCACAGGCTCAGCTCTTTCTTGTGGGTGCCACTGTCATCGCCGCGGCTGACGAAGGGGGCAGCAGCAGTTGCAACCCGCTGTAGCGCCGAGGCCGCATCCGACGCACCGCGCAGGTCCGCGGCATCGGTCTTCGGGCCGATAAAGACAAAATCATTATACATGATTTCGCGGCGGTGGGTGCCATTGCCACCCGCCAGGAATTTTTCTTCGGCCTTTTGCGAATGCACCAGAATAGCGTCAACATCACCGGCCTCGCCCAGACGGATCGCCTGCCCGGTGCCCACCACCAGAAGCTGCACATCAAGATCCAGATCGTTCTTGATTTCGGGCAGCAAAATTTCCGCCAGTCCCGAATTGTGGAAAGAGGTGGTCACCGCCAGTTTCATCTCTTCGGCCATGGCTGCACCAGTCAGCAACAGGCTTGTAAGTGTTCCGAAAATTATATGCTTCATTCTACAATGTCTCCTCTTAGAAACGCACTTGCTTGCGGGGTTTTCGGCCCGGCAAAAAATGCCTTGGCCGGGGTGAATTCATGGATGCGCCCATGCAGGACAAACAGCACCTCATCGGCCAATCGCTGCGCCTGCCCCATGTTATGGGTTGACATGATCAGCCGGGTGCCTGCAGCGGCGACCTCTTGCAGGATATCTTCGATTTCACGGGTGGCGCGCCCATCCAAAGAGGCGCAGGGCTCATCCAGAAAGAGCACATCCGGTTCGCGAATCAGCGCACGGGCCAGCGCCAGTTTCTGCCGCTCCCCCCCGGACAAAAGTACCGCCTGCCGGTCCAGCGCATCGCCCAGATTGATCCGTTCGGCCCACTGGGCTGCGCGCATCCGTGCCTCTTTGCGCGGGACGCCAATCAACTGCAAAGGATAGGCAATGTTTTCCACCACCGGGCGCCGCATCATGATCGGCGTCTGAAACACGAAGGCCTGTCGCCGCTGCGCCTGTTCCATCGGGCAGGCCCAGTTCAGGCTGCCTCCGCCCATCCGCGCGATCCCATGCAGCATCTTCAACAGGGTGGTTTTTCCCGCCCCATTGGGCCCGACGACGATGCTGGTGCCCTGCCCCGCAAGCGTCAGATCAATTGGGCCGACCAGCACCTTGCCGCGTCGGCGGACAAGGGCCTGTTTGGCAACCAGAGGAAACATCTGCTGCGTCATCACCAACGCCCCTCGCTTTCAGTATGGCCCAGCCAGTGGATTGCCAGGTTGACCGCAACCGCCATGGCGATCAGCACAAAGCCAAGCCCCAGCGCCATGGCAAATTCGCCCTTGCCGGTTTCCAGGGCAATCGCCGTGGTCAAAACCCGCGTGGCATGGTCGATATTGCCGCCAACCACCATGATGGCGCCGACTTCGCCGATGGCGCGGCCAAATCCTGCCAGCGCCGCGGTCAGCAGCGCGCGACGGCCATCCCACAGCAGGGCCTTGATACGTTGCACCTGGCTGGCATTCATCGAGATCAGCAAATCGTGGTAATCGCTCCAGAGTTCGCGCAGCGATTGATGCGCGATAGAGGCGACCAGCGGCACAATGATCACCACCTGTGCGATAATCATCGCCGTGGGGGTAAACAACAGCCCCAAGACCCCCAAAGGCCCCGCCCGCGACAGCAGCACGTAGATGATCAGCCCCACCACAACCGGCGGCAGCCCCATCAGCGCATTCAGCACCGCAATTGTGACACGGCGCAGACGAAACCGTCGCACTGCAAGCAGCGCCGCCAGCGGCAGCGCAATCATCGAAGCAATCGCCAGCGCCGTCAGCGTCACCCTGAGAGAACGCAAAGTGATCTCGACCAGATCCTGGTCCAGGGTCACCAATAGCCAAAAGGCCTGGGCTATGCCGTCCCACAGATCAGCCATTGCGCGTGTCTTCCCCCCAATGCGCGCGAAATCACCCCCGGTGCCGCGTTCTTATCGTGTTCAAAATCATAGCTATGGCGCCAGAAACAGTGTAAAAAACATCACAAATGAAAAAGGGTCAATTTGTCTACCCCGGCGAGAGCCAGGCCTGAAGGCCGGGCCATATCCGGCACCTTTTCCTAGCTGGTTTTTGCCGCCTCTCGCAGCCAAAACGGACGCGACACACAAAAAATGCGACCCGCACGCCGTCTTGCCTGTTTCCTTTCGCCGCCACAATGCGCCCATCTGCCCCAAATGCGCCGGGTTCCGCGCGCTAAATCATCGCAGTAGGGCAGCTATTCTACCGGCTTCTCTTGCGTGCGGGAATCGAACGTGAAACAAGCCCCTGCCATGGTTTCAATGCGAAACACCACTTTGAGGATTAGCCATGTTTGATCTGCAAACTATGCGCGATCAGCTCGCCGCTCATTACGATCTGGCCCCCAATCCTGCCCTGGCGCAGGAAATGTCAGAGACCTATGCCACCATGCAGCGCGTGATCACGCCAATGGATTGGGCCATTCATGCCCCCTATGTGGCCGCCATCAACGCGCTGAAGAAAGAACGCAACGCCGTCATTCTTGCCCATAACTACATGACCCCCGAAATCTATCACGGTGTGGCGGATGTGGTGGGCGACAGCCTGCAGCTGGCGATCGAAGCCACCCGCGTCGAGGCCGATGTCATCGTGCAATGCGGCGTGCATTTCATGGCCGAGACCTCCAAGATCCTCAGCCCGGACAAGATCGTGCTGATCCCCGATCTGGAGGCTGGCTGTTCGCTGGCAGAATCGATCACCGCCGAGGGTATCGCCGAAATGCGTCGACGCTACCCCGGTGCCCCCGTGGTCACCTATGTGAACACCACTGCCGAGGTCAAAGCCGCCTCGGATATCTGCTGTACCTCTTCCAATGCGGCGCAGATCGTCAGCGCGATGGAAAGCGACACGGTGATCATGACGCCTGATCAGTATCTGGCGCAGAACGTGGCAAAGGATGTCCCCCAGAAAAATGTGGTCTGGTGGGAAGGGTCGTGCATCGTGCACGAACAATACAGCGCCAAGGATCTGCGCGAGTTCCGCGAATGGAACCCCGGCACCCGGCTGATTGCCCACCCCGAATGCCCGCCAGATGTGGTCGCCGAGGCCGATTTCTCGGGCTCGACCAGCGGCATCATCAAATATGTCACCGAAGAGAAACCGGAAAAAGCCCTGCTGATCACCGAATGTTCGATGGCCTCGAATATCTCTGACAGCCTGCCCGAGGTGGATTTTGTCGGCCCCTGCAATATGTGCCCCTATATGAAGATGATCTCGCTTGAGAAAATCCTTTGGTCGCTGCACACAATGTCAGAGCCGGTCGAAGTTGACCCGGCCGTGGCTGCGGGCGCCCGCCAAGCGGTGCAAAAGATGATCGATCTATCGCAAAAGCTGGGTATCTGACCCCAGCCCCCGCGCAGCGACACTGACGGAGAGCACAGCATGGCCCGCGCCCGATGAGCAGCCCCCCCAGCAGTCCCTTGACGACGGACCGCATCGTGATCGTCGGGGCCGGCCTTGCTGCGCTCTATGCTGCGTTGGAACTGGCACCACGCCCCGTGCTGATGATCTCACCCGAGCCTTTGGGCCTGGGGGCCAGTTCTGCCTGGGCGCAGGGCGGCGTGGCGGCGGCCATGGCCAAGACCGACAGCGCCGCAGCCCATGCCCAGGACACCGAAGCCGCCGGGGCGGGCACCGTCGATCCCGAGGTCGCCGCGATGGTCACCCGCATGGCACGAGATCACATTCTGGACCTGACGGCCCTTGGCGCGCCCTTTGATCGCGATCCGCAAGGCAACTATGTCATGAGCCGCGAAGCCGCCCATTCCGCCGCCCGTGTGGTCCGGGTCAAGGGCGATCAGGCCGGACATCAGATCATGGAAACCCTGATCCAGACGGTACGCGCCACACCGTCGATCCAGATCATTGAAAACACCGAGGCCCTGCGACTGCAGACCGAGGGCGACACCGTCACCGGCCTGTGGATCCGCCGGGCTGATCGGCCTTCAGCGCCGGTGCAGATAAGCTGCCCTGGCGTGCTATTGGCGGGGGGCGGTTCCGGTGGGCTATTTGCCCATACCACCAATCCGCCGCGTATCCGGGGCCAGGTGATTGGCCTGGCCGCCCGCGCAGGCGCCAAGATTGCCGATGCGGAATTTGTCCAGTTTCACCCCACAGCGGTGGATTGCGGCGAGGATCCCGCGCCACTGGCAACCGAAGCCCTGCGCGGTGAGGGGGCAATCCTGATCAATGCGCAGGGCCACCGCTTCATGCAGGATCTGCACCCGCAAGCAGAACTGGCCCCGCGCGATGTGGTGGCCCGTGGCATCTTTGCCGAAACCCAGGCCGGACGCCGGCCGATGCTGGATACCCGCGCAGCCCTGGGAGAGGGGGTACTCAGCCGCTTTCCCGCCCTGGCCGAAACCTGCGCCCGTGCAGGCATCGACCCGGTGAAGGATCCCATTCCGGTGGCCGTCGCCGCGCATTACCACATGGGCGGCATCCAGACCGACCTGCAGGGCCGCGCCAGTCTGAACCACCTTTGGGTCAGCGGCGAAGCCGCCTCTACCGGGCTGCACGGGGCCAATCGCCTGGCCTCCAACGGGCTGCTTGAGGCGCTGGTCTATGCGCGCCGGGCCGCTGCCGACATTGCCGCCAGTATCGCCCCGCCGCCAGCCGCCGATAAGGTGCCACCGGTACATCCCGCATTCCCACCCGCAACCGATGGCGGCGCGGGTATGGATCTCGCCGCGCTGCAACGCCTACGCCAGACCATGACGGCCCATGTGGGCATGCGCCGCGACGCCGCCGGGCTGACCACTGCGCTGCGGATTCTGGCGCAGCTTGAGGTCGAGCAGGCCGAGGATGAGGCCTTTCTTAACATGTGCGCCACCGCGACGCTGATCACCATCAGCGCCCTGCAACGGCGCGAAAGCCGGGGTGGCCATTTCCGCAGCGATTATCCCGATGCCGACCCCGCCTTTGCCCGGCGCAGCCATATCACCCTGGACGCGGCCCATGCGATCCGCGACCGGGTGCTCTCGACCTCTTGAAAGGACAGCCCATGCTCCGCCAATCCCCCCTGCCCGATCTGCTGCTGGAGCCGCTGGTGCGCGCCGCCCTGCAGGAAGATCTGGGACAAAACGGCGATATCACCACCCGCGCGGTGATCCCGCCTGCGACCCGGTACAAGGCACGACTGAATGCGCGGCAACCTGGCGTGGTCTCGGGGATGCAGATAGCCCGCCTTGCCTTTCAACTGGTGGACCCTGCCCTGCAGATTGTCACGCAGGTTGAGGATGGCGCCGCTTGCGCGCCCGGCGACACGCTGATGACCATCGAAGGGGCCGCCGCATCCATCCTGTCGGGGGAACGGGTGGCGCTGAACTTTGCCGGCCGCCTGTCAGGCATTGCCAGCCTCACCGCCAGCTTTGTCGCCGAAACCAGGGGCACCCAGACCCGCATCACCTGCACCCGCAAGACCACACCGGGGCTGCGGATGGTGGAAAAGCAGGCCGTGGTGCATGGCGGCGGTGCCAACCATCGCTTTGGCCTGTCAGATGCCATCCTGATCAAGGACAACCACATCGCCGCCGCCGGGGGTATCGCGGCAGTGCTGAACGCCGCCAAGGCCAACGTCAGCCATATGATGAAGGTGGAAATCGAGGTCGACACCCTGGCACAGCTGGATGAGGTTCTGGAAACGGGTGGCGCAGATGTGGTGCTGTTGGACAATATGACCACCGAAGACCTGCGCCGCGCCGTCACCATGGCTCGTGGCAGGTTGGTCAGCGAAGCCTCGGGCAATATGACCCTGGGCCGTATCGCCGAGGTCGCCGCCACCGGAGTTGATTACATATCATCCGGGGCGCTGACCCACTCGGCGCAGACGCTGGATCTGGGGCTCGACTTTTAGCGGTACGCCCATCCCCGGAATACGGTTTCGAAGGGGGGGCAGCGTGCTTTGCCCCCCTGGTTCACAAAAATCCGCGCGGGATGGTTTCTTGCCATTCCTTGACCAGAACCTCTGTGCCCTCGGCCCCTTCGCGGGCGGTCACCCGCCGCCAGAGGTGAAAGTTATCGGTGTCGCAGGTCATCTTGTTTTCGGTATCAATCGAGACCTGCCAGTCCTCGCGCTCGAAGGTGAAGTTCCAATCACTGGCAAAGACCGCAGAAGCCGGATCATCTGGGTGGATCGCATAGTGCATTGTCACATGACTGCCCACCACCATGCCATGATAGGGATCACGGGCCTTGCCGTAGTCATCAAAGGTATCCAGCATCAAGGTGCCATCCGCACGGGTTGTGCGCTCCGATGTGCCGCTGGCCGCCCGCAGCACCTCGCTTTGCAGGGTGGGATAGGCGCGGGGCGCACCGGGGTTTTGCGGCGCGATTTCCGCCGCGACCTGGCGCTGCGGCAGGGTCAGGGTGCAGCCCTCCAGATGCAATGTCACCTCTACTGCCTGTGGGGCGGGCCAGACAATCGGCCAGTAGGATGTTGACAGGGCCAGCCGCAGCTGATGCCCCGCGCGCAGGTGATGGGCGCATTCGTTCAGCTCTACCACGACACTGTAGCGCTGCCCGGGCACCAGCATCTCTGGCGCGGTATGGCTGTCACGATGGGTCAGGTTCAGCGGGCGAAAGCTGATCCTCTGCGACACTCCTTCGGGCGACAGATCACAGAGCCGCGCCACCAGCTGGGCAACAGGGCGATCAACGCTGAACTCCACCCGCAGCCGTGGCCGCCCAAGGATTTCCAAAGGCGCCGTGAGCGGCGCTGTGTCAAAGCAGGCCGACAGTACATCATCACCGGATTGATCCCCCGGCAGTTCGTTGTCAAACCGCATCCCGGCGCAGAAATAACCACTCTCCTGCCCGAGGGTCGCCGGATTACTGATCCGCTGTTCCCCGCTGGCCGGTTCGGCCTGCAACCCCTGCGGGCCAAGGTGCATCACCCGATCCGTCACATTGGGCGAGGGCCACTGCGCCTCGGCCACCCAGCGGCCCCGGCGCGGTTTGTTCTGCTGGCTCGGGTTGAAATGTTCCTGCATGTAAACACGATAGTCCGGCAGGTCAGCCGCACCGCTATCCTGACCACGCAGGTGCTGATCAAACCAGGTCAGCACCTCGCCATGGAAATCCGCCGGATCGATCTTGGCGATATGGGCATAGCGATGTTCCCAAGGGCCAACCAGCGCCTTGGTCGGAGCCGTCAGGTTGGCGGCCAGCGCCGAGGGCGTGTTGACATAGGCATCCGCCCAGCCGGTGATCGCCAGAACCGGCGCAGTGATCGCCGACCAGTCCTCGCAGACCGATCCATGCTGCCACTGGCCGTCGCGGGTCTGATGGCGCAGCCAGTCTGCCGCCATAAAGGGCATATTCTGCATCCGCGCGATCCAGTCTTCGCGCCAATCCGCACGGTTCAGCGGGTCAGCCGGGCGCGATTGGTAGGCAAACATCTGGGCCCCCCAGTTGGCATTATCGCTCAGCAGGCAGCCCCCCATATAGTGGATATCATCCGCATACCGATCTGCGGTCGAGGCCACCGAGACCACCGCCTTCAGCGCCTCTGGCCGCCGATAGGCCAGCTGCAAGCCATTGAAGCCGCCCCAGGAAATGCCGATCATGCCGATGTTTCCGTCGCACCAGTCCTGGGCCGCGATCCAGGCCAGAATCGCCTCTCCGTCGCTCAGCTCTTGTTCCGAGTATTCATCGTCAAACCTGCCTTCGCTATCGCCGGACCCGGCAATATCAACACGGATACAGGCATAGCCTTCGCTGGCAAAGACCGTATGGGTCGTCTCATCGCGCGGCGCGGTACCGTCACGCCTGCGGTAGGGCAGATATTCCAGAATGGCCGGCACAGGCCCATCGACCTGCGGCAGCCAGAGCCGCGCCGCCAAACGGCGCCCGTCAGGCAGAGGGATCCAGGCGGTCTCGGTCACGTCATAGGCACAGGGCATTGGGGGCTCTCTTTCTTCTCAAATATTGCAGCGCGGTTTGTCCAGCGTGACCTCTGGCCGCCGCAGATACCACAGCAAACACGACATCTGCGGGATTTTTGCCCAAGCCCGCGCGCGGCAAGGCCGCTGGCGGGCCTATCCGATCAGGCCTTTGTCTTGGGCAGTACAGGCGCCGATTTGTCCAGTGCCAGTTCCGCATCAGAAAACCGCCAGGGGCCGCGCACACCTGGGATGCCCTCGGGCGAGATCTGCATCTCGCGGTGCTTGATCTGCGCATCGTCAAAGGCCTGGCCAATGGTATTGATCGGGCCTGCGGGCACGGTTGCCGCCTCCAGTGCCGCCAATAGGTCTACCTGGCGCCAGCTGGCAACAACGCCTTCCAGCAGGCTGGTCAGCGCCTCGCGGTTGGCCACCCGCTGCTGATTACAGGTAAAGCGCACATCATCCTTGATCCCCGGCAGGCCCAGCACATCGCAAAGCCGGTGAAACTGGCCATCATTGCCCACCGCCAAAATCACATGGCCATCCTGCACTGCCATGACCTGATAGGGCGCGATATTTGGGTGGGTATTGCCTAACCGGGTCGGGCTCTCACCCGTCGCCAGATAGTTCATCGCCTGATTGCCCAGGATTGCCGTGGCGCAGTCCAGCAGGGACATATCGATCTGCTGCCCACGCCCGGTGGTGTGGCGCTGCTCCACCGCGGCCAGAATGCCGATGGTGCCGTAAAGCCCGGTCACCACATCGGTGATCGCCATACCAACCTTTTGCGGCTGGCCCTCTGGGTCACCGGTGATCGACATCAAACCGGACATGCCCTGCAACAGGAAATCATATCCGGCGCGTTTGGCATAGGGCCCGTCCTGGCCAAAGCCGGTCACCGAACAATAGATCAGCCGCGGGTTGATCTTGGCAAGGCTAGCATAATCGAGCCCGTATTTCGCCAGCCCTCCCACCTTGAAATTTTCCACCAGGATGTCGGCATCGCGCACCAGTTCCAGCACGGTGGCGCGGCCTTCTTCAGTGCGGAAATCGGCAATCACGCAGCTCTTGCCGCGATTGGCCGAGTAATAATAGGCCGCCGATTTGTCAGTGCCGCGTTCAATGAAGGGGGGCCCCCAGCTGCGGGTGTCATCGCCATCCGGGCTTTCGACCTTGGTGACCTCAGCACCAAGGTCCGCCAGTGACTGGCCTATCCAGGGGCCTGCCAAGATACGTGCCAGTTCAACTACTTTGAGGCCAGAAAGCGGGGTCATGGGCATCTCTCCTATTGCGACGGAGAGGTGCCCCGCGCGTGATCCTGCCTGCTGTGTAGCCCAGAGAATCGGGGCACTGCAACGATTTGATCAAATACGGGCTGCGCCTCTTTGCCGCCTCACTTGCCCTTGATCCGCACCGTGAAGCTGGTGCGCGCGCCGGCGGGTGGTGGCGGAAAGGGGGCCGCGCGGCGGACCTGATCCAGGGCAATCCGGTCCAGCTTGTCAGAACCGGAACTGCGCGCCAGGCTCAGGCCTGCCAATCCGCCCCCTGCACCGATGCGAAACCGCACCATCGCAACACCGCGTACAGTGGTACGCCGCTTGGCCCGCTGGATCCGGCGCATGACCAGGCCTGGGTAGTTGCTGGCTGCCGCATTGCCCTGAACCTGCGCCGTCCCGCCCGTTTTGGTGGCCTGCCCGCCAGCGGGGCGGCTGTTGGATGTTTCCGCCCCCTGTTTCGCGCTGACGGTGCTATTGCCGCGCGACGACTGAGCCGCTGGCGCGGCTGTTGCGCCAGCCGTTGTCGCGGTCGGTTCGCGGGGATTGGCATCTGGGGCTATGCGCTGCTCGGGGGCCTGTTCTAGCGGCTGTTCTGCCGGGCGTTGCGGTGGCCGCAGCGAAGCTGTCACCGCCCTGCTTTGCGGCGCTGACGGCTGCGGCTGAAGCCTGGGCTGCCTGGGCGTGACCGTCGGGGTGGCGACCACATCAGCCAGGGCATCTGGCGTCACCGCAACCAGAGGCACCCCGCCCCGGACCGGCTTGATTGGCAGGGCCTGCGTCACCGCCACCGCCTGCTGTGGCAGCGCCGTAGCCGCCTTGGCAGATGTTGCAGGCGGTGTTGCAGCAACTGTAGACGGGACCGTTTGCTGCAACAGCGGAGCCGAAACCGGAGGGATCGTCGCAGTATGATCCGGGGCTCTGACCGGGGTTTCGATTCCGGCCGCCAAATTGACAAAACTATTGCCCTGCGCCGCAAGCGCCGTCTGGCCGCCCGCCTGCTGCGTGATCGTGCCAGTCCCCTGCAGGGCAAAGGCCGCATGTAGGCCAAAGGCCAGAACCAGGGCCAGCAGCGCCGCCAGGAAAGAGCGCGGCACCGCATGCCCCAAGGGAGGCACCATCTGCGCCACCCCGCTCACAACGCCCGCTCTGAGATCAGCACAACCCGTAGGGCCCCAGCCTCGCGCAGGATATTACCAACCTGCACCAGTTCTCTGGCTGGAAGGGCCTGATCCGGCACAATTCGAACCACTGCGCGGGCCTCGGACGACAAACCAGCGACATAGGCGCCGGCATCCGCAATGGCTGTGCCCCGCAGCGTAAGCCGCCCATCCGCATGCACCACCAGCGTATCGGGGGGCTCACGCCCCTCCAGATCTGCAGTTTTTATCAACGTCAGATCCCGGTCCAGCGGCGGCGCCAGAGTGCCCGCAATCATAAAGAAGATCAGCATCAGAAAGACAATGTTGATCAGGGCGATTGTTGGCTCTTTTGGCGTCGGAATACGGGGTTTCAACTGCATCAGCCCAGCACCACAGTCTGCAATTTCTTCACCTGGCGCAGCGCCGCCAACAGATCGACCAGCTGCTGCGCCGTGGCCTCCGCATCCGGGCTGATCAACACAAGATGGCCCCGACTGTCTTGCGGCTGACTGCGCACAAGATCCGCTATCCGCCCCAGATCAACGGGTTGGCCATTTAGCGCCAGACCATCACCGCCGAGGCTGACAAACAGCCGATTGCGGTCTTCCTCCGCGCCGCTCTCTCCAGGAGCCGCGCCTGCCGCCATCAGCTCGACCTCGCCGTATTTGGAAAAGGTCGAGGTCAGCATGAAAAACAGCAACAACAGAAAGATGACATCAATCAGCGATGTCATCGACAGGCGCGCACGCCGGGGAGCAGAGAGCTTAACCGGCATAGGCCAGAACACCTGCGGCAGACTCACCAGACGCATCTGCGGCGCTCTCTTGCGGCGCAAAAACCCGGCGCAGCGCTTGGTTGGCGAAAACCCTCTCGCGCTGCATCCGCGCCGTCAGCCAGCTGAGCACAAGCGAGGTCGGCATGGCCACCGCCAGCCCAGCCGCAGTGGTCAGCAGCGCCACCCAGATGCCACCCGCCAGCAAAGACGGATCCACCGAAGATCCCGCTGACTGCAATTTCTGAAAGGCTTCGATCATGCCGATCACGGTGCCAAACAGCCCCATCAGGGGTGCCAACTGCGCCACCATATCCAAGGCCCCGAGCCCGCGCTCCAGTTCGGCAAAGCGCGCTTCGGCTTCGGCGTCAACCCGGGCTGACAGTTCAGGGGTCTGCGGTGCCGCCAGCGCCATGCGCAACACCGGGGCAAGGTAGGATCGGCTTTCGCCCAGCGCCATCAGCGCCGCCTTGTGGTTGCCCCGGTCCCAAGCGGCGACAGCTATTGCCAGCTGCCGGTGGCGCCCCACCCGCGCCGCTTGGTATTGCCACAGTTTATAGATCACCAGTGCTGAGGTCAGCACCGAGACACAAAGCAGCAGCAAAACCACTGGACCGCCCAAATCCAGAATCCCGGTGATGGCATCTTGAATCAGGCTCATCCCAGAAGCTCCACCTTGACGCGACTGGTCAGGCTAAGCCCTTGACTACAGGCACCTTTGGGCAATGCGGGGGCAGAACAGGTCTGCGCCCCATTGATCAGAACCCGGCTGATATCAGCACAGGCCTGCGGGAATTGAAACTGCCGCACGCGCGGGCGCCCGGCAGGAAGATCCTGGAAATCCAACAGGGTCAGACGCGCCACCTGGCCCGCCGCGTCGAACAGGACGGTTTCATATACCGCCTGCTCCACATCGCTTTTATGGCCATTGGTCACCACAAATGACAGCTTGCACTGCGCATTCAGGTCTTCGGCCGCGCTCAGCTCCATCGCGATTGCAGGCCCTGCGGTCTGCGCCATCTCTTGGACCGTCTCCTGGGCGGTGGCGGCAGTGCCAAACCCTGCCATAAAGCAAAACGCCAAGGTCGAAGATTTCAGAGCAAGATGTCCCATTGGTATCCTCTCGTTTGGATCAGTGATCAGAAAGTTTTGGCCAGTGTCAGCTTGAAGTTGCGGCCTGCTGCCGCACGGGTCGACAGCTGGGTCTGATACTGTTTGTCAAAAACATTCTCGACGCCAAAGCGGATTTCCGTCCCTTTCAAGACACCATTCTGCGGCCGATAGGTGGCACGCAGGTTGTTGACCCCGTAACCACTGATCGGACCACTGCCATTGACCGCCATGGTGCCCTCTGCCGCGACCAGCTCCCAGCTGAGATCAAGGCTCTCGTCAAAGCGTTTCCCAAGCGTCAGCGCCGCCGATCCGACCGGCGCAAAGATATAATCGGAAACGGTGCCATCGGGGCGGCGCTGCTCTCCTTCAGCCGAGGTAGCGTTCAGGTCGACATAGAACCCATTTTCCATCCCGTAGGAGGCTTCGATTTCGACGCCACTGGTATCGATCTCTGTCAGGACGTCACCGGCAACACGCACATCTTCCAGGGTGGTGTCATAGTAATTGACCTTGACGGCAAAGCGATCCCCCGCCGAAAACAGGCTCTGACGCTGGTAAGAGAAGCCAATCTCGTAGGTTGTTCCCTGTTCCGGCACCCAGACCAAAGGATCCTTGTCCAGGCGGTCGATGATCGGAAAGACCTCGGTATAGGCGGCACCAGCAAAGAGCGCCAAGCCGCTGTCAAATTCATAGCGCGCCGATAGACCGCCCATCAGGGCGTCATTTTTGATTCTGCCGTTATAAGGATCGGTGTCACCCGGAGACACAATATCCGTGCCTTTTACATCCTGGGTTTCATAGCGCAGCGCCGGGGTCAGCGTGAAGCGCTGGCCAAACTGGATGTCATCCACCGCAAACAGCGCAATGCGGCGATCCGTACCCCCAGGGGCCGAAGGCGCATCCAGGCGTTCGCGGTTAACAAACTCCAGCCCAAGGCGCAGATCATGCGAGGCCAGGCCGGTATCAAAGTAGCTGGTATTCTTCAGGGTCAGCTTGGTGGTTTTGTAATTGTGATCCGCATTCAGCAAATCGGACACCGAAGCATCACAGCCGGGGAACCCTGCGCAGCTGCCGGGAAGATAGGTGCTGTCGATATCCTGTTCGGCATAGGTCAGCGTTGCGTCCAGATGGATCAGGTCATTGCCAACCGGATCAAACTGATAGCGCAGCCCAGCCGTGCGGCTATCGACAATTCGGTCCACATTGCCAAAATAGAACCCGCCCCCACCAGAGGCGCCCAATGCGTCATAGGGCACGTCCCTCTCGTTCGAATGGGTCACATTGTACCAAGCGGTCAGCGCGTGTTCGCGACTGTCGCCAAAGGTAAACCGCCCCTTGGCCAGATAGGAATAATCCCGAAAATCCGAGCCTGAAACCTGGGTGCCTTCACCATCGTCATAGGCGTCATTGTCGCGCACCGTATAGTTCAGCAGGAACTCGGCATTCTCGGTTGGCTGGAATGCCAGAATTGAGGAGGACGCCCACCCCGAACCATTGGACTGCGCCTCTAGCGTTTGGCGGAACCGAGTGCCGATTTCACCACCAGTGATATCCGAGGCATCCTTGGTTTCCAATTTGACAACCCCGCCGACAACGCCAGAGCCAAATTCAAAACTGCCAACAGTCCCCCGGATAACAGAGACCTCTTTGTAAAGCGCCGGGTCAGTGAACAGCTGGTTGCCGATACGGTAGATTTCCTCACCACCTGTAGTGGCTCCGTCGATTGAGACCAGCACCCGCGGGCTGGTGCCATAAGTCGCATCCGCGCCAAAGCCGCGGATCGAAATCCCCGAAGACTGCGGGGTGGTACCGTTCACCAGGCTCACCCCCGGTACGGACTCTACCAGCTGCGCAATTGTTGCCGCCTGGCGATCGTCAATTTCTTCCTGGTTGATCACTGTCAGGGGCACTGCGGTATCCACCTGCACCGCCCGCTTGCCCTGGCCCAGCTCAATCGTGCCCAGGAAGGCTTCATCCTGAAGATCCAGTGCCAGATCGTCGGGAAGATCCTGCGCCATGGCAGCCGATCCCAACGTCAAACCCAAAATGGAAACGGTCCCCAGCAAATGCTGCGCCAGCCGAATTCTTCCCATCACATGTCCCTTTGCATCTTTGGTCTTTGAACCGATGCTTGCAGTAGGGGCTGGCGCGGTATTTTTGCATTTTCAGTGGAAAATTAAGTTTCCACTTGAGCCTGATAGTAAAGGTGATAAAAACAGTCAACATAAATAAACGCTGTTTCAACAACAGCCGCCAGCCCTGCCTTGCGCCTAAAGACGCAGGTTACAGCCCAGAGCCAGCCCTTTCCGTAAACACTTCTGCTACTGAAAGGGCCCTAGAATGGACCTCTCTTCCCCGCTGGATCCCCAGACAATTCGCCAATTGCGCCAAGACCACGACACACTGCGCGACCGCGATTTTGCTGCCCAATTCCAGATCACCGAAGCCCAGCTGGTTGCAGCCTATGTCGGGCACGGCGTGACGCCAATCGCGGCGGATATCGACGCGATTTTTCCCCGGCTCGCAGATCTGGGAGAAGTCATGGCGCTGACCCGCAATGACGCCTGCGTGATTGAAAAGGTTGGCACCTACAGCGGCTATCACCCTGGCAATCATGCCGCGATGGTACTGAACCCGGATATCGACCTGCGGCTGTTCCCGCGCCATTTCATCTCTGCCTTTGCGGTTGAACGCAGCTCTGACAAGGGCGGCACCCGGCGCTCCTTGCAGTTCTTTGATGCGGCTGGCGATGCGGTGCACAAGGTGCATCTGCGCCCTGCCTCGGATCTTGCGGCCTGGGAGAGCCTGCTTGCGGATCTGGCACTGAAAGATCCCAGCGACCACCTAGAGGTCGCTCCGCGCCAGGCCCCGGAACCGGCCCGCGCCGAACCTGACAAGGCCGTACAGCTGCGGATCGGCTGGGCCAAGATGACCGACACCCACCAGTTTCGCAAACTGACAGGCGATCTCAAGATGAACAGGCTGGGCGCGTACCGGCTTGCCGGTGCGCCACTGGCCTGCCCGCTGGCACCCAGCGCGGTGGATGCGGCCCTGCAGGCCATCCAGGACACCGGCACCGAAGTGATGATCTTTGTGGGCAATCCCGGCTGCATTCAGATCCACACCGGTCCGGTGAAAAATCTGCGCCGCATGGGACCCTGGCAGAATATCCTCGACCCCGGCTTTGATCTGCACCTGCGCCTGGATCACCTGACCGAGGTCTGGGCCGTGAACAAACCAACCAAACGCGGTGCCGCGGTCTCGCTAGAGGCCTTTGACGCCGAGGGCCGGATCATCTTGCAGATCTTTGGCCGTCGCGACGAAACCGGTGATCACCGCCGCGCCTGGGAAGAAATTGTCGCGGCCCTGCCCGCCCCTGATGAGGCGACATGCGCGCAGGCGGCACCGGCAGCGCAGCCGGCACCGGCGGCGGAGGTCACGCAATGATCCCTGGCATTGGTAAACCAAAATCCCCTGACCTTGGCGCCAAATGTCAGCCCGCACTATTGGGGGCTGTCACTGCCGCCCTGTTGTTGCTATCGCCCATCGCCCGCGCCGACACCCCACAGCGGATCCTCTCGGTCGGCGGGGCTGTCACTGAAATCATCTATGCGCTGGACCAACAGGCGCGGCTGGTGGCGCGTGACAGCACCTCCACCTTTCCGCCCGAGGCCAGTGATCTTCCCAACGTCGGCTATGCCCGTGCGCTCTCTCCCGAGGGGGTGCTTTCGGTAGACCCCGACATGATCCTGGCCTCGCAAGGCTCTGGCCCGCCGGAATCCATCGAAGTTCTGAAACAGGCAAATCTGCGTTATGTCGAAGTTCCGGAGACCTATTCGGCGGCAGGGATCATCAGCAAGATTACCACCATCGCAGCAGCGCTGGACCAACAAGAAGCCGGTTCCGCCCTGGCAGAGCAGGTCGGCGCAGATCTGCAATCGGCCCAGGATTTCGCCCGCGCTGCCGCAGGTGACCACCGCAAGCGGGTGCTTTTCATCCTGTCGACACAAAGCGGGCGGATTACCGTGGGCGGCAAGGGGACCGGCGCGGATGCCATCATTACGATGGCAGGGGCAGTGAATGCGATCAGCGAATTTGACGGCTACAAGCAAATGACCGATGAGGCGATTACCGCCGCTGCACCGGACATTCTCCTGGCGATGGATCGCGGCGGCGACCACGGGCTGACGCTTGAAAGCATGACCAGCCTACCAGCCCTGATGCTGACACCGGCGGCACAAAATGGCCAACTTGTGCGCATGGATGGGCTGCGGCTGCTCGGCTTTGGCCCGCGCACCGCAACTGCAGTGAAAGACCTGTCGCAGGCCTTTTACGGAGCGAACGAGTGAACATGCTTTCAACCGAGATCGGCCCTGGTGCCGTCACCGCTCCGGCGCCGGTACCGGATCGACGGCACCGGGCGCGACGCCTGACGCTGGCCTTGCTGCTTTTGCTTGTCCTGACGTGCATTTTATCGCTGACCACCGGGGCCTCGCAGGCGTCCTTATGGCGGGCGCTGACCCATCTCTATGATGGGCAAGAACTGACCACCATGGACCAGATCGTATTGCTGGATATTCGCCTGCCCCGGCTGTGCATGGGGATTCTTGTCGGCGCGGCCCTGGCGGTCTCTGGCGCGGTGATGCAGGGGCTGTTTCGCAACCCTCTGGCGGATCCGGGCATTGTCGGCGTCAGCGCCGGTGCCGGGCTGGCCGCCATCTGCGCCATTGTTCTGGGGGCCTTTCTGCCACTTTCACTGCAGAAAATCCTAGGTTCAGCCCTTGTGCCGGTGGCGGCCTTTCTGGGCGGCTGGGGCTCAACGCTCTTGCTGTACCGGGTATCAACCCGCGGCGGACAGACCTCTGTGGCGACCATGCTGCTGGCCGGGATCGCACTTGGCGCGCTGGCCGGGGCGGCCTCTGGGGTGCTGGTGTACTACAGCGATGACAACCAGCTGCGCGATCTGACCTTCTGGGGCATGGGATCCCTGGCGGGGGCTACCTGGGCCAAGGTACTGGCAGCGCTTCCCATCATTGGCCTGGCCTTGGCGGCGGCCCCCTTTCTGGCGCGTGGCCTCAACGGTATGGCCCTGGGCGAAGCCGCAGCGGGCCATATCGGCATCCCGGTGCAACGGGTGAAGAACAGCGCCATTCTGGCGGTGGCAGGGGCCACAGGCGCGGCGGTGGCAGTCTCTGGTGGCATTGGCTTCATCGGGATTGTGGTGCCGCATCTGTTGCGCCTGGCCACAGGCCCGGATCACCACAGCCTGCTGCCCAATGCGGCCCTTTTGGGCGCGGCGCTCCTGCTAGCTGCGGATATGATCGCCCGGGTGGTTGTCGCCCCGGCAGAATTGCCCATTGGGATCATCACCGCCATTCTGGGCGCGCCGGTGTTCCTGTGGATCCTTTTGCGCCGCCGCGGGGAGCTGTCGATATGACACAGGCCCCCCCCTCCGCGACAGCCCAATTGCAAGCCATCGATATCACCGTCCAACTGGGACGACGGCAGGTCCTTCGGCAGGTAAATTTCACCGCCACCGCAGGCCGCGTCACCGCCATTGTCGGCCCAAACGGATCTGGCAAGACCACACTGTTGCGGGCGATGACCGGCGAAGTTGCCCACAGCGGCCAGGTCTATCTGAACGGTGCCGATACCGCCCGGCTCAGCCCTTGGGAACTGGCAGCGGTGCGGGCGGTACAGCCGCAAAGCAGCACGATTGCCTTTCCCTTTACCGTGCTTGAAATCGTTCGCCTTGGCCTTAGCGCCGGCCTTAGCGCGGCGGACAGCCATGTGCCGCTACAGGCGCTAGAGGCCGTTGGGTTGCACGGTTTCTCAGGGCGGATGTATCAGGATCTATCGGGCGGCGAACAGCAGCGGGTGCAGCTGGCCCGCGTCATCACCCAGGTCTGGGAACCGATGGTTGATGGCGCACCGCGCTGGCTGATTCTGGATGAACCCGTCGCCAGCCTCGATATTGGCCACCAGTTCACTGTGATGGATCTGACCCGCAACTACGCGGCCCGTGGCGGCGGCGTAGTTGCGGTGATGCATGACCTCAATCTCACCGCAATGTTTGCCGATCATGTGGTACTGATGCAGGCCGGCGCGGTTGCAGCCACGGGCACCCCGCAAGAGGTTCTGACAGATGAAACCCTGGCGCGCACCTATAGCTGCCCTGTCCCGGTCAATACCACCCCGCCCGACAAGATACCCTTTCTGCTGCCACAGGCGCGCAGGCGCTCGTCTCCGGTATCGACCTAGCGAGATACGGACAATAAACAGGCCCCGGCTTTTCAATCGGGGCCTGTTTACGGCCTATGCCTGCGCCCCCTAGGCCGACCAGTCGCCCCTTATTCAAACCAGCGCGCCCACCCCTTCAGGTAATAGCCCACCAGCGCATGCGACTGCAGCGAATTCACCGCGACAGGCAGCTTGGCGCTTTGACGATCAAACACCTGCGCCGCCTGCCAGACCTCGGGGGTGAGGTATTTCAACTGCTGTTCCAGCGCCGGAGGCAATGCAAGATGGCCCGCCGCAGCCCCCGCGCGCTGACTGGCGAGGACAAACCCCCAATCGCCAAAGCTGGGCAAATAGGCGTGATAGGGCTGCGTCACCAGGCCGGTGCCGGGCTGTTGCGGATTGCGGCTGGCCTGCAGCGTCGCATTGATCGACCAAAAGGCCTCACGCGCGAACAAAGGAGAGCCGGCCTGGGTAACCAGGCTGCCATATGCGCTCAACCGCTCCACCAAGGCACCATAGAACTGGCGACTATAGAGTTTTGACAGAGCCAGGTTCTTGGGGTCCGGCAAGTCGATGATGATCACGTCATAGATCGCGCTGGTGCTCTCCACATACCGCCAGGCATCGGTGTTGTGGATCTCGACCCGCGGATCAGACAAGGCATCCGCGTTGAGCTGCGACAGGTCGGGATGATCGCGAAACAGCGTGGTCACACGGGGGTCCAGATCCACCAGCGTGACCGCCTCGACATCGGGCCAGCGCAGCACCTCGCGGGCTGCCATGCCATCGCCACCACCCAGGATCAGCACCCGGTTCCGCCGCTGCGCCTGCGCCATCGCCGGATGGACAAGGCTTTCGTGGTAACGGTATTCATCCAGGCTGTCGAACTGGATTGAATAGTCCAGAAACAGCCGGGTGCGGTCGCGGTAGCGAGTGACGGTAATCTGCTGGTATGGCGTTGTTTCGCTAAGGATGATGTCATCCTCAAACAGATTGGTCTCGGTCATCGACACCAGCCGTTCGGCCTGCCACAACCCCAGCAGGGTGACGCTCAATGCGATGGCCCAAACCCCCACCTGCAAGCGGCTTGCTTCACTGCGAAAAACCCACAGCGACAGCCCCGCAACCGCGAGGTTCAGCGCACCAAAGGCGAGGCTGCCTGCCATCAGCCCCAGATGCGGAATGATAAGCACCGGAAAGGCCAGCGATGCCACAAGCGCGCCGATGTAATCCACGCTCAGGACGTTTTCAAACCGGAACTCCGGTGCCCCAATGCCCTTCAGCACCCGCGCGATCAGAGGTATCTCCATCCCCGACAGCAGCCCGACGGTGATCAACACTCCATAAAGCAGCAGGCTCACGCTCTCCATCCAGGCAAAGGCAAAGAACACCGCAGGCGCCATAAAGCCCCCGGCGATGCCGAGCAGGATCTGCGCCCAGACAAAGCCGGACATGGCACTCTCCACATAGCGAGAAAGCCAGGCCCCCAGCCCCATGGCCGATAGAAATATCCCAATGACATAGGAAAACTGGCGCACGGAATCGCCCAAGAGATAGCTCGACAATGTCGCCGCAATCAGCTCGTAGATAAGGCCGGCCACAGCCACCAGAAAGGTCGCCACCAAGAGCCAGGTCTCACGCAGGCGCAGATCCGACTCCGCAGCACGCGGATCCGCTGGCGCGCCTGCCTTCGCTGTCCCTGCAGTCTTGGCGCGCGGATCAGGAGACAATGACAGCCGCGATAATAATCGCAATAGAGATGAACAGCATACCGATCAGCACCGCCAGGGCCATGTTCTGATCCTGCTCGATCTCTTTCATGATCGGAAAGGGCGTGAGCCAGTCGATCACCTTCCAGACCAGCCCCATAAGCCCCACCCCGAGGATGGTATAGACGATGGTGCTGATCATCTCAGCCAGTTGAATTGCGGCTAGATACTCCATGAGAATCCTCTCTATTTGATACTTCCATTCAATCCCCGCCCGGCGCTGACGGCGCGAATAGAGCGATCCAGGTCCCGGCTTTCACCGCCATGACCCAGATAGGCAACATAGCTGGTGCCGGCGATGGCACTTGCAGACAGCAAGACAAAGACCACGCGAAATACCATCATCTCAATCGTCGTCCTCTTCGGTCCAGTCACTGCCCTGCCAGCGGGCCCTGTTGTGCAACATGCGGCGCAGCGCCGGATACCCGGCAACCCCGCCAAAGCAAAGCGCCAGGATCATCAGCCAAAAGCCGCTGGACACACCAGTGCGAATGCGCAGGCCTATCTGTGTCATCCTATGTTGGGCAGAGGCAGCAGCATTCTGACGCGGGGCCCATAGACCGGTCTCTTCCAGATCCAGGGTCAGCCTATAGGTGCCAGGCACAGGCGGAAAGAAAGCCAGGCTGGCCCGGTTGCTGCCTTCGCTCCAACTGCCGTCTTGATCGCGTCCGTTGTAATATTCAACGGTGCGACCGGATTCAAACAACAGCTCCCCTTCGGGATCTTCCAGTTCCACCGCAAGGTAGCTCCAGCTGTTGCGGCCGTTTCCCTCTAGATCGATGCGGGTCAGACGCCCCGCCTCGCTGACGTCAAACGGCACCGTGACCGGCAAGTCCAGCACGCTGTGGACCTGCGGATCTATTGCCCGCACACCGCCCTGCAGCGCCATAAAGCCGCTCAGAACCAGGCAGGTTAGCATGGCCCCCAGCCCAGTCTTCATCAAAAAACTGCCGTGGGAGTTGGCCTTGCGCCCCTTCAAAGGGTGCGCGCCACTGGGCGCCACCGCATCATAGGCGGCGACAAACCCGCCGCCCAGGTCGTCTCTCTCCAGGTAGGTGGTTCGGTAGATCTCGCGCTCGCGGGCGGTTGCGGAAAAGGACAGCATCGCAGTTTCGGACAGCGCGGTCACCGTGGTGGTTCGCTTGCCCTGGCGCGGTGTCCAGGTGAATTCCCCCTCGGCAAAGATCACCTCGCTGGTCGAGGTGTCATAGTATTTATAGATCTCTCCTGCGACGCTGAGCTGCGGCCGGGTATCGGCGCGGTTGACCTGTTCGGACGACATCCATCCCGCCGGTTTGCGGTAGCGGCGCGAAAAGGTCAGGTGCCCCTCTTCCAGCGTAATCCAGGCATAGCCATGGGTCGGGGAAAACACCTGATGATCCACCCAGCGCCAGATCCGGCCGTGCCAGGTCTCTTGATGCAGCAGCAGGCCGATCACGGTGAAATCAACGTCAAAAATCTGCCCCGCAGTGCCGATCTTGAAACTGGTTTCGGGGCGTTGCAGCAGGTCGAACTTTTGCAGCGCGCGATAATTGTCCAACGCGTCCAGCGCCGACCCGCAATAGGCGCAGATATGGGTGGTGACACGCCCGCCGCCCAGCACATCAAGCCCAGCACCGCAGGCAGTGCAGTTGATCGCCTTCAGATCAGGATTGAGGCTCATGCAACTGTCACCTTGACCTCAAAAGGATCAATCCAGGTGCCGATGAACCATTCATATTGCTCGCCGCTGATTTCAGCAGAGAGCACATTGCCAGCATCGCCCTGCAGGTTGAGAAAGCGATAGCTCTCTCCCACCGTCAGCGGATGATCAAAGCTGCCCTTGAGCCCGATGCAGGTGCCAGTGCCGTCTTCATCCACCCGAAATCCTTCGCTTTTATAGCGCAAGATCCGCCCCAGTCGCAGCTTGCCACCATAGGTGGGCCAAGCCTCGGGCGGCAGGCTGCGTTGCAGGATCAGATCGCCTTCGTCTACCGAAATCCAGACGGGTTTGCCCCCGGCATCAACCGCCCAGAATTCATCCCAGGTGCCACGCCTATAAGAAAACCGGGCATGGCCCAGGATCTGATACCGCCCGGTGCCGATCTGCAGCTGATCCCCCAGCCCGCACAGCATAGGCACGTCATGCAGCACCCCCTGTTGGCCAGAAAGACGCAGCCCCGCATCTTCCAGAAGCAGGGTGGTTGTGCAGGATTCGCAAGTGATCATCTTGACGCTTTTGATCGCCGGGCAGACCAGATCGCCGCAATTGGGACAGTGCAGTTCGCTCATATCTGCCAGTGTCATCACAGCTGCCAAGAGCGCAAGCGGGAAAAACCGCAAACACCGCTCAGAGTTGCATCATTTCCGTAGATGGGCACGGCGACCTGCCTGCATCTCCGAACTGTACCGGGCCTGTACGCCGCCTGCACGCTCACTGCGTCCTATGCGGTGCCTTTGCCCCGCCACCCAGGCCAGCGCCTTATTAAATCGCAAGAATTTTGATAGGCGGTCCAGAGACGTGCCCAGTTTTTGGGCAAATCCCGCCACCTGCGCCGGACGCATGGCGGCTATACCACTGCGATGGCTGGTCCCAGCCCCTGGTGCCGCCTATGTCCAAAGCAAGGGAGATGTTTATATTCAGGAGTGACCTGCAATGGCACATGCCGCCCACTACACTGCACCAACCGCCCTTGGCGTCCTAAGCCTGCTGGCAAAACCCTTTATCGCCCTGGGCAATGGCCTGGTTGCCATCGGAGAGGCAAACACCCGTTATCAGACCCTGAACAAGCTGATGGACCTGAGCGATGCAGACCTGGCCAAACGTGGCTTGAAGCGTGACGATCTGGTGCACCACGTCTTTTCCGACAGCTACTACCTGTAAGCGCCGCCGCTGCGGCACGACATCCGGGCAAACCTGTTTCTACCCTCGCAGCGCCTGGTGCCTGCGCGGGTGGATTGCAAAACCGGGCAGGAACGACCAGGCGCTAACTGCACGGATCACCCGTTTTCTGCGGCACGACTGGCCCAGCCTGCATCAGCGTTCGCGAAACGCAAATCAGATGGTCGCGCATCGCCTCTGTCGCGGCCTCTGCCTCTCCATTCAAGATCGCCTTTGCCAGCCTTTGGTGTTGCTGTCCCAGGACTGACGTGACCTCTGCGGAATAGGTTTTGGCCCGCGTCCGGGTCCACATCGCCTGTTGGCGCACGGAGCGGATCGACTCATAGACCGTTAGAAACAGCGGGTTTTGCGCCATCTCTGCAATCTTGTAGTGAAAAATGTCATCCGCGATCTCATAGCTTTGCTGATCTGGCGCATCCAATGTGGCCTGGGCCACCTCGGCAAACACCGCGCGGGCCTTTTCATTGGCGCGCAGGGCCGCCAGCCCGGCCAGAGCGGGTTCGATCTCAAGGCGCACCTCCATCACATCCTGCGGGCGCACCCGACGTGCCAGCCGATGCAAACCCGCCGCATCCGTCGCAGGCGGGGGCTGCACAAAGGTGCCCTGTCCACGGCGGCGAAACAGCGCGCCTTCACCTTCCAGTTGATCCAGCGCCTGACGCAGCCTGGCCCGGCTGACGCCAAAATACTCGGCCATTTCGCGTTCGGGCGGCAGGCGGTCGCCGCGCTGCAACTCTCCGGCGGCGATTTCCCGGCGCAATCGTGCAACCAGCGCCGCCTGTGTAGATTTCAAGACAGGCTCGGGCATCGTGCTCAGCCGCCCAGAAGGTCGCTGAACATCCGGGCTGATGTCAGCATCAGGAACAGCCCAAAGACCAGCCGCAGCGCCCGTCGCGGGATGCTATGGGCCAAGCTCACTCCGACACGGGCAAAGATCGTGCTCAAGGGAATGATGGCCGCAGCACACAGCAGATTCACATAGCCAAGCGAAAATGGCGGCAATCCTTCGGCAGCAAAACCGGTGCCCATGTAGATCAGCGCCCCCGGCAGCCCAATTACAAAGCCAATCGCCGCAGAGGTGCCCACCGCCTTGCGGATATCATAGCCGAGGAAGTTGAGCAGAGGCACGCAGACCGTGCCGCCACCGATGCCCATCATCGCAGAGACCGCCCCGGCAAAGACACCAAATCCCGCCCAGACAGGCCTGGAAAAACTGCGCGGAGTTGCACTGTCGGCACCAGTACGCAGGATCATGTCCAGCGCCACAATCGCCGCCACGCTGGCAAAGACCCCGATCAGCACCTTGCCGGACACCACGCCGCCCAGAATACCGCCAATCACCACCCCGATCAGGATCGACGGCGCCCAGAGCTTGAGCAGCCCCATATCAATGGCACCTTTGCGATAGTGGCCATAGCCGGACGACAAAGAGGTAAAAACAATCGTCGCCAGCGAGGTGCCCACCGCCACCTGCATGGTCAGGGCACTTTCCATCCCGGTCAGCGTCAGCGCCAGATAGAGCGCAGGCACAATGACGATACCGCCCCCCACGCCAAGCAACCCGGCCAGCACTCCGCCCACAATCCCAGACCCGGCAGCCACAGCAGCCAGGGTCACCAGGGTTTCGGTTTCAAACATCCACGTGTTTCCTTCTTGCCGCAGCGCCCCGCCCGAGGTCGCCGCAAGAGACAGGCCCGCTGGCGCCGTGCTCTAACAGCGCAGCGTCAGACCTTGAACCAATATAAGATTGGTTCAAAAGCACCAAAAAGCCACGGCAAGTCAAGCAGTCAGTCCACGATGATACAGGTTAACCCTTGGCGAAATCATCGCCTTCATTCTGGCCAAACACGGTCGCCCCCTGATCGGCAGAGGTCACAGAACGGCGGAACACGCCAAACATTTCGCGCCCCGTACCCTGTTGATAGGCGCTCAGATCAGCTGTCGCACTGTCGCGCTCCAATACACCCGGAGTGCAGATCTCCAGCACGCCGTTGGTGGCATCAAGCCGGATCAGGTCGCCATCGCGAATTTTGGCAATCGGGCCGCCGTCCAGGGCTTCGGGAACCACATGGATGGCCGAGGGCACCTTGCCAGAGGCACCAGACATGCGCCCATCCGTCACCAGGGCAACCCGATGCCCCTGCCCCTGCAGGATCCCCAGCATCGGCGTCAGACTATGCAATTCAGGCATGCCATTGGCCTTGGGGCCCTGAAAGCGCACCACCACGATAACATCGCCGGTGAATTCCCCGGCCTTGAAGGCCTCCTTGGCGTCCTCTTGGTCGTGAAAGACCCGCGCCGGAGCTTCGATCACGTGGTGTTTTTCATCCACCGCCGAAACCTTGATAACCGCCGTGCCCAGAGACCCGGTCAGCCGTTTCAACCCGCCCGTTGCCTGAAACGGCGCGCTGGCCGGGCGGACAATGGCCGCGTTCAGCGTCTCTTTCGGTGTGGGGCGGAAGGTCAGCCCCCCCTCGTCCGACAGGAAAGGTTCCTGCGCGTAGGTCTCAAGGCCAGCGCCCGCAATGGTTTTAGTATCAGCGTGCAGGAAACCCGCGTTGAGCAGCTCTTTGATCATGAAGCCCAAGCCGCCAGCCGCATGGAAATGATTCACATCCGCCAGCCCGTTTGGATAGACACGCGCCAGCAGTGGCACCACGTCGGACAGATCCGAGAAATCCTGCCAATCCAGAATGATACCGCCCGCCCGTGCCATGGCAATCAGGTGGATCAACAGATTGGTAGAGCCCCCGGTCGCCATCAGGCCCGTGATGCCATTGGCATAGGTCTTTTCATCCAGGATCTGGCAGACTGGCGTATAGTTGTTGCCCAGCGCGCTCAGCGATAGTGCCCGTTTGGCCCCCTCAACGGTCAAGGCCTCGCGCAGGGGGGTGCCCGGATTGACAAAGCTGGAGCCCGGCAGATGCAGCCCCATGAATTCCATCAGCATCTGATTGGAATTGGCCGTACCATAGAAGGTGCAGGTGCCCGGGCCGTGATAGGCGGCCATTTCGGCTTTCAACAACGTGGCACGGTCAACCTCGCCCGAGGCGTATTTCTGGCGGATCTGCGCCTTTTCATCATTGGCAAGACCGCTGGTCATCGGCCCGGCAGGCAGGAAAACCGCAGGCAAATGGCCAAAAGACTGGGCGCCGATCACCAGCCCCGGCACAATCTTGTCACAGACGCCAAGGTAGACCGCCGCATCAAAGACATTGTGGCTCAGCGCGATGCCCGTTGCCATGGCAATGGTATCACGGGAAAACAGGCTCAGTTCCATGCCTGCCTCGCCCTGGGTAACGCCGTCGCACATGGCCGGCACCCCACCCGCCACCTGCGCCGTGCCCCCGGCGGCGCGCAGCGCGTCGCGGATCAGGGTTGGATAGCTCTCGAACGGCTGATGCGCCGAAAGCATATCGTTATAGGCGGTGACAATTCCCAGATGCCCGCTGCTGGCCTGCGCCAGACTGGCCTGATCCGCCCCCGCTGCAGCATAGGCATGCGCCTGGCCAGAGCAGCTCAGATGGGCCCGCGCCGGACCCTTGCCGGCGGCAGCGGACATTCGGTCCAGATAGGCACGGCGGGTTGGCGCAGAGCGGGCAACAATCCGGTCGGTGACCTCGGCGAGTGTTTTATTTAAACGCATATGAGAAACCTTTCGGGTGTCAGACAGGGGGCATTAAAACAGGCATTAACAGCGTCATATCATCTGGAGCACCAGCAATATCAGGAACCGATACCGCGCCAGCGCCGGTTGTCGCGGTGCATCAGCAACAGGGAATCATCCGGCCCAGAGCTGCCCGGATCATAGAGCTGCGGCTTCGCACCGGACTGGCTCCAGTTGGCGATGATCGGATCAGCCCAGGCCCAGGCGGCCTCTACCTCGTCGCCGCGCATGAACAGGGTCTGATTGCCCCGGACCACATCCATGATCAGCCTCTCATAGGCATCCTGTGGACGGCCCGCTTCGGGCAGGGAATCCGCAAAGGTCATATCCAAGTTGGCCGCGGTGAGGCGCATACCTCCAGGCCCGGGATCCTTGATCGTGGTGCGCAGGGTGATGCCTTCGTCCGGTTGCAGCCGGATCACGAGAACATTGCCATGTACCCCGGCGGCACCTTCAAAAATGTTATGTGGAGGATCACGGAAGTAGACCGCGATTTCGCTTTCACGGGCACGCAGGCATTTGCCCGTGCGCAGATAAAACGGCGTGCCCGCCCAGCGCCAATTGGCCACATGCACCTTCAGCGCGATAAAGCTCTCTGTTGTGCTATCGGCATTGCCTGCATGGTCATGATAGCTGTCCGCCTCGGCGGTGGCGGCATTGCTGCGATACTGGCCCCGCGCCAGATCACTCTCCGACACTGGCTCCAGCGACTCTATCACTTTGACCTTTTCGTCACGCACCGCGTTGGGGGTAAAGCGCGAAGGCGGCTCCATCGCGGTGAGGCACAAGAGCTGCATCAGGTGGTTTTGCACCATATCCCGCATGGCGCCAGAGCGGTCATAATACTCCCCGCGCCCGGCAACGCCAATGCGTTCGGCAACGGTAATCTGCACATGGTCGATATGGGTGGAATTCCACAGCGGTTCAAACAGCGAATTGGCAAAGCGCAGCGCCATCAGGTTCTGCACCGTTTCCTTGCCCAGATAGTGATCAATCCGGTAGATCTGGCTCTCGCTGAAATGCTGGCTCAAGGCGGCATTCAGCGCCTGCGCCGAGACCAGATCATGGCCAAAGGGTTTTTCAAGCACGATCCGGCTTTCGGGGGTGGCGATACCATTGCTGTTCAGCCGACTGGCGATTTCGGGAAACAGGCTGGGCCCCACCGAGAGGTAGAACACCCGGACAACATCGGCGCGCAGATGGGTCTTCAGCTCCTGCCAGCCGGTATCGCCCCTAGCATCCACCGGCACATAATCCAGCAGTTCAACAAAAGCCGCGATATCGTCCTCTCCGGTTTCACCCTCCTGACCGAACTCGCGGATCGCAGCGGCAACAAAATCCTGAAATCCGCCGCGATCCAGTTTGCTGCGCGAGGTGCCGATGATGCGGCTCTTGGGGCAGAACTGGGCGATCTGAAACCGGTGGAACAGACTGGGGAGGATCTTGCGCCGGGCCAGATCGCCGGTGGCGCCGAACAGCACCAGATCAAAGGGGTCAACGGGGATAACGCGAGAAACCATGTCGATATCAGATCCAGAAAGGAACAGCGCCGCAGCAGGCGCGTCAGGTTGCGGATTTAGGCACAGAGAGCTTGGCCACAAGCCCAAGGGTAGAGCTGTCTTTGCTGGGGTCTTTGCCACCCTGAACAAGAGGCAGCAAACTCTCGGCGAGTTCCTTGCCCAGTTCCACCCCCCATTGATCAAAGGAGTTGATGCCCCAGATGGCGCCCTCGGTGAACACCCGATGTTCATACAGGGCAATGATCTGCCCCAACACAAAGGGGGTTAGCCGCGGATAGGCCAGTGTAACCGAAGGACGGTTGCCCGGGAAGGTCAGATGCGCGGTCATGCGCTCCAGATCGCTATCAGTATGGCCACGGCTTGCGGCCAGCGCGCGTGCCTGCTCGGGCGAACGCCCGGCCATCAGTGCCTTTGATTGCGCCAGGCAATTGGCCTTCAGCAGGTCATGCTGATGCGCCAGCTCTGGCTCATGACCGGTTGCTGCAATCAGGAATTCAGTCGGCACCACATGGGTGCCCTGATGCAACAGCTGATAAAAGGCATGCTGGCCATTGGTGCCGGGTTCGCCCCAAACAATGGGACCAGTGGTCCGGCTGACCTTTGCGCCCTCCAGCGTGACGCCCTTGCCATTACTTTCCATATCCAACTGTTGCAGATAGGCCGGCAGGCGGGCCAGACGTTGATCATAGGGCAAAATCGCCCGCGTGGCGTAGCCGCAGATATTGCTGTGCCAGATGCCAATCAGTCCCAATAGAACCGGCAGATTCTGGCGCAGATCCGCAGTTTGGAAATGGTGGTCCATCGCTGCCGCGCCGCTCAGCATCGCCCGAAAGTTGTCCCGCCCGATCGCCATCAGCACCGGCAGGCCTACGGGTCCCCAAAGCGAATACCGACCCCCGACCCAATCCGCGAAACCAAAGACCCGCTCTGGCGGGATGCCAAACGCGGCCGTCTTGTCCTGCGCGCTTGAAACAGCCACAAGATGCTGGCTGGCTTGCTCTCCCAAGGGGCCGCGCAGCCAGGCAATCGCCGTTGCCGCATTGGTCATGGTTTCGATGGTGCCAAAGGATTTAGAGGCAATGATAATCAGCGTGGTCTGCGGATCCAGCCCCTTCAGGCAGTCGGTAATATCGGCCCCATCCACATTGGAAACATAGTGGCAGCGCGGCCCATCATGATAGGGGGCCAGTGCCAGCGTGGCCATCACCGGCCCGAGATCAGAACCACCAATGCCAATGTTCACGACATCGGTAAAGCGTGCCCCGGTTGCACTCTTGTGGGCACCACTGCGCACCGCCCCGGCAAACCCTTCCATCCGCTCTAGCGTGTGGCGAATGCCAGGCATGACGTCCTCGCCATCGACCTCAACCACCGCATCGGCCGACGCACGCAGGGCCGTATGCAGGGCCGGCCGCTTTTCGGTCACATTGATCGCATCGCCCCGAAACATCTCGGCGATGCGGTCAGCTAGCCCGGCCTGCTCTGCCAGTTCTATCAGACCGGCAAGCGCGGTCTCGTCCAGCGCGGTCTTGGAATAGTCCAGCAACATGCCGTCCGCCTCGGCGGAAAAGGCCTGAAACCGCTGCGGGTCATCTTGAAAAAGCTTTGAGATCGCAATCTCAGAGGTGCGCCGACGATGATCCGTCAACCCTGCCCAATATTTGTCCATTTCAAAAACCCTTACCAAAGCCAACTGGCCGAATCATGCCTTTCGCTCTTATGCAACAAAGTTAGCGCTAACAAGAAGCAAAGAGAAGTCAAAGCACGGTCTCTGTCTTGCATCTGTGTACCACCCAGGCGACTGAGGGCTATTGCCCAGGTGGAGAATACGGAACGGTTTTGGATGACCACGTAGGCAAGAGCTGCTAGTCTCCCCTCAGGACCCAGAAAAACCCGCCTGGGTAGTGCTGTACAATTTTCCCCCCGCACCCATTTTCCGGGCGCAGAAATGAGGGTGAAAACGCATATAACAACCCTGGCTGCCTGAATACGGCCTGCCAAAAATTGATATTGGATTGGTGATCTACGGAGGCAAAACTCTGTTACAAGACCCAAAAACCCAGGCCAGCCGGGAGGGTGCCGCCCAGCCGGAACTGAAACTATCCGCCTATTTCACAAGATTTATTCCCCCCGCCAATATCACAATTCTCTTGGCCTTTCTGGCGCTGATTCTTGTCTTTGCCTCGGTTTTTCTTAAGATCCTTTCCGCTGAAAAGGATGCCTTCAAGCGCGAAATTGTTACCGTCGCAAACGTTTTTGAAAGCCACAAACAGAAGCTGAACTTCCAGCTGGAGCGCTACGCCGCTTCAAACGCGGCCTATCTCAAGATTGATACCGAGTTTTCGCTGCCTTGGATCGAGGAGCGGTTTACATCCGATCTGGCCACCGTCTCTGACTACGATGCCCTGTTCCTGATCGCCCCGGATCGCGAGATTGCCTTCAGAGCCTTCGCAGAACAGACGAGCACCGGTACCCCAGCGCGAAATTTTCAACAGATCCTGTCAGACGAAAGCATTCCACGCATACAGCAAAACTATCTCGATATCCTCGCGCAGGATTCCACACAGAGCAGACATTTCTCACCATATGTTTCCGAGCTGTCGCAGGTTAATCTCTACCAGTTTGGCGAGGACTTTGCCCTGGCCACCTATTTTGCCATTGTCCCCGATCCAGGCGGCATCCCCATTGCCCAACGCGCACCTTATGTTCTGGTCACCCTGCATGTTCTGGACGCTGCGCATTTGGAAACTCTGCTGTCAGCCTTGCCGCTGGAAGATCTGGTACTGGTGCAAGAGATCCCCTCTGGGATGATCGGCCTGCAGCTAACCCCCGACACCCCTGACCCAGACGCAGGCCCGGCCTATCTGGCCTGGCACCCAACTGCCAAAGGGACCTCGATTCTGCTGTCCTCTGCCCCGGTACTTGGCATAACGGTCGGATGCATTTTTCTGCTGGCGCTGTTTTCCATCAGGCGCAGCCAACGCGATCGGGCAGACCTGAAGGTCAGCGAACGCCAGCTGCATGACGCACATCGCATTGCCAAAATGGGCAGGTTTTCCATTTCGTCAGATAATGTGTTCAACTGCGGCGCAGAAACCTTGCAGTTGCTGGGCACTCCGGGCAGCGAAAAGATATCGTCATTTGATGACTTCTGCGCCCGGCATGTCCATGCCGACGATCAGGCCCCGCTTCAATCTGCGGTGCGTAAATGCTGGCAAAACGGCTGGCCGTTTGGCTGCGAATTCCGGGTCAGTTCCACCACTGACAAGGAAACCACCCTCCGCATGCAGGGGCAGGTGCATAACGGCGGCACCAAAGACGAACTCCAGGTGGTGGGCATGATCCAGGATGTTTCCGAATTCATACTTCTGGGCGAAAAGCTGCGCCAGTCACAAAAGATGGAGGCAATCGGCAACCTGACCGGTGGCATTGCCCATGACTTCAACAATCTTCTGGCCGTCATCCTTGGCAATCTTGAGCTCATTCAGGACTGCGAAACCTCCAAGATCACCCAGTCCCACATGGAAGATGCGATCCGTGCCACCATGCGCGCGGCTGATCTGACCCAGAACATGCTGACCTTTGCGCGCCGCGCACCGCTTGCGCCAAAACAACTGCAGCTGAACCAGATCATCAAAGATACCCAGAAATGGGCTGGCCGCGTCCTGCCCGAGACCATCGAAATCACGACCCGGTTGGAAAACGATGCCTGGCCCATTGCCGCAGATCCAAGCACCACAGAAAGCACCCTGCTCAATCTGATGCTGAATGCCCGCGATGCGATGCCCAATGGCGGCAGCCTGTTGATCGAAACCTCCAACATCTTGCTGGATGAGGAATTTATCAAGACGGTCAAGGAAGACCAGCCCCCCGGATTCTATGTCATGCTGTCCGTCGTCGATAGCGGGCAAGGCATCCCCGAGGCGTCGCTAAAGTACATCTTTGATCCGTTTTATACCACCAAGGGCCCCACCCATGGCACCGGACTTGGGCTTTCGGTGGTGCAGGGGTTCATGGAACAAACGGGGGGGCTGGTTCTGGTGCAGTCAAAACTTGGCGCTGGCACCAGGTTTGATCTCTATTTTCCCGCCCAAACGACCCACACCACAAAAGGAGAGCTGCCCTTTGACCCAGACATGCCCGCCCCGCCCCACAAGGGAAAGAAGGCGCGCATTCTGCTTGTCGAGGATTCCCCTAGCATGCTGAAAATGCTGGAAACAACTCTCAGCCAGGCTGGTCATAGTGTCATTTCCGCCACCTCTGGGGATCATGCACTGCTCGCCTTTGAGAGTGCTGACAGATTTGATCTTTTGCTCAGCGACATTGTGATGCCCGGCCAGATGCAAGGGATAGCTCTTGCCAATCAATTGCGGGCAAAACAGCCCTCTTTGCGCATCATTCTGATGACAGGTTATCCCAAGGCCCTACCCGATATCACCAAGGATCTGTCTGAGGGCGGCCAAGTACTGACAAAACCGATGCGCACAAAAGACCTGCTCTTGGCGATTGAAACCGCGCTGTCCCAACCCTCTCTTGACACCGCGACCCGCACTGCATCCGTTGACTGAGCCCAGATCGAAGCGGCGGCCGCTACCTTCACCGGAGGGCCAAGGATAGGCCGGACAGGATCACGCCGATCGCTCTGATCTGGGCAGGGCGATCTCATTCACGACCCGCCGCATCTCCTCGCGATTCATCGGGGTGCCAAAATAGAAGCCCTGAACAGAATTGCACTTCTCCTGCTGCAGGAACTGCAACTCTTCTTCACCTTCCACCCCCTCGGCTAGGACAGGAATATTCAACGCAGAACCCAGCAACAAAGTAGAGCGCACAATGGCCGCACTTTGTGCATTCTGATGCACACCGCGCACAAAGCTCTGATCAATCTTGATCTTGTCAAAAGGAAAGGTCTGCAAGGTCGCAAGAGAAGAATACCCGGTCCCAAAGTCATCCATCGCAATGCGCACACCATAGTTTTTCAGCTTATGCATTACCTTCAAGGTATGGACCTTGTCGTCGATGATGCTGGATTCAGTGATTTCCAGTTCCAGTCTTTCCGGGGCTAGGCCGGTCTCGAACAAGACATCCATCACATCCTCGACAAAGGAGGGCTGCACCAGCTGTTGGGGGGCGACATTGACCGCCACCTGAAAAGGGCGCGTCCATCCGGCGGCTTCTTTGCAGGCCGTTTTCAGAACCCAATAGCCGATCTCGCGGATCAGGCCGGTTTCTTCTGCGATTGGGATAAACTCATCCGGTTTCACCCGACCACGTGTGGGGTGGTTCCAGCGCAACAGCACCTCAAAGCCAACTGGCTCTAGTGAATTCAGGTCATTTTGAAATTGGTAGGCCAGTTCAAACTCGCCAGCAGCAGAGGCACGGCGCAGATCCTGGACCAACTGGAGTTTTTCGCGGCTTTGACGATCCATTTCTTCGCTGAACTGACAGACATTGCAGGTCATATCCGCTTTCGCACGGTACATTGCCAGGTCAGATTTATGCAGCAACTCTTGCGGGTCCCGACCATCCTTGAGACTGGTGGCGATGCCAATGGCGGCCCCCACATGCAGCGATTGGTGCTCTAGATCGATGGGATCAACAACAATCGAGGCATGCAAACGTTCCGCATAGGCCTGCACCTCTTCTATCCGCCGAAATCCCAGCTTCACCGCAACAAATTCGTCGCCGCCCACCCGCGCGATATATTCATCCGCGCCCTGCTGCCGGGTCAGGCGCTCAGACACCGCCTGCAGGACCTTGTCGCCCACGGCATGGCCGTATAGGTCGTTCACCTCTTTGAACAGGTTCAGGTCAATGGTCAAAACGGCTGCACGCTCGGTTTCGTCCTGCTCCAAGCGATGCTGCAGCCCCGACAAAAACTGCGTCAGCCACATACGGTTGGCCATAGAGGTGAGTGGATCATGCAGCACGGCATGCGCCAGTTGGCTACGGGCTTCGCTTTCGACATTTTGTTCAATGCTGGCCGAGGCAAATCCGAGAAGCAAAATAATTCCCGTGATGCCAAAAATCACGGTGCCCAGCGTCGCATCCGAAATAACCTGCGTCGGCACATCCACCAAGGGGCTAAGCCGCACGTCAATTGCGCTCATGCCGATGAAATGCATGCCACAGATGGCGCTGACAAGCAGCCCCGTTGCAGCCACCCAGCTTTTCACATCCAGCTTTTGTTTGACTGCAATAGAATAGCCCAAAGCCCCCAGACCGGCCCCGACCACAACCGAGAGCACAAGATATCCCAGTGACAATTCCAGGGTGCCAGGCACCAGATAGGCCTGCATCCCAGAGTAGTGCATTATCGAAACCGTAACCCCGAACAGCGCGCCCGCGACATAGGGCACCTGCCGCCCAGAGGCAAAGACAAGCACCGCATTGACCCCGAAGACGCCCAGAATGGCAATCAGCAGCGACAAGCCCGTCACAATCGGTTCATATCCGTGCTGAAAACCCGGTTCATAAGCTAGCATCGCAATGAAATGCGTCGACCAGATCGTCGCGCCTGCGATCATACTGGACAGCCCCAGCGGCACCAGCCGCCGCCGCTCTGCTGTGTCCAAAAGCCCGTTGGTCAGACGAACCGTCAGACTGACCCCCACCACGCAGACAAACGCAGCCACCGCAACAAGCGTGTAGTTGTGCTGCTGCGTCAAACAATCCAAAATTCGGTACATATGGGGGTCTCAAACTGTTAGTTATTACGGCCCCCCACCAAAGCAGCAAAAGCTTAATGAATGGCGAAACCCCCAGGGACTCATGGTCTATCCGGGCAGATATTCACCGCGCGGGCGCATGCTTTTGGTTAAAATCAAAAACAACCACCGCAACCTCTACTGCCCCCGGTCGCCCCCCCCCCCTTTGCAAGCGCGAAATCTGTATTGCTTGCTTTGCCACGCTTAATTAGGAAATAGCGCCCCCAGCTACGGAAAAAGGCGCGCATATTTGCGACCTTTCCCACCAGCTAGGCAGCCCGTGTTCGCTAAGCGTCGCCGCGCCCCTCTGAGCGCGATTTCATCTGTTCATAGGCCGCAAGAGCCCGCCGTCTTCCGCTACCAAGGTCAATCATCTGTTCCGGATAGGTATCGTCCGGGGCCAGTTGCCAGCAATGCGGACAGGCCTGGTAAAAATCCAGTGCATCGCGGCCCGGATCCTGTGACAATTCAGCCAAGTATCTGTGTACATATACCTTTTTCCCATCGAACTTCTCCGCCTGTGTTTGCGGGTTG
The DNA here is from genome assembly GCF_048267565.1 of Pseudophaeobacter sp. Lineage (NCBI taxonomy): Bacteria > Pseudomonadati > Pseudomonadota > Alphaproteobacteria > Rhodobacterales > Roseobacteraceae > Pseudophaeobacter > Pseudophaeobacter sp. The sequence goes on along the minus strand of NZ_JBLWXG010000004.1, from coordinate 63,995 downwards.
AAGATCCGGAAAAACGGCGAAGCATCCGGCCCGGAACCGGCGACCCACTGCCAGCCCATAGCGTTTGCGGCAGGGTCCCAATCGATTAGGCAGTCTTCGAACCACTGCTGGCCAATGCGCCAGTGTTTCAGCAAATGTTTGGTCAGGTAGGATCCGGCGATCATTCTGCAGCGGTTGTGCATGTAGCCGGTCACATAAAGCTGACGCATCGCGGCATCGACAAGCGGCACGCCCGTGCGCCCCATTTTCCACCGCAAAACCGCCTCATCCTCGTCTTCCTGCCAAGGAAAACTGCTCCAGTCCGGACGCCAGTTTGACGATATGATTTCCGGCGAATGATAGGCGAGATGGTACGAGAACTCGCGCCAGACAAGCTCTTTCAGGAAGTGTTCGGCCCCCGGCTTGCCATCATTCATCGCCTGCACCCCGGCATGCCAGATAGTCCGGGGGCCAATCTCTCCCCAGGTCAGGTTTTCGGAAAGACGGGAAGTCGCCTCCTCGGCGGGGAAATCCCGGCGCTCCTTGTAGCCTATGACAGGACCATCGAGGAAATGTTCAAGACGGTCTAGCGCGCGGGCTTCGCCGACACAGGCATGCCGCGCCAGGATATCCCCGCCACGATTCATCGCCAGCTGCAAACCCCAGCTTTCAAGCTGGTCGCTGTCCGGCCAACTGTTGGGCGATAGCATCTGTTGCGGCGCAGGCTCTGCGCGCTCTACCGGCCTGTCTCGTACGGCGCGCCACATTGGGGTGTAGACCTTGAAAAACCCACCCTGCTTGGTCTTGACGCTCCAGGGTTCAAACAGAAGATGCCCGGCAAAGCTGCGGGCGTCATACCCCGCCGAAGCCAGACTGGATTTCACCGCGGTATCGCGGGCAATTGCATCTGGATCATAGGCGCGCGTCCACCAAATGGCACCGGCACCGGTTTCTTTGGCCAGGGACGCCAAGACATCCGCCGCCCGCCCCCGGCGCAGGATAAGCCGCGAACCGAGCGATTTCAGTCGCTCATCAAACAGGCGCAAGGCCGCATCCAATCGCCATTTTGGCGCGGCCCCGTAGGTTTCAACCACTTCGTCCAGTACAAAAACCGGAACAATGGGGCGGCCGGATCGCACCGCCTCGGATAAGGCTGCATGCTCTGCCAATCTGAAATCCCGTCTGAACCACAGGATTATCGGTGATTTGGTCTCTGACATGGCGTTTCCTATTCTAGCCCTGGCCTACAGGGCGTGGTGCATCTTGCTGCTTCTGGTTCCGCAGAAAGCACCGGACAGTAGTATTGGGCAAGACAGGGATCATGGCGTTGCCGGGAACACGGCCGTTTTCTTCACTGTTCCATAGACAAAACTGGTGTCGATCGAGGCTATGCCGCCAATGGGATGAATGCAATTGCGAATGAAATTTTCATAGGCTTCAAGGTCAGGTACCAGCACCCGAAGCTGATAATCCATCGCTCCGGTCATGACATGGCACTCCAGCACTTCGTCGATCAGCCGAACCCGTTTTTCAAAATTCTGCACATCCGCCTGATTGTGCCGTTCCAGTTTGATGCGCACGAAAACGGTGATGGAAAGACCATAGGCAGCCGGGTCGACATCCGCGCTATAGCCTTGGATGATCCCCTTCGTTTCCAGGTTTCTGACCCGGCGCAAACAAGGCGAAGGCGACAGGTTGACCGCATGGGCGAGATCCTGATTGGTCATGCGACCATCGCGCTGAAGGGTGCGAATGATTTGCTTATCTTTACTGTCCACCGGGGCCTCACATTAGCATACTATGCCAATATATATCGAAGATGTGGCAATATTGGCAATCCATTGATCCAATTTATGGTGCAAGGTAGCTCAAAATAGGATCAGGAGTTCACAATGCCCCACCCCACTGGTTTTGCCACCCGCGCCATCCACCACGCGTATGACCCGCAAGAAAATGAGGGCGCGCTGACCCCGCCGCTGCATTTGACCTCTACCTTCGCCTTTGAGACCACTGAGGCAGGCGGCGAGATGTTCGCAGGCGAACGTCAGGGGCATATCTACAGCCGCATTTCCAACCCAACCTGTGATCTGCTGGAACGCCGTATCGCCACGCTGGAGGGGGCCGAGGCCGGGCTGGCGTTGTCGAGCGGCATGGGCGCGATTACCGCCGTGTTGTGGACCCTGCTGTCACCGGGGGACGAGGTGATCGTGGACAAGACGCTGTATGGCTGCACCTTCGCTTTCATGCAGCACGGTTTGGCGAAATGGGGGGTTACCATCACCCATGTGGACATGACCGACCCTGACACCCTGCGCGCTGCCATCTCTGATCGGACCCGCGTGGTCTATTTCGAAACTCCAGCCAACCCGAACATGCGTTTGGTGGATATTGCCGCCACCGCCGAAATCGCCCATGCCGCCGGGGCGCAGGTGGTGGTGGACAACACCTATGCCACGCCCTACCTGACCCGCCCGATCGAATTGGGAGCGGATATCGTGGTGCATTCCGCCACCAAGTATCTTGGCGGCCATGGCGATGTCGTGGCCGGGCTGGTCGCGGGCCGCATGGAACAGGTCACCGAAATCCGGCTGGTCGGGATGAAGGACATGACTGGCGCAGTGATGGCGCCGTTCAACGCGATGCTGATCCTGCGCGGGCTGAAAACCCTGTCCCTGCGGCTGGATCGTCATTGTGAATCCGCCCAGATTGTGGCCGACTATCTAGAAGCACACCCGGCGGTTCAATCGGTGTCTTTCCCCGGATTGGAAAGCTTTGCGCAACACGATCTCGCCCAGCGGCAGATGGCACAGCCCGGCGCGATGATTGCCTTTGAAGTTACCGATGGCATGGCCGGGGGCATCCGGTTCATGAACGGGTTGAAGATGATCCAGCGGGCCGTATCGTTGGGCGATGCGGAAACTCTGGTCCAGCACCCGGCCTCGATGACACATTCGACCTATACCCCCGAGGAACGTGCCGCACATGACATCAGCGATGGGCTTATCCGCCTGTCCGTCGGGCTAGAGGACGTCGCGGATATTCTTGCCGATCTAAAGCAGGCCCTGCCGTTTCCTGCCCAATACGCTGCCGAATAAGCCCCGAACAAGGAGAGAGCCATGCACAACGATATGACCCACCTGAAGACCATTGAACAGCGTCTGTTGTGGCTCTCTCACTGGATGATCCATCACGCCAATCACCTGCGCCCGAAGGTGGACGGGATCAAGGTTGGCGGTCATCAGGCCTCATCGGCTTCGATGGTGTCGATCATGACCGCGCTCTACTTCTCGACGCTGAAACCCGAGGACCGGGTCGCGGTGAAACCCCATGCCTCTCCGGTTTTTCATGCGCTGCAGTATCTGATGGGCAACCAAACCCAAGAAAAGATGGAAAACTTCCGGGGCTTTGGCGGGGTGCAGTCTTATCCCAGCCGGACCAAGGATATCGATGATGTCGATTTCTCCACCGGGTCGGTTGGGCTTGGGGTGGCGATCACCTCCTTTGCCTCGATCATTCAGGATTATATCAAGGCCAAACGCTGGGGCGAGGACGCGCCGATGGGCCGGATGGTGGCACTGGTCGGTGATGCTGAACTGGACGAAGGCAACATCTACGAGGCGCTACAGGAAGGCTGGAAAAACGATCTGCGCAATACCTGGTGGATCATCGACTATAACCGCCAGTCCCTGGACGGGATCGTGCGCGAGGGCCTGTTTGAACGGGTCGAGAAAATCTTTGATGCCTTTGGCTGGGATGTGGTGCGGGTAAAGCACGGCGCCTTGCAGCGGGCCGCCTTTGAAGAACCGGGCGGCGACCGCCTGCGCGATTGGATTGATGCCTGCCCGAACCAGGAATACGCGGCGCTGACCTTCATGGGCGGCGCGGTCTGGCGCAAACGGCTGTTGGAGGATCTGGGCGATCAGGGCGCGGTATCGGCGCTGATCGAACGGCGCGATGATGCGGCACTGGCGGCGCTGATGGAAAACCTCGGCGGCAACTGCGTTGAAACGATGGCCCAGACCTTTCAGGCGATCGACCATGACCGCCCAACCTGTTTTCTTGCCTATACCATCAAAGGCTGGGGCACCCCGATTGCCGGGCACAAGGACAATCACGGCGGGCTGATGAATACCAGCCAATTTGCCCAGTGGCAGGCGCACATGGGGGTGAGAGAAGGGGAAGAATGGGATCCGATGGCCACCGTTGAAGATCCCAAGGCCCTGCAAGAGTTCCTGTCCCAGGTGGCCTTCTTTGCGCAGGGCAGACGTCGTTTTCAGGATATCAAACTGGCTGTGCCCAGCCTTGAAATTGACACCGCCCGCGATACTTCGACACAGATGGCCTTTGGCAAGATCCTCGATGATCTGTCCAAAGGTGACAGCCCGCTGGCCGAGCGGATCGTGACCACATCGCCTGATGTGACCGGCACGACAAACCTGGGCCCCTGGGTGAACCGGCGCAAACTATTTGGCCGGGCAGAACAGGCCGACGCCTTCATCGAACACCGCATCCCTTCGACCGCGAAATGGGAATTCACGCCGCAGGGACAGCATATCGAACTGGGCATCGCAGAAATGAACCTGATGCTGTTATTGGGGGCGGCGGGCCTGTCACATTCGCTGTTCGGCAAGCGCCTGATCCCTATTGGCACGGTCTATGACCCTTTTGTTGCCCGCGGCCTGGATGCGCTGAACTATGCCTGCTACCAGGATGCCCGTTTCATTCTGGTGGGGACGCCGTCAGGCATTACCCTGGCACCTGAAGGTGGTGCCCACCAGTCAGTCGGCACGCCGCTGATCGGGATGAGCCAGGACGGTCTCGCCGCTTTTGAACCTGCTTTTGCGGATGAATTGGCGGTGATCATGCAATGGGCCTTTGACTACCTTCAGCGCGACGGCGAAGGCGACCCGGATGAGCGCACCTGGCTGCGCGACGAAACCGGCGGCTCTGTCTATTTGCGCCTGTCCACCAACCCGATCGAACAGCCCGGCAAGCGGGTCGACGATGATTTCCGCCAGGGGGCCATTGATGGCGCCTACTGGCTGCGCAGGCCGGGGCCGAATTGCGATGTCGTGATTGCCTACCAGGGCGCCGTCGCGCCCGAAGCGATCAAGGCTGCAGGGATGATTGGCGAGGCCCGGCGGGATGTGGGCGTTCTCGCCGTTACCTCGGCTGACCGTTTGAATGCGGGCTGGACTGCGGCGCAACGGGTGCGGTCGCGCGGCGCTGCTGATGCGCAGTCTCATATCGAAACTCTCATGTCTGCCCTGCCGCCGCATTGCAAAATCATCACCGTGATCGACGGTCACCCGGCAACCCTGTCTTGGCTGGGGTCGGTTGCGGGGCACCAGACCATTCCGCTGGGTGTGGAACATTTTGGTCAGACCGGTACGATTGGCGATCTCTATAGTCATCATGGCATTGATGCTGCCGCCATTGTCGAAAAGGTCAATGGCCTAACCACTGGCAGAAACATACACCAGAACGCGTCTGGTTTACCGCTCAGCAACGCCTGATAGAGCGGTAGGCCACGCCAGCAACAGTTGGGCGATGACGGGGCCATCCCGGATGGCAAATCTTCGGCCAGCCCCCTCCCCGCTCTCGGTCTTCCCAATGCCCCCGCATCGGCGCAGCATTCGTTGCATGGGGCATCAACCTTCGCTTTTTGGGCATGGCAAGCCCTGCTTCGTTGCCTGCGGCGGCCATGTTGCAGCTTTTGCATGGCAGTACGGTTTTGGACCTAAAGAAGTCGTTCGCAACTCAGAAATCCGGCGCTTGCGATCTAGTCTGTCCCGGCAAGGTGCTGCCGTCCCGCGCGGGCGGCAGAGAATTGGGAAGTCGGTGAAAACCCGACACTGCCCCCGCAACGGTAAGGAAGATCAGGTTCGGCTATCACCACTGGGACGAGGATCCCGGGAAGGTGCCGCTACCCGGTGAAAGCCTCTTCCAAGTCCGGAAACCAGCCTTGCAGATATGTCAAACCGCGGGTGGCGGTGGGGGCACAGATTCCGGACGTGTTCCTCGCGCGCCTCCGAACTGTTCTCCCATGTCATCTGCCCAAGCAAGGCCGCGGGGCGCGGCAGGAGAGCCAGAAGTGAACACTATTCAAAGCCTAATTGCCCGCCGAAAACCGAAACATACCTTGGAACAGGCGTTCTACACCGACCCCGAAATCTTTCAGGCCGACCTGGAGAACATCCACTACCGCGATTGGCTGTTTGCAATTGCGGCCTGTGAATTGGCCAAACCCGGCGACTACGTCACCTATAACGTAGGGGCCTATCGCGTAGTTATCGTGCGGGGCGCTGACAATCTGATTCGGGCCTTCCACAACACTTGCCGCCACCGTGGTTCTATCATTTGCAAGGCGGCCAAGGGAAACGCCCCCAAATTGGTCTGCCCCTATCACCAATGGACCTATGAGCTTGATGGATCTTTGCTCTGGGCCCGCGATATGGGGCCTGATTTTGACCCCAGGCAGCATGGTTTGAAAACGGTGCATTGCCGCGAACTGGCAGGGCTGGTCTATATCTGCCTGGCGGACGAGGCCCCTGATTTTGATAGCTTTGCTGAAGTCGCCCGCCCCTATCTAGAGCCGCATGATCTGGGAAATGCCAAAGTCGCCTTCGAGAGCTCAATCGTTGAAAACGGCAACTGGAAACTGGTCTGGGAAAATAACCGCGAATGTTACCATTGCGGCGGTAACCACCCGGCACTTTGCAGGACTTTCCCGGATGACCCTGCTGTAACCGGTATCGAAGACGGCAATACACCAGCGCATCTGCAGGCGCATTTTGACCGTTGTGAAGCTGCGGGGCTGCCCTCTCACTTTCGCCTTGATGGTGACGGACAGTACCGGCTGGCACGCATGCCGCTGAAGCAAGGTGCCGAAAGCTATACGATGAACGGCAAAGCCGCTGTGCGTCGCGGGATGGGGCACGCCCCCTTTGCCGATGCCGGGGCACTGCTGAAGTTTCACTATCCCACAACCTGGAACCATTTCCTTGCGGACCATTCCATTGTCTTCCGTGTCACGCCGATCAGCGCGACCGAAACTGAGGTGACCACCAAATGGCTGGTCCACAAAGACGCGGTCGAAGGTGTCGACTATGATCTGAAACGCCTGACAGAGGTCTGGATCGCCACGAATGAAGAAGACCGGGAGGTTGTCGAAAACAATCAACAAGGCATCAACAGCCCAGCCTATGCGCCCGGCCCCTATTCGGGAACGCAAGAGACCGGAGTACTACAGTTTGTAGAGTGGTATTGCACCACATTGACAGATCGCCTGGCACCTGATGCCGTGGCGGCGGAGTAAACGATATGAAAGACCTCTATTCAGCCGCAGGCGTTTGGAAAGATGGGGAAACACTGGAATGTGTTTCAGTGGTTCCTGAGGCGCCAAATACCGCAAGCTTCAGCTTTCGCGCGCCTTCCGGGGCGCTCTTCAGCTATGAGCCCGGACAGTTTCTGACGCTCGAAATCCCGGCTCCGGGACAGCCGGGCGGTGTTGTGCATCGCACCTATACGGTTTCCTCCTCTCCGTCGCGGCCGCGTTCGATCACCATCACTGCCAAGGCGCAAGAGGACAGCATCGGAACCCGCTGGATGCTGGATAATTTGCAACCCGGGATGCGCATGAAAGCAATTGGCCCGGCGGGATTGTTCAGCAATTCCAAAAGCAAGGCCAGCAAGTATCTGTTCGTTTCCGCAGGTTCTGGCATCACCCCCATGATGTCGATGACCACCTGCATGTGGGATGAGGGCCAGGATCTGGATGTTGTCTTCATCAATTGCGCCAAACGCCCATCTGAAATCATCTTTCGCCAGCGCCTGGAATGGATGGCGAGCCGCACACCAGGGCTTGATCTCAAATTCGTGGTGGAAGAACCCGATCCTTACAAACCCTGGACCGGCTATCAGGGGCAGTTCAATCAGTTGATGTTGGGCCTGATGGCGCCGGATTATCTAGACCGAGAGGTCTATTGTTGTGGGCCAGAGCCTTTCATGACTGCCGTGCGCGAAGCACTGGCAGGGCTGGGCTTCGATCTGGACAACTATCACCAAGAGAGCTTTGGCGCCCCTGTCGAGACAGAGGCAGACCAGCCCGATCTGGATGATGTGGTGCTTGACGATGATACCAATGCCGTGATCCATTTTGCCACCTCTGACATAACAGCCAAAGTCGCGGAAACGGATACCGTCTTGGCGGCTGCACGCAATGTTGGCCTGAATATCCCGTCGGGCTGTACATTTGGTGTCTGCGGAACCTGCAAGGTCAAGAAATCCGCAGGCGAGGTCCATATGGTGCACAATGGCGGTATTTCTGAGGATGACATTGCAGCGGGATACATCCTCGCCTGCTGTTCCAACCCAATCGGAAGAGTTGAAATCGAAGTCTGAAAACCCAAAGGGGGCGCCGATCCGCGCCCCCTATGTAGTTGGACATAAACCTTCTACACCAATACGATTGCTTCGAGGGGGCTTGTGTCATCTCGTGTTGGCCAGGGGGGCGAGGCCTCCTCGCCCCGCCCCTGTTCTTCGTCTTCGCCGTCAGCCCTCCCCGGCAGCGTGGCGCCCAGCCAGATAGCCGAAGGTCAGAGCCGGTCCAAGCGTGATCCCCGCGCCTGGATAGGTACCGGCCATGATCGAGTTCATGTCGTTGCCGCAGGCGTAGAGCCCGTCGATCACGCTGCGGTCCTCGCGCAGGACCCGAGCGTCTGCATCTGTGGCGAGTCCCATGCTGGTGCCGATGTCGCCCGGGAAGATGCGCACGGCGTAGAATGGCCCGGTCTCAAGCGGGTTGAGGCAAGGGTTCGGGCAATGATCGGGATCCCCCAGATAGGTCTGATAGGCGGTTGATCCCTTGCCGTACTGCCGGTCGATCCCCTCTGCTGCATCAGCGTTGAAGGCCTGAATGGTCCGGTTAAGGGTCTCTGGGGGCAGGTTGATCCGCCGCGCAAGCTCCGCCGGGGTCGCAGCCTTTTTCAGGTAGCCCGAGCGCAGATGGTGGCGATAGGGCGCAGGCGCCGGACGCACCGGCCCGAGACCGTAGCGGCGCAGGGCCCGATGGTCACAAATCAGCCAGGCCTCCTTCAGCCCGGCACGGGTCATGCCCGATACGAAGTCATGATAGGAGACCGCCTCGTTGACAAAACGCTCCCCCTTGGGAGAGACGGCTATCACCCCCGGCTTGGCGCGATCCAGGAACAGATGCGGGAAAGGCCGCGTGGCGCCATTGCCCTCCGGGATCAGCGAGACCGGCGCCCAGAAACCCGCGTTGCGGTTGGTATCGATGAAATGCGCTCCAATCGCTCGGGCCGCACCGATGGCACCACCTGTGGCGGGACGGGGCGACATGGAGAAATGCTGAGCCCCCTTTGCCACATGGGGCATCAGCTCCGCGCGCATCTCGGCATTGGCCGGGAAACCGCCAGTCGCCAGAACCACGCCGCAGCGGGCGGTGATCTGCCCCCCGGCTTCTGTCTGGATCCCGGTGACGCGGCCCGCCCCGTCGGTCAGCAAAGCGGTGAGCGCCTGACCGGTAAAGATCGGAATGTCGCGTTCGAGAACCGACAGGGCAAGACGCCCGGCGACCGCCTGCCCCAAGGTGAGCCGTGTGCCGCGAGAATGGCGCAGTCGGTCACGGCCATGGCGCAGCAGAAGCCGCAACGCATGCAGCGCCGAGCCAGGCTTGCGCGTCATGTTCATGAAATGACCGATGTCGAAGCGATTGAGCATCATCCCCCCGAAGAGGGTAAAATCACCGATCGGCGGTTTCAGCCGGTCGAACTCCTTGCCCAGTCGGCGGCCATCGAAGGTCTGCGCATCAAGCACCCGCCCGCCCATGGACGCGCCCGGCCTATCGGGATGATAGTCCGGCGAAACTGCGCGATGTTCGAATTGTAGTGCGGTGTTGTCCTGAAAGAAACTGACCATCTCGGGGCCGGCCTTGAGGAAGCGGCGCACAAGATCCGTATCCATCAGATTGCCAACCTCGCCCTGCAGGTAGGTAAAGGCCGCCTCCGCATCCTCTTCCATACCCGCCGCGCGCATCAGCGGGTTATTGGGAATCCAGATGGCGCCGCCGGAGACGGCAGTGGAGCCGCCGAAATGGCTGTCCTTCTCGACGATCGCCACATCGAGCCCACCGATCTTTGCGGTGAGGGCCGCTGCCATACCCGCCGCGCCGGAACCAACGACAACCAGGTCATAGGCTGCGGCAGGGGTGTTTTCCTGACCGCTCATATCTGCGCCTCGCGCGGGTAGCGTCCCATGGCCCAGCCGCCATCGACGCGCAGGCTTTCACCCGAGATGAAGGCGGCCTCGTCACTGGCGAGAAACGCAATGGCCTGCGCCACATCCTGCGGCTGGCCAACGCGACGCATCGGCGATTGCTCGACGAAGATTTCGTGGCGCCAGGCCTCGGTGCGGATACGCTCGGCGGTGAGCGGGGTTTCGATCAATCCCGGCGCCACCGCATTGACCCGGATGCCCTCGGGCCCGTAGTCCGTTGCCATCTGGCGGGTGAGCGCGGCCACCGCCCCCTTGGAGGCGGAATAGCCGGAGGAGTTCTGAGCACCGACCTCGGCATAGATCGACGCGACATTGACGATGCTGCCACCGCCTGCGGCCTGCATTTGACCAACGGCAAAGCGCGCAAGGCGGAACAAACCGACCACATTGACCTCCATGTAGCGGCGCAACTCCTCGTCGCTGGTCTGGTCTAGACGACCGCCGCCGCCGATGCCGGCGTTATTGACCAGAATGGCGAGCGGTTTGCCAATCCGGGTGATTTCTTCCGCGAGGGTCTCGGGCAGCGCCGGGTCGGTCATATCACCGATGATGGTAGTGATGCCGCTCTGCGCCAACTCCTGCAGGGGCGCAGCGTCGCGATCCACCGCAATAACCTGCGCACCGCGGGCAGCGAAAAGCTCTGCCGTGGCGCGGCCGATACCGCCCGCCGCTCCGGTGATGAGGGCGAGTTTGTTCTCAACTGTCATGTTTGTATCCTTAGATCCCGAGCGCACCGCCAAGCGAGCGCCCGCCGTCGACCAGCAGGGTCTGGCCGGTGATGAACCCTGCCTGCGGAGCAGCGAGAAAGGCCACCGCCGCAGCGATATCGTCAGGGGTGCCAAGTGTGCCGCCCGGTTGCAGCGCGCGCAGGGCGTCCAGATTTGTATCAGAGCGGGCCCGCAGCATGTCCGTTTCGATCACCCCGGGGGCAACCGCATTGACGGTTATGCCCTTTGGGGCAAGCTCCAGCGCCAGCGAGCGGGTGAAGCCACCGACCGCCGCCTTGGAGGTGGCATAGTGAATGTATTGGGCCGAGCCGAGCATCGCCCGCGAGGCAATGTTGACGATGGCCCCCCCCTGCCCCATGGCAGCCGCCGCGCATTGGCACAGGCTGAACATGGCAACCACATTGACCTCATACATGCGGCGGAAGTCCTCAGCCTCCAGTGCGTCAAAAGGTTTGACGTTGAAGATACCGGCATTGTTGACGAGGCAGCGCAGGGGGCCGACGCGCTCGATCATGGCCGCGACGGCCTTCTCGTCGGTGATATCCAGCGTCTCCGCCTGGCCCTGCCCGCCCGCCGCTGTGATCAGCGCGACGGTTTCTTCGGCCATGGCGCCGTTCAGATCGGCAACGATGACGCGATGTCCGGCCTCTGCCAGATGAAGGGAGATGGCGCGCCCGATCCCGGCGCCGCCCCCGGTGACGATTGCGACATTTGCCTCTGTCGTGTGCTGTGCCATGAATTGTCTGCCTCTGTCTTGAAAGGGGGGAGAAGGCCGCTGCGGGCGGCCTCCTCGCAAGGGGTTACCGGCCCAGCTGCGCCATGTCCGCCTTGCCGTAGATTTCGGCGCGGATCAGGGCGGCGACCGCCTCTGCATCGGTGCGGTCAATGGTGGCGAGGCGCTCTTTCCAGCCCGCTTCCGCCGCCTGGAAGGCCGCGATCAAGGCGGACGGATCTTCGATTCCGCGGTCGGCTACCGATTTCTGAGGCAGGGCGGCAACGAAGTCCGACTGGAAGGAGGCCAGCGTTTCGGTCAAGCTGTCATCCGCTTCGAGGATCTCCAGGCCACGTTCGCGCGAACCGGCAAAGGCGGCCTCCACGTCGGCGGCATAGACCAGCTGCGTGCGCGCCAGACCGAGCGCCATGTGATCAAGCATCGCCTCGCGCTGCGCCTCACTGAGGCCGACCCAGAAGTTGGTATTGGCCACATAGGTCGCGCCCATCACCACACCCATCGGCAGCGTGGTCACGCTCTTGGCGACCTCCCAGAACTTGTTGCCCTTGTCGAGGTTGGTCGGGTCCGACATCGTGCAATCAAGCGAACCACGGCTGAGGCCGGAGTAGACATCGCCGATCGGCACCGAGACGGGCACCCCGCCGATCGCCTCGACCCATTTGGTTTGGGCACCACCGGCGGTACGGATCTTCTTGCCGCGGGCATCCTCGAGCGAGCGGATCGGATCCATGCAGATGAAGTGGTAGACCGGGGTGGAATACCCCCCGAGGAACACCCCACCATTCTCGTTCCATTCACCCTGCACCTGCGCATTGGTCACCCCGACCTCGGTATAGGCCAGAGCGGCAGCAAGCGCGTCATCGGCGGTGAAAACCAGGTCGTTCAGCACGTTGTTGACCGGCAGCTCTGAGGGCGAATAGCCCGGATAGACAACCCCCAGCTGGGCCACATTGTCACGAATGCCCTGCATGGTCGCCTTGGCCGGGATAAGCGAGCCGCTGGAATAGACCTCAAAGCCGATGCCTGCATCTGCGTCTTGGCCAAGCTCCTCGGCGAACTTCTGATAGGGCTGTGCATTGAGAATATGCACCGGAGCCAGCCAGTTGCTGGCGATATAGGTGTCGGCAGTGGCAGCGGATGCGATCAGACCGGCGACGGCCATCGGGATCAGTTTCAAGTGTTTCATAAGGTCTCCTCCTAGGTTGACGGGCACGGCCCGCCGGATCTGTGATGGGCCGATCTGGGATCAGCCCATCAGACTTGGCAGCCACAGCGAAAGCGCTGGGAAGGCCACCAGAAGTGCGATGGTGAAGGCGTCGGCGACGATGAACCACGTCACGCCCTGAAAGATCGTGCCGAGGGAAATCGTGTTCCCGAGGCTCGACTTGATGACATAGACATTCATCCCCACCGGCGGTGTGATGAGGCCGGTTTCCAGCAGTTTCACCGCCAGCACGCCGAACCAGATCAGGTTGATGTCCAGCGTCCCGAGCAGCGGCGCCAAGACCGGAACGGTCAGCAAGATGATCGAAATACTCTCTAGAAAGCAGCCGAGCACCAGATAGAGCAGGCAGATCAGGATGATGACCCAGATCGTATCCAACCCCTGGAACTGCCCGGTGACCCAGACCGGCAAGGTCGAGAGCGCCACGAAGCGCGAGAACAGTGCCGCCGAGACTACGATGATGAAGATCGCCGAGGTGCTCACCGCTGTGTCAACAAGCGCGCGGCGCATCATGTCGAAGGTCAGCGCCCGCCGCGACAGCGCGATCAGACCGGCAAGGAAAGCGCCGATGGCTCCGGCCTCGGTGGCGGTGAACACTCCAGAGAAGATACCCCCAAGCACCCCGGCAATCAGCAACGGCAGCGGCCAGGTTTCCCGCAGCAGGGAGAGTTTTTCCCGCCAGCTGGTGGTCAGGTCCTGGCGCGGCGCAAGCGAAGGCTTCAGCCAGCAGCGCAGGGTGATCATCGCCGCAAAGACGACACCGGAAAGAATCCCCGGGATCACTGCCGCCAGGAAAAGCGCGCTGATCGAGACATCCATCATCAACCCGTAGATGATCAGCAGCACGCTGGGCGGGATGAGCGAGCCAAGAGTGCCCGCCGCCGCCACCGAACCGGAGGCCAGCGAGGGCGCATAGCCCGCCTTCAGCATCTCGGGAATGGCGATCCGCGAAAAGGCCGCTGCGGTGGCCACGCTGGAGCCGCTGGCCGAGGCGAAGAGCGCACTGGATGCAACAGAGGCCGTCGCCAGCCCGCCGGGCACCCGGTTCAGAAATACCCGCGCCGCGTTGAACAGCCCACTGGTGAGCCCCGCCCCGGAGGCCAGATAGCCCATCAGCAGGAACATTGGCACTGCCGAGAGGTTCCAGTCCCCGATCATCTCGTAGGGGATGGCCTTGGTGATGCCGATGGCGGGCATGGAGCCCATCATCAGCCAGATTCCACCAAAGGAGGTCAGCCCCATGGCAACCGCGATCGGGACACGCAGCAACACCGCAACCAGCATCACCACGACGCCGAACAATCCGATTTCAAGACGTTCCATTTCTGTCCCCTTAAACCTGTTCGACTGGCGCCATCTCGGCGCGGTAGCGTCCGGTCAGGATCTGCACGAGACGCAGCACCATCACCAGGCAGGCCATTGCCAGCCCCAGCGGAAGCAGGAATTTCGTTGGCCAGATCACCACCCGCCAGGTGCCCTCGACCATTTCACCAATGCGCCACGACTGGATCGCCGGTGCCCAGGACAGCCATGCCAGCCCGCCATAGAAACAGGCGGACAGGGCGGTGCCGAGCAGCTGCGCGCCAGTGCGGGCCCGGCGCCCGAACTGCTCGTACAGCAGCTCCACCACGATCGAGCCATTGTTGATCTCGACCCAAGCCAACGGCAGGAAGACCGCTGCCACCATGTAGTAGCTGGCCACCACCTCGGCGGTGCCGGGGATCGGCGCGTTGAGCAGATACTTGCCCGCCACGTCCAGGGTCACGTGGAACATCATCAGCAGCAGAGCCCCCGCCGCCAATGTCGCCAAGACCTTGGCGATCATATCAATGATACGGTCTATCATTGCATCCGGTATCCGCCGTTCACGTCGATGACGCTGCCGGTGATGTAGTCGCTGTCGGCTCCGGCCAGGAAGGAGACCGCCCCGGCCACATCCTGCGGAGTGCCAATCCGGCCCTGCGGGATCGACTGGGCGACCTCGGCATCCTTGGCCGGATCAAGCGAGAGACGCAGCATCGGCGCATCAATCAGCCCCGGTGCGACCCCGTTGACGGCAACCCCCAGCGCGGCGCCTTCACGTGCCCCGGCCCGGATCAGACCAAGGACGGCGGATTTGCTGGCGATATAGGCCGAGCTGGAGCGATAGCCCCCGAGCTGTGCCGCCACCGAGGAAAAGCCGATGTAGCGCGCGCCCTCCACCCGACGGGCCGACCGCGCCTGCAGGAAGGCGCGCAGCAAAAGGAAGCTGCCGGTGCTGTTGATGGTCTGTGTGGTGTTCCACTCCTCCAGGGAGGTGTCGGTGAGCGGCCGACGCTGACCGTTCTCATCGAGGATCAGCACCCCGGCTGCGGCCACCAGAACCGCGATCGCACCATGCTCTGCCTCGATCTCCGCGATCAGCGTGTCGACCACCTCCTCCTCGGCCACATCGAGGGCAAAGGCCAGATGCCCGGCACCGGGCAGGCCCTGGATTACCGCCTCGGCCGCCGCGCGGTCGAGATCCGTGCCAATGACGGTGAACCCATCTGTCGCCAGTCTTTCGCATACGGCCCGGCCAATGCCCCCCGCCGCACCCGTTACCAATGCCAATCCGGCCATGGTTGCCTCCTCAGGTCTGTGATCTTTCGCATGATTGGATACATTTTGACGATATAGTCAACCATAAATCTTAAAAATCGCCCATATTGGATAAAATCTAACAGACTCCTCTTGAGATCACCGTGCATTCCGGTCAAGCTGGCGACAAGCAAACCAAGGATGTGAGCATGGATGTAAACGGACACACCGTGGCCGATGGTGCCGCGACAGCGCTGCGGGAGATGATCCTGTCGGGGGAGCTCCGCCCTGCTGCGCGCGTGCATCAGGACCAACTGGCCGACCGCCTAGGCCTTTCGCGGACCCCGCTGCGCACGGCGCTGGCCACTTTGGCCAATGACGGACTGCTGGTCTATGAGGCCAACCGGGGTTATCGAGTGCGCGAATTTTCGGTCGAGAGCATTGGTAGCGTCTTTGAAATCAGAAGCGTGCTCGAAGCGCAGGCTTGCCGGATTGCCGGACGGCTCAGCTGCTCCGAAGAAATGCTGGACAGATTGGATACATTAGTGCGCACCGGCGACGACATCCTCGCCTCGGGTCGGCTCGACCCCAAGGATCTGCCCGCCTGGCGCCGGATGAACGTGGAATTTCACGAAGCGATCATCCAAGCTGCAATGAACCCCTGGCTGGAGGAGTTTGTGGCACGCACCCATAATGTGCCCATGGTCTCCGACCGGGTGATCCTCTGGGACGACTATGAGATCATCAAACGCTCCCATGACGATCACCACCGGATTGCCAAGTGCCTGCGTCAGGGCGATGGCGAGCGGGCGGCGGCAATCATGCACGAGCATGTGAGCTTTGCCGGGGACCTGCTCACCGAACGCCTCAGCAAGGATCCTGAAGCTGCCTTCGAACAGTTCATCGGCAGCCCCCATTCCGCGAATTCTAACCCCAAGGAAGATGAAACATGACCCTCAGAGTTTTCCATTCCCCAGCGTCGCCCTTCGTGCGCAAGGTTCTGGTCTGCGCCCATGAAAAAGGTCTCGAGCAACAGATCGAAAAGCTGCCCTCGCAGGCCTGGCCGGTCAAACGCGACCCGGTGATCGTCAAGGAGAACCCTTCCGGGCAGGTGCCCACCGGGCTGACCGACGACGATGATCCCCTCTATGACAGCCGGGTGCTCTGCGCCTATGTGGATTCGTTGTCGGCAGAGACGCCGCTCCTTCCGTCCGAGGGCCGTGACCGTTTCGCAGCGATGACGCTGGAAGCGCTCGGCGACACGCTGCTCGGCGCGGCCCTGCTGTGCCGGTACGAATCCGTGCTGCGCCCCTCCGAATTCTACTGGGATCTGTGGCACGACAGCCAGATGGAGAAAGTCAACAGCGCGCTCGACGACCTGGAGGCACGCTGGCTCGACACGCTGAGTGCGCCGGTCTCCATCGGCAGCATCACCATCGGCTGTGCGCTCGGCTATCTCGATTTCCGCTTTGCAGATAAGGACTGGCGTAGCGGCCATCCGCAGCTGGCGGACTGGTACGCAGGCTTTGCCGAGCGGCCCTCTATGGTGGCGACTCAGCCGGTCGGCTAAGCACTCAACCGGACCTCGGGGTGGCGCCTTGCAGCTACATTGCGCCGCCCCCTGGCAACCCACGACCGGCTGGCCGGTGCCCGCTCCCGCGCCCGATGCAACGACAGCAGTGATTGTTGCTCGACTGTTTTGATCGCCACAAACCTCATGGTCGGTCGGGTTACGGCTTCGCAGATGGCCTCGGCGTCGATTGCGTCGGACTTCCCGCGTTTGACCTATGGCTTCACGTACATCGGCGGGAACAACCGCACGTCATGGCCCAATGCGGTCAGTTCACGGGCCCAATGATGCGCGCTGCTGCAGGATTCCATGCCAAACAGCCAGGGCTCCAACTTCGCAAAGAAAGGCAGAAACTGCGTCCGCCGCAAGGGCTTGTTGAACACTACTTCTTCACTGGAGGTCAGCCCGTGGACTTGGAAAACGTTCTTGGCCAGATCAACGCCAATTGTGGTAACTCGCACGGGGTGGCTCCTCTCATAACCGGATTTTGACAGCTGCACTATGGCGCATCGCGACACCGGTTGAAGCAGGAGCCATCCACCCCATCAGTTTTGGTGAAGCCGCACTGCGGCGTGACACGACTTGGCTAATGTCTCCTTCCGGGCCGGAAGCGTCGAGAGATGTGAGGGCCGACTTCCCAGGAAACATGCCCGCTTCCTGCGCCCTGGTGGCAAAGATCCGTTGGGTCGGGAATGCTTGGCACGGTCCTCTGAGAAGACTCAGAAAATTCGTCGGGAAAAGCCGGAAATGCGCGGCATTCGAAAAAAAAGGGGGGGGGGGCAGTGGCGGACCGAGGAGGATTCGAACCCCCGACCCCCTGATTCGTAGTCAGGTACTCTATCCAGCTGAGCTATCGGTCCACTGCTGCAGGATTTAAGGCCCCTGCGAAAAAGAAGCAAGCCAATTTGGCAATCTTCCCAAAACCTTTTCAAACCAACCACATCGGGAGAATTTGAAAGCGTGGCGGACCGAGGAGGATTCGAACCCCCGACCCCCTGATTCGTAGTCAGGTACTCTATCCAGCTGAGCTATCGGTCCACTGCGGCGGGGTTTAGTCCTAGGGACTGAAGCGCGCAACCCCTAAAACAAAATCCTGCCAGTCTTTTTGAATTCCGCCAGTCTGACCGCCAGTCTGCCCCCTAGTCTTGCCGCCAATCCGGCGGCTCTTCGCGTCTTCACAGGGTTCCGTCGCCCTTGGGCAGGTGGATTTCAAAAAGACTGCCCTCAGCACCGGTTTCACGCAGCACCAAAGCGCCGCCATGCCCCTTGGTCAGTTCAGCGGCGATGGTCAGCCCCAAACCGCTGCCGCCCTTGCGCGCACTGCCCTGAAACGGGGTGAACAGATTGTCCTGGGCGCGTTGCGGCAGGCCTGGGCCGGTGTCAGAGACCGAAATCCACCAGGCGTCCTCATCCTCGCGGGCGGCGATAGTGACGCGGCCGGGGGTGCCAGTCGCGACAATCGCCTGACGGGCGTTGCGCACCAGGTTCATCACCACGCGAAACAGCTGTTCGCCATCACCGCGCAGCATCATGCCCTTTGGCACCTCATTGAGGATCTCAACCCCGGTTTCATCGGCCACCAGCAGTTCACTTTCGACGATATCCTCGACCAGTTCACACAGCGCTATGCGGGCAAAGGTTGGTGCCGGCTCTTCGGCACGCCCAAAGGCCAGCGTGCCCTCACAAAGCGACACCGCCCGGGTAATCGAATTCACCAGTTTGGGGGCCAGCCGCCGCACCAGGGGATCCTCGCTGGCCTCAATCCGGTCGGTGAACAGCTGCGCAGAGGTCAGGATATTGCGCAGATCATGGCTGATCTTGGCCACGGCGCCGCCCAGTTGTGCCAGCCGTTCACGTTGGCGCAGCGCCTGGGTCAACTCGGTCTGCAATTGCATAAGCGCCTCTTCAGCCTCGCGCAGCTCGCGCACGCCAGCACTGGGGTGGATGATACCCCGGGCATCTTCCGGCGCGGCAGCGTAGCGCTGCATATAGCCCACAACCCCCTTGATCGGGCGCACCAGAAAAGCGCGGACGGCGGCAAACAGCAGCAAAGCGGTAAAAATGGAAATCACCGCCGAAAGCAGCAGCACCCGAATGCCATAATCAATCATTGCGCTGCGCAGCGGCGCGGTTTCAATGGTGATCTCGATCAGCAGCCCCGCATCACGCACCGGTGCGCCAATCACCCGGATGATCCGGTTTTCCGCGCTGAACAACTGCAAGAAGGCATCCCCGATCAGGGTAAAAGCCGAAGCCCGACGCAAATCATAGGTGCCTGCGATCTCTTGCGGAATAGGCGAGGACAGCATCAGCTGGCGGATCTCATCGCGGCGCAGCACCACGTTATAGACCCCGGCGTTTTCCAACAGCTCTGCCTCCAGCTCGGTATCCAGCATATCATCCGCCAGCAGCGCCAGAGAGGCAATCTGCGCCCGCTCCAGCCGGTCTGCCAGGTAATCAAGACGAAAGCGAGAGATCGAGGGCACGAAGATCAGCACCTCGGCCAGCATGACAAAGACAATGGTCAGAACCAAAAAACGGCCTGAAAGCGAATTCAGCATGGCGCTCTTTCCGGGTTAAGGGATCCAACGCTGCACAAAGCGCACCGCGCGCTTAACCAGCACACTGTCAAACAACCGTGGTGAGAAGTAGGCGCCAGCGACACGTTTATTGATCTCCCCGATTGACGGATATGGCGCCACCATTGCGGCAACCTGGCTCATCTTCAACCTATTTGCCAAAGCGAGCGACCACAATGAAATCAATTCTCCCGCTTGGTGCCCGACAATCGTCGCCCCCACCGGGCGCCCTTTGACCACCATCACCTTGATGAAACCCTTGGTTTTCAGCTCTGCCAGGGCGCGGTCATTATGGGCAAAATCAAACCGCGCCAATTCCACCCCATCGCCATGCCGGGCGCGGGCCTCGGTCTCTGTCAGGCCGACCTGGGCCAGTTCCGGGTCACTATAGGTGGCGCGCGGCAGGTGCAGTTCCTGCGCCCTGGACGGCAGGCCAAACAAAGCCGAGCGAATGATGACCCCGGCGTGATAGCCCGCCACATGGGTAAACTGCATCCCCCCCGCGACATCGCCAATAGCATAGACGCGACGGTTGCTGGTGCGCAGCGCCGCGTCCACCTTGATGCCGGTCTTGCTCGGCGTGATCCCGCCGGCCGCAAGATCCAGCCTGTCGGTATTGCTCTTACGGCCCACCGCCACCAAGAGATGCGAGCCGGTAAAGCGGCGCCCATCCCTGGTTTTCACCTCGATGGCACCAGCCTCGCCGCTGATCTGGGCCGCCATCGCGTTCTCGGCAATCACCACGCCCTCATTGCGCAGCGCGTCCAGCACAACGGCGGCGGCTTCTGGATCATCACCGCCCAACGCGCGCTCGCCTTCGATCACCGTGACCCTGCTGCCCAGCCGGATATGCGCCTGCGCCATTTCAATGCCAATCGGACCACCGCCGATGATCAGCAGATGCTCTGGGCGGTGGCTCAGATCAAACAGGGTTTCATTGGTTTCATAGGGCACAGTCTCCAGCCCCGGCACCGGCGGCACCAGCGGTACGGAACCCGTGGCGATCACCACCCGTCGGGCGCGGATCACATGATTGCCGGCCTGTACCTCGGTTGGGGAAACAAAGCGGCCAAATTCACGGATCACCCGCACGCCGAACCCCTCGAATCGCTCTTGGCTATCCATCGGGGTGATCGCATCAATGGTGTTCTGCACATGGGTTTGGGCTGCGGCGTAGTCCACGGTCGGCGCCACCTCGGCCACGCCAAAGGCTGCGCTGGTACTTTGGCCATAGGCCGCCTTGGCGCTGGCCAACAGCGCCTTGGACGGCACACAGCCATAGTTCAAACAGTCACCGCCCATCCTGTGCCCCTCAAGAAGCACCACCGAAGCCCCCATCTGGCTGGCTCCTGCCGCCACCGACAACCCGCCCGATCCGGCCCCGATCACCAGCAGGTCACATTTCAGCCGGGTTTGGGATGCGGCATCGGTTGCCGGGGCAGATGTCATGGTTCAGCGCCCCTTTGTTGGGGGCTTGGGGTTGGGGTTGGCGCTTTTGGGGCGCAGGGTTTTGACGATGATCGGCATCACCGCCAAGACACACAGCCCCAGAAGCGGGCCGATCACATGCGGTTCCCACAACAGGGACAGGTCTGGATCTTCGCCGCGATCAAAGACCTCTCCGACGCCGACCCCGATCCAGGTAAAGACAATTGCCCCCGGAATGATGCCAAGCGCCGTGGTCCACAGGAAATTGCCAAACCGCACCCCCACCAGCGCGGGCAACAGATTAGCGACAAAGAACGGCACTGCAGGCACCAAACGCAACAGCAGCAGCACCTCCACCTCATTCTGGCGCAGCGCATTCTTCAACATATGCACCCGGCCTTCACTCGCTTCTAGCTTCGCCGTAAGCGTCTCGCCCAATCCCAGGCGGGCCGCAAGAAAGATCGCCGATGCCCCAAAGGTCGCCGAGACCACGTTCAGCGCAGTGCCCGCGCCCAAACCAAACAGAAAGCCCCCCGTGACCGAGGCCACCGCCGCACCCGGCAAGGAAAAGGTCACAATCAGGACATACAGCCCAACAAAGAGCGCCACCAATCCCAGGTAATTCTGATCGCGAAAGGCCATCAGCGCCTCGCGGTTGTCGCGCAGCGTATCAAAGCTGAGGTAATCCTTCAGGGTCACCGCGCCGATCAGCGCCACCGCAACCACAGCGATCAGCGGCAGGTGGCGGGCAAGCCCTCGTTTTGGCGTCTTGGTCATATGTCTCATCTCTCTTGGTCGTCTGCCCCGGACCACAGGTCTAGCTGCCAATACCTGCTAGCGCCAAATGCACCCCAAGACGAGGTCTGGCATGGGCTTATCACGCGGCCTTGATCTGTTAGATGTGTTTTTGTGAAGATTCGCACCCTGCCCCGCCGATTTGCGGCATTTTGCGGCCTGCCCCGGTAAATTCCGGCCTTTTTGGCAGAAATCTTGCCCGGGCGCGACAAAAGTCAGGGCTCAGCGTTTGACTTGCCCGAGAATCCCTTCTAAAGACCGGGCTTCGAGATAAACACCACGGGGAGCGATTCCGCTGCCCCCTGTAGAAATTGGAGACCGGAGCGATGAAACGCACCTTTCAGCCCTCGAACCTGGTTCGTAAACGTCGCCACGGTTTTCGTGCGCGCATGGCCACCAAGGCAGGCCGCAAGATCCTTAACGCACGCCGCGCCCGTGGCCGTAAGGAGCTGAGCGCATAAGCGCGAGGCACCAAGGATTGACAGATATGACACCGCCGAAGGCCCCAAAGGACAGCGCAGCTGGCCACGGGAACCAGCCTTCGGCGGTTTCTGTTTGCCCAGCGCCCAAACAGACCGCAAAAAAAAGCCCGTCCTTGACCGTTCTGGCCAAGCGCAGCGCCTTTCTGGCCGCAGCCCGTGCCCGTCGTCAGGGCACCCAAGGCATGATGGTTCAGGGGCGCAAGCGCCGCGACGGCGAAACCGCCGAGCCCGGCTTTCGTGTTGGCTTCACCTGCTCCAAGAAGGTTGGCAATGCCGTGGCCCGCAACCGCGCCAAACGACGCCTGCGCGAAGCCGCCCGCCTGGTGCTGCCGCAACAGGGCCGCGATGGCTGGGACTATGTCCTGATTGGCCGCGCCAAGGAGACGGCAAGCCGCGATTTTCAGGATCTGCAGCGCGATCTGGCCTATGCGTTGAAAAAAATCCACGGGTGATCTGTTTCCAGCAGGCTCTTGCCCCTATTTTACCCCCATGACGCCGCTTGCCCATATCCTTGCCCTGCCGGTCCGCGCCTATCGGCTGCTTTTCTCACCCTGGGTGGGTTTCAACTGCCGCTATCAACCGACCTGTTCAGCCTACGCGCTGGAAGCCTATGAAAAGCATGGCGGCATCAAGGGGACCTGGCTGACGCTGCGCCGCATTGGACGCTGCCATCCGCTTGGGGGCAACGGCTATGACCCGGTGCCGGACCCAAAGCCCACCGCGCCACCAAAGTAATCGCCAGACAGTCCTGCCCCCCCTGCCCGGACAGCGAGCCTGCTGCGGGGCCTAGTGCTGGACTATTGCGACGCGCGTGCCCTTTTTCCTTGGCAAAGGCCGCGCCAGGGGCTAGGGGGCCGATATGCTTGATGATGATCAAACCGAAATCCATGCGCTGTTTGCCGGCGCGCCCTCGACCACCGAGTTCAAGAAGCTGCGCAAACGCATTGTGCGTCAGGCGCGTGAAGCGATTGAACAATACGGCATGGTGGAACGCCCCGCTGATGGCAGCACGCCGCGCTGGCTGGTCTGCCTCTCGGGGGGGAAGGACAGCTATACTCTCTTAGCTGTGCTCCATGAGCTGAAGTGGCGCGGGCTGCTGCCGGTGGATCTTTTGGCCTGCAATCTGGATCAGGGGCAACCGGGATTTCCCGCCACTGTGCTGCCCGCATTCCTGGAAAAGATGGGCGTGCCGCATCGGATTGAATATCAGGACACCTATAGCATCGTGGTGGACAAGATCCCGGAGGGACGCACCTTCTGCGCGCTGTGCTCGCGTCTGCGGCGGGGCAATTTGTACCGGGTCGCGCGGGAAGAAGGATGTTCTGCGGTCATATTGGGCCATCACCGCGATGATATTCTTGAAACCTTTTTCATGAATCTGTTCCACGGTGGGCGCCTGGCCACCATGCCGCCCAAGCTGCTGAACGAAGAAGGCGACCTTTTTGTCTATCGCCCGCTCGCCCATGTGGCCGAAGCCGACTGCGAGAAATTCGCCCGCGCGATGGACTATCCGATCATTCCCTGCGACCTATGCGGTAGTCAAGATGGGCTGCAGCGGCAGCAGGTGAAGCAGATTCTCGACCAGTGGGAATCAAACAGTCCCGGTCGCCGCCAGGTCATGTTCCGCGCCTTGACGAATGCACGTCCGTCGCATCTACTTGACCCCAAGCTTTTTGATTTTACCGGGTTGGAGCGCAATTCTGACGAAGATTCTGCCGATTCATCAGAAATACCCCTGTTGCGTTAACCCGCGAGTCAGAACCAGCCCTCTATTCTGCCGATGCACCCTGCTTTAGGCGAAAGGTCTGAACATGACAAAAGCGAATTCAGGTCTCCTTTACCGAATTCGAACAAGATTGGCTCCGGCGCTGCTTGCGCCGCCGATTCTTGCGTTCTTGCCTGCGCTCACCCTTGCGACTTTCTGGATCGGTGGCGAAGCTGCTCTGCTTTGGGTTGCTCTGGGTATGCCAGTTCTTTTTGCTGCTTTTGGCGGTTTTTCCGCCTATGGCCGAAACCTTGCGCCGCGCGACAGTGTAACAGGGCTGATGCTGCGCGAAGGATTTGAGCTAGACATGGAGCGAATCGTTGAAGATTGCGCCAGAACCGAGCTGCGGTCGGCGCTGTACTACATCGAAATTGACGACTTCAAAGAGCTGAGCAACCGAGAGGGCCAAGATGCCTGCGACCGGGTTATTCAAAGCTGCGGCGAACGTATCGCCAGCACCCTGCGCAATGGCGATACGGTTGCCCGAATCGGCGACAGCAAATTTGCCGTCTGCCTGACCCCGGTGCTGCAACTGGATCTGGAAACCTGCGTGCAGATGGCAGGGCGCATTCAATCCGCCGTGGAAGAGCCGATCTCGCTGGATGGCACCACGGTCTATGTCTCTTGCTCTATCGGGTTTTGCCTGAATACCCGCGCGCCCAGCAAATCCTATAGCGACTGGTCTGGCGCAGCAGCGGCGGCGCTGTCCGACGCTCAGCAAAACGGCCCCTCTGGGATCCGGGTCTTTTCCAACGATATGCATCAACGCAGCAAAGCCCATGGCAACCTGCGCGAAGAAGCCGCCGAAGCGCTGGAGGCCGGTCATATCCAGCCCTGGTTCCAACCGCAGATCTGCACCGACACCGGCCGCGTTTCAGGCTTTGAGGCCCTGGCCCGCTGGATGCACCCTGTGCGCGGCCTGATTCCGCCCGGCAAGTTTCTGCCCCTACTGGAAGAAACCGGTCTGATGGAACGCCTTAGCCAGGTCATGCTCTACCATTCTCTGACTGCGCTAAATGCCTGGGATGCCGCAGGTCTGAAGGTGCCGGCCGTTGGCGTCAACTTTGCCACCCAAGAGCTGCGCAACCCCAATCTGGCGGAAAACATCAAGTGGGAGCTGGAACGCTTTGATCTGCCCCCGGCGCGTCTGTCGATCGAAATTCTGGAAACCGTGATGACGGATCGGCCCGATGATGTGGTAACCCGCAATATTGCTGCGCTCAGCGATCTGGGCTGCCATATTGAGCTGGATGACTTTGGCACCGGACATGCCTCTATCTCGGCGGTGCGTCGCTTCAATATCTCCCGGATCAAGATCGACCGCTCTTTTGTGCTGCGTGCCGACCGCGACCCGGAACAGCAAAAGCTGATTGCCGCGATCCTGACCATGGCCGAGCGCCTGGACCTGGAAACCCTCGCCGAAGGGGTGGAAACCGCCGGCGAGCACGCGCTCTTGTCGCAGCTCGGCTGTGGCCATGTGCAGGGCTTTGGCATTGGCCGTCCGATGCCCTTTGACCAGACGCTTGACTGGATCACCGCACACGAAGCCAAACTGCAAGAGGCCCCGGAAATCGGCCGCCGCACCCGCTGATCCCCGCTTTTTCCAACGTCGGGGCGTATTGCCGCCCCTGATTTCCCCGATTCCACTTGACCTTTGGGGGTCATCTCTGTTGAACCCACCGTGTCATTCCCTACACGAGGTGGCAGTCCCAAATGGACGACCAGAACAAGAATCTTATTCTCGCAATCGCACTCAGCAGCCTCGTGCTTCTTGGGTGGATGTTTTTTTTCCCACCCCCAGAGGTCGAACCGACACCGGAGGCCCTGGCAACAGAAACTGTGCCCGCGTCCGCAGGTGACACCGCAAGCAGCCCTGGCGCTGATGCGACCGGGGCTGTCACCAGCCAGACCAGCGAAGAGGCCAGTGCTTCTGATGCGCCACGGATCAAGATCGAATCTGATCGCATCACCGGCAGCATCTCGCTGCAGGGCGGTCGTATCGACGATCTGGCGCTGAAAGATTACCGCGTCACCAACGATGCCCCGGAAATCGTCCAGTTCCTGTCGCCTGTCGGCGAACAGGGTGCCTATTACGCTCTCTACGGCTGGGCTCCAGGCAGCGGTCTTACCGCTGACGATGTCCCCGGTGCCAATACCCTGTGGCACACCCCTGATGGCGCCCAGCTAACGCCAGACACGCCCGTGACCCTGACCTGGGACAACGGCAAGGGCCTGACATTCAGTCGCACCATCGCGGTGGACGAGAACTATATGTTCTCTGTCAGCCAGTCGGTCAGCAATGCCTCTGGCAGCAATGTCTCGCTTGCGCCCTATGGCACATTGGCCCGTCATGGCGAGCCTGAGGATATGAAGAACTTCTTCATCCTGCACGAAGGCCTTGTTGGCATGGCCGATGGCGAGCTGTCAGAGCTGGACTATTCCGATGTCGCCGATTTTGACATTGACCCGCGCGACGGGTCGCGCTCTGAGGTCAAGCAGGTGGAAGGCAACGGCTGGATCGGCTTTACCGATCACTACTGGATGTCGACGCTGATCCCGGAGCCGGGCCAGTCCTTCCGCTCGATTGCCAAATATGACGAGCGTCGCAATATCTATCAGACCGATATCGTGCTGCCCACCGTCACCCTGGCCGATGGCGCCAGCACCGAGGTTACCACCCAGCTGTTTTCCGGGGCCAAGGAATGGGCCACCATTCGGGCCTATGAAAAGGGCGGCATCGCCGGTTTCCTCGACAGTATCGACTGGGGCTGGTTCTTCTTCCTGACCAAACCGATCTTTGCAGTTCTGCACTGGCTGAATGGTCTGATTGGCAACATGGGCTGGGCGATCATCGCGCTGACCGTGCTGATCAAGATCCTGGTCTTCCCGCTGGCTTATAAATCCTACGCCTCCATGGCCAAGATGAAAGAGCTGCAGCCAGAAATGGAGAAGCTGAAAGAGCGCTCTGGCGATGATCGGCAAAAGCAACAGAAAGAGATCATGGAGCTGTACAAGCGGGAAAAAGTGAACCCCGCTGCCGGCTGTTTGCCGATCCTGATCCAGATCCCGATCTTCTTCTCGCTCTACAAGGTGATCTTTGTCACGCTGGAACTGCGCCATGCGCCGTTCTTTGGTCCCTTCCAGGATCTGAGCGCACCGGATCCCACCTCGATCATGAACCTTTACGGGCTACTGCCCTGGGCCGGGCCGGCACCCGAAAGCCTGCTAGCATTGGTCTTTATCGGTATTCTGCCGCTGCTCTTGGGTATCTCGATGTTCTTGCAGCAAAAGCTGAACCCGGCGCCTACGGATCCGACACAGCAAATGATCTTTGCCTGGATGCCTTGGGTCTTCATGTTCATGCTGGGGGGCTTTGCCTCGGGGCTGGTGGTATATTGGATTGCCAACAACACCATCACCTTTACCCAGCAGTATCTGATCATGCGCAGCCATGGCTACACGCCGGATGTGTTTGGCAATATCAAGGCCAGCGTCAAGCGAAAGCCAAAGGCCGAGAACAAATGACAGCAACTGTCAAACAAATGTGGCGGCACCCGATCAAAGGGGTCGGGGCCGAACCATTGACACAGGTCCGTCTGGAGACAGGCGGGCCTATGCCGTTGGACCGGGCTTGGGCTGTGCTGACCGGCACAGCCGAGGATACCGGCGCATGGCAGCACTGCCGCAATTTTGCCCGCGGCTGTTTCGGGCCCGAACTGATGGCGGTTACGGCTGAAACACAGGGGGCCCAGATTACGCTGCGCCACCCGAAACAGGGTGAGATCACCCTGAACCCTGCAACTGATGGCGCAAAACTGATCGATTGGCTGCAACCGATCTACCCGACCGATCGGCCGCAGCCGCACAGCCTGATTGCGGCCCCGGCGGGCGGCATGGCAGATGCCAGTTTTTCGGCGCTCTCGATTCTGTCGCTTAGCTCTCTGCGGGCGCTGGGGGAAACCCTGGGGCAGAGACTGGACCCGCGCCGGTTCCGTGGCAACCTGTGGATCGACGGCCCTGCCCCCTTTGAGGAATTTGACTGGGTTGGGCGCCAGTTGCAGATAGGTGAGGTGCGTCTGGAAGTGGTCGACCGCATCACCCGTTGTCGCGCGACCGAAACCAACCCGGACACAGGCAAGCGCGACGCCAACACGCTAAAGGCCCTGCGCGAGCACTGGGGCCACACCGATTTCGGCATTCGTGCCAAGGTGCTGTGCGATGGGAAAATCGCCCTCACCGATACCCTGGAGGTTCTCTGATGCAGATCCCATTCTCTCTCGCCGAAGAGCCAGATCCAATCGCCGCTGAAAAGGGCCGCAAACTGTTTGCCGGCGAATCGGAATTTGTCAAAGGCGTCGTTGCCATGTCGGGCCTGCCCGAGGCCGACCGTATGGAAGTCTGCTTTGCTGGGCGTTCCAATGTAGGCAAATCCAGCCTGATCAACGCGCTGACCGGCACCAAGGGGCTGGCGCGGGCTTCCAACACACCGGGCCGCACGCAGGAAATCAACTTCTTCACCCAGGGGCCGGACCTCTATCTCGTCGATCTGCCCGGCTATGGCTATGCCAATGCGCCGCTGGCAGTGGTGGAAAAGTGGCAGAAACTGCTGAAACGATATCTCAGCGGCCGCCAGACCCTGCGCCGCGCCTTTGTGCTGATTGACAGCCGCCATGGCGTCAAGGATGTCGATGAAGAGATCATGAGCCTGCTCGACAGTTCTGCCGTGACCTTTCAATGCGTGATGACCAAGGCCGACAAGGTCAAAGCCAAGGACCGCGAGAAGGTGATAGAACAGGTGCGCACTGCCCTGTCCCGCCACCCGGCAGCCTATCCTGAAATCGTGCTGACCTCGTCGGAAAAAGGCGATGGCATCGCCACGCTACGCTCTATCATCACGGGCCTTGAGTAGGTGCTATCGCGCCTGCTGCCCTATGTGATGCTGCTGGCAATCACTGCTGCCGGGTTGATCCCGGCGGGGTGGATGCCGGCGCATGCAGGTAACGGCAAGGTGCTTTTGGTCATCTGTACCACCGATGGGGTCGAGGAGCGCTGGGTTGATCTGGGCGACGACGCGCCGCAGCCTATCCCGGCTGACCAGATGGATGACCGCAGCTGTCCTTTTTCAGCCCTATCAACCCATGCCAACCTGCCGCAGAACACGCCGCTTGCGCTGGATCTGACACCCTCCCTTGGTGCCCGCTGGGCACATGAGAGCTTTACCCATTATTCTGCCGGGTTCCACTGGCGCTATGATGCACGCGGGCCGCCTGCCCTCTCCTGAACCTTCAAAACACCGACGTTTTATCGCAGCCAAGCCGGGCAGCCCCCGGCAATGGCACAGTTCAGATATGGAGAAATCCCATGGCAAACAGCCAACCGCATCCTGCGGGCCAATCGCGCTCGCTCACCGAAAAATTCTACTTTGCCGCCTGGCGCTGGCATTTTTACGCCGCGCTTTATGTCATCCCCTTCTTTGTGACCCTTGCCATCACCGGCCTGATGATGATGTTCATCACCCAGTTTGACGGACGGGATGGCGAAACCATCCAGGTCACCCAGGGAGAAACCGCCCTCAGCCTGACCGAGCAATCGCAACGGGTTCTCGCCGCCCAGCCCGGCACCATTGCCGAATGGATCGGACCAAAGGCGCCTGATCTTGCCGCTGTGTTCCGGGTCAAGACCGAAGAAGGCCAACGCCTGGTGGCCCTGAACCAATACACCGGAGAAGTGATCGAGATCTGGGACCGCCGCGCTGGCTGGTATGATTTCGCCGACAATATCCATTCGGACCTGCTGATCGGCACTGCTGGTGACCGGATGATCGAAATCGCAGCCGGGCTCGGCCTGGTGTTGATCTTCACCGGGCTTTACATCTGGTGGCCTCGCGGCAACGCCATGTCGGCCTTTGTGCCGGATCTGCGCGCCCGAGGCCGCGCCCTGTGGAAGAACCTGCATGCGGTCACCGGTTTCTGGATTTCGGCCATGCTGGTGATTTTTCTCATCTCGGGCCTGTCCTGGACCGGCATCTGGGGGGAGAAGATGATGCAAGCCTGGAGCACCTTTCCGGCTGAAAAATGGGACAATGTCCCCCTGTCCGATTCGATCCACGCCGATATGAACCACGGTGCCACCAATGACGTGCCCTGGGCGCTGGAGCAGACCCCGATGCCCGCATCAGGATCGCAGGCAGGCATCACCGGCATTCCCGATGGCACCGCGATCAATATCGACAGCCTGGTAACGCTCGGCCGCAGGCTGGGCATGGAGGGGCGCTTTCGCGTGGCATATCCCGGCGGTGACGGTGGCGTCTGGACCATCAACCGCGACAGCATGAGCAGCGATTCAGATGATCCCTTTGTCGATCGCACCATCCATATCGACCAATACACCGGCAAGATCCTCGCGGATGTGAAATACGAAGACTATTCCTGGGCCGGCAAGGCCATGGCCGTGGGCATTCCGTTTCACATGGGGCTTATGGGCACCTGGAGCTTTGTCCTCAACGTGGTTTTCTGCCTGTCGGTGATCTTTGTCGCACTGTCCGGTCTGGTGCTCTGGGTCAAGCGCCGCCCTTCCGGGGCGGGTCGTCTGGCCGCCCCGCCGGTGCCTGCTGAAATGCCCTTCTGGAAAGGTGCTGTTTTGATTGGTCTTTTCACCTCGATGGCCTTCCCGCTGGTCGGGGCAACGCTATTGGCCGTGCTGGCCTTTGATCTGCTGATCCTCAGCAATATCCCTGCGATGAAACGCGCCTTGAGCTGACCGGGCTGGCGTCGCCCTGCACCTTCACCAGGGGGCGGCGCCTGAGGTCATGGGGCCTGTTGCGTCCCTTGAGGCCCCATTGACCCAAAGCCCCCGCAGAGCCTGGAGAGCGCTGCGGGGGCGGTTTTTATTGGGGGGGGCGGCATTCCTGCTACCGTCAAACGTGCTGCGCGCCGTTCACCTCGATCTCGGCCCCCGAGATGTAAGAGCTTTCCTGCGAGCAGAGAAAGAAAATAGCCGCCGCCACTTCTTCGGGTTGGCCCAGACGCTGCATCGGCAGTTTTTCGACGATCTTATCGGTGCCCGGCGACAGGATCGCCGTCTCGACCTCTCCCGGTGCGATCGCATTGACCCGCACCCCGAGGGGGCCAAAGTCATGTGCCATCTCACGGGTCAACGCGGCCAGCGCCGCCTTGGATGTGGCATAGGCCGCCCCGGCAAAGGGATGCACCCGGCTGCCCGCGATGGATGTCACATTGACCACCGATCCCTTGGCCGCCGCCAATTCATCCTTCAGCCCGCGTGCCAGCACCACCGACGAAAAGAAATTGACGTGAAAAACCTTACCCCAGGTCATCAGGTCGGTGTCCAGGGTGTTCAAACGCGCGCCATCAGGGCCCTTGGGGGAAATGCCGGCGTTGTTGACCAGTGCATCCAGACGGCCGCCCAGACGCTCTTGAATGATGCCCACCGCGTTGATGGTATCGCTTGGGTCAGACAAGTCCAGCTGGACATGGTCTTCGCGACCGCCGCCCCAGGGGCATTCCTCGGGGAAGGGATGGCGCGAACAGGTCATCACGCGCCAGCCTTCGGCATTGAACCGGCGCACTGTGGCATGGCCGATACCCCGGCTCGCACCGGTCAGAAGCAAAGTCTTTTGGCCCATCACACACTATCCATCTATTTGAAGCCTCTGCCGACACTATCAGCGCGCGGCTGCACTGCAATCGCTATGTGGCACTTGGCAGCGACGCCGGAAGCGCGTAACACCAGATGCCAAAGGGACCCCGAGCCATGAAGAAACAAGACATGAACCGCGACTGGATTGCCACTGCCGAAACACTGTCAAGCGCCCTGCCCTATTTGCAGCGCTATGATGGTGCCATTGTTGTCATCAAGCTGGGTGGCCATGCCATGGGCAGCGACGAGGCGATGGAAACATTTGCCCGCGACATCGTGCTGATGCGCCAGGTTGGGGTCAATCCCGTCATCGTGCATGGCGGTGGCCCGATGATCAACGCCATGCTGGACAAGCTGCAGATCAAGTCCGATTTTGTCGATGGCAAGCGGGTCACCGATCAGGCCACCATGGAAGTGGTGGAAATGGTGCTCTCAGGTGTGGTCAACAAGCGCATTGTGCAAGCGATCAACGCGCAGGGTGGCCGGGCCGTGGGACTGTCTGGCAAAGACGCCAATCTGATCACCTGCGATCAGGCCGATGCCAAGCTGGGCTTTGTTGGCGCACCCGCAGATATGGACCCGCAGGTGCTGCACGACCTATTTGAAAAGGACATCATCCCGGTGATTGCCCCCATCGGGGCTGGTCGCACGGGTGAGACCTTCAATATCAATGGCGATACTGCGGCTGGCGCCATCTCCACTGCGCTCAATGCCGACCGGCTGCTGCTGCTCACTGATGTGTCCGGCGTCAAGGATGCCAGCGGCGAGGTTGTGACCGAATTGAAAGCTGCTGATGTGGAACGGCTGACTGCCGAAGGCGTCATTGCAGGGGGCATGATCCCCAAGACGGAAACCGCTCTGGCGGCCGTTCGTTCCGGTGTGCGCGCCTGTACCATCGTGGATGGCCGGGTCAAAAATGCGGTTCTGCTGGAACTTTTCACCGATCACGGCGCGGGTTCGATGATCCGCGCCTAGGCTCTGGCCCAATCTCGTCGATTTTACGCCCCAGATGTTCCAAGGATCTGGTATCATCCCCCCAGGCTAGCCACGCCCTTGGGGGGGACCATGACAGTACAATATTATGCCGAGGCCACTCGGATCGCGGCTCAGCCCTGCGCTGCCGCGCGCTCTCGGGCCCAGCGATATCTTCAGGTGGAACAGGTCGCGCAGGCGCAGGGGCTAGAGATCTACGGCGCCTTTCGACCTGCAGAGGCAGATCGGCCCGCCGTGGGCCTGTCGCTGGGTACGCTGGTTCTCTTGGGGACTGGCGGGCAATTCTGGCCACGTTTCACCAAGTCGTGCGAATATGCAGATGGTCAGCCTGATCCGATTGATCGCTGGTCGACCCGCATTGTCACGGCAATCGCCAGGGATCTGGGGGCAACGGCATATTTTCCATTTGGTGCGCCGCCCTATCAGCCCTTTGTCGCCTGGGCGCTGGCCTCGGGCCGTGCCTTCACATCACCGTCACAAATGCTGGTGCATGATCGCTATGGTATGCTGACATCATATCGCGGGGCTCTGCACTTTGATCAATCCTTTGACATACCCCCCCCTGTTTTGGCACAGTCTCCCTGCGCGACCTGTACATCCAAACCGTGTCTCACTTCCTGCCCTGCGCAGGCGCTGGTTGACGGCGGCCCCTATGATCTGGCGGCCTGTCACCACCACCTAGATAGCCCGGCCGGTACGCCCTGCATGACGCAGGGATGCCTTGCGCGTTGTGCGTGCCCTCTTAGCCAGCGGGCCGGAAGATGCTCTGACCAAACCGCCCATCACATGAGGTATTTTAACCCGTCATGACCCGAACCCTGATTCTGACCCGCCACGCCAAATCCGCCTGGGATACCAACTCCCCCAGCGACCATGCCCGCCCCCTGAACAACCGGGGCTACAGATCTGCCGCCGCCCTGGGCGACTGGCTGCGTCTGACAGGGCAAGGCCCCGATCAAATACTGTGCTCTTCAGCACAGCGGAGCCGCGAAACCCAGGCTCAGTTACAACTCGACACGCCAACCATGTTCATCGAGCGGCTCTATCATGCCAGCCCGGACATCATTTTTCAGGCGCTGCGCGAAGCCGAACACAACCGCGTCATGCTGATCAGCCACAACCCCGGCATCGCCGCCTTTGCCCATGCCATCGTCGCCACCCCCCCGGATCACAATCGCTTTGGCGACTATCCAACCGGGGCCACCTTGGTGGCGCGATTTGATATCGACAGCTGGGCAGATCTGAACTGGGGCACGGGCCGCGTGATGGATTTTGTCGTACCCCGCGAATTGCTGAGCGAACCGGTCGACGCATAGCGCGACATAGCGCCGCTCCAGCGCGGGAGGCTTGTGGCAAAGCGAATCTGCACTGCCTAGGATCAAGCCTCCGGTAGAATTTGGTTCGCCATCGCAAAACCGTACGTCCCTTGACAGGAGCCCAGCCCATGATGCACCGCCGTTCCGTATTACTCGCAGCTTTGTCCCTGCCCATTGCCAATCTACCAGCCATGGCTGCTGCCGAGCCGGATATACTGGTGATGAAATCCCCCACCTGCGGCTGCTGCAGCGCCTGGGTGACCCATCTGGACGCCGCCGACCTGGGCCAGATTGAAAGCCGCAACCTTCCGGACGAACGGCTCTGGGAGATAAAGGCGCGGCTGGGGATCACTGAAGCGCTGGCCTCTTGCCACACAGCACTGCTGCTGGGCCGCTATGTGATCGAAGGTCACGTCCCTGCCAGCGACATTCGCCGCCTGATGCAAGACCAGCCAGACGCGCTGGGACTGACGGTTCCGGGCATGCCAATTGGATCGCCCGGCATGGAAATGCAGGATCAGAAAGAAGCCTTTGACACCCTGCTGATCCATGCGGATGGCACCACCTCCGTCTATGCAACACATTCCTGATTGATCACAGATCTGGCCTGATCGCAGACAGCTCTGGGCGAAATAAGAAAGGCCGGGCACAGTGCCCGGCCTTTTTGTTTGCTATGCATTGCAGCCTTAGTGACCCAGGATCTGGCTCAGGAACAGCTGCGTGCGTTCGCTTTTGGGATTGTTGAAGAACTCTTCCGGTTCGTTCTGTTCCACAATCTGGCCCGCATCCATAAAGATCACCCGGTTCGCCACCTGACGGGCAAAACCCATCTCGTGGGTCACGCAGAGCATGGTCATCCCCTCTTCGGCCAGCTCGATCATGGTATCGAGCACCTCTTTGATCATCTCAGGGTCCAGCGCCGATGTGGGTTCATCAAACAGCATGATCCGCGGCATCATGCACAGGCTGCGCGCGATCGCCACTCGCTGCTGCTGCCCACCCGAAAGCTGGCCTGGATATTTATTGGCCTGATCGGGAATCTTGACCTTTTCCAGAAAGTGCATCGCCCGTTCTTCAGCTTCTTTTTTGGGGGTCTTACGCACCCAAATCGGAGCAAGCGTGCAGTTTTCCAGAATGGTCAGATGCGGGAACAGGTTGAAGTGCTGGAAACACATCCCCACTTCCGAACGGATTTTATCAATGTTCTTCAAGTCATTCGACAACAGTGTCCCATCCACTTCGATGGATCCCTGCTGGTGTTCCTCCAGCGCATTGATGCAGCGGATCAAGGTGGATTTGCCCGAACCTGAAGGCCCACAGATCACGATCCGCTCTCCCTGGTTGACCGTCAGGTTGATATCGCGCAGCACGTGAAACGACCCGTACCACTTGTTCATCTGGTTGATGGTGATCGCGATTTCATCGGAGACTTGCATTTGAGAAGTGTCAGCCATTGTCCGGCCTCCTTATCGATGACCAGTGGCGAGACGACGCTCGAGCCACTGAGAGTATTGAGAAATGCCGTAACAAACGACAAAGAAGAGAGCGGCTGCGAAACCCAGAAGTTCCCAGTAGACCCCATTCCATTCCGTCGAGGCCAGAACGGGACCGCGGATCATGCCAACCAGATCGAACATCGAAATGACCGAAACCAGCGTGGTATCCTTGAACAGGCCAACAGCAACGTTGACGATGCCCGGAATAGAGATCTTCAGCGCCTGCGGCAGGATGATCAGGCGCATCGCCTGTGGGTAGTCCAACCCCAGACTGTCGGCCGCCTCATACTGGCCCTTTGGAAGCGCTGCGAGCCCGCCGCGGATCACCTCGGCGATATAGGCCGCCGAGAAGAGCGTGATCATGATGACCACCCGCAGGAACAGATCCACCGTCGCATCCGGCGGGAAGAAGTAGGACAGCATCACCGAGGCCACGAACAGCAGCGTGATCAGCGGTACACCGCGCACGAATTCGATAAAGACCACGCAGATCCATTTGATCAGCGGCATAGAGGACTGACGCCCCAGTGCCAGAGCAATCCCCAGCGGCACCGACAACGACACGCAGGTCACGCCAAGCATCATGTTGAGCATGAAGCCACCCAAATCCCGCGAGGGCACCGCAGTCAGCATTGCCGTTTCCGAGGCATTCTCTGGGATCAGCATGCCACCGATCTTCCAGATCACCAGCGCCGAGACAATGGCGCCAAAGAACCCGGCGGCAAAGCTGCCTTTGCCCAGTTTCTGGAACACCACCGCAGCAGCAGCAAACCCAAGCATCGCCACAATCGGCACCATGATGGAACCGCCCCAGATCAGCCAGAAGGCCAGGAAGGGGTAAATCACGGTAAAGCCCAGCAGTTTGCGCGGCAGGTCAAAGAACAAGACTGGCGCCATGGCAAAGAACAACAAGATCAGCGCCAGGTTCGGGCGCCAGTATTCTTCTTCCGGGTATTTGAAGCCATAAAGCAACTGCTGCCAGCGTTCCGCCAGGACAGAGAAACAGGCCCCTGTTTTACCCTGCAGCACCTCGCGGCATTCCGCCAGTGACGAGGTCGTCCAGATACCGTTCAGGATCCAAGGCAGGGTACTGCTGAGAACCTTGTAGAGAACCGCAATCGCCACAAGGGTCAGGATGCCATTCGGGATATTCGAGAACAGGTTCTCGCGCACCCATTTATAAATCCCGGTTTCTCGCGCAGGTGGCGGCGATTCAGGGATAACGCTGGTCGCGACAAAAGCAATCGGATTGTTGTTTTTGTTGTCACTCATGGCTCAGCGCTCCTTCAGCTTAACGGAGGCATTATAGAGGTTCATCCCCATCGAGATCAGCAGCGAGGCCGTGAGGTAAAACAGCATCAGCAGCAGCACGCATTCGATCGCGCGCCCCGTCTGGTTCAAGGTGATCCCGCCCAGTGTCGCGGTGATATCAGCATATCCCACTGCAATCGCCAGCGAAGAGTTCTTGGTGATGTTCAAGAAGTTAGAGATCAACGGCGGGATGATCACCCGCAGCGCCTGCGGCAGCACCACCAGGTTCATGATCCGACCAGGACGCAGCCCCAAGGCAGCAGCTGCTTCTGTTTGTCCACTGGAAACCGCCTGGATGCCAGCACGCACGTTTTCCGCGATAAAGGCACCAGTATAGATCGACAGAGCAAACCACAGCGCAATCAAGGGCGCACCGATTTGAATGCCGCCGCGCAGGTTGAATCTGTTGGCGAGCGGATCTGGTGCATCCAGGCCGATTGGTTGCCCGAGAAGGAAAAAGATGATCACGGTGGGCAAAATGAGGATTGCCAGACTTGGCCAGCCCATCGGTAATAGCTTACCGGTATCATACAGCAGTTTCGTGGCATAACGACGATAGGCGAACATCGCAAAAATCGAGACGAAGAAAACAGCAACAACAATCATCGACCCGTCATTCCACACCGGCGCAGGTGCATAAATGCCCCGGTTGGTAAAGGCGAAGAGACCAAATACCAGCTCCCGCTCTGGATTCTCACCCAGATAGGCCCTCGCACCCGGCATCACGGCGGTCATGATGGTAAAAATGATGATGATCCAGATCAGCACCGGAATGTTGCGAAAGATCTCAACATAAACGGCCATCAGTTTGGACACCAACCAGTTGTTGGACAACCGCAGCACCCCGGCGATCACACCAAAGATCGTGGCGGTTATACAGGCCAGGACAGCAACCAGCAGGGTGTTGAGAATCCCGACAAGGGCGGCGCTTGCATGGCTTGACTGGCTATCATATTCGATCAGACGCTGGTTGATATCATAGCCCGAACGATCGCCGAGGAAATCGTAAGAGATATTCAGGCCAGCAGCCCGCAGATTCTGAATAAGATTGTTTCCCAGATACCAGATGGCCAGGGCAAGAACCAAGGCGGCTATCGCCTGGAAGGTCAGCGATCGATAGCGGGTATCGTTGACCAACATGGACAGTCGGAACTGTTCCTTTGGTGGGTCAGTGAGAGTTGACATGAATGAGAGATCCCCGTGGCTCATAGATCTATCCTTCGGCGGGGTTGGGTCCCTGCTCGCGTCAGATCTAAAGCGTTCTTTGAGTGGATAGTAACTGTAAGAAAAAGGGCGCAGGAAGCCCTGCGCCCTTTCCTAGTTGGATCTTAGCGGAAAGGAGGCGAATACAGCAGGCCGCCTTTGGTCCACTGTGCGTTCAACCCACGCGCCAGACCGATGGGGGTGGCTTCACCGATGTTGTTGGCAAAGACTTCACCGTAGTTACCACCAGCGGCAATTGCGTTCTTGGCCCAGTCAGCCGACAGACCAAGCATCTCGCCCAGGGTACCTTCGGTGCCCAGCAGACGGTTGATTTCAGGGTTGTTGGTGCCAGCGGCCATCTCAGCGAGATTCGCAGATGTCACACCCAGCTCTTCAGCAGAGATCAGTGCATTCAGGGTCCAGCGTACAACATCACCCCATTCGTGGTCGCCGTGACGGACCAGTGGGCCAAGAGG
Source organism: Pseudophaeobacter sp. (assembly GCF_048267565.1). NCBI lineage: Bacteria > Pseudomonadati > Pseudomonadota > Alphaproteobacteria > Rhodobacterales > Roseobacteraceae > Pseudophaeobacter > Pseudophaeobacter sp. The sequence goes on along the minus strand of NZ_JBLWXG010000004.1, from coordinate 25,402 downwards.
CTCTTTAGAGATGATTTCAGGCAGCAGCGCGTGCTCATCGGGTGCCTCAAAAGTGGCACGAGTGGCCGCCAGGCCGGATGCATCCGTGGTGTAAACGTCACAGGCACCTGCCAGGTACTGCTGCTGCGCTTCTGCGTTGGTTTCGATTGGAACCGGCTCGTAGCTGATGTTGTTGGACCGGAAGAAATCCGCCAGGTTCAGCTCGGTGGTGGTGCCGGTCTGAATGCAGACTGTGGCGCCATCAAGTTCTTTGGCCGAGGAAACGCCCAGCTCTTTCGGGACCATAAAGCCCTGACCGTCGTAGTAGTTCACGCCGGTGAATTCAAACTTCAGATCAACATCGCGCGAGAAAGTCCAGGTGGTGTTCCGGGCCAGCACGTCGATTTCGCCAGAGGCCAGCGCGGTGAAACGCGTCTTGCCGGTGGTTGGCACAAATTCAACAGCGGTCGCATCACCCAGTACAGCCGCAGCAACAGCGCGACAGAGGGCAACGTCAAAGCCTTCCCATTCGCCACTCGCATTTGGGGCAGCAAATCCGACCAGACCAGTGGTGACGCCGCAGTTCAGTTTGCCGCGTGCCTTCACGTCGTCCAGCGTGCCAGCAGCTGCTGCACCAGCAGACAGACCGGCAATGGTCAGCGCGCCCAAAATAACGGTATTTTTCATATTTACCTCTTCCTGATGTCCCACCTATTTCGGTGGTTTTTTTGCCCGGCAGGCAGGCCGCCGGATATGGTTTGAAATAGGGCAGAGCCCCTTTCGTACAGGGAGTTTGGGCGCATTCATCAACAAACGTCAAGTGTGCGATCATGAAATTCGATGTCCGCATAGCGTACTTTTGCTATTCGATACAAAATTTCACGATCACGACTCCTGCCGCAACTTGCTGTCTTTTCAGCTAAAGTCGTAAAATGCTTTAGCGTGTATAAAGGCGGTGCGTTTCAATTCAGCAGTTGTTTCGGCCTCTTCATCGCTGCCCCACTGCTCTGCCTGCCAGGCTTCATCCAAACGCGAGATCCGCCAAATATCATCCGCCGTGCGCCAATCTTGCGCCGCAGCAAATCCCAGCACCAGGGAACCGGACATCGACACAAGGTCGTGAAATGCTGCCAGCTGAAAGGGGCTCAGCCCATGTACAGCATGACGCAGGCTGCGCAGCGCCGCCGCATCCTGGGGCCGATGCAGCAATCCGGTGCGCGGCTCCAGTCGGACACCAAGGGCCTGTTCGGCCCAGTCCAGCGCCGGATCCCATTCTGCCGCCTGACGCTGCACCAGTTCCTGTGGCGAATCGGCGCGATAGCACAGCAGATCCGAATCGCCGTATTCCGCCAGCATATCCGCGACTTCACCGTGTTGATTCGCAACCTTGTCGATCGCAGCATTGGCAGATCGGGTAAAAGGCATGGTCTCTGGATTGATCACCTCGGACTGGGCATCCCATTCAGTGGCGATAGCCTCGGCCATGGCACGGCTGGGCACCATCAGTGCGGCCTTCGCCGGGGTCTTGACCATGCGGCCATCCAGCGCCACGCCAAACCCATCTTCCGCCTCGGTCACGTCTGCCTGTTTCCAGAACCGTTTCTGCGCCCAGTTGCTCATGCCTTATGCCTTCCAAATCTGTTGCAGCAGCGGTGCCAATTGCGCAAAGCTGCTGATGACATGATCCGCACCCAGCCCGGCCGCCGGGTGATAGCCCCAGTCCACGGCAATCGTGCAAACGCCAGCCGCGCGGCCCATGTCGATGTCAAAACTTGTATCCCCAATCATCACCGCCTGCTCTGGCGCGAGCCCGGTTTCCGCCAGCGCCGTCAGCACCATCGACGGATGCGGTTTAGAGGGGTGATGATCCGCCACCTGCCGGGTGACAAAACAGGTCAGCCCATGCGCCTCTATCAGCGCATCCAGGCCGCGTTGCGATTTGCCAGTTGCCACCCCAAGCAAATACTCAGGGACTGCATGCAACGCCGCCAGGGTTTCGGCCGCACCGGGAAACAGTGGCGAATGGCCCGCCCCCTGCGCCAGGCGCTGGGTCATATAAGCGGATTTATAGCCCGCAACCAACTGTGCCTGCTGATCCGCCGAGGCCTGCGGTGCGAGTTGGGCCATGGCCAGCGGCAGCGACAGGCCCACAATCGACAGGATATCGCCGTGGTCGGGCGGTGTCAGTCCGGCCCCGTCAAAGGCCAGCCGCATCGCGGCGGCAATGGCACTCTGGCTATCTGCCAGGGTGCCGTCCACATCAAACAGGATCAATCGCAGATCTGCGCTCACAGCAGCGCCTCAAAGGGATCATCTGCCGCCAGATCTTCGCTCCAGCCGAAAGTATTCCAGCTGTCTTTCATGTGATCCGGCAGATCCGCAGTGACAACGATGTCCTTGCGGGTGGTCGGATGTTCAAACACCATGCGCCGCGCGTGCAGGTGCAGCTTCTTGCTGATGTCACCGCCCAGCTGTGCGCCCCAGCCATCGCCAAGGTTTTCCTGGCCCGAACCACCGTATTTGCCGTCGCCGATGATGGGATGACCAATTTCCGCCATATGCACCCGCAGCTGGTGGGTGCGCCCGGTCACCGGTTCCATCGCCACCCAAGCAGCCCGACCAGCCACCCGATAGAGTGTCGCGTAAAAGGTATGCGCCCGTTTAGCGCCGGGGGTGCGATCAATCTCGGACGGATGCACGGCGATCATCTTTTCGCCTTCACCGCTGCGGCCATGGCCCGCAGCCTTGACCAGGCCCGCCTTGATTTCCCCCAGATAGGGGGTCGGCACACCAGCCACCAGCGCCCAGTAAATCTTGCGCGTGTTGCGATGGCGGAATGCAGCAGTCAGCGCCTTGGCCGCCAGTCGGGTCCGGGCCAGTACCAGAACGCCCGAGGTATCCTTGTCCAGACGATGCACCAGGCGCGGTTTTTCTTCCGCGTCAAAGCGCAGCGCCTCTGACAGCCCATCCACATGTTTCGTGGTGCCGCTACCGCCCTGCACCGCCAGCCCAGCCGGCTTGTTCAGAACGATGACATCGTCATCCTTGTAAATCACGCAGTCGCGGATCATCTTGGCGTCCGCTTCGGAAACCCGGGCCACGCGCGGCTCTGCAGGTTTCAAATCCGAGGCCGCCAGCGGCGGCACCCGCACCACCTGGCCGGCAGTCACCCGCGTGTTGGCCTTGACCCGACCGCCGTCCAGACGCAGCTCCCCCTTGCGGCACATCTTCTCAATGCGGCCCTGGTTCACATGCGGGAACAGACGCCGCAGCCAGCGGTCAATCCGCTGGTCGTCATCCTCTTCGGTCACCGTGATCATCTGTACGCCGCTCATGCGAACACTCCTCTTGCGAGCCATAGGCCCAAAAACAATCCGCCGACCGACAGGCCCACCGAAAGCAAAACATAGACCGCAGCCTGCCCAAAGGCACCGCGCTCAATCATATTGGCACTCTCCAAAGAGAAGGCCGAAAACGTGGTGAACCCGCCCAGAAACCCGGTCATCACCAGCGGGCTCAGGTGGGTCAGCCCCCTATGCGCCGCCAGCACCACAAAGCCCCCCATCAGACAAGAACCGATCACATTCACAGTGATGATCGCCAGCGGAAACTCCTGATGGCCAATCAAGCGTGTAACGCCCAGACCTGTCAGATAGCGGAGCACCGCACCAGTAGCGCCGCCCAGAGCGACCAGAGAGAGAGTTGAAATCATCAAGGGTCTGTGGCGCGCACGCGGGTGGATGTCAAGTTTTAGCCGCTATGCAGGCTTGATCGCCGTAAGTTTTGCACGCCTATCCGTCAAATCGGTAGCGCAGGGTTGATGGGTCCTGGCCCTAGGAGTTTCGCTGCTGACGCAGTTTGGCAAAATAGGCACTGCGCCGTTTCAATTCCCGTTCAAACCCGCGTTCGACCGGTCGATACAGCACCGGTCGCTTGACCCCATCGGGAAAGTAGTTCTGCCCCGAAAACCCATCCTCGGCGTCGTGGTCATAGGCATAGCCATCGCCATAACCCTGTTCGGCCATCAGCTTGGTTGGCGCATTCATGATATGCTTGGGTGGTGGGGTGCTGCCGGTATCCTTGGCCAGGCGGCGGGCCGCCTTGATGCCCACATAGACCGCATTGGATTTGGGTGCGAGCGCCAGATAGACTGCGGCATTTGCCAGCGCCAGTTCGCCCTCGGGGCTGCCAAGCCGTTCATAGGTATTCCAGGCGTTCAGACACACCGTATTGGCCTGCGGATCCGCCAGGCCAATGTCCTCGGTCGACATCATGGTCAGGCGGCGGGCCAGAAACCGAGGGTCTTCCCCGCCCTCAAGCATCCGCGCCAGCCAGTACAGGGCGGCGTCCGGGTCCGATCCGCGAATGGATTTGTGCAGGGCCGAGATCAGATTGTAGTGCTCATCACCGGATTTATCGTATTTGGTGGCGCGCCGCATCAGCCGGGTCGCCAGGGCCTCGCGTCCCAAAGGAGCCTTCACCTGCCAGGCCGCGACCTGTTCAATCAGGTTCAACAAGGCCCGCCCATCACCATCTGCCATCTCTTGCAGGGCGTCGCGCGCCTCACCGCTCAGCGGCAGGGCGCGGCCCAGGTCCTGTTCGGCGCGCTGGGTCAGCCGTTCGAGATCGGCCAGCGACAGACGTTCCAGCACCAGCACCTGCGCCCGCGACAGCACCGCCGCGTTCAGCTCAAACGAGGGGTTTTCGGTGGTGGCCCCAACCAGAAGGATGGTGCCATCCTCCATATAGGGCAGAAAACCATCCTGCTGCGCCTTGTTGAAGCGATGGATTTCATCAACGAACAATAGGGTGCCCTGGCCATTCTGGCGGCGGATCTTGGCCGCCTCGAACACCTTGCGCAGTTCTGGCACCCCAGTGAAAATCGCCGAAATCTGAACAAAGTGCAGATCCGTTTCACGGGCCAACAGCCGGGCAATGGTGGTTTTGCCCACCCCAGGTGGCCCCCAGAACACCAACGAGGAGAGCGACCCGGACGACAGCATCACCCCCAGAGGCCCCTCCTCCCCCAGAATCTGTGCCTGACCGATCACCTCTCCTAGGCTCTGCGGGCGCAGCCGGTCGGCCAGGGGCCGGTTCACATCCCCTGCGGGATCTGTCCCAGTGTCGGGTGCGCTGCCAAACAGATCAGCCATGGATCAGCGCCGCATATGCAGGCTGACCCGCTGGCCCCGCCTGTTCAAATCAAATCGAACCCGGCGTCCGGCCTCTTCCAGCAGGCGCGGCACATCCGTCGGCGCCGCAACCAAAGCGCCATTGATCTCCATCAGAATATCGCCCGCCCTGACCCCGGCGCGCCCGGCAAAGGGGCCAGGATCCAGCACCACAACGCCGCTGGCCGAGAGCGGCAGTTGCAGCCGCACGATGGCGACCGGATTGATCAACCCGACGGTAAAACCCGGAAGGGCGCTGTCTTCAGTCATCACCAGCGATTCACCTGGCGGATCATTCGGGGCGGCATACATTTCAACCATGAGCGTCTCACGCTGGTCACCGCGCAGCCGGGTGACTTCGGAAATACCGTTCAACCCGGCCACAGACATGCGAAACACCATCTCAGAGGGGGAATTCACCACCTCGCCATCCACTTCGGTGATCACATCGCCAACCTCGAACCCGGCCTTGGCAAAGGGGCTCTTGGGGTGGAGTTCGGAAATCACCATACCTTCTGGCAAGTTCATCCCCAGCGATCCTGCCAGATCCGCATCCACCGGCTGGCCCGTCATCCCGGCCCAGGGCCGCTGAAAGGCCTCGGCGCCATCATGCGCCTGTTTGACAAATTCGCGCACCAGATTGGCCGGAATGGCAAAGCCAATACCGTTGGACCCGCCAGAACGGCTGAGAATACGCGTGTTGATGCCAATGAGATCGCCGTTCACGTCAATCAGCGCCCCGCCCGAATTGCCCGGATTGATCGGCGCATCGGTCTGAATGTAATAGCCAAAACCTTCGCCAGAGGCGGTGCCACTGCGCGCCAGGCCCGAGACAATACCGCTGCTGACGGTCTGGCCCACCCCAAAGGGATTGCCGATCGCCAGAGCCAGTTCGCCGACCTCAACCTTGTCACTATCGCGCAGCGCCAGGAACGGCAGATCCGCAGCGCCATCCAGTTGCAAGATCGCCAGATCGCTGGCCTGATCTGCAAGAACCACCTGCGCATCATATTCGCGTTTATCCGTGGTCACGACGCGAATTTCGGTGGCCATGCCCACCACATGATAGTTCGACACCACGATGCCATCCGCCGACAGGATGACGCCAGAGCCAAGCGAGCTTTCGACGCGGGGTCGCGGGCTGGTGAAACCACGAAAGAAGTCGTCGAAAAACGGATCATTCATGAAAGGCGAACGCTGTTGGGTCTGGCGCACCACCTTTGCATAGATATTCACCACAGCCGGGGCCGCCTGTTTCACCAAGGGCGCAAAGCCCAGCGAAATTTCCGCCTGGGATTGCGGCACGCGCGTTTGCGCACTGACCGAAGCCAAAGGCAACAGCACCACAGCGGCTATGAACGCAAGGGTCAGAACCTTGGGAAACGAAAGGACTGCGCGGACCATGGGACCTCCGAGAATTGTGATCCCTCAGGATATGCGGAGCCGCACCCCGGATTGCAAGCACTGAGACAATGCCGACGCCGGCACATCATCGGCAGAAACGCCGGACAACGAAAAACCCCCGCCTGAAACCAGACGGGGGCCAATTTCAAACCCACAGTTGGGGTAGGAAATCTTATTCTGCGTCGGCAGCTTCGATTTCTGCAGCGAGGCGGGCCTTGTCGGCGGCGCCTTTGGCAGCAACGTCACGGTCGACAAATTCGATGATCGCCATAGGCGCCATGTCACCGTAGCGGAAGCCCGCTTTCAGAATGCGAACGTAGCCGCCCTGACGGTCTTTGTAGCGGGGGCCAAGCACGTCAAACAGTTTGGCGACATACTGGTCTTCTTTCAGGCGCGCATTGGCCTGACGACGGGCGTGCAGATCGCCACGTTTTGCCAGGGTGATCATCTTTTCGATGATGGGGCGCAATTCTTTTGCCTTTGGCAGAGTCGTTTTGATCTGCTCGTGCTCGATCAGCGAGCCAGCCATGTTTGCAAACAGGGCCTTACGGTGCTCATGAGTACGGTTGAGGCGGCGGTAACCACGTGCGTGACGCATTGTCTAATTCCTTCTTTCGCGTTTTGCTTTGTCTGTCAGCCGATGCGTGTCAGCTGCTCTCCTTGGGGCGTCTGCCCATCTTTCCCCGCCAGTGCGGGCATTGGTTAAGGGCAGACCAGAGCCTGCCCTTAAATTCGTAGCGCCGGGAAATTCTTAGAACGTGTCTTCGAATTTCTTAGCCAGATCTTCGATGTTGTCTGGTGGCCAGTCCTCGACGTCCATGCCGAGGTGCAGACCCATGCCGGACAGCACTTCCTTGATCTCGTTCAGCGACTTGCGGCCAAAGTTTGGCGTGCGCAGCATTTCTGCTTCGGTCTTCTGGATAAGATCGCCGATGTAGACAATGTTGTCGTTCTTGAGGCAGTTTGCCGACCGGACAGACAGTTCCAGCTCGTCCACTTTCTTCAGCAGAAGCGGGTTGAACTCAAGACCGTCGTCTTCGTCCTGACGGTTCGCCGATTCGGGTTCTTCGAAGTTGACGAAGATCGACAGCTGATCCTGCAGGATCCGCGCAGCATAGGCCAGCGCATCATCAGGCGTAACGGAACCGTCTGTTTCGATTTTCAGGGTCAGCTTGTCATAATCCAGCACCTGGCCCTCACGGGTGGGCTGAACGTCATAAGACACCTTTTTCACCGGCGAATAGATCGCATCGATTGGGATCAGACCAATGGGTGCATCTTCTGGCTTGTTCTTGTCGGCAGAGACATAGCCCTTGCCGGTATTCACGGTCAGTTCCATGAACAGGTCGGCGCCATCATCAAGGTGGCAGATAACATGCTCGCGGTTCAGAACCTCGATGCCTGCGGACTCAGAGATGTCACCGGCGGTAACAACAGCTGGGCCTTTGGCGTTGATCGACAGGCGCTTGGGGCCTTCGACTTCCATGCGCAGCGAAACACCCTTCAGGTTGAGGATGATATCGGTGACGTCTTCACGTACGCCTGCAACGCTGGAGAATTCGTGCAGAACATTGTCGATCTGTACGGATGTAATTGCAGCCCCCTGCAGCGAGCTCATCAGAACACGACGCAGTGCGTTGCCAAGCGTCAGGCCAAAACCGCGCTCCAGTGGTTCGGCAATAATTGTTGCCTGACGTGCGGGATCGTTGCCCGGCTTAGCTTCAAGCTGCGTAGGCTTGATCAGCTCTGCCCAATTTTTATGGATCATGCAGTCCCTCCATTCCTGTCTGTACCTCATGTCCGAAGGTGCAGACGCCCGAGGTTTAAAATGACGGACTGGGGCTCAGCAAACAAGCAGAGCCCCAGCGTAATGCTCGAAATTAAACGCGACGGCGCTTTGGCGGACGGCAGCCGTTGTGCGCCATAGGTGTAACGTCGCGGATCGAGGTGATGTTGAACCCAACTGCGGCCAGAGCGCGCAGCGCCGATTCACGACCGCCACCGGGGCCCTGAACTTCGACTTCGAGGGTCTTCACACCGTGATCCTGCGCTTTCTTACCTGCATCTTCTGCAGCCATCTGAGCAGCATAGGGTGTCGATTTACGCGACCCTTTGAAGCCCATGGAACCAGCAGAGGACCATGCAATCGCATTACCCTGAACATCAGAGATCAGGATTTTGGTGTTGTTGAACGAAGAGTTCACGTGAGCAACGCCTGTGGCGATGTTCTTGCGCTCTTTTTTCTTAGTACGAGTCTTATCGCGTGCCATTGATCAAACCCTCCCTTTACTTCTTCTTACCAGCAATGGCCTTTGCAGGACCTTTGCGAGTACGAGCGTTGGTGTGGGTACGCTGGCCGCGAACGGGCAGGTTACGACGATGACGCAGGCCGCGGTAGCAACCCAGGTCCATCAAACGCTTGACGTTCATCTGAACTTCACGACGCAGGTCACCTTCAACGGTGAAGTTTGCATCGATATATTCACGGATGGACAGAACTTCAGAGTCGGACAGTTCATTCACACGGCGGGCCGTGTCAATGCCAACGGCTTCGCAGATGGTCGCGGCCGAGGTGTTTCCGATTCCGGTGATATATGTGAGGGCGATAGGTACCCGCTTAGCAGCGGGAATGTTTACGCCGGCAATACGTGCCACGTGTCACTTTCCTTTTCGTTGCGGTTCCGTAGTCCCAGAACCTTTTTTCACAACGCTTGACCAGGGCGACGGGGCCGCGCAGTCCAGCATTTTGAGGTGGTCATGCAGGCAAAGAATCCGCCCACATGGAATCATCCCGCAAAGGGATGGGCTTGCGTATGAGGAATCAGACAGAGCGTCAACCCGTCAAGGGGGCATCGGGCTTCTTTTCCTCAAAATGCGGGCTTTTCAGCAAATTGGCCTCAGGATGAGCAGCCGTAGAAGCGGATCGGCTCTGGGTCTCCTGTGTAAATGGAGATGACGCCCGGCTCATCCGGGTTGCGCACGATGGTGAACAACTGCGGCACATATTGCGGCCCCGGCATTTCACAGTGCCCCACATGCGTCGTCACATCATAGACCTGCCACTGGTACAGCGCTTTGGGGGTGAAGCTGCAGAAATACTCCAACGAGCTATAGCCCGTCTCTTCAAGGATCATTCCACCTTCGCCCGCATAGTCCAGCACCCCGTCAGGGTTGGACATGACAATATCGCAGCCCTCGGGGCTATCGACATAAAGATCCTGCGCCTGGGCAGAAACCGCAAGGGTGGTAAAGCAGAGTATCGAACAGATGAGCTTCACGGCAGAAACCTTTTTGGAAATGGATGGGTGAACACGGATATAACCCTTTTCGCCCCCTTACTGTAAAGCGCTTCCCCCAACCGCAGGCGATCTTGCCAGCGGCTGGGGGGGGGGGAATGCGTCTTCGCAAAAGACAAAGGAGCCCGCAGGCTCCTCAATCACGTTCGTCAAGATGGTCGCGGTGCGACCTCAGGCCTCCAGCACCGCTGCGATATCCGCAGCGACAGCCTCCATGGCCTGCAACCCATCAACAGAGCGCAGATCGCCCTTGGCATAGTAGTAGCCCAGCAAGGGCGAAGTCTTTTTGTAATACTCCATCAGACGTGTCTTGAGGCTCTCCTCATTGTCGTCCGCACGGCGTTTTACATCCGAACTACCGCAGTTGCCGCACTTGCCATCGGCGGGCCAGGGCTTGGTCTGATCGTGGTAGACCTCTCCGCAGCCACCGCAGGTAGAGCGCCCGGTAATGCGCGCCACCAGGGCGCCGTCATCCACCGCCATCTCGATCACGGCATCCAGGGTCAGACCCATTTCTGCCAGCAACTCGCCCAGTGCATCGGCCTGGCCCAGGGTGCGCGGGAAGCCGTCAAAGATAAAGCCCCCCTCCGCGCCTTCGGCAATCTTCTCGCGGATCAGGCCAATGACGATATCGTCTGTCACCAGCTCACCGCGGGCGATGACCTCTGCGACTTTCTTGCCCATCTCGGACCCGGCGGCCTGCGCTTCGCGCAGCATATCCCCGGTCGAGAGCTGAACCATGCCCCGGCTTTCGACAAGCTGACGCGCCTGCGTCCCCTTACCAGCGCCGGGTGGCCCCAACAGAATAATATTGGTCATCGACGAGATGGCCCCCGTTTTGCACGCTTCTTGTTGCGCCCACGCAGCTGGCTCTTCTCGATCAGGCCTTCATACTGGTGCGCCAGAAGATGGCTTTGCGCCTGCTGGATGGTATCCATGGTCACAGAGACAACAATCAGCACCGATGTCCCGCCAAAATAGACCGGGAAGGCAAACTGGCCGCGCAGCACCTCGGGCAGCAGGCAGACCAGCGCCAGATACATCGAGCCAAGAACCAGGACACGGTTCACAACATATTCGATATATTCAGCGGTCTTTTTGCCGGGGCGAATGCCAGGCACAAAGCCGTTCTGGTTCTTCAGGTTATTCGCCACATCTTCGGGCTTGAAGGCCACGTTGAAGGTATAAAAATAGGCAAAGAACACGATCATCGAGACAAAGAACAGCAGGTACAGCGGCTGACCGGGGCCAAAGTTGGCCAGCATCCAGGACATCACCGGCCCATTGGTCGCGCCGGACGAAAAGGCAGAAATCGTGGTTGGCAGCAGCAGCAGCGAACTGGCAAAAATCGCCGGGATCACGCCTGCTGGGTTCACCTTGACCGGCAGATGCGAAGACCCGCCATCATAGACCTTCATGCCAACCTGGCGGCGGGGGTACTGAATGTGGATCTTGCGCAGGGCGCGTTCCATGAACACCACAAACATGATCACCGCGATCACCATCAGGATCACACCGATAATCACGGCTGGGCTGATCGCACCGGAACGGCCAGAGGCAAAGAACTGCGCGATAGAGGCCGGAACCTCGGCGATGATGCCGACAAAGATGATCAGCGAAATACCATTCCCCAACCCGCGCTGGGTGATCTGCTCGCCCAGCCACATCAGGAACATGGTGCCGCCGACCAGAGTGATCATGCAGGCCAGCCGGAAATACATCCCCGGATCGGTCGCCAGATCCCCCGCTTCCAGCGAGACCGCCAGCCCATAGGACTGGGCCGTAGCCAGAAGTACGGTGCCGTAACGAGTGTATTGGCTGATTTTCTTCTGGCCCTGGGCACCCTCTTTTTTGAGCTGCTCAAGCGCCGGAACCATCGAGGTCAGCAACTGGACAATGATCGAGGCCGAAATATAGGGCATAATGCCCAGGGCAAAGATGCCCATACGGCCAAGGGCGCCACCGGTGAACATCGACACCATGCCGCCAATGCCCTGCCCCGCCGCTTCCATAAAGTCACGCAATGCGCCTGAATCGATGCCTGGAACCGGAATAAAGGTGCCAAGGCGATAAACGATCAGAAGGCCAAGCGTAAACAAGATGCGATTGCGCAGATCCGTGGCTTTGCCAAGTGCGGACCAGCTGGTGTTCGCTGCCATTTGTTCTGCTGCTGATACCATGAAATGGGTCTCTTTTTGCGAAAACGCCGCCCGGAACCTTTTTCCGGCTCGGACGGCGTACTGGAAAACTGATGACATGTGTAAGCGGCATTATCGCCGCTCACAAGCCGTTACTCAGCTGCGGCTGCTTCTGCCACGGTCAATGCGCCACCGGCCTTTGCAACTGCGTCAACAGCAGCGGCGGATGCGCCTGTCACGGAGATGGTCGCTTTTGCGGTGAATTCACCCTTGGCCAGAACCCGAACACCGTCTTTTTTGCGGCGCAGCAGACCCGAAGCAACCAGGCTGTCTTCGGTGATCGACGCAGCGTCCAATTTGCCCAGGTCGATGAATTTCTGGATCAGGCCCAGGTTCACCACGGCAAAGGCCTTGCGGTTTGGCTTGGTAAAGCCACGCTTAGGCAGACGTTGGTACAAAGGCATCTGACCGCCTTCATAGCCGTTGATCGACACACCCGAACGGGATTTCTGACCCTTGATACCACGGCCACCCATTTTACCCTTGCCAGAGCCGGGGCCACGGGCAACACGCATGCGTTTCTTGGCGGCACCTGGGTTGTCGCTGAGTTCGTGAAGTTTCATTTCGCTTCTCCTATCGCCGGATGTGCCCCCAGAAGCGGAAAACAGGGACAACCACGGCATGTTAAAAATGTGATTCCATGACCTCGAGAGGCCACCGCAGGCGTATAGCTGCCCTGCCCCACCGGATCAAGCCCCAAGCGTGCCAATGCGCCAATGCACCAGAGGACAGGCTGCGGGTCTCACCCAGTCATCTTAGCGCGATGGCCATGGCAAGGCAAAATGCAAAACGCCCCTGCGCTGTGCAGAGGCGATTGCAATGTCCCCAGTTGGAGGACGCATCAGGCCACAGATGTTTGAGTTAGAGCTCGTAGACGTGGCGCCGGGCAATATCGGCGATGTCGCAACGGCGCACGCCAATATCGGCAAGCTCGCGGTTGGTCAGCCGGTCAAGCTGGGAAAAGGTGCGCTTGTAGTCACGGGCCAGGGCCCAGCGGGCGCCAATATCGCGCAGCAGCCCACGCAGGCGGGCAAAGAGAGTAATCTGATTGGAGGCTGTGTTATAGACATGTGCCATGGTATTTTTCCTTGTAGCGACCGGAACCCATTTCCCGATCTTTGTTCAAACCTTGTTAGGTGAGTTTGCAATAAAGGATTGATTTCAGGAAAAACAACGCCCCGCTTGGTCGACCCGCCATGCGTCCAGCGCATAGGCTCGCGCGCTGTTCGCCGCAGTCAGCGGCACGGAAAAATCGCGAAACGGAAAAAGGCGCCCAGGGTTTCCCCCAAGCGCCTTTCATTTGGTCAATCAAAGAGCGGCTTAGTCGCGCTCTTCGATGATCTCAACCATGTGAGAGACCTTGCGAACCATGCCGCGAACCGAAGGGGTATCTTCAAGTTCACGTGTCTTGTGCATCTTGTTCAGACCCAGACCGATCAGCGTTGCGCGCTGGTCGGCGGGGCGGCGGATCGGGGAACCGATCTGCTTAACAACGATTGTTTTAGCCATCTGTCCGTCTCCTTACGCTTCTGCTGCTTCAGCAACAGGTGCTTCGTCCCGCTTGGGCAGGATGTCGGCGACCTTTTTACCACGACGCTGAGCAACCGAACGAGGGCTCTGCTCTTTGGTCAGGCCGTTGATGGTTGCACGGATCATGTTGTAGGGGTTCTGCGAGCCGATCGATTTGGACACAACGTCTTTGACGCCGAGCATTTCGAAAACTGCACGCATTGGACCACCAGCAATAATACCGGTACCTTCAGGGGCGGTCCGCATTACAACTTTGCCGGCGCCGTGGCGGCCTGCGATGTCGTGGTGCAGGGTACGACCCTCTTTCAGAGGTACACGAACCATCTGACGCTTGGCCTGTTCAGTGGCCTTACGGATGGCTTCAGGTACTTCTTTGGCTTTACCTTTGCCAAAGCCAACACGGCCCTTTTGGTCACCAACAACAACCAGTGCTGCAAAACCAAAGCGCTTACCGCCTTTTACAGTTTTGGATACACGGTTGATCGCAACCAAACGATCCGCAAATTCAGGTGTCTCATCACGGTCGCGACGATTGCCACGGCGGTTATCACGTTCTGCCATAAAGCATTCCTTTGTGTGTGGCGACTGGCGCCAATTGTTCCAATCCTGGTGAGGCGCGCCCGAAGACGCGCCCCCCGGATCATCGGGGCGGCGATATCGCCACCCGCAAGTCCTTAGATCTTGAGGCCGCCTTCACGCGCAGCGTCGGCCAGAGCCTTCACCTTGCCGTGGAACAGGAAGCCACCACGATCGAAATACGCCTCAGAGACGCCAGCCGCCTTGGCACGCTCGGCGATAACCGAACCCACTTTGGTTGCTGCTTCGATGTTGTTCTTGCCTACAAAGCCAAGATCTTTTTCCAGGGTCGATGCGGACGCCAGTGTCTTGCCTGCCAGATCGTCGATCAGCTGAACCGAGAGGTTCTTGTTCGAACGGTGGACGGAAAGACGCAGACGGCCAGCGTTGACCTTGCGAAGTTTGTTCCGGACGCGCAGGCGACGCTTCAGAAACAGGGTACGTTTGCTGTTTGCCATTTTGCTGGTCCTTACTTCTTCTTGCCTTCCTTGCGGAAGATAAATTCGCCCTTGTAGCGGATGCCTTTGCCCTTATAGGGCTCGGGACGGCGCCAGTCGCGGATTTTCGCCGCTACTTCGCCCACCTGCTGCTGGTCGTTACCTTCCACAACGATTTCAGTCTGCTTCGGCGCGGTGATGGTAACACCTTCCGGAGCAACAAATTCGACGTCGTGGCTGTAGCCCAGGTTCAGCTTCAGGGTGTTCCCCTGCATCTGAGCCCGGTAACCCACACCCTGGATCTCCAGCTCTTTCTTAAAGCCGGTGGTCACGCCGGTTACCAGATTGGCAACCATGGTGCGGGACATGCCCCACTGCTGACGCGCGCGCTTGGACATGCCGCGAGGCGTGACCGAGACTGCGTTTTCTTCAACAGTGATTGTGACATCGTCGGTGGCGGTGAAGCTGCGGGTCCCTTTGGGGCCTTTGACTTCAACGCTTTGGCCGGAAACGCTCGCGGTAACACCGCTGGGCAGTTCGACCGATTTCTTACCAATACGGGACATCGATTTGGCCTCCTTAGAAGACGGTGCAGAGCACTTCGCCGCCAACGTTGGCTGCGCGTGCGTTTGCGTCCGACATCACACCCTTGGGGGTGGAGACAATCGACACGCCCAGGCCCTGACGGACCGACGGGATGTCATTGACGCCCATGTAAACGCGACGGCCAGGTTTGGAAACCCGCTTCACTTCACGAATGACAGGATCGCCGTCGTAGTACTTGAGACTGATTTCCAGCGCCGGATGGCCGCGTTCGTCAGTGGATTTCTCGTAGCCGCGGATATAACCCTCGTCTGCCAGCACATCCAGAACCCAAGCCCGCAGCTTTGACGCTGGGGAGCTTACGGTGGATTTGCCACGCATTTGCGAGTTACGAATACGGGTGAGCATATCGCCGATAGGATCGTTCATATCTGTCTCTCCCTTACCAGCTCGATTTCACCATACCGGGGATCTGGCCGTTCGAGCCCAGGTCCCGCAGCGCGATCCGGCTGACCTTCAACTTACGGTAGTAAGCGTGAGGACGACCAGTCAGCTGGCAACGGTTGTGAAGACGAGTTGCCGAAGAATTCCGCGGCAGTTTAGCCAGTGTCAGACGCGCTTTGAAACGCTCTTCCATCGACTTGGATTCGTCATTCGCGATTTCTTTCAGCTCGGCGCGTTTAGCGGCATATTTTGCCACCAGACGCTCGCGCTTTTTCTCGCGTTCGATCATGCTTTTCTTAGCCATGTCTCTACTATCCTTCCCGCGCTCAGCTATTGAAGGGCATGTTGAAAGCTTTCAACAGCGCCTTTGCTTCCGCGTCGGTTTTCGCGGTGGTGGCAATCACGATATCCATGCCCCAGTTTTCGTCGATTTTATCAAAATCGATTTCTGGGAACACGAGATGCTCTTTCAGACCCATGGCGTAGTTGCCACGGCCGTCAAAGGAGGTACCCGATACGCCGCGGAAGTCACGGATACGGGGCATCGCGATGGTGATCAGACGGTCGAGGAATTCGAACATCCGGTCGCCGCGCAGAGTTACCTTTGCGCCCATCGGCATGCCTTCGCGAACGCGGAAGCCAGCGATGGAGTTCTTTGCCACGGTGGTCAGAGCTTTCTGGCCAGCGATGGTAGAGAGATCAGCCTGAGCCGATTTGGCCTTTTTGCTGTCACGGACAGCAGCACGACCACAGCCAATGTTCAGAACGATTTTTTCCAGCTTTGGCAGCTGCATGTCGTTCTTGTAGCCAAACTCTTCTTTCAGGGCACCGCAGATGGTGTCCTTGTAGAGAGTTTTCAGACGCGGAGTGTAGGTTGCGTTATCAAGCATCAGACAGTCTCCCCAGTCGTTTTGGCGAAGCGCACTTTCTTGTCGTCTTCCATGCGGAAGCCAACGCGAGTTGCTTTACCATTGGAGTCCAGCAGAGCCAGGTTCGACAGATCGACTGGCAGTGCTTTGGGCAGACGGCCGCCCTGTTCGTTTTGCGACTGACGGGTGTGGCGGATCGCCATGTTCAGCCCATCAACAACAGCTTTGCCAGCCTGGGGGTCAACAGAGGCGATAACGCCTTCTTTGCCCTTATCCTTGCCGGACAGCATGACAACCTTGTCACCTTTACGGAGTTTAGCAGCCATTGTTACAGCACCTCCGGAGCAAGCGAGATGATTTTCATGAAGTTCTTGGCGCGCAGCTCACGAACAACTGGGCCAAAGATACGTGTACCTACGGGCTCGTTGTTGGTGTTCAGGATGACGGCAGCATTGCGATCAAAACGGATCGCAGTACCATCGGCACGACGGACTTCTTTAGCGGTGCGAACGACGACGGCCTTACGGACATCACCTTTCTTAACGCGACCGCGGGGGATGGCTTCCTTAACCGAGACAACAATGATGTCGCCTACGGATGCGTATTTACGCTTGGAACCACCCAGAACCTTGATGCACTGAACTCGGCGAGCGCCGGAGTTGTCAGCAACATCCAGGTTTGTTTGCATCTGGATCATGTGGTTTCTCCCGACCTATGGGGCAGCGATGCGTGCTGGTATCCCCCAGGGTTTCGACAAACTGGTCAGCTTGCCGCTTATGGGACCTTACGGTCTCTTAAGCGGTCAGAACTTCCCAGCGTTTCGTTTTCGATTTCGGCGCGCATTCGATGATGCGAACTTGATCGCCGACCTTGAAAGCGTTCTGCTCATCGTGCGCCCGATACTTCTTGGACTTACGAATGGTCTTTTTCAGAACAGGGTGCGTGAAGCGGCGTTCAACCGAAACTGTTACGGTCTGGGCGTTGGCGTCGCTGGTCACGGTGCCTGTGAGAATACGTTTGGGCATCTGTCAGGCTCCTTATTCTGCAGCTGCGGCTGCAGCTTTTTCGTTCAGGATGGTTTTCACGCGGGCAGCGTTGCGGCGTGCCGCTTTGATGCCTGCAGTGTTTTCCAGCTGACCGGTAGCTTGTTGAAAACGGAGATTGAAGCTCTCTTTTTTCATGTTGGCAAGCACATCGCGGAGTTCATCCACGGTCTTGTCACGCAGATCATTGGCGTTCATCGCCTTTGTTCCTTGTCCAAAGCACCAGAAGGCCCCGAGAGGGTCACCTTGTTATCTGGTGGGTTATGTAAAACCCCGCCCCCTCAAGGGTGCAGGAAAGAATCACCGGGGCCAAATCCAAGACGAATTTAGCCCAAGCGATGTGCCCCTATAGGGGAGATAGGGGGTGGGGGCAAGGGAAAGGTTGGGCCGCGCCCGTCCCTCCCCGCGGGAGGCGCGGCCCCTACGATGCACACCTTGCCTTGGGCTCCGCCCGTTCGCCCCGCAATCGTTCCCCCGGAACGATTGCCACTATGTGGTTCGGCGCTCACTCCCAGCGATAATTAAAGCTAACAGAGATACGTTCATCTTCCGCCATGTTCATTGGCACCTCATGGCGCAGCCAGCTTTCCCAGAGCAGCACATCGCCCACCTCGGGCTTCATGTAGATAAAAGGCTTTAGCTCGCGCCGCGCCTCTTTCACCCGGACTGGGGCGGCCATCATCATCGCAGAACGCGGATCTTCCAGCTTCAGGGCGCTGGTGCCTTCTGGCATCGACACATAGGTGGTGCCGGAAATCACCGAATGCGGGTGGATGTGTGACGCATGCATGCCGCCCTCGGGCAGGATGTTGATCCACAGATCCTCCAGCACCAGCTTGCGGCCATCCAGATCAAACTCCAGGTCCTTGGCAAAATGTGCCACATGCGCATCCAGCGCTTTCACCAGATCGGCAAAGATCGGGAAACGCCAGGGCAGATCGGTCAGAGACGCATAGGAGGTATAGCCGGGATAGCCGTTCTCCTCGCACCAGTCCTGCCCGGCCTCGTCATCTTCGGCGATGACAATGCAGGAGGTTTCCATTTCCTGCGCGTCGATCCTGGGTTCAAACTCGGACAGGGCAGCGCGGTAAAGGCGGGTCACAAAAAGCGATTCTATCTGGGCCATGGCGGTCTCCGACAATCAGGTTGCCCCCTTCCCATAGGCGATCCACAAAGGCCCGGCAATGCGACGGGGCGCGCAAAACACCAAGTGCCACCACGAAAAAGGGGCGCACCCGAAGGTACGCCCCTGATCTTTGTACGCTTGCGACTGGGCTTACCAGTCTTCGCGAACCACGATGCGTGTCTTGACCGACAGTTTCATCGCGGCCAGGCGCAGGGCCTCGCGCGCGACGTCGTCATTGACGCCGTCGATTTCGAACATCACGCGGCCAGGTTTGACCTTGCATGCCCAATAATCCACGGAACCTTTACCTTTACCCATACGAACTTCGACGGGCTTGGAGGTCACTGGAGTATCTGGGAAGATACGGATCCAGACACGACCCTGACGTTTCATGTGACGGGTCATGGCACGACGGGCAGCTTCAATCTGACGCGCAGTAACGCGCTCAGGTGTGGTTGCCTTGAGGCCGTAGGTGCCAAAGTTCAGATCGGAGCCGCCTTTGGCGTCGCCTTTGATCCGGCCTTTGTGCATTTTACGGAATTTTGTACGCTTTGGTTGAAGCATCTATTCTCTCCTTAGCGACGACCGCCACCAGCACCACGAGGTGCAGGGCCGTCCTGGAGTTCCTGTGCTTTACGGTCACGTGCCTGAGGATCGTGTTCCATGATCTCGCCTTTGAAGATCCAGGTTTTGATCCCGATGATACCGTAAGGTGTCATGGCTTCGTTGTGAGCGTAATCGATGTCGGCGCGCAGAGTGTGCAGCGGCACACGACCTTCGCGGTACCATTCGGTACGGGCGATTTCAGCACCACCCAGACGGCCAGCAACGTTCACCCGGATACCCAGGGCGCCCATACGCATGGCAGACTGTACGGCACGCTTCATCGCGCGACGGAAAGATACACGACGTTCCAGCTGCTGAGCGATGGACTCACCAACCAGCTGCGCGTCCAGCTCGGGCTTGCGAACTTCAACGATGTTGAGGTGCAGTTCCGAAGCAGTCATCGAGGCCAGCTTCTTGCGAAGCACTTCGATGTCAGCGCCTTTTTTACCGATGATCACGCCAGGACGTGCTGTGTGGATTGTCACACGGCATTTCTTGTGAGGGCGTTCAATGATCACGCGGGCGATGCCAGCCTGCTTGCACTCTTCCTTGATGAAATCGCGCAGCTTGATGTCTTCCAGCAGCAGATCACCAAAATCTTTGGTGTCGGCGTACCAGCGGCTGTCCCAGGTGCGGTTGATTTGCAGGCGCATGCCAACCGGATTGACTTTATGTCCCATTAGGCTTGCTCCTCAACTTGACGCACCTTGATGGTGATCTCAGCGAACGGTTTCAAGATCTTGCCGAAACGACCGCGGGCACGTGGACGACCACGCTTCAGGGTCATGTTCTTACCGACCCAGGCCTCGGCAACGATCAGCTCGTCGACGTCCAGGTTGTGGTTGTTCTCGGCATTGGCGATGGCGGACTGAAGGCATTTCTTCACATCCTGCGCAATACGCTTGTTCGAGAAGGTCAGATCGGTCAGCGCCTTGTCAACCTTTTTGCCACGGATCATCTGGGCAACCAAGTTCAGCTTTTGCGGGCTGGTACGGAGCATGCGCGTTTTCGCCATTGCTTCGTTGTCTGCCACGCGGCGGGGGTTTTGTACCTTACCCATGACTTACTTCCGCTTCGCTTTTTTGTCTGCGGCGTGACCATAATAGGTACGAGTTGGCGAATACTCACCGAACTTCTGACCGATCATGTCTTCCGAGACGTTGACAGGAATGTGTTTGTGACCGTTGTACACACCAAATGTCAGACCCACGAACTGGGGCAGAATGGTGGAACGACGAGACCAAATCTTGATGACTTCGTTGCGGCCCGACTCGCGCGCAGCTTCGGCTTTCTTAAGCACGTAGCTGTCGACAAAGGGACCTTTCCATACAGAGCGAGACATAAATTAACGTCCCTTCTTCTTGGCGTGACGCGAGCGGATGATCAGCTTTTGCGACGCTTTGTTTTTGTTGCGGGTACGCTTACCTTTGGTCGGCTTACCCCATGGGGTTACCGGGTGACGACCACCAGAGGTACGACCTTCACCACCACCGTGTGGGTGATCGATCGGGTTCATAACAACACCACGAACCGAAGGACGCTTGCCCTTGTGACGCATACGGCCAGCTTTACCGTAGTTCTGGTTCGAGTTGTCTGGGTTCGACACGGCACCAATGGTTGCCAGGCATTCCTGACGGACCATGCGCAGTTCACCCGAGGACAGGCGGATCTGAGCGTAGCCACCATCACGACCAACGAACTGAGCATAAGTCCCGGCAGCACGGGCGATCTGGCCGCCTTTGCCTGGCTTCATCTCGATGTTGTGGATGATGGTACCGATGGGCATACCCGAGAAGGGCATTGCGTTACCGGGTTTGATGTCGGCTTTTGCCGAGGCAATAACCTTGTCACCAACCGCCAAACGCTGTGGCGCCAGGATATAGGCCTGCTCACCGTCTTCATATTTGATCAGTGCGATGAATGCGGTCCGGTTCGGGTCATATTCGATCCGTTCAACGGTTGCCGCAACATCAAATTTGTTCCGTTTGAAGTCAACGATCCGGTAGAGACGCTTTGCGCCACCGCCGCGGCGGCGTGAAGTGATCCGTCCGGTGTTGTTCCGGCCGCCCGATTTGGTCAAACCCTCAGTGAGAGATTTAACCGGACGCCCTTTCCAAAGCTCCGAACGGTCGATCAGAACCAGCCCACGCTGGCCCGGCGTCGTCGGCTTATACGACTTGAGTGCCATGCTTTCTGTCTTCCGTTTAGCTACGATGGGTTGCCCCACCGTTGCAGATCCTTAGGTTGTTGTCTTTGGATCCGCTATGTGTAAGCCCCCCGTCCGCCTGCCCCTATGGAACAATGACTACTAAGGTGGCCAGTCTTTAGGGCCCCTAAGGTCCCCAGCTCAAATAATCCCACAAAGAATACGGCCCCAGAACGAATCTGAGGCCAGTAGGATTGGGCGGATGTAGCAGGGTTGGGGGTGGCTGGCAATGGTCAATAGCCGCAGGCCGTGATCACCCCTCTGATTCGCAAAATTTCATGTGGGGAAAGTGGTCCCCGTGGTGGCGATGCGATGCATCTATGAACTTTTGCACAACCTTGTCACCGTGAAGAAGATCATCGTTCAAGTCCTTCCGAATGGCTCTCATGATCTCATTCATGTTGGCACGCTTACCCTGCGCAACCCCCTCCAAGTTCGGCGGAATGGCATCTACAACACGATTTTCGAAGATAGCCGGCTGCATGGTGACGCCCTCGCGCCAACGCTCGAATTCAATCGCGAGCTGGCGATACTGAAGCATAAGCGATGCGGTATTTGCCGCGCGTTGCTCCAGCAGATGAAGGTCCGCGATAAGGTCCGTCTCGCCCCCTTTTACCAGAAAAGAATACTCACAGGGCTTCAGAAAATCCGGCTCAATCGAACGACCAACAAATGCGGGCACCACATCACACGGTTCTTGCACTGGATGACCTGATTTCTCCGCATATTCGTAGGCACCGTCGATCAATGCTTTTTGGTTGGCAAGAAGGTTCACCCAGTGCCACAATTTCACATATCCAGAATATGCAGACTCAGCCCCAACACTTAGCCGATCATCTTTGCGACGCATGGCATCTGTATCGGCAGCCCTGTTAAACGACCAGCGAGCCACACAAAAGGCGATCCCACCCCCGACAACAGCACCTAGTAACGAAGGAGCAGCATCCGACAGAAGGTTACCAAGAAATGTCCCCGATGGAGGTTGCACAATCGGGGCGACAAAAAATGAAACGTCTCCGCTCAACTTCGAAGCCCAGCCAAAAAAACCATTCGTATCCAATTGCAACTCTTTCGTTCGCCCCTGTTATACTCACAACTACAGAGCAACACTGAAAAAGACGAGAGGGCGCCAGCGCCGTCCCGCGGGGTGGCGCCCTTAACAGCGCGTTTGGCACTTTATTCCAGCCAAGTCCGTACGACCTCACCGACATAGGCGGCACCTGCCAAAGCGCCGCCCCATTGGGGCGGGACGGCGCTGGCGCGGCGGCCTGCGGCCTTGATTCCGCGCAGGACACTTCCCTGCAGCCTCTCCCGCTCAAACCAAAGGTTTCCATAAAAAACTGAGCGAGCGTTTTCGCACCCAACTAGGGTCAGGCGCCGCCCTCTCGATAGCACGCCCCCAACGAAAAAAGGCCCCCGCTTTACAGCTAGGGCCTTTCTAGTCAGTTCAAAAGAACCTGATCTCAGAGTCCGGTGGACACGTCGATTGTGTTGCCCTCTTCGAGCGTCACATAGGCCTTTTTCACGTCTTTGCGACGGCCGATCTGGCCGCGGAACCGCTTGGCTTTACCCTTGGTGATGGAGGTGTTGACCGCCTTCACTTTCACACCAAAGAGGCTTTCAACAGCTTCTTTGATCTGGGGTTTGTTGCTGTCGATCGCAACTTCAAAAACAACCGCACCGTTTTCGGATGCCATGGTGGTTTTCTCGGTAATGATCGGCTTGCGGATCACGTCGTAGTGTTCTGCCTTGGCGTTCATTTCAAACGAGCCTCCAGTGCTTCGAGACCGGCCTTGGTGATAACCAGGGTGTCCCGCTTCAGGATGTCATAGACGTTCGCACCCATTGTCGGCAGGATATCCAGACCTTCAATGTTGCGCGACGCTTTCAGGAAGCCTTCGTTCACTGCGGACCCGTCGATGACCAGCGCGCGTTTCCAGCCCAGGTTTGCAACCTGTTTGGCCAGAGCACCGGTTTTGCCTTCGGCAGCAGCGTCAGAGATCACAACCAGTTCACCGGCTTTTGCCTTGGCGGACAGCGCGTGACGCAGACCCAGCTTGCGGAACTTTTTGGTCAGCTCGTGGCCGTGCGAACGCACAACGGGGCCTTTGTAGATACCACCACCGCGGAAGATCGGTGCCGAGCGGGCGCCGTGGCGTGCGCCACCGGTGCCTTTTTGGCGATAGATCTTCTTGGTCGAGTATTTGACTTCCGAACGGGTCTTTACCTTGTGGGTACCGGCCTGTGCGTTGTTACGCTGCCAGCGAACCACACGGTGCAGGATGTCTGCACGAGGCTCCAGACCAAAGAGATCGGCGTTCAGCTCGATGTCGCCAGCTTTGCTGCCGTCGAGATTCATCACATCAAGTTTCATGCTTCACCACCTTCCGCAGGGGCTTCGCTCGCAGCGGCTTTGATACCGGCTGGGAAGGGAAGACCTTCAGGAGCTTTCTTCTTCACGGCATCCTTGACGGTGACCCAGCCAGACTTTGGACCAGGTACGGCGCCTTTGATGAAGACCAGACCGCGGTCAGCGTCAGTTTTGACGACTTCCAGGTTCTGTGTGGTAACGCGGGCAGCACCCATGTGACCAGCCATCTTCTTGCCTTTGAAAACCTTGCCGGGATCCTGACACTGACCTGTCGAACCGTGCGAACGGTGCGAGATCGAAACACCGTGCGACGCGCGCAGACCACCAAAGTTCCAGCGCTTCATCGCACCGGCAAAACCTTTACCGATCGATGTGCCGGTCACGTCGACTTTTTGACCTTCCAGGAAGTGCTCGGCCGAGATTTCGGCGCCAACTTCGATGAGAGCATCGGCAGGCACGCGGAATTCCACGAGCTTACGCTTGGGCTCTACCTTGGAGGCCGCGAAGTGACCACGCATCGCCTTGGAGACGCGCTTAACCTTTGCGGAACCCGCACCAAGCTGAACAGCTGTGTAGCCGTCCTTGTCATCGGTACGCTGAGACACAACCTGCAGGCCGTCCAGGTGAAGAACGGTCACAGGGATCTGCTGACCATCTTCCAAGAACAGGCGAGTCATGCCAACTTTTTTTGCAATAATACCAGAGCGCATTATTTATACCCTCCGTTCTTAAGATTGCAGCTTGATCTCGACGTCCACACCAGCGGCCAGGTCGAGCTTCATCAGCGCGTCCACGGTCTGGGGGGTCGGATCAACGATGTCGAGCATACGCTTGTGCGTACGGATCTCGAACTGGTCACGAGATTTCTTGTCAACGTGGGGGCCACGCAGAACAGTGAATTTCTCGATCTTGTTTGGCAGTGGGATCGGGCCGCGAACAGTCGCGCCGGTCCGCTTGGCAGTGTTGACGATCTCTTGTGTGCTGGAATCCAGTACACGATAGTCAAATGCCTTCAGCCGAATACGGATATTTTGGCTTTGCATTAGTCAGCCTTTATCTAGGCGTTGAGGTTGAGAGGAGGGGCAGCGACCACCGCTTACCCTCATCGAACCCAAAAGGCGGGAATCACCCCGCCTTACAGTTCCACCAGGGAACTAGCGCCCTATACGCCCGAACGGCGCATGGAGCAAGAGGTTTCGCGCGCGAAACAGTTGCGGATCGGGCGTTCGGCGGGTCTGGAGGAGGTTTGGAAATGTGAAGGCACCGTTCCTTCACCCATGGCCTATCCATCCCGCTTCCTGAAGAACACCACTGGAGCTTTTTTCAAGAGCGCCACCGGCCAAGCCCTGCCCTGTTCAGACGTTACAGCAACAGAAAAGAGCGCCCCGAAGGGCGCCCTCTTTATCTTTTCGCCAGTGTGGGTCTTGGGACATTAGCGCCGAGGCGCGAATACCCTGTCACCACTGTTTCAAAATCACTCGGTGATTTTGGACACAACGCCGGCGCCGACGGTGCGGCCGCCTTCACGGATGGCGAAACGCAGGCCGTTTTCCATCGCGATAGGCGCAATCAGTTCAACGTCGAACTTCAGGTTGTCGCCAGG